>NZ_JAUSXQ010000001.1:2107500-2810000 GCF_030816115.1 Chryseobacterium sp. W4I1
GTTTATTTAGAATAACGTCCGGAGTTTTGCTTAGTTTCCACCAAACCCGAAGTATGTTGGCTCTGTCTAAATTCGAACAAATTACCAGCTTTGCATTTTTCGCATATTTTTCAAGACCTTTTATGTACCTCGGAGCATAATCAAAAAGCTCATATAAATTAAGCACATAATTTAATGACAATAGTTTTTGGCCTAAAGCCAATGTAGTATCCGCTGCCGGAATCCAAATTAATTTGTCCTTGTACTGATTTTCATTTATAATTTTCCAAAAAGTTTTTCTGATTTTAAACCAGTATAAAAACTTGTTGGAAGAAGGCTTTATATTGGTTAAATGAACTTTATCACAAAGACTATTAAGTTCCTCTATTAAGTTTCCTTTTTCAAAACCTAAAACAAGATGTATTCTATAACCGTTTTTATTCAGATACTTTATAAAAGCCAATAAAGGAGGGTAATCTGAAACACAGGTTTTATGAACAATTACAATTTCTTTATTCTCCATTAAATTTGCTATTATATATTTTTACAAATTGATTCAACATATTGTCTGCTTTCGATCTAAGATCTTCTATATACTTCTGATGATTATTTTCTAAATCCAATTCTATTAAATCATTAAGCTTATCGATATTAAAACTATCATCCCATAGGGCAAATGATGGAATTTGCTCTGTAAGTATCCTTAATTTAGGTTCTATTTCAACGCAGATTACTTTTTTCCCTAACAAGCCGGCAATTATTGCTCCATGATAACGTGCCGTAATAAATGTAGAAAATGAATTTAAAATTTTTATAAAATCATTAATCTCCATTGCTTCAGGATTCCAGACTATACTTTTATAATTTTGGATCCTTTTCATCCATTTTGGATCTTTATCTTTTGCGAATACAATAAATGTAACGTCAAGATGCGGATTTGAACTTACAAAATTAATCAGCTGATCCTGATAATCCGCAGGACTGTTCTTCCAGTCCCAGTCTCTTACAATAATTCCTATTTTATTTGAGCCAATAGTCTGTGGGACATTTTGAACATATTTATGAAAATAGGACGAGAATACCACATCAGCTCCTAAAAATGATTTGATATTCCAATCATTGCAATACCCAAAAGAAACCTGATCTCTGACTCCGGTAAAAAGTGAATCTTTTAATTGATTCTTTGCAAATTCTATAGCCTGAATATTATTATTAAAAGGACCTAATCCAAAACCCAGAAAAGCTTTTTCACTTTTAATTACAGCTTCATTATTAGGACTTATTTTCTGGAATACCTTTTTTAATATTTTAACAGGGTTATTGGAGATATTATTCTTCAGCTTAGTTCTCAAAGTAGATTTTTCTATAAAAGAAAAAAATTGCGTTCCACCACCATAAACTAACAGATCATCTTTTTGACCATTATTATATGAAGAATCATTTAAAAATTTTGAGACATAATTATTTTCAGATCCTATAAAATTCAGTGATCTGTTTTTGATATTGGCATGAATGAAATCTTCAAATACGATCATCAATAAATCATCACCAAAATTACTATCGCCATATGCTCCTTTTATTGATATATTCATGAAATATAATATTTTATAAAATGATTTATTACTATAATAATAACTAATACAGATGTAATTAAACAAAGTTTTTTAATTCTTATCTGTTTTTTTTCAGATTTTAATATATCCCAGAATCTAAGCACAAACATAAAATAGAATCCAAGTAGGAATGAAATCGAAATACCCTGTAATCCTAAAGATTGTATGAGAATTATACTACATATAATTGAAATAATTGCTCCTAATAAAGATGTAATTGTTATTTTTAATGTATTTTTTTCCTTCTGATATTTTAACCCTAGAAAACCAGCAATTGCATTGAATCCAACTCCTAAATATAAATAAGGCATGTATTGCCAAGATTCAAAATACTCTTTTGAAACCAGTATTTTAGTCATAAAAGGAGATATTACTCCTAGGATAAAAGCTAAGGTTATTTCAAACATGATGAACTTTTCCAGCAATCTATTAAAAGTGGTATCATCTTTCTCCTTTAAAATCCTGTCTTGTAAAGGCAACAGTAAAACAGAATTGATCACTAAAAGCAAGGCTGGAAAACGGCTTGCTACGGCGTATAGCCCATTTCCTTCAGCACCCATATAATGCAGTATGATAAACTTACTTGCAGATGATATGGCCCACCAACTCATCAAATTAGGAATCAGAGGCAAAGAATAAGATGCCATTGATTTTATAAGCTTAGGATCCCAATATTCAAATTTGAAATACTGAATTATTTTTACTTTATAAAAAATCATAATACATGCAACTGCATAAGCTACAATATTGGCAATAAAAACACCTTCAACATTTAATTTTAATAAATAGATGAAAATGATATTAAAAACTACGATCAAAAAAGTAGTTAAGATTCCGTTTATCGCAAATTGTTTTGTATTCCCTTGCCCTCTTAAAATACTCTGTAATAAAGGCAGTAAACAATTGAGAAAAATCAGTATTATAAAATATCCCTGGTACTGAAAGCTATTAAAAAAGACATAAATTGAAAAACCGATGCAAAAAATAAGATAACCTATACACAATGTTATGATTGAATTGGTCATAATTTTTGCCTTGTCGTTTTCACTGATATATTCTTTATCAATTAACCATCTGTACGTTGCATCAGAAATTTGTAATGAAACTAGTGGCGCAAAAAGACTTATTGTGGTAAGCAGTAAGTCATATTCTCCCAATTCTTTTTTGGTGAGGAAATAGGTGTAAAAAGGAACTAATAAAAATGAAAGAATCTTTGAACCAAAGCTTCCTATGGAATAGGTTAAAGTTTCTTTAAACATCTTCTTTTTAAGCACAGAAGATATATTCATTTATTTACTTTTTATAAAATTCATAATGCGTTCACATGCTGTTCCGTCACCATAAGGATTATGCAATTCCCTCATAGATTGATAACGTACGGTATCATTTAACAAACTTTGCGCCTCTGAAACAATTTTATTTTTATCTGTACCTACCAGAATCACCGTACCTGCATCAACAGCCTCCGGCCTTTCTGTGGTATCACGCATCACCAATACTGGTTTTCCCAAGCTTGGAGCTTCCTCCTGTATACCTCCGGAATCAGTAATGATCATATAAGACTGGTTCATTAACCATACAAAAGCAGGATATGCCAAAGGCTCTATCAGTAGTACATTATCAATTTCAGATAAAATTTCATACACAGGGCCTTTTACATTGGGATTCAGATGTACCGGATAAATAATCTGAACATCTGAATTTTTGAGAGCTATCTCTTTTAATGCTTCGCAAATATTAATAAATCCCTGCCCATGATTTTCTCTTCTATGTCCTGTAACAAGTATAATTTTTTTGGACAGGTCTACACTTGTTCTAAGTGCTTCTATTTCCTTATTCTCTATATTTTCAACCTTTGCTGAACTATAGAACAATGCATCTATCACAGTATTTCCGGTAACCAATATATTTTCTTCTTCGGTATTCTCTGCTAATAAGTTATGCTTTGATTGTTCTGTCGGGGCAAAATGATAATCAGCGATACGTCCCGCAACCTGGCGGTTAATTTCTTCCGGAAATGGAGATCTTTTGTCATGTGTTCTTAGTCCGGCTTCTACATGGCACACTTTGGCTCCAGAATAAAAACTTGCAATACTGGTCGCCATTGTTGTCGTTGTATCTCCATGTACATAAACATAATCGGGATTAAAATCTTCTAAAACAGATTTCATTCCAGTGATAATATCAGCCGTTAAATTATATAAGTTCTGACCGGGCTTCATTAAATTCAAATCATAATCTGGTTTGATATCAAAAAAACTTAAAACCTGATCTAACATCTCTCTATGCTGAGCTGTAACACAAACTTTAGTGTCGAATGATTCTTCTCTTTGAAATTCTTTTACCAAAGGAGCCATTTTAATAGCTTCTGGTCTGGTTCCAAAAACAATTAGATGTTTTTTCTTCATAATTTTAAGCAAACAAATAGTTATAATTTAGAATCACATTCTTTCAGGACTCCTTTTACGTCATAAATCACACCTCCTTCCTTCAGATAGTTTTTCAGATCTATATTTGTGAATTCCTGATGTGCTACTGTCAAGATAACCGCATCAAACTTTTCATCCGGAATTTCATTGACAACATTCAGGTTATACTCATGTTTCACTTCTTCAGGATTTGCCCAAGGATCGAAAGTAGTAACGTTTAAAGCATAATCCTCAAGACCATGGATCACATCCACGGCTTTGGTATTACGGACATCCGGGCAATTCTCTTTAAAGGTTATTCCCAAGTTTAAAACTCTGGCACCATTGATGGCTACCTTACGTTTAATCATTGTTTTTACCAACTGGGAAGCTACATACTGTCCCATGGAATCATTCAGACGGCGTCCTGCCAGTATAATTTCCGGATGATAACCGTTTTCCTGTGCTTTCTGGGCAAGGTAATAAGGATCTACTCCGATACAGTGTCCGCCCACCAATCCTGGTTTGAAGGGTAAAAAGTTCCATTTGGTACCTGCAGCTTCCAATACTGCATGGGTATCAATATCTAAAATATTAAAGATTTTTGCCAGTTCATTAACGAAGGCAATATTAATGTCTCTCTGTGAATTCTCAATTACCTTGGCTGCTTCTGCTACCTTAATCGTAGGAGCCAAATGAGTACCTGCAATAATCACAGATTTATATAATTGATCTACTTTTTCACCAATTTCCGGTGTTGAACCTGAAGTCACCTTCAGGATCTTCTCTACGGTATGCTCTTTATCCCCCGGATTAATACGCTCCGGAGAGTATCCTGCAAAGAAATCTTCGTTGAATTTCAATCCTGACACTTTTTCAAGAACAGGAATACATTCTTCTTCAGTAGCACCTGGATATACAGTAGATTCGTAAATAACAATATCGCCTTTAGACAATACCTTACCTACAGTTTCTGAGGCTTTATAAAGGGGTGTAAGATCAGGACGGTTATTTTTATCAACCGGAGTCGGAACTGTAATAACGTAAATGTTTGCATCCTGAATATTATTAATATCATAAGAGCAGTATAGTCCCTTTTCAGTATCGCTGCTTAAAGGATTATCCTGCAGCAGTACAGATTTTAAGATCTCATTTTCTACTTCCAGAGTACTGTCTACCCCTGTATTCAGTTCCTCAATTCTTTTCTTATTGATATCAAAACCTACAACCGGATATTGGGTTGCAAATAATCGGGCTAAAGGAAGACCTACATACCCTAATCCGATAACGGCAATTTTATATTGTTTTTCCACAAAGATTCAATTTAAAAATATTTACTTTAAGTTTTCCCAGTACCAGCTAATGGCTTCTTGTAAACCTTTTTCTATAGTATGGCTTGGTTTATATCCTAATAATTTTTCTGCTTTTTCTACCGAGGCTAATGAATGCGGAATGTCTCCGACACGGTTCGGGCCGTGGATCGCATCAATGCCTGCAATTTCTCTGTCGAATTCACTTAAATATTTTTTAAGATACCCGATCAGATCATTTAGTGTCGTACGATCACCCACTGCTGTATTATAAACTGTATTAACTGCTTCAGGATTCTCAGTCAGCATAGCCAGCTCATTCATCTGAATGACATTATCTATGTAAGTGAAATCACGGGAATAATCTCCGGTCCCATTAATTTTCGGAGATTCATGATTGATTAATTGCTTTATAAATAATGGGATTACGGCAGCATAAGCTCCGTTAGGATCCTGTCTTCGACCAAATACATTGAAATATCTCAAACCGATACATTCCATCCCATAAGTTTTTCCAAAAACATCAGCATAAAGCTCATTGACATATTTGGTAATAGCATACGGTGATAGTGGCTTTCCGATAATATCTTCCACCTTTGGTAACGAGGCAGAGTCACCATAAGTTGATGATGAAGCAGCGTATACAAAACGTTTTACTTTCGCATCCCGTGCTGCAATCAGCATATTTAAAAATCCTGAAACATTCACATCATTGCTTGTAGCAGGATCTTTAATAGACCTAGGAACAGATCCTAAAGCGGCTTGATGCAGAATATAATCAACATTTTCCACTGCTTTCTGGCAAGTCTCCAGATCACGAATATCTCCCTCAATCAGTTGATAATTTGGATTATTAAGGAAAGGCTCAATATTATGACGGTGCCCTGTTGCAAAATTATCCAGGCAAACTACATCGTGTCCTTTGTTTAAAAAGTATTCTGTCAAGTTGGAACCGATAAATCCTGCTCCCCCTGTTATTAAAATTTTATGCATTTCTAAGATTTAAAGATTTTTTTCCACCAACTTTCTTTTGTGGCATTGCTGTAGCCATAACCATAACTGTAATTATACCCATATCCTCCTGCGCGTTTTGAAACATCATTAATAACAAATGATACATTAGAGAGTTTATTATCCCTTACCAGATCGTTAGCAAAATCCAATAGTATGTTTCTTGATACTCCTGATCTCACTACATATAAAGTCGCATCGGCAGTATCAGCAATACTAAGGGTATCTGAAACCAGCATCAGCGGAGCCGAGTCAATAATAATATAAGTATACTGAGATGACATCTGCTCAATGAGTTTCTGGTACCTTCCATTAGAAAGTAGCTCCTGAGGATTTGGTGGAATTGCTCCTGCATAAATGACATCACAGAAAGGATTGGTAGTTGATGTATGAATAAGCTCTTCTACATTCACCGATTCATCATATAAAAATTCTGTAAGACCTTTTCTTTTGGTAGGTTCACTGTCATATCGCTGAATTTGTGGATTACGGATATCTGATCCTATCAAAAGAGCTCTACCATTTTTATTCGCTAATGTAAGGGCAAGATTAACAGATACAAGAGTTTTCCCCTCTCCTTTTACTGAAGAGCTTACCATAATAACCTTGGCAGAATCTTTTACCGGCAAAACAAATTTAAGATTGGAAACAAGTACTCTGAATGCTTCTGCAAGTTCTGAAAAGTCATTTTTCTGTACCAAATGGTTTTCATTATCTTTAAGTGATGGTATATCCACAAGGACGCCCAAATTGGAACGCTCTTTAATATCATCTCTGCTGTAGATTTTATCATCCAGCATAAACAATAGATATAAAATGGCAAAAGGAATTAATATTCCAAGAAAAAAAGCTCCTAGAAAAATAATATCTTTTTTAGGGGATACCGGCGTATCTAATGTAAACGCAGGATTTACAATTTTAGCTTTCGGTACATCTACCGATAGATTAATTGCATTTTCTTCTCTTTTCTGCAATAAGAATAAAAACAGCTGTTCTTTAAGATTTTGCTGTCGTTCAATTCCCCTGTATACTTTAGATTGTCCGGGAACCTTTTCTATCATAGAATTACTTGTTGTAATCTGATTTTGCAATTGAGCAATTCCCGCTTTTACCGTTTCTTTTTGCTGACGGATGTTATCACGGATAATCTCCTTCAATGCACCGATTTCCCTGTTCATCTCTATGACAGCCGGGTTTTCATTGGTTGCCTGTTTTAAAGTCTTATTTCTAGTAATCAAAAGTGAATTATACTGAGAAATAGACTGTTCCAGCGATGGGTTCAGCCCAAGATTGGAAGGCATGAGCTGGTTGTTATTCTTTGAAGCTTCTGAAGTAAGGGAGTTTAAGAGATCAAGCTGAGTTTGCTGAAGAAGAAGTGACTTTGTATTTTCACTAGTATTCTGAAGAGCTAGTTCTGCCTGTGCTTGTAAATCTACAATACGATTTCGGTTCTGGAAATCTTCCTTCTGGTTTTCTACCCCGGAAAGATCTTTAGTAATAACTTCCAATCTTTTATCGATAAACTCTTGGGTATTCTGAGCCTGTAAATTTTTGTCTCTCTGACCATCCAAATTATATTGTCTAGTCACCTCATTAAGAATAGCCTCCGACTTCTCAGGAAGGGATGCAATGAGGCTAATATCCATTAGCATCGCTTTTTCATCCGGTAAGTTTACCTCTATTGTTTTTTCCAGTTTCTTTACCTTCTCAATTGGATTCCAGAAAATAATTTTATATTTTGATCCAAAAGCAACAGAACGATTTCTTTGTAGTAATACCGTTCCAAATTCCAACTTTAAAGGAATATTAAATCTACCGGTAATTGTACTTCCCTGCTTCTCACTCGTAAGTGTAAACTGATCATCCTTTACATTGATAACTTCATATTGAGACGATACAAATTTTTTATTATTGTAGGTTAATATTTTTGCAGTAATAGGAGCAATGGCAAACAGCTGTGAATCTTTAATATCTCCTGCATTGAAGTATTCAACGTTAAGATTAAGATTTTTTACGACCTGCATAAGTATAGGCCGTGAGCTGACAACGGCAGCTTCACTTTTAAGTTCATCAGAATTGCCTAAACCGATCCCAAGATTATCGAGATCAGACAAAGCTGAGGAAAGATCCGTTTGCTTTTTATCAAACTTTAGTGTAGTCTTTGACTGATATTGAGGGACAGTATATCTAAGATAAATATAAGCACCTATTACAAAAACCAAAATAGAGGCAATAAACCACGGCCATTTGTATAGGTATTTTGAGATGGCTTTTCTTAAATCCAATTTCTCTTCCTTTGCCTGAAATTCTATCTGATGCATATTCTATTTTCTTGTTAAAGCAATAATAAGAGTACCTGCCGTTAATAATGCACCAATAATCTGGAATGTAAGGGCCCTATTCGGATTAGTGTTTGCCAGAACCTGTTTATTTTGATCTGGCTGCACATATAGAATATCATTTTGCTTCATATAATAATAAGGTGAATTTACAATATCTGATCTGGTAATATCTATATTAACAATCTGGTCAACCCCATCATCCCCTGTACGGATAAGTTTCACTTTCGTTCGGTCACCATAATCTGTCATATCACCTGCGAGACCCAGTGCCTGAAAAATATTAATCTTTTGAGAAACACTTTCCTTTTGACCCGGATTCTTCACTTCCCCCAAAATACTTACATTAAAGTTTTTCAGACTAATGGATACCATTGGATCTGTAAGATATTTTTTAAGACGGGTTTCCAGATCTTGCTTTAGTTGTACTTGAGTCATACCTCTGGCGAATACATTTCCGATCACAGGAAAATAAATAAATCCTTCGTCATTTACTAAATATTCACTAGGCTGCGCATACTGATTGATTCCGGCACCTGTATCATTTCCCACCTTATTTGCTGTATTAAGATTAAATGGTTTCACGGCAATTTCATCCAATGCAGAAACAAGAATCAGAAGAACATCACCTTCCTGGATATGCAAACCTTGATACTTTGCTTTGGTCACTTCTTCTTCCATAGTGTTTTTTGACACATATATCATATTTTGCTTGGGTTTGCATGATAGTAAAGCAACTGATAAAAGGATCAGATATGGAATAATAGATTTCTTCATATGTTTTTTTAAAGTCTACTGAATTTAATGTTCGATTTATTACAGGTATAATAAAAGAACGGAATACGTATATATTTATTTTAAAAACAAAGCTCACCAATCCGTGAGACATATTTAATATATTATACTAATTTTAGATTAATTCTTGTTGTAGCAATTTTCATTCCGATTATAAATAAAATACTAATAATTGTTTATTTTTTTTTAAAATTCATCTTGTTCAATCTTATATTAATAGATTTCAGGCTCAGGAATTTTATCCAGAATTTCAAATTCCGAATTGTTACTGATAAACTCCGGCACTATGGCTTTCAATATCTTAACAACCTGTAAGCCGTCTTTTTTAATAGCTGAGCGCATAATTTGCCTGCATAAAATTTCTATATCTTCAAACTCCATCAACGGATCCCGGGATATCATAATTTTTTCATGATGCGTAGGAATTGTAGTAGAATTATCTGTTAATAACTCTTCATATAGTTTTTCGCCTGGTCTTAAACCAATAAAATCAATTTTAATATCAACATCAGGTGTATAGCCTGATAATTTTATCATTCTTTTGGCCAGATCTAAAATTTTAATAGGTTTACCCATATCAAAAACATAAATCTCACCTCCTTTCCCCATTGTTCCTGCCTGAAGTACCAATTCACACGCTTCAGGAATCGTCATAAAGTAACGGATGATATCGGGGTGAGTAATTGTGACCGGACCACCCTTTTCAATCTGCTTTTTGAAATGTGGTATCACCGAACCATTAGATCCCAATACATTTCCAAAACGGGTTGTAATGAATCTCGTCGTATTATCTGGAGAATTCTGTAAAGACTGTACAAATAGTTCGGCTGCTCTTTTAGAAGCCCCCATTACATTGGTAGGATTCACAGCCTTATCAGTAGATACCATCACAAAACGGTTAACATTATATTTTTTGGAAAGCAGAGCTAAATTTCTGGTTCCCCCAATATTAACAAAAATAGCTTCATGCGGATTATCTTCTATTAAAGGGACATGCTTATAGGCTGCTGCATGATATACTATTGAAAACCGATACTCTTCAAATAATTTTTCAAGGCGATGGCTGTTTGAAATATCTGCCAATATAAACTTGAAATTTTGATTGGGAAATCTTTCCATCAGCTCAAGTTTCAGTTCATACAACGGAGATTCAGCCTGATCTACGACTACAATTAGTTCCGGATGCAATTGAGCAACCTGTCTTACAATTTCACTACCTATGGATCCTGCTCCTCCGGTTATTAAAATGCAATTATTAAAATGACGGCTTTTTAGCTCCTCACTTTCAATTTTAATTGGTGTGCGGTTGAGTAAATCTTCAATCTGAAGCGGGCGGACAGCTCCTATAATACCATTATCCTGCATTTTATTTGTGGCAGGTGCCTTTAATACCTTCAATCCTTTATCTAATGCCATAGCCGTCCATTCTTCCATTTCCGGTTTAGGCATCATTTCTGTCATTAAAACGGCATCAAATTGCTTCAACCATTGATCCCTTTTAAGAAATTCTTTTTTATTATAAATTTTACGGCCCAGCAACATGGCTTTTTTGGAATCTGATCTTGAACTAAGAAATCCTTCCAAACGATAAGGATGTCCGGGATTATGAATAATAGCATTCGCTAACGATACAGATTCGCCTTCTATTCCTACAACAGCGATTCTTACTTTGGATGCAGTGCCCTTATATTTAGGATCCATCATCATGCTGAAAAAATGCTTAATAAGCATTCTGAAAAAGAACATGGTAAAAGTTGAAATGAAAAAAAACAAGAAAAGAACAGGATATAAATAAACAGGCATACCCAAAACCCAATCTGATATAAAATTGATTACCAGTAATACTACAAGAGCACTAATCGAGGACTTAACAATTTTAAAAAAATCAAGAAAAGTAGAGTATCTTATAATTCCTGCATACGTTTTGAAGAAAAACATGCATGCCATATGAACGGCAAGAATTGTTAATATTTTCGCAGTCTGATATTCAGTAAAATTAATTTTTACCTTCAGGCTTTTTAAGAACAGATATGAAATTAAGATAGAAAAGCAGATAATTGAAATATCAATAAAAAAAACTAACCACCTCGGTACATACCTTAACTCTTTGATTTTATAAACATTCCCCATACTAAAAAATAGACCTAAAATATTATATTTTTGATTAATTCAACATTTAGTGGTTTTTAGTTTGATACAAATATAATACATTATTACTAATGTTTTTTCATCTTATTTATTAATTATGATTTATTATGATGTAAAAAATCACTATTATATTAATAGTTTCATACCTTCATTTTTCAGAATATTTATGTAACTTTTTGCAAAACAATATTTTGCAAGGAATTGAAATTTATACATCTAAGAGTACCACATTTGAAAGTGACAAACAGAAAGTATAATTTTAAAATAAAATTTAATCAAATAGTTAAAACAAATTTGTTTTAATCAAAAAGTTTTTATGAAAGTGCTTTGAAATTGGAGAAGAGGAAAATAGAAAAAGGGTAAAGACATCCATTCACAGAAGAAAAATAAAAGACAATATCCTTTACATTTTTTTAATAAGTGCTTTGGCCAATGGTATCGGATGACACTCATACGGCAGATTCATTTAAACAAAGCAAAAAAAACATTATTCCTTTCTGAAAATAGTGAAGACTAAATTAGTTTTATTTCAAGAGTTTTAAAAAAATATTTTATTATCAATAAAATTCCCGCTTTTCTAATACCCCTTGTCTATACATTTCAGTATATATTAATTGTCCTTTTTTTCTTGTATTTAAGATGGCTTCTCCGGTTTCTTCATTATATTTTTGGAATAATTTGTAAAACTTCCATGTTCCGGTGGATAAACCATCTTTATACTCTGCTTCCAGATAAGTATAGGGATCTGTAAATTCCAGATATTTTTGTAGATCTAAAGATCCATTTGATTTGGTTTCTATCCATTTTCCTTCTTTATGATGGTTCTTCACTATGCCCTGTTCATCATCATCTTGATAAGGACCATCTTGATCATAATATCTTGTAAATTTTCCGGAGGTCAGAATCTGGTATTTCTGTAAAGATTTCAATTGAAAAGGACTTTCAGTCAACTCATAATCCTGTAGAGAAATGATATAATTTTCATCGATATTAAACAGGGTATAGTTGGCAAATCCCATTTCTCTCTGATGATTAAGATAGATTCTTTTCATATCGATCAGCTTGCCGTCCTTCGTTGAAACTAAATACATTTTTTCAATAAACGGTTCGGCATAACGAACGGTATTATAGACCGCCATAAAGTACAGTGAATAATCTCCATAACACAGAAAATGAGAAGCTATTTTAATCTGGTCATATTTTTCATTGACATTATTGCTGAATGGCAGAAAAACATGGTATTCTTCAGGAAGCAATACAAGATCTTTTTTGATTGGTTTTTCAAATTGTAATGCATTGATTTCTTTCAATTTATTTTCGTCCTGTATGGCAGGCAGAATAGAATCTACGGTTATCCGTTTTGAAATATCTGAATATCCAAATGGCAGACTGATACAATCAGCTTTATTGGTGTTAAAAACTGATCCTTTATCTGGTGAATGTGCTTCTGTGCTTGTTGCTTTATTTTCTGTCTGAGCCTTACTGTAGCAGGAAAAAAGGAAAAACAGAAGGCTAAAGCAAGCAATATTAATTTTAGGCATAGATATCTGATATTGGGGTGAAACCGTGAATATGCAAGTGGTTATTATGTCTTGGGGTAGCGGTATGGGTGGTATGAGGTAACCGTGTACTGGCATTGTCCGCAGTACTGGTATTGGAGGCGTTGGAAAAATTTTCTGACCGTCCTAATATAAATCCAAAATCAAAAAGAATATTCCGAAGGATGACCTCATTGTCAAAATCAAAATTCGCTGCGCTAAGGATCGTATTAACTCCATTTTGCTGAGTGGTTAATAAATTCAGATCTCCCGCTTCTCCGTTCACATGCTCCGCACTGGGATAGCACGATGCATCAGAATAAGAAAAACCCTGAGATACGATATAATGATTGTGACCTTCCTGCCTGAATTGTGCCAATGACCCTAAGAAGCCGGCAAATAAATCCGGCTGGATGCTTCTTCTCCTGGTATGCTGAAAACCATACCGGATGATGACTCCATTTTGATTATAATTGAAAGCTTCAAATATTTGTGGTCCCACACCGGCATTCTCTAAAATATCCATATTGACCAAATCCACACTTTCTGCCTGATTGGCGTACCATTTGTCGGTGGCTCCATCACCGAGGGTTCCGTTAGAATACACCAGTAACTGATGGGCATCTATCTGTTCTCCGGCAGCCCTGTTCGCTGTGAAATCTATTGTATCCAAAAGAGTCCCTCTCTGGGCCAGCGGTGGAATGGTATTGACTCTTCTTTTTCGGGTTACACTTTCTTTGGTTCTGGCGCAGATCCTGTGTTCATTATCGTTTTGGTCATAATAAAAAAAGATCACTTCAGTAGAATGGGCATTCCTGACTTTCTGAATCCTTCTTCTTTTTTCCGGATTTGTACTGATCACCTGTAAAGTATTGTAGGTATTACTGCCATGATGGATGGTATAGATGTTTTTATTGACCACTCTGAATCTTCCTCTGTCATCATTCAGGAAAATGCCGGCTCCGTTTACTTCTTCCTGCCCATCTCCGTAGGCACAGGGATTATTGTCTGTTCTTTCTACCACTACTTCCAGATTAATGCTGTTATCCGCCAGTCTTCTGGTCCAGTCATCAAAAACAGCTCTTCCATCAGGTCTTAGTTGCAGCTTAATAATGGCTTTATTGCTATGGTCAGCTCGTAAATTAGTGTAATGATCATGTGTACCTCCGTTATTGTTAAGGGCATCAAAATTTCCTACCTGTACTGTAAACAGCCTCTGTGCTTCATATCGGTCAGGAGACACAAAACGCATTAACTGTAATGGATCTGTATTTTCTGTCATGGTACTTGCTGAAGGTCTTATCACCGCATCTATGCTTAAATCTGTCATATTGCTGGTCTCTATGATCAGATAAACCGTCTTGCCTAATATGGAATCGTATGGAATATTTTGATTCTGATGATCTTGCTGTACATGAGCAGAATCAATTTTTGTGAAATTGACTCTTGTTCCGTTATCTGTTGTCGTTTTCTTGGCAAAATAAACTTCAGTAACGCGCTGCAATGAGTTATCGGGAGTATCCGGAGCCAATGGGCCATTTAAAGTTTGAGTTTGCCCGGAATCTGTTATTGTAATACGTGTTGCCATTTTAAGATTTTCTTTTTTTAATACGGGAGTTTTTATATTCCTGATGGGGATTATCCTGAATTTCATTTTCCTAAATAAGGTAAGGTTCAGATTCCTAATTTTTCATTCCACTGATCTTCACCCTTCATCCATCTTATCTTTTATAGTTCTTCATGGCTTATTTCTTTTATATGATAGATAATTTTCTTTTGGTAGTTTTCTCCCAGGGAAAATTCTGTGGTAAGTTTATGCTCCAAAACTTCTTTGGTTTTAAAATCCAATAAAATCTGCCCTTTATATTTGTCCAGTTTTGGAACATCTGTTTCCTTGTTGAAAGCTATTTCCTTTCTTTCCATTTCCCCATAAAACATTTGCCAATTTTTATCTGAAGGAATATTTCCAATATACTGTATCAGTAATAATTCATCATCACAACGCATGGCCTCCGGTTGTACATACTCTTCTATATCTATTATGGTATTGGCCATAAAATTACGGTAGCGTACGGTATACTTTATCTGATCTTCCTTTTCATACCTTCCATAAAATTTATGAAGGACCATTCCAAAATGATTATTTTTTAAAAAGTCTTTACTGACTAAATTTTCATTCTGGTAAAATTCTTTTAAAAACGTATAAAAATCTTCAGTCTTTTTGCCTACATAGGATCGGGAGAGCTTTTCTACCGTTTTTTCCACTTTATCCTGAAGAACTGACAATTCCTCTACGTTTTTTAAACGGACATATGGGTCCGTTATAAGCACTACATCATCATTGATCTCTGCAATCCTTGCTAAAAAATCTTTTTCGGACAGTGACAGTTCTTTATCGCGATGAATTCTGTCAAAAATTTCGATATGATATTCAAATTTTTCTTTTTCTAAACACCTCAGCGTGACATGAAAATTTTTGTTGAGCTCGCTTCTATGCGTTTTTCCGTTGATGGTGGTATATTCATTGTAGGAAAAGCGATAAAACTTCTTTCCCTCTAAAAGGTTTAATTTAACATCTATAGGAAATACTGGCTCCATAATTTTTCACTCATTTATAACTTGTTACTTCCAGTTAAACTTAGTATTCGTTTTTTTCTTTTCTAAACATTCCTGTACACTATATTTTGAGGGGCAGAGAAAACAATTTGTATCAGAATTTATAAAATAGTTATTCAGATTAATTTCCCGGTTATATGACAATACATGATTGGTTTCTTTTTCACATATTGAAGTTGCCGGATAATCAACATAGTCGTCTTTGGCAATTTTATGATGATTAACCGAGGAACTCCCCTTGTTTATCCGAGTAATGGCAATATTGTTTTTATTTTTTTTAATCTTAAAAATGTATGAATCAGAATTATTAAGACTATTATATTTGATCGATAGTCCGTTTACCGACTGATCTAATAAAAGTTCATAATCTTCCTGAAAAATGTTCTTATTATTAATATTATTCAAAGAGACAGGTATTTTAAATATAAGATTTTTGTTATGAATTTTTACCGTTCTTAAAGCATAGCAACTATCGCATTTGACATCGGTTACTTGGTTGATAAATCCTATTTTTTTCTTATTCTGTAAAACCGGAATATCGTTACTCACTGAAATGCTCTGGCAACTTTGCAAAGAATAAAAAAGGATGAAAAACAGGTATATTATTTGTTTACGCATTCTGTATCGTATTTAAAAAATTCTTTAGTCCATTTGGTATAATTCTTTCTTTCGGCTATATTAGTTTGACCTCCATTAATAGCCGTTGTTACTTTTTCAACATCAGAGTCCTCTAATCCATTATCCATCGCCTTAATAGTAGCGGTTTTATAAATGGTAGAATACCAGCCGGCAGAATTAAAAGCATGAAATAAATTTTCAGAAATGTTTTTAGCATATGTTTTTAATCCTTCATAAAAGGCTTCATCCAGCCCTTTTTCACGAGCTTTGGGTCTGTTTTTCACACACTCACCAACACTTTCGTAGCCTGATCTGAAATCTATATAAGTGTCATAATGGGTAGTGCTATTAACATAGTCATAATAGGCAAGATAATTATAATCATGAGTTATCTGTTTCATTCCCCTTCCCTGGAAAGCGACACCCCCTTTATAATTATCCGGTACAGAGTCCCTGCTTTCATAGGTATAGGTGAAACTTATGGTTTCCAGATACATTTGACCTAGAAAATGAATTTTTCTTTTGCATGTTTTAATTTCGAATTTCTTAAACATCGCATTCATTTCATCTGTAAATAATTTTATTTTATCTCTGTTTTCAGAGATCTTTCCGCTGGTAATACCAATAGCAATTATTTTTTCTTTGCCACTAGTGAAAAATGAATCTCTTTTTGATTTATAATTTTGCTTGTCCCTTAAGTGATAAATTAAATCTATCATCTCATCCACTGTGACATCTCTTTTACAGTAGCAAGGAGTTCCTATAATCTCAAACCTTTCGCTTTCTTTATTTAAAAACTCATGTGTATCATCTGGAAATTTGATTTCATCTTCTGTCCCTGTTACTTCAGCTTTGAAATATAAAAAGGCGTTTACATCTGCTCTTTTACTAAATTTCTCTATCAATTTCTTTAGATCCGGATCACTTTTGGGACGCAGTGTTATTTCTTTAGCATACACCAGTGTTCCGTTGATCGTGAATTCAACAGTACTTTTCTCCGTCTCACCATCTAAAAACTTTACAGAATTTTCATAGACGTTTTCTGCGTTTTGCAATTTATTTTCATGAATCTCCACAGAGAGCTTTCCGGTAGTTCCCTGGCATTCTGCTACGACCCATACTTTCTTTTTAACGATAGTTTTATCTATTTCTTCATATTCAACGACAGGCTTACCGTCTTTCATTTCCTGTACTTCCTCTTCCCAGGTAATCTTTACTTCTTCTTTGGCTTTTAATTTTACAGAATCTTCCTTATCGGCCTGAATGTTTCTTCTTTCTTTTTTTTCATACTTCTTTTTCACATCAGATACCAGCCCACCGCTTTTAATAGCATAGGTTTCTTCTTTCTTTTCCCAGGTCATTTTAGGAACTTGTTTCGCAAAATATATTTTCACAACATTCACTTCATGATCTACCTGGTGGGGTATATCATAAACCTTTTGATTGGGATTTGCTGAATAGTCGTCTTTTTGCTGTTCTTCACTCATGCCATTTAATTTTGAGCTAATTATTGAAATCATCTGATTGGATATACTTTGTTTTCAAGTCTTTAAGTACTTGTGCCTTTAACTTTGTGAGCAGGTCTTTTAATGTAATGTTCAGATTACCATTGATCTTACATGTATTGTCTTCTCCGCAATAGTATTTGATGTCATACAGATATTTTTTATGGTTATACAATATAATTTAGGAGACCTTTGTATCATTATCCCAGTTCCCACAATACGTAAAAGGTATGAAGACTGCCTGACGTTTATTGATGTTATAATAAGATATATTATTGGTTTTTAAATTGATGAGACCGGATTGTGCATAGGGGTAATGATAAACGATACTGTCGCTGTAGTTTTTGTTTTTAACAGCGGCACTGATGATTGTTACAGCTCCGTCAAACCTTTCTTTTTCAGAGTTGCAGGGATTAATCACTTGTATGGTAAGTTTAGTTGACATTGTTCCGTCTTTAAAATTCTTATTGACAATCAATGAATCCTGATAATAGATTTTCAAACTGTCAGGAACAGTTTTTTGCCCGCAAACAGGAATGAAAAATGATACTATAAAACTGGTTGCTAAGCTTTTCATTTTTTATATGATATATTGCTAATTCATCTTCTGTATAATTACTGTTTTATGCTTTTTTCTAAATGTTTGAAAATATTGATCTACCAACAAAATTTATCTGATACTGCATATTCTGTACATTGATCAATGGTTTTCAGTTTGTCTCCAACAATTTTATTTTTAAAAAGCTTTCTTTCTCTAGTATCACTCACTCCTGTTATTAGATATTTTCCTGTTTTGTCCCATCCATAGAAAGGGGCTTTATCGAAAAAATCTGGCATAAATATAAATCTGTTTTCTTTTTCAGACCATTTGTAAAATTGATACATATCATTGTCTCTCATAGAGCTTGCAAGATCGAGGATAAGAAGGTCTTCATATCCATCATTATCCACATCTGTTACTGATATAAAATTGTAGTCTTCATTCCGAAAAATCATTTTTTTCTTACTTACAAAATCATTTTCTTTAAAATCTTTATCCTTATAATAATCATAAGTATCATAATATGAACTCTTATTGATCACTTGCCAATGCTGAAGTTCAACTGTTCCTTCTATACATTCGTAGGCAGACTTAGGTAAAAAGCCATTGGTGTCTTCCTGTATTTCAGGAATGGTATAATTTTTTCGTCCTGCCAAATCTTCAGACTTCGAAAGTCGCAACCGAATGTCCATCTTTTTTTTATTGACTTTCAACGGAATGGTTACCACATATTGCAAAGGAATACTCAATGTATCTACATATTTTTGCATACTTTGCTTCTTGGAAGACGCCGATATTTTACCACCAATTTCCGTAGAATCAATTTTTGCTATATTGATATCCTCTTTGTCTGAGGTTCTTTTAGATTGATTTCTCGCACAGGAAATCAAAAGTATTAGTATTAAAATGTAATTTTTCATTCAGTTATATTGCTAATCTTTTCAACATAAGAAATTTTTATCCCTTTATATTCTTCATAATTTTTAAAAGTTGCATTTCCATTGCTATCAATATTCGTTATATAATGTCCGCCATTATATAGTTTTATAAATTCAGCATCTAACAAGGATTTAACAGAAGAATTATCAGCTTTTTGTGGCATATATTTATTTAAATATGAAAGTTCTGGAATAGTTGTTGGGCACCACTTATAGGTGAGGTTTCCTTCTTCTTGCTCAGTTGGTTTTACTAAATAATTGCTTTTTTTTAATAATTTTTCCAAATAATCTTTAGCCGCGTCTAACTTGTCCGAAATCTTTTTGTCCATCTTTATGGATAAGTTTTCCTTCCAATTCCAAATATAATTGGGGTTCTTGTTTATTCTTGAAATATAATCTTGATCCGTTTTTTTTCTTTTTTCATAACTGAAATCTATTTGACATATTCCCCAACCATCTGGTTCTCCGTAGTTTGGTATTCCTTTACTTTCAAATACCCTTCCAGAAGGACCGTATACAGCTTCTTTTCTGTTTTTTCCTTTCCCTACAAACTCGGGATCCCAAAATTGTCTTACAACTGGATGAAATTCGCTACCTGATTCGTGAAGAATCATTCTATATACTGGCCAATATTTTAAATATCCCTTATCATTCATATATTTTTTCACAGTTTCCTTCGTAGGATTTTTTCCTCTTATATAAAACTGGAAAGTACTTAAAATAGAAGTTTTAGCTTCATTCCACATCTCCACAGTTGCAGTACCTCCTCTAAATAACCCACGAAAATCAACATCCCATTTGGTTTTTCCTTTATTGGCGATCATATAAGCGTCCCCCCCATCAGATCTTGCAGGGAAATAATCAACGTCGTTTCTGTTATAGAGCGGTGCACTTGCCTCAAACTTAAATGCTGTCTTTAATCTAAACCTTAAACTTTTATGTATACAATCCTTTCCTATAAAAACTTCAATTCTTATTTTCGGCATTGCTGGTTCCGGGGAAATAAATACGAAAGATTCAGGATCAATTTTTACATCATTATAATAAACAGAAACGGTATAAATATTATCCTCTGGTGTTAAAGCCTGCTCCACCATAGGAATAGGTTTTGCTATGGCCGAATTAAATTCAGGATTACAATAGATAAAAGATTCTTTCACAAGAGTCGTTTGTTTTTGAATAGTAGTACTCCCTAAATTTTGCCATGGACTTAATTTTATAACGCTCATACAGGGAGGAGGAGACATATTTCTTGCCGGCCATTTTGGATGCCCGCAGTTTCCTTTGAATTGAAGGTTGACCATATTGTTTCCGTCGCCCTTTGTTGCAAATATCTTATCCTGAAGGTTTATTTCATTTGAGGTTACTTTCAGTTCTCCTGGCGCCTGAGCATAGGGACACTTCAACGTGGCTCCATGCATTACCATTTCTCTTTTTTCTGAAGGAGAATCGCCATTGGATTTTTTTTCTTTTTCTGCTCTTTTTTCAGAAAGTTTCTGATCGTGCGCTGAAGTATTCTGATCTTCCATGTATTACTGTTTTGGATTGGATTCAATTGTCAAGGCCGGAATCATATTCATGGGCAATGATGAAAATAAATTTTCATTACCCGTAATAGATTTAGCCTTTACTTACTTTAACGTCTTTTCCTCCCTGGAATACGGCCAATGATGATCCTCTTAGCTTTAAATCACCTTTAGAGGTCTGTATATCGGCTTCTCCGGAAGTGCTTTTGAATTTATTACCGGTGCTTTCTGTTTGATCCTGCTTAACGGTAATGTTTTTGTTTTCAGAAGTCTGAGTGTATCTCTTGGTGATAGATTCGGTGAGGTCATTTCCGATATTCAGGCTGCTGTCCTGCCCAACTTTAGTAGTCATATTCCTTCCTACGGAAATCTGCATGTCTTCTCCTGCAGTAAAGGTCATATTCTTAGGTGCAGTAACGTGAATATTACCCTGACCATCCATAAAATAAGTATTTCCGCTTGGATCTTTGATGGTTACACTTTTATCGGCATCGTTCATTAAAACCTTAATACCGCTTCTTGTCTGTATAGATTTCAAATGATTGTCCACGCCACCGCCCAGACCTACTTTCCCATGAAACATTCCACCCATGGCAAACGGAAAATCGGGGTTGTGGTATTCAAATCCCACCATAACCTGGTCGCCAATCTCAGGAACGGCTACAAATCCCCTGTTTTGTGTGATAGCATCTGTTCCCCCTGCATCAGGGCTCATCATTCTGATAAAGTGGGTGGTATCATTTACCTGCCAGTCAAACCGGACCTGTATTCTGCCCTGATTCAATGGATCCACATTGGATATAACGGTTGCCACCTGCGGTTCAGCTTTAGGCATTTCAAAATCAGGTTTTGGCATAAAACCGGTACCTTCAGCGATGGCTTCAAAACGTCCGGTATAATATCCTCTTGCATCAACTTCGTGGCTCACTTCTGTAATCATAAGCGTTGTAAAATGCGAAGTTTCATTACTGCTGGTCTTTCTCATGGCCAGGTCTGCAACACAGCCAATATACAGGAACGGTACTGTGGTCTGTCCTGAAACGGTAAAAACCTCTACTGCCTTACTTCCTCTTGCGCTCTTTTGAGAATCATCCACATCACGGAACATATTGGCATTGATAGGAGTAGGAGTCAGTGATCGTGTTGTGAAAATACTGTCATTCAGTTCATAGGCCTTAGAAGATAATTCTCCCAAATGTTGTATACGATCATCAGCACCCACCATTTTAGTATGGTTGCTGCTGTTATAGCCAAAGTATTCCGGTTTGGTGTGAACGGCTTTCAGCTCAACATTTACATCATTTACATTGCTGCCATAGATTAGCTGGATAGGTTTTTCAGAGGATGGCAGCTTTCCGAAATGAAGGATTTCACCGTCATAATAGAACTGTTCTCCGTAGGCTTCTGCAATCCTTGTAAGGTAATTGTAATGGGTTTCGTTATACTGTGAACTGTAATTGATGTAACTTTTGTTTTGGGTGTCTATCCTGAAATCGAATTTGTTTGAACCTAAAGTTTCCTTGATAATCCGGTTGGCAATAATATTGGTATTCACCAGCTGGTCTCCTCCGAAACTTTGGGTATGTGGAGCAGAATCCATCAGAATTGTGGGACTTTTTCCTTTTAAAATGATATTTCCCAGACTCATCTTTTCCTGGCTGAATGCCACTTTGGTAATGAGACCTACAAATGTTCTTTCGGGACTCTCGCTTTCAGCATCTTTATATTTAAAAACAACAGTGATTCTTTTTCCTAAAAACTTTTGGGCCTGTTCAAGGTTGTGATTTTGTGCTTCGCCTAAAGAATCATGAGCCAATACCAGTTCAAAATCATGGTGCTGTCTTGCACTCTGTTGCAAACGAAAGTGTTTAAAGTGATTGACAACTTTGCCCTCAACCACAATTTCCAGTTTTACCACACGGTTGATGCCCGAAATATGGTTTTCTGAAACTTTATCAGAATTTGAGGTGTTTTTCATAATATTTTGTGCTTTTTATTTGCTATTATGTCACCTAAGTTAGATAAAAATATGCTAGTAAATATAAATTTATATTAAAACTTTAAAATTGTAGTAAAACTACGATTTCTCCAAACAGATTCATTTTAAAGAACTTAACATATTGGCATGAGAATAAATAAGAACAAATCACTATTGAATAAAAATTGCATTTATATTTTTAATAAAGACAAAGCCAACATTCAATTGATCTTTTAAAAACTTCCTTTACAGTTATAAAAATTTAGCTCAAATACATTTAATTTCCAAAATTTACGAAGTGAGGAATATCTGTTCCAAAACTATTCATCGGTAAAATGTTATTTCGGTTACTGTTAAAATCAAAAACAGAATTATTATCGAAAGGAACGCGGGGATAATAGGTAAAAGAAATCTGAATTCTGTTGAAAACCAAAAACGGATTATTAATTAAAACACCCACTCCTATTTTTGTATTGGCAGTAGTTTTAAGTAATTTATCATCAGGCATTCCCAACCAACCGACAGCAGCAGTTAAATAGGGACTAAAATGGAAATTCTTCCACGTTTTATTGACAAAAAGCTGCAGTTGATATCTTAAAACCAATTTTTTAGTTCCGATAAAATCTGAATTATAAACCGGAAATTCGTCTGCAGCTGAAAGATTAATTCGGTCTCTGTAAGAATAATTATGCTGTGGATTCCCTAATGCCAGAGTGGGAGAAAAGAAATGTCTTGCCTTGGCAAATTTCCAATCCATGAGATTGGTAAAATAGGTTCCATCCAAACGGAAAGATTCGCGATTTTGACTGTCTTCATTAAAGAATCGTCCAAACTCAGCTTTTAAATTGAAATAACCTATTTTTATAAAACTACCATAAGACGCAGAAATTCCTGCATAAGGCATTATGGCTTTACTTCTTGATAAGGCTCCGGCAGTCAGATTAACCGAACTTCCATAAGCAATATCCTCCGGTAAATCATATTGAAAAATATTCTTCTGAACCGAAAAATTTCTGCGGATAAATCCGGCAGACATCAGAAAACTGCTGTAAGAACTAAAATATTGGTACTGGTCAATTCCTGGACTGTCTTTGTATTGATAATTCTGAATTCTCCCTATCAGTGCAATATTACTGTTGACTCTTTCCTTCAAATCGGATGAAACCGGGATCTGATAACCACCCCATAAATCCTGGCTGTACACCTTGATTTGAACTTCCGGAAAGGTAGTATCCGTTGCTATCGGAAGCGCAACATTCCGCATAAAATATTCAAAAGTAAAGCCACCTGCCCATTTCGTCAAAGGTGAGAAAAAATCCCTTCTAACATTGAAATTGATTCTTTCATTTTTCAAAAAATCCCGTTCTCCCAGGATCTGTGCATTGATGTAAGACCCCCAAAGGTTATATGCGGTGTAACTTCCTAAAAGATAATCCTGCTTTTCTTTTGAATCATTTCTATATAACAAATTCAGTTCGTGTCCCAGCCCTAATACATTTTCTTCAGTAACTCCCAAACCGATTTTGCTTCCCGAATAACTGACTCTCGGTTTTAAACTCCAGGAGTCGAGAACTTTTACCACCACATCAATGGAATCTTTACTGGATGTACTGTCGGATACACTGATATTAACTCTGTTTATAAAAGGCATTGTTCTCAGCAAACGCTCAGATTCGTAGAGTTTCTGGGCATTATACTCCTCACCTTTCTTAAAAAGCAAATAATTATTAACGGTAGTATCTCTTGTATTGGCATGCAGATGATTGGTGAACCAGTCATACCATTTGGATTTTTCTTTTTTGTCTTGTGAGCCATATCCAAAGGGATCAATTGTTTCTATCCTGATATTTCTGATATATTTCCCGTTATGAGTTTCCTGTAAAAGTTTCTCAGTTGTTGTTCTGACAGAGGCCGAATCTGCCTGCCTACGAAATATGAAACGGTGAATGAATTTTGTAACTTTCGTTTTATCTGAAAAGTTCTCTATTTTATAATAAAGCGAGTCCTTTTTCTCCTGCGCATTTAACAGGGAAAAACTACTTAAAAATAAAATTAAAATTGCAATCAGTCTGTTCATAATGATCTAAGAATTGGATAAGGCTGTTCATATCAATTTATACGCCAACAGGGATAAAAGACGAGCTTTTAATGGAAAAAATAAACCAGGTACCACAGGGGAAATTCCTATTTCTCATATCAACCTTGTGATTAAGATGTTGAATATAAATTATTTTATATTGAAAACTCAATATTTTTGATTTATAAACAGTTATGACTCATTTAAAGTATGATTAATGAAATCATTCATTGTACAGGTTTCATTTTTTTGGTCTTATTATTGAATAAGTTTTACGACCAATCCAGTTAGTTGGGTTTAGATCAGTTCAGAGGTTTCCAGAAATTCTTCATCAGAATTATCCTCTATCTTAATAGAATACCCATCAACTGAAATAAAGCTTAAATCACTAAATAATACTATTATGGAAACTAAAGAAATTTCAAGAATTGCCCTTGGCACATTTTTGATCACTGCAGGCGTTGGCCATCTTACCTTTGCAAGAAAACAATTTCAGGCTCAGGTACCGGATTGGGTTCCTTTAAAGAAAGATGATACCGTTATTTATTCCGGAATAGCCGAAATACTTCTAGGTACCGCCATTATCGCCACTCCTAAAAAACACCGGAAAACAGTAGGTAAAGTTGTAGCCACCTTTTTTGCCGCAGTTCTTCCCGGAAATATTGCTCAGTATAAAAACAGAAGAGATTCTTTTGGACTTAATACCGATAACCAAAGAATGGCCAGACTCTTCCTGCAGGCTCCCCTGATTGCCTGGGCTTTAAAATCTACGGATGAGTAAGACCTAATATACAGTTGACCTAACATCGCTCCTATTTTAAGCAGCTGATAATTGGTAAGCTGAATCATAGTACAAAAACCGGACATAGCAGTAAAAAATGCCTTGTTTTTTATAAGTAGTATGAATAATCAAGAGTTTTCCGGCAAGTAGTGATCATTAAAAGTAACTACCGCCGATACCGCATCAATCCTTCAGGATTATTGAATTTGTAATGACACTTATCAATTATATTTTGAGAAAGATAAAACCATTTGATACAATTCTCCGGTAGCGATGGGGAAGCGCTGTATATAAGGTAAAAAATAAAATAACCTACTGTAAAAACAGCAGGTTATTTATTTAAAAGTGACCGCGGAGGGATTCGAACCCCCAACCCTCAGAGCCGAAATCTGATATTCTATCCAGTTGAACTACGCAGCCGTATTCATGAGCAATGAATAATTGGAAATGAATCATTTCAAAGCACCCGTTGCTTATGGTTTACGACTGCGAAAATACTGATTTTTTTACAATTTAACCAGTCTGTATAAGTTTAATTCCAAAATCATTGATAATACTATTGTGTTGTTGGAACGGTTATGAATCGAAATACTGTAAATAGGATTTATCTCAAAGGATAATCATTAAACACAAATAATTAGATATCAAACTCTTAAAAGCAGAGATGTAACATTCAAAATAAATCTCATACTTATTGAATAAACATTTCGTAGATCAAAAATTATGAGAAATAAAATACTATCTGTCCTTTTATTTTTCTGGACAGTCACCCTTTTTGCGCAGAATAAGACTTCAGATGATGAATATGCCAAGGCTAAAGAAATTATCAGAGATTTGGATTCCATTGTGTCACCAAATGGCATTCAGGAAACTTATCCGGTAATTATTGGAAATATAAAACAACAGGTATATGTAAGAGGTCAGAATAAAGAAAATCCTATTATTCTTTTTGTTCATGGTGGGCCTGCATCCCCTGTATCTCCGGTGATGTGGATGTTTCAAAGACCTATTGAAGAATATTTTACAGTCGTTAATTACGATCAGAGAGCAGCAGGAAAAACCTATGCTATTAATGATACCGTTAATTTAGGAAAAACCATCCACATTGACCAGTATGTAAAAGATGTTATTCAGCTGGCAGAATATATTGAGAAAAAATACAAGAAGAAAAAAGTCATATTGATGGGCCACAGCTGGGGAACTATTGTTTCTATGAACGCTGCTCTGAAAAGGCCGGATCTGTTCTATTCTTATGTAGGCATAGGCCAGATCATCAATACCCGAGATAATGAACGATTGAGCGTGGAATATGCTTTAAAAGAAGCCATCCGTTTAAAAAATGATGTAGCTATAAAAGAACTGAACTCTATTTCACCCTATCCCGGAAACCAGCCAATCACAAGAGAAAGAATCATCATCGCCAGAAAATGGCCGCAATATTATGGTGGATTAACGGCTTTCAGAAGTAATTCAAGATACTATTTTCAGGCGCCACTGCTTTTTTCGGAATATTCAGAAAAAGATCTTGATGCACTTGGAAATGGAAGTCTTTTTACCTTAAAAAGGTTATTACCGGAATTTCTAAACGTTGATTTTAAAAATGTTAAAACTTTTCCTATCCCTGTTTTTATGTTTATGGGACGCCATGATTATACTACACCTTCCGAACCTACCGATACATGGCTTAAAAATGCAAAAGCTCCTTTGAAAAAAGGAATATGGTTTGAGAATTCTGCCCATCTTATTCCCTGGGAAGAGCCTGGAAAAATGCTGGTTACTTTACTAAATGACGTCCTTCCAACCGTTACAGATAAAAAATAATATCATGTGCAGAAAAGCAAAAAGCCTTACATCTCAAAATGTAAGGCTTTATTTTATTTAATATTCTTTTAGCTTAGAAAGTAATCTTCACTCCTCCTAATATCTGTGCTCCTAAGACTTTATAGCCTTTGTAGGTTTGATAATTAGAATTCAGAAGGTTGTTTCCGATGGCAAAAACACTGAAATTTTTATGGAATTTATATTCTGCAGAAAGGTTTAGATCTGCATATCCTCCCACTTTATCATTTCTGTTCTCTGTAGACTGATAAACCATTCCCGGATTGGCTACTCCTTCGATAGCAAAAGAGTTTGTCGTTCTGTCACTGGCAAAGATTCCTTTGAAACCTAACAGTAATTTTTTGTCCAGCATGGTATATTTTGCTCCGATGCTTGCATTCACTAAGGGAACGTTATAAATATCTTCGTAATTCTTCAGGTCATACTTAGTAAACCTTACTTCTCCGTCTAAAATTAAATTTTCAAGCGGGAAATACTGTACACTCCCTTTAATATCACTTACATTCCCATCGTCATAAACGGCAGAGAAAGTATTCACAAAATTGTATGCTGAACGGTTTAATGTATATACATCATCAAAAAGGTTATTACCCTGGAAGAACATAATATTCCTCATTTTTCCGTAACCTGCAGAGAAGTCATATTTGAATGTTTCGTCGATATCTCCACGCAAACCTACATAAAAATGATATTGTGTCTCTGTTGGCTTTAAAAACTGGTCAGAAACAATGAATGGGTTAGCCTGTAAAAGATCTCCGTAGGTATTAAGCTTCAATCCGCCATCTACCCCACCGTAGAATTTAAATTCGTTAGCAGCAGCCACCTGGAACTCAGCCTGTGGAAACCAATAGGTCTTATTATTTTTCACTTCTCCGCCAAGCGCATCATTAGAATTCTTAGCATTCAGGAAAGAGAATCCTGAGCCTAACATTAAGTAGGAATCTCCTTTTCTGAAAGTTACTTTCGGACTAAGACTCGTATTAAAGAAATTAGATGAGTTTTTATTGACAATCGCAAAATCTGTTTTCACAGCTTCTACGCCAACACCCAAATCTGCATTTAAAACAATTCCTGACTTACCAATCTCTACGGCATGCTTGGAAAGATTCGCCAAAATGGAAACCTGGTTTTCCTGTGCATCAAAATGGTCTTTCAGGAAAGATGATTTCACTCTTACATCATTTAAGATTTCATTGGAATAAAAGTCATAATATCCATTCACCTTAAACTGGTTTACCCTTTGCTTCAGATCCACATCTGCCGAAGGTTCCATGGCATAAATTCCGTAATATCTGTTGTTATCCAGTGCATATTCAGCATTAAGATTGAATTTCCCTTTGTCTCCATAAGAATTCAGGTAAGCTCCAATCGCCGTAGAACTTTGCTTGGAATCCCAGTCATATTCTTTTTTCAATCCCAAAGTAGAAAGAAAATGGAAATCCGCTCCTACTTCCAGTTTATTATCAAGGGTTTTAGAAATATTGGCATCACCTAAAATTTTGCCGAAGTTCCCCATTCCAAACTGCAGATAGTTATTCTGAGCTGTTCCTTCAAATTTCGGAGTGACATCCTGTCCCTGAATGGTAGATGTCTTAAAATCCGAAACCGCAGGTACGTCCGTAATAGTATACTTTACAGGATTCTGAGATTTCTCTTCCGGCGGATAATTCTTGATGGTCTCCACAGAAGTTTTCTTCTTCTCGATCTTCTTTACCTCAGGTTCCCGCTTCTTATTAAGAATCAGTTTTTCCTCCTTGATCTGGGAAAACGCAAACTGCGAAAACCCTAAAAATAATATGGATAATAATTGAATTTTTCTGTTCATTATTTTTTGTATTTAAGTATTTAAGTAAAACGTATTAAAGATTACATGAATACATTTTACATTAATACAGTAGTACATTCTACTTTTTAATCTGCTTTTTAACCTCTTTTGCTTCTGCTACGATCTCCGGGAAATCTTTATAGTTCTCGATAATCTGGTCGCAGGTATAACTTGCCTGGTAATTATCTTTAAGTCCAACATAGTTTTTAGCCATCAGCACCAAGGCTTTTGCGCCCCAATAATCTTCGGAGGCATAATTGTTGGCCAGTTTAAAGATCGTCTCGTTAGAAGACTTGAATGCCTTTCCTTTATTCTGATAATAAGCTTTTGCATATAGTGCTTCTGCTGCTACCGATGTATTGGAAGATTTTTCAAGAGAAGTGTACGCTGACTGTGCGTCTTTATCTTTCCCTGAATTCATCAGGCTTCTTGCTTTGATCACTTTCGCAGTTTCAATAATCGCTGAAGAGTTTTTCGTGTTTGCAATTACCGCATCGGCCAGTTTTTCAGCCTGAGAGAAGTTTTTCTCATTGGCATACATCTTCATTAGCTCCACATTAGCATAGTTTCTAATGCTGATATCCGAAGAATTTTTGATATTCTCAAGATACTTTTTAGCTTCTTCCGTATTGCCCTGAGCCAAAGATATTTGTGCCAGACGGGTCTGCGCATCATCCTGATAGTCATTCTGTACTGATGCTACTTCCTGAAGGACAAGAAGGGCTTTCGTAGCATTATTAGTTTGATAGTAGCTTTCTCCCAACTCGTATTTAGCCTGGTAAAGACCTTCTCCGGTAGGATTCTGCGTTAAATATTTTTCGTAGTAAGAAATAGCATTTTTGTAGTCTTTCTTCGTAAAATACTGCTTTCCGGTAGAAAGATTGATCTCGTCGATCTCAGAAGCATCCACATTCACCCCGATATTTTTTGCAAAGCTTTCATATCCGGAAACGTCACCGTTTTTCGTGAAAATAGGTTTTGCTGCCTGAACAATCTTTTCAGCATAAGCCGTATTTTTATACTGCTCCCCTAGAGATTTAAGCTCAGAAAGTGCTTTATCATTCTGGTTTTGGTCAATGTAATTCTGGGCTCTGTAAATAGACGCATTGGCAATAAGATCTTTATCCGAAGAAGTTTTGATCACTTTAGCAAAAGCATCATTGGAATTGGCAAAATCATCCTGGGCCGCATATGCCGCTCCCATTTCATATTGTGCATCATCATAATACTCGGAATCCGGATACTTGGACAGAAGATTTTTCAGATTGGTGATCTTCGCCTGTGTATCGCCTTTAAATCCTAAAGCCATCGCTTTTTGGTATAAAGTATAGTCGGTGGCATCTTCATTTTTATCGTAAATCGCAATTGCCTCGTTCAGATCATTGTTTGCATAATGAATATCGGCAAGACGAAGTTCTGCATCATTTTTGAATTCAGGCTTCGGATTGGTCAGATACTGCTTGAAATAGGTCTGTGCCTGATCGAATTTTTTAGCTTTAAAGTAAGCATATCCTAAATCATAAGGTAATTGCTGTTTTTCAGGGAAAGTTTCAGTAAGAAGCTTCTCATAACGGGTAATGGCAGAAGGATAGTTTCCTTTCTGGTAATACACCTGTCCCAGCCAGTATAATGCTCTGTTGTAAAATTCCTTATTGATATTGAATCCTAAGCTTCTCAGGAAATATTTTTCTGCTTCATCATAGTTTCCTTTGTTGAATTCCTCTGTTCCCAATAAATAAGAGACTTCCTGATCCACTTTATTGATCTCAGGAGTAGAATTCTGAAGCCTGTCGATTGCGTTCAGGGTTTCCTTATAATTTCCGGAGTATAGGTATGATTTCACAAGAAGTGATCTCATTTCCGGTGCATTGGCATCGTTCTGATTTTCGTTGATATAGCTTTGAATAACGCCTGAAGGACTTTCAAACGGGTTTCCGATATCGTAACTTAATTTTGCATACTGTTCGTGTGCTAATTTTTTAACTTTAGCATCGTAATTCATCTGATAAGAAGAACGGAATGCAGAAAGGGCTTCCTGCTTCTTATCTACCGCCAGATAAGCATTACCCAGCTGATAATAAGCATTCTGCGCCAATGCTGAATTACTGTTCACAAGCTGGTTATAATAAGAAACTGCTTCATCATATTTTTTAAGCTGAGCAGCTACAAATCCCATTTCATAAAGGTCATTTTCAGACGGGTTCTGCTGTACGCTCAGATAATCTTTAAGGTGAGGATAAGCCGAAGTGTAATCATTTTTCATGAAATAACTCTCTCCGATGATCTTATGAACCTCTGCTTTATAAGAATCGGAAATATCTTCATTCAGAAGGGCTGTTCCTTCAGTAATGGCCTGGTCATAATTCTTGTCATTATAGTACATCTGTACATAATAAGGACGCACCAGTTTAGAGAATTTGGGTTGATCTTTTACAGAATCAAAATACTGGAAAGCCTTATCACTCTGTCTGTTTGAATAATACAGGTGACCCAGCATATAAGCAATATCGCCTTTTTGAGATTCGTCAGCTGTTTTATAGGCTTCTTCAAGCGCATCGGTGGCGCCTTTGGTATCGCCCATCATGAATTTAGCATAACCTAGTTTCAGGATATACTGGGTATTCTCTTCTTTTGAAAGCTGATATTGATTAACCTTTTTAAGTGTTTCAAGAGCTTTTTCAAAATCTTTTTTTGCCAAATAGTAATCTGCCAGTGGAAGATTGGCCTGAGCAAAATAAGCAGAATTCGGGTATTCTTTCATGAAGGCAGTAAGCCCTTCCTCTGCATGATTTTTCTGAAGAATAACCCCGATCACATTATCAAAAAACTGCGCCGCTTCTTTTCTCGATTTAGACAGATTCTGATTATAGAAATACTGTCTTGCATATTCGAACTGTGAAGCATTGTATATTTTGGTCTGATAAAGATTTTCTGCGAGATTGAACCTGTAATTTTCTTTCTGGGTAAAGTACTGTGACTGTTGCGCTTCGGAAACTCCGAAATAAAGCACGGCAGCTGAGAGAAGTATTTTTTTTGAATTCATTCTTTTTCTGAATAAAAAGATTAGTCTATATAAGTTAACGAAAATATTAAAAACTTATTGTTTAAGCAAGTTTTAAAGGTTTAATAACATAAATTAACAATTAATTACATTTCACTCTTTGATGATAAAAAATGATTAATTTAGTTCCTAAAAATTTGAAAATAATTTAATAAAGAGTCATCAAAAAAATATTTTGATTGAATCCTCATTCCAAAGCAGCTAAAAACATACCATTACATGAAAATTAAAATACTTTTAGCATTAATTTTTGTCAACCTGATACAGGCTCAAAAGTTTTACTTCCCTAAAACGGCAGTCACAGACTCTGCTGTTCTGGATAAACAAATGCCGTTACTTGCCTCAAAACTGATAACCCAGCCACAGTTCATGAAGCTTGAAAAAACCAGTAAACTTGCTTTTTCAGATAATCTTCTACGCCTGCAAATGGTTGCCAGGGACTATAAAAAATCAATTGCGACTTTATCAGCTTACCGGAATGAGTTTGCAGATCACAATATGGCCGGAAATAAATTTATTGCTTACGAATTTTACAGCATGGCGAAACTGATTGAGGCAAAAGAAAAAATAAGTTTCCATGATGCCCTTGAAAAAGCATTTAATAAAAAATATGAAAGCCTTTCTGATAAGTTGATCACCAAGATTGGTATTGCCGTAGATGGAGACGTTGCAGGATCCAGAAAGCTTTTAAAGAAAACACTGGACAAGCAGAAGGATAAAGACAGTATAGACTACGGATCGGCTTTGGCATTATGCAAAAGTTATCTGAACTATAAAATCTTTTCCGGTATTAAACCTCAGATTACATATCTGGTGGAAAAAAAAGATCAGGAAAAATTCATCACTGAAATAAAAGATCTGAAAACAAAAAATGGAAATACGCTGACCATCACCATTGTGAGAAAGAGAGAAAACACGGCTCCCCTGCCCGTTATCCTTACCAATAATATCTATGCAGGCCCGTTCGATGCCTATTTCGGAAAAAGAGCGGCCGTCTATAACTATGTTGGTGCAGTTGTGAATACCCGCGGAAAAAGAAACAGCAATGATGAGAACAATCCTTTTGAGCATGAGTCGCAGGATATTTATGATGTCATCGATTGGGTAAGTAAGCAGCCCTGGAGCAATGGTAAAGTCGGAATGATCGGAGGAAGCTATCTGGGCTTTAGTCAGTGGGCAGCCGTAAAAAAACTACATCCAGCCTTGAAAACAATTGTTCCGCAAGTTGCTGTAGGAATCGGAATAGACTATCCGGCTCAAAATAATATATTCATGAGCTATATGCTGCAGTGGATCAATTATGTCACGAACAATAAGCTTACAGATGAAGCTGATTTTAATAATGCTACGAAATGGGATTCTATTAATACCGCCTGGTACAAAAGTGGAAAATCATTCAGGTCCCTGGATACAATCAGCGGTAAGCCGAATAAGATATTTCAAAGGTGGCTGGATCATCCGGGATATGATGAATACTGGCAGAAAATGGTTCCTTACAAAGAGGATTTTGCCAATATCAATATTCCTATTTTAACAACCACAGGATATTATGATGACGATCAGATTGGGGCATTATCCTACTTTAAGGCTCATCATCAATATAATAAAAATGCTAATCATTATCTGGTGATGGGTCCTTATGATCATGGCGGTGCCCAAAGCTTTGGATATACTTATGTCAACGGCAGAGCGATAGATCCTGCCGCCAGAATAAGCATTGATGATCTTGCCTTTTCATGGTTTGATTATATCCTGAAAAATGGTAAGAAACCGGATCTATTAAAAGACAAAATCAATTTCCAGGTGATGAATACCAATGCCTGGAAACACGTTCCTACGCTTGAACAGATGCATACTTCAACCATCAAATTTTACCTTCAGGATCATAAAAATGCTCCATCGGTTTTTAATCTGCCTGCCCAGAAAAGCTTTGTGAAGCAAACCGTTGATTTAAAAAACAGGGATCAAAAAGATCTATATCATCAGATAAGCAAAACGGACAGTATAAAGACCACGAATTCCGTTTATTTTGAAAGTGAAGTTTTAGATAAAGACATAGTTATCAGTGGAAATATGGCTGGATTTTTCAATGTTTCCATCAATAAAAAAGATTTTGATACGGATACCTATTTATATCAGATACAGCCTGATGGCAAACCATTTTTACTTTCAACTCATATTGTAAGGGCGAGTTATGCCAAAAACAATGCGGTAAGACAGCTTCTTGAACCTGGTAAAATGGAACAAATCCCTATTAAAAATTCAATATTCATCAGCAAAAAAATTGAAAAAGGAAGCAAATTGGTTTTACTGGTTGGGGTTAATAAAAACCCAAGCTGGCAGATCAATTACGGAACAGGAAAAGATGTAAGTGATGAAACGATAAAGGATTCCGGAGAGCCGCTGGAGATCAAATGGTACAATGACAGCTATGTAGAAATTCCTATTTATCAATAATAAAGGCTAATAGTCTGTAAAGTTTTGCATTTTTAACTAAAAATTAAGATGACGGTTAACATCAAAATAAAAAATCATTACATTTGCTTTTTTTCAAACTCAAATAAATATTGAATGAATCAACTTTTCAGAAGGAAAAACTATTCAGAAACAGATACGTCTACGAGCCTTTTAAGGGTTTTAGGTGTTTGGGATATTGTTTTTTTTGGTATTGCGGCCATTATTGGAGCAGGAAGTTTCAGCAGTTTAGGTGAAGCAGTTTTCAGAGGTGGCCCCGGAGTTATTCTACTATATTTGATTTGTGGTTTTGCCTGCGGCTTTACGGCGTTATGTTATGCTGAATTTGCCAGCAGAATTCCTACAGCCGGTTCTGCATATACCTATGCGTATGCCAGTTTTGGAGAACTGATTGCCTGGGTAATCGGATGGGCACTTATTATGGAATATTCTTTCGGGAATATTTATGTAGCCTTTTCCTGGTCAGATTATTTCACCAGCTTTTTAGAACGTCTGGGGATGCACATTCCAGACTATCTTACCTGCAGCTATACGGAAGCCCGAAAAGCCTTTCAAAACGGTTCTCAGAATAAAGAATTGTTAAGTGCCTGGAATACAGCCCCGCTGGTTGGAAATTTAAAAATCATCCTTGATCTTCCTGCATTGGTAATCAACGGACTTATCACATGGCTTTGTTATGTAGGGGTAAAAGAAAGTAAGAACTTCAATAATTCTTTGGTTATTTTAAAGCTTGCCGTGATTGTTTTGGTGATCCTTGTTGGCTTTTCTTATATCAATACAGAGAACTGGACACCTGTAAATCCGGAAACTCATGTAGCTTCCTTTATGCCAAATGGTTTTGCAGGAGTCATGAGTGCCGTCTCAGGGGTTTTCTTTGCCTACATTGGTTTTGATGCCTTAAGTGTGCTTTCCGAAGAAACCAAAGATCCCCAGAGAACACTTCCGAAAGGGATGATCATTTCTCTTGTACTTTGCACGGTAATATATATTGCTTTAACATTGGTATTAACGGGAATGGTAGACTACAGGAAATTTGACGGTATCGGAGACCCGCTTTCATTTATATTCGAAAAATCAAATGCCAATGTGGCCTGGATGGAACTTGTGGTTTCTTTCGTGGCTATTGTTGCCATCACCACCGTATTATTGGTTTTCCAGATGGGACAGCCAAGAATCTGGTATGCCATGAGCCGTGACGGACTGATGCCTGAAAAATTCAAAACGGTTCATCCTAAATATAAAACACCTTCATTTGCTACCGTGATTACCGGTATTGCAGTGGGAGTGCCTATCTTATTTACAGATAAAACATTCATCCTTGATTTCACAAGTATCGGAACGATCTTCGCTTTCGTACTGGTCTGTGCAGGAGTTTTAATGCTCCCTGCAAAGCAAAAGATCAAAGGCAGGTTCCATCTTCCTTATATTAACGGTAAAATCATATTCCCGGTTATTTTCATCGGCGGACTGATTGGTTTCTATTTCTGGCAGCCTGAATTTTTCACTAATTTAATGGATTGGAATGATCCCAAAGAAGGTGAATTCAGAGCTTCTATTTTAGTATTTATTATGATCAATCTGATTTTGTGTGTTTTCACATTCATTAAAAATTTCTCATTAATTCCACTTATCGGTTTAAGCTCTTGCTTATACCTTCTTACAGGAATGAGCCATGAGAACTGGTTCTGGTTTGGACTTTGGTTCGCGCTGGGTCTGGTCATCTATTTCTGCTACGGTTACCAAAATAGTAATCTAAGAAAAGAAATGACATCCAAATAGTGATTACATAAAAAAGTATACTAAAAGGCAAATTCGTACATCAACGAATTTGCCTTTTACTTTTTAAACTGGCTTATTAAATCGGCCGAATTATTGCATAGATCTCACCGGAAACTATAAACTAATTTGCCATGTCTGACAGAATAAAAACCTATGGAGAATTTTACCAATTCTATCTTACCGAACATAGTAAAACAGGAACAAGAATCTTTCATTTTATCGGAACCCTTCTGGTATTTGCCGTAATCTGTTATGTGATTAGTTCTGGAAAGGAAAGATTCCTATGGTACATCCCTATTTTTGGATATGGTTTTGCGTGGTTCAGCCATGCAGTAATTGAAAAAAACAGACCCGCCACTTTCAAATATCCGCTTTGGTCATTGATCTCAGATTTCAGGCTGTTCTTTGAGCTGCTGATCGGAAAGCAGAAATTCAGAGGAATTACTCCTGTGGCAAAGGAAGCTGAGAATTCTGAGAATTTACATTGATTTTTACCACAATAGGAACAAAGGTTTTTAATACTTAAGTTATTTTCAAGTTATTGCTAACTGTAAGGCTTTGAAAAAATCAGAGGTTTTTAGTTTAGGTTTCGGCGGCCTCCGGCCGCCGAAACCTAAACTAAATCCAAATTTCAAAATCCCAAACCTATTTCCAAATTTTGTAGTTCTCAACTTCAATCTCAAAATTTGTTGTATACATTAATAATGATTCTCTTTCTTTAAATTTTCAGAAGGACATAAATCAAATCATTAAAAACTAAAAAACAGTATAAAAATTACGTTAAAAACTTCGGCACAGTAATTGTCACCTTAGTTTTAAAATAAGTTTATGAAAATTATAGCAACTATTCTAAAGGGAGCACTTCCTGCAGCAGCATTATTTGCAATGACCCAATGTACCACTACGGCCAACACTGCCGGAGCTGATGAAAAAACATTCATCGTAGGACCTGAAACTGCAGACTGTACTGGAGTAGCGCCTATGAAATGTTTGCAGGTAAAAGAAAAAGCATCAGAAAGCTGGACCAATTTCTACACCAATATTGAAGGATTCACGTATGAACCGGGATATGAATATGTTTTGAAAGTAAAAACGGAAAAGATTGCTAATCCGCCAGCCGACGGATCATCCATCAAATACACCCTGATCAAAGAGGTTTCCAAAACCAAAAAATAATATACAAAGCTCCCTGAAATTTCAGGGAGCTTTTATTTAATGATGATCTGCCTTTGATATTTTGATATTAAACGGTCATTCCGATATCAATTCCTTTGATTTTTCTGTAAAGATCGGTGGCAAAATTATCCGTCATTCCTGAAACGAAATCAATTACGCCTAGCACTTTCTGATAGTCTGATCCTTCTTCGTAAACAAACTGTCTTGGAAGAAGTTTCAGTGCTTTTATGTCATAAGATTTCCTCTCATCCTGTGGTTTCAGAATAGAAGGAATAAAATGATCCAGAAGCTCATACATAACATTGTAGCCTGCATTTTCAATTTCCACAACCGCTTTATGATTGTAAATTTTTTCAATTGAAAACGCTTCGATATCCTGCAGAGCACGATTTTCGGACTTATAAATATCAAGGAGTCCGTTATCCAGATTTCCCTGAAGAATAGTTTCAAAATTACTTTTGTAGATCTCAAGTGATTTATTGATCAGGGCATTGATAGCTTTCGCTCTCAGATAAGAAATCTTTTCATTTTCATTAGAAATGGATGCCAGTTTATTTTTCACCTTGTCTGTATCACCGCTTTCAGATTTGATCAATTCAAAAAACAGGTTTTCACAGTCTGAAGTGGATACAATTCCTAGTCGGTGGGCATCTTCCATATCGATAATATTATAGCAGATATCATCTGCTGCCTCCACAAGCCACACAAACGGATGCCTTTTAAAGATATAAGGCTCTTCGTTTTCAAGAATTAAATTCGTTGCCTTTGCAATATCAAGAAAAATATCTTTCTCATTCTGAAAAAAACCGAATTTCTTTCTATGAATAATTCCTTTCTTCTTGGCAACTGCTTCACACGGATATTTTGCAATACTTGCCAGCGTTGAAAAAGTAAGCTGAATTCCACCATCATCTTTTCCCTGCTGGCGTTGAGCCAAAACACGTATAGCATTTGCGTTTCCTTCAAAATTAACAAGATCTGCCCATTCTTTTTCATTGAACTTTTCCTTCAGATCTTTTTCATTTCTTTCAAAATAACTGGCAATCGCATCCTCCCCTGAATGCCCGAATGCAGGATTTCCCACATCATGACATAAACAGGCTGCTGCAATCACGTTTCCCAAATTATGAAGATAGAAGTTTTTGGAATCTTCCGTAAGTTCATTTTTATAGTTATCAGAGATAAATTCACCGATAATACTTCCTAAACTTCGGCCTACTGAAGAAACTTCCAACGAATGCGTCAGCCTGTTGTGTACAAAAACACTTCCGGGAAGAGGAAAAACCTGAGTTTTATTCTGCAGTCTTCTGAATGCTGAAGAAAAGATAATTCTGTCAAAATCCCTCTGAAAATCTGTTCTTGAAGCTTTAGTATGCGGATTATTTCCTGTACGCTGATTCGTGAAAATCTGGTTTAAATTCATCATTTTTCAAAATTACTCCAAATTTTATTTTTACGGAATAGTATTTGAACTTTTATTGAAAAGCAAAGCCATGCCTGAAGGTCCATCTATAATTTTAATGAAAGAAAACCTGCTGCCTTTTGTCGGAAATAAAGTGACAGAAGTGTCAGGGAATGCTAAATTTGAAAAGGAACCGCTGATCGGCCAAACCTTGAAAGAGATCCGCACTTTCGGAAAACAGACGTATCTTGTTTTTGATCGTCTTGCTGTACGGATTCATTTATTGATGTTTGGATCCTACAGTGTTGGCGAACAAACAAAACCGGACAAAAGTCTTCGCCTTTCTCTTCATTTTGCGACCGGAAGCCTATATTTCTATACCTGTTCCGTAAAATTGGTAGATTTTGAATTTTTATCTGCAATAGACTGGGAAGCCGATATTATGAGTGACATCTGGAACCCTAAAAAAGCAGAAGCTAAACTGAAAGCTAAACCTGAGACGATGGTTTGTGATGCATTAATGGATCAGGATATTTTTTCCGGCTTAGGAAATATTATCAAAAATGAAGTCCTGTTCAGAGTTGGAATCCAGCCGGAAAGCCTGCTCGGAAATATACCTCCAAAAAAACAGAAGGAGCTGATTGCTGAATCCAGAAATTATAGCTTTGATTTTCTGGAATGGAAACGGGAATTTGTTTTAAAGAAACATTGGTTGGTTCATACTAAATCTACCTGTCCAAAATGCGGCCAGAAACTTATTAAAAAACAGACCGGTTTAGGAAAAAGAAGAAGTTTCTACTGTGAAAAGGACCAGAAGCTTTATTAAACCTTATTTCACTTTAACAGCTTATTTACAGAATCTATTTTGACCACTGGCTTTTCCGTTCAAGAGAAAGGTAGAAAACATCTTATCTTTGAGGCATAAAATACATTCTGATTTATTCGACGAATGACAATAACCAAAAAACTTAAATTCTTACCATGACCGACGACAAATGGCTCGACAGATGGAACGACCGGTACAGCAGCGAGGAATTCGCTTACGGCACAGAACCCAATAATTATTTAAAAGAACAGTTAGAAAAACTACAGCCGGGTTCTATCTTGTTTCCTGCCGAAGGAGAAGGACGGAATGCTGTTTTTGCTGCAAAATCAGGATGGAAAACATCTGCATTTGATATCAGTGAAGAAGGAAAAAACAAAGCATTGCAGCTGGCAAAAAGCAACGGTGTAAAGATTGATTACCAATTGGGAGAACTGGAAACATTGGATTTTCATACGGAACAGTTTGATGTGATCGCCTTGATTTTTGCACATTTCCCTGCAGATATGAAATCATTTATGCATAAAGTTCTGGACCAATATCTTCGTAAGGGAGGTTTAATTATTTTTGAAGCCTTCAGTAAAAATCATCTTGAGTATGTTTTGAAAAACGAAAAAGTGGGCGGCCCGAAGGATATCGGATCCCTATTTTCAATTGATGAGATCAAAGCTGATTTCCCGGATTATGAAGTTATTGAACTGGAAGAAAAAGAAATTGAACTGAATGAGGGTGTATTTCATAATGGAACCGGATCTGTTATAAGATTTACAGGACGAAAACTATAAGAAGATTAAATGACACGGGAGAAAAAAGGCGGAATTATTATGACTTAAGATTCAGTATTTAATGATCCGCCTGAATATCTGATGAAAAAAGCCGTTTTATACACTTCTCCCAAAGGAATTTCCGAGTCATTGATGTAAATACTATGGTTATCGAATGAATCAATATAATCCATATTAACAACGTACGATTTACTTACCCGCACAAAAGACTCTGACGGAATCTTCTGATGTATAGTTTTTAAATTCATTGCAGTCATCAGCTTCTGATGCTGGGTATGAATAACCACATAGTCTTTCAAACCTTCAATAAATTTAATGTCTGTAAAATTGATCTTATAGTATCTCCTGTCTGCTTTTATAAACAAAAAATCTTTTGTATTGGATTCTATCGTATTTTTTACGGTATCCTTAGATAGCAGATCTTTATAGAGAACCGCTTTATCGATAGCCTTTTCTAAGCGTTGTTTTTCAATGGGTTTTAATAAATAATCTATTGCATCGAGATCGTAGCTTTTCAAAGCATACTGCGAATAGGCTGTTGTAAAAATGATCAGGCTCTGCCCCGGCAGCATTTCTGCGAATTCCAGTCCTGTTACCATTGGCATTTCAATATCCAGGAAAATAAGATCTACATCGTTGGTTTTCAGAAAATCAAGGGCGGAAGGAGCATTGGAGAATTCTCCAAGGATCTCGGTCTTTGAAATTTCATGAATCAGCGAACGCATTTCTGCTCTTGCTAACGGTTCATCATCTACGATTATACAATTCATACAGGAATTTTTAAATTAACGGTGTATTCTTTTTCTCCTGAAATGATATTCAGTTCGAATGCTTTACCGTACAAAAGTTCAAGTCTTCTTTTAATATTAGCCAGCCCCAGTCCTCCATATTTGCTATTGGCTACTGTCAAACTCGGGTTCATAGAATTGCTACAGGTAAAATAAAGTGTTTTACTTTCAACCTCAATATCAATTTTCACATAGGATTCTGTACTGCTGATATCTACACTGTGTTTTACGGCATTTTCAACAAAGGTGGTAAATAAATTCGGAGGAATAAAAGTGCTTTTTACATTTCTGTCTCCCGTTTCTGCATGGATATCAAAAGAAAAATTATCCCTTCTTATCTTTTCCAGGTTCAGAAAATTAGACAGAAAATCTATTTCTGAAACAAGCAACGTTTTCTCCTCGCCGTTCTCATACAACTGGTACCTTAAAAATTCTGAAAGCTTAACGATAACAGCTGAGGCTTTCTCCGGATCTGTTCTGGTCAATGCTTTGACATTATTCAGCATATTAAAAAGGAAATGCGGATTGATCTGATTCCTGAGTTCATTCAGCTCCATCTGTAAAGTGATATTGTTCAGCTCTGTAATTCTTTTGGAATCATTGATCCATTTCTGAAGTAATTTTACCGTAGTAGTGGTCATAATAATGGGAATACACATCAGTATGCCTTCATAGATGCTGCCCCTATCTCCTTCCTTCCTTAAATTTTCCACTCTGAAATCTTCAAAGAAAAATTTAAAACTGTATCCTATCATTTTCAGTCCGCCCACGCCCATCAGAACAAGCAGTATGAGATACGTAATATATCTTGTTTTAAAAAAGAACTTAGGTACCAGAATATATATATTAATGTATACCATGGCAATCAGTACAGTATACACGAAAAACAGAATATAATACTGATAGATTCCCGAATACCAATGCCAAAACCGGGCACTGTACAGCAGAAAGAAAAAGAAAACAAGGAACAACACATGTCTTCGGAGCCTGAAGCGGTCTTCCACCAGAAAGTCCATGACAAGCGTTTCTTTAAATCTTTCTGTGTCGGTTTTCATAATTTCTGGTGTTTTAATACAGACAAAAATAGAAAATAACATAAAGAACACCTATAATATTATACCAACCCTATCTTTTTTTATACCAATTTAAAAACTTTGAGGTTTCGTATAAAATAAAAGCGGTTTGGTATAAAAATAAATTTGTGAAACCTATTTCTCTTTTCCTTTGTCCTGTTCAATTTTTTTTATGCTTATGGAATTAGCCGTTTTTCAGGAACTTACCGAAGAAATAACCTTAGAATGTTTTTATATGACAGAATCGCAGCAAGAAGAGAAAGTAATACAACTGATCGACCTGCACCATTTTGTGGAATGTTATGACTCAAAGATTAAGATTTTAAGCTATATCCGCCATCCTATTAATATTATAGAGGAAGATGGCATTAAAAAAGGTATTTTATTTTACGACCTGAAACATTCTGCCCCGGTTGACTGGAATGTTCTTGAAGAGTTTAAAAGAAGACATCAGCTTAAAGAAATCTGGTTTGTCTTCGTAGAAGAAGATCCTATTTCAGACACTACCCTCCATGCTGATTTTATAACCGAAAACAGTATAGAGATATTTTATGACAAAATATTCTTGTTTCATTTTTTTCAATCCGCCATCCAATCCCTAAAATAAAACCATTAGAAAAAAAATAAGCATTTAAAATTTTAATAATTTAGGCTAAAGCAGATTGTCCGGATTTATTTTTCCTGTTAGTGGTTAAAGCTCACTTCTATCGAATTTTATCAAGAATCCTTTCAATTTTTAAATACTTAAATCTTTAAATTAAAAAAGATCAATGCGTCCCCATCTTTGAAAATACATTAATAACAATTACGCCAATCACAATTAATGCAATCCCAATAATGGCAGGCAGATCCGGAACCTGCTTAAAAGCGATGATACCAATTAGTGTGATAAAAACAATGCCTACACCTGACCATACTGCATAAGTAATCCCAACGGGGATCTGGCGCAGGGTAATGCTCAGGCAGTAAAAAGCAGCAGCATATCCTACAACTGTAATTACGGAGGGCCAAAGCTTTGAAAACTCTTCTGATTTTTTCAGAAAAGTGGTAGCTATAATCTCAAATGTGATTGCTAAAGCAAGAAAGATGTAACTGCGGCCCATAAGAATGTTTCTACAAAAATAATAAAATTAGTTTCTTTTTAAAGAAACCACACTGTCAAAATATCAATCATATTCTATTATTATCATAAAATTCGCATTGCGTGTTTCATCTTTATTAAATCTCTAAATAAAGAGTTAATAACCCAAACCAATATCAATAATTTTCACTATTTAGTTTCATAATGATAAATAGCTTCAACCGGTTTATCATTTATAAATTTTAGAATCGAAGAAATTTTTAGCCATAAATATCTGACAAACATTACTTAACACTCTGCCAGTATTTCTAAATTGTGTGACAAAATAACCCAATTGATGTCATATAATGTGTCACATTTTTAAATGCCTATCACAAAATTATCCTTTGAAAAATAATTTTTATTAACATAATAATTCTTTAGTCAACCAAAATTTGACGTTAGAAAAAATGCAAAAAAGTTAATATTATGCAACGCATTTCTTATTTTTTGATTTATCAACTTCAATATAGAAGCATAAAAACAGTTGTCAATTTTTTATTTTTTTACAGATTAAGCAATTAATATATTAATAATTATATAAAAACATATTAATTTTTTGTAAACAAAAAGTCATTTAAAATTAAACAATCACTTACTTAACATACTGATATACATCATGATTATTTACTTTGGCACATGATTTGAAAACTGTAATATTGCAATTAGAAAATTGATAAAATAAAGTCAAATAATTAAAAATAAAACAAAATGGTAACTTACATCGGAATCGCAACATGTGTAGTAGTATTCGCTTCTTATTTCGCAACAGTAAAAAGAGAGCAAAGAAACTAAGTTCTATACAAGCTAACAGCCTATAGAACATCTATATTAATTGTATTGTTTTATGTTTTTAATCTGATCATTCAGATGCTGCTCTTTTACTCACTGGAGTAAAAGGGCCCAAAAACATAATTCCTGAAAAGAATTCATAGCAAATTTTATATATCCCAATAGTCAAGCTGAGCAATATGCTCGGCTTTTCTTGTGGCTATGCGTGATAAAGCTGTTTTTATGTAAACGGAATAAAGTTCGTTCTATTAAGTATTTTAAAATAGTTGAATATTCCACTGTGTGATTTACTATTCAGATTTTTTGCGGTGTATTTTCCTGACCTGCATCTTATTCTCTATTTCAGATTCCTGCCATCATTCAATAAAGCTTTATCTTTGTGTGGATAAGAATTATTTTAAATTTCAGCATGAATCTGTACAATCTCATCATTCAGGATAAAGAGGAAGTGACCCTTAAGGATGTATTTCTCGACAGCAATAACAGCGCTCAGCTCGCACAACTCATCAAAGAGCATACTTATATCAAAGAACTGCAGGAATATGGGCTTCCTGTCAACAATAAGATCCTTCTGCAAGGAAGTTCAGGATGTGGAAAAACCATGACCGCTAAAGCTGTTGCCAATGCTTTGGGAAAAAGTATACTGGTCTTAAATCTCAGCAATATTGTTTCATCCCGTATTGGCGAAACTTCCCAGAACATTAAAATGATATTTGACAAAGCTGCCAGAGAAAGATCCGTTCTTTTCCTGGATGAACTGGATCAGATAGGAAAAGCAAGGGGAAGTGATGATAAGGACGTAGGTGAAATGAGAAGACTGGTAAATACCTTAATCCAGCTGATCGACTATTACCCTGAAAACGCCCTACTCCTCTGTGCAACCAATCATGCAGAGATCATTGATACCGCTTTGTTGAGACGTTTTCAGCTCAGAATTAATTACGAAATGCCTTCTGCTGAGTTTCTGGATACTTTTTATGATAACCTTCTTGCAAAATTTCCTGAAGACATGAGAAGCATACACCGTAAATACAGTATTTCTTTTGCGGAAGCGAAAGATCATGCTTTTACAGCCGTAAAATCAGCACTCATTAAAAAACTGGAAGCCCGGCAAATTACACAGCCATGAAAGAAGACATTCTCCACAATCTTGAACTTATCCATGAAAGAATAAATAAAGCATGTGAAAAAGCTGGACGAAAGCCCGATGAAGTCAGATTGCTGCTGGCCACAAAAACGGTCTCCGCAGAACACATCAAAACAGCTTTGGAAAATGGACAGCTCTTAATTGCTGAAAATAAAGTCCAGGAGTTAAAAGAAAAATACGAACAACTTTAAAAATATTCCCCACGAAAATCATTTTATCGGTCATTTACAAACCAATAAAATCAAGGACGTTTTAAAGTACAATGTGTCTTGTATACAGTCTCTAGACCGTGTGGAACTTGCCGAAAAACTTCATCAGCGCCTGATATCGGAGGGAAAAACGATAGACGTTCTTATCCAGGTCAACACATCTGATGAAGAAAGTAAGTTTGGGGTACCTCCGGAAGATGCTATACCACTCACCCGTAAAGTTTCTGAATTCAGTACATTAAAGATCAAAGGATTGATGACCATTGGCCTTTTCAGTGCAGAAACAGAGAAAGTACGACAGTGCTTTAAGATCCTTAAAAATCTGCAGCAGGAGATTATCCGGCAGAATATTCCAAACGTAGAAATGAAAGAACTTTCCATGGGAATGAGCGGTGATCTGGAAACTGCCATTGAAGAGGGAGCAACGATTGTGAGGGTGGGAACGGCTGTTTTTGGCGCGAGGGTATATCCGGATTCTTATTATTGGAATGAAGGGAAATAGTTACAAAAAAACAAGTTCTTGCTATTCCTGTTCTTTCCCTGATCTCTTCAAAATAGCTTCCCGCAAACGTTCTTCATGCTCATCACCCCAGTTTCCCAATGCAGAAATAACAGGAATCAGCGTTTTACCAAAAGCTGTGAGACTATACTCTACTTTTAAAGGGACCTGTGCATAAACAATCTTTGAAACCAACCCGTGCTCTTCCAGTTCTTTCAGCTGAATATTCAATACCCGGCGGGAAGCATCGGGAATTTTACGCTGCAGTTCACTTGGGCGAAGATGACCTTCATTGATAAACCACAGTAAACGGATTTTCCATTTACCGTAAAGCACCTCAGCGGTCAGGTCCAGGCCGCAATTTAAGTTCAGGGGAATTTTTCTTTCATGCATTATGTAAAATTAGCCCAATCTTCCAAAACAGGCAATAGGGAAAAAATTATCCCTATGCCATTCGATTTTCCCTTATTGCCTGAAATGGTGATACTTCAGAAATTTGTACCAAACAATTAAAGAAATGGAAAATCAATTCAATTTCAACAACGAACTGATGGGTAAAACCGCTCTCATCACTGGTGGTACAAAAGGGGCAGGAAAAGCCATCGCAGAAAGACTGCTCAATGCAGGAGCAACTGTTATCATCACAGCAAGGAATCCACCTGAAGAAGAAAATCCTGGTTTGCACTTTATTTCAGCAGACCTCAGTATTGCTCAGGGAACTCAAAAAGTGGTGAATGAAGTGCTACAACAATTCGGAAAACTGGATATCCTCGTCAACAATCTCGGAGGTTCGGAAACCAAAGGTGGTGGCTTTACAGTATTAACCGATGACGATTGGCTTCAATCAATACAGACCAATCTCCTTTCGCCGGTACGATTAGACCGCGGATTTTTACCGCAGATGATCGAAAGAAAAACCGGTGTCATCATTCATATTGCTTCTATTCAGGCAAGGTTACCTTTATATGACAGCACACTTCCCTATGCCGCTGCCAAAGCAGGCTTGCTTAATTACAGTAAAAGTTTATCCAATGAAGTTGCCTCAAAAGGCATTCGCATTTTAACCGTATCACCCGGCTGGATCATGACCACTGCCTCGGAAAGAATGATGCAACGAATTGCCGAGAGCAATAACTTCACCATCGAAGAAGCCACTCAAAGTGTCATGAATGCCCTTGGCGGAATCCCATTCGGAAGACCCGCACAACCAAAAGAAGTGGCTGAACTGGTAGGCTTTCTCGTTTCTCCGAGAGCAAGTTACCTCACCGGAACAGAATATGTGATTGACGGCGGGACTATACCTACTGTTTAATGGAGAGTGCACTCTTTGCATTAAAAGAATTAAAACCAAAGACAACAATTTAAAAACAGATAAAATGAATTTACCAAACATCGTTTCAAAATTAGTGAAAGCCCAAAACGAATTTGATAGCCATGCCTATGCAGACTGTTTTACTGAAACTGCCGTCGTACATGACGAAGGCAAAACCCACAAGGGAAAAACAGAAATACAAAACTGGATTGATACTGCCAATAAAGAATATAAAGCCAGCATGAAACCTCTGGGCTATAATGAGACAGGCCATGTTTTGTCAGCGGAAATCTCTGGTAACTTTCCCGGAAGTCCGGTGATTTTGAAATACCATTTTGAGTTCAGTGAGGGACTTATTGAGTCTTTGAAGATTACGGGCTAAAAGAATCAAAGTAAATTTCCTATTTATTACATACAGAATCCTCATTAAAATAGCTTCTTCGGTATCTTTTTTGATCGTAAAATATTTAAAACCAAACAAATACATTTTATGATTAAAAAATTACTCTTGGGCTGTCTGTTTATGACAGCAGTATTATTGTCTTCATGTGATAAGTATCATAATACAACACAGGCACAGGACAGTGAGGAAGTATCAATTAAAACAGTTTCAATGGTAACTTTTGGTACCATGGCTATAGCACTTCTTGTAGCATACAGCTATCGAAGAAGGTAGTAAACAAAATAATAAAAAAACACCCGTTTAGATGCTAAACGGGTGTTTTTTTATATAATTGTAAATGATTACATATAAGCTTCAATCGGCTCACAGGTACATACTAAGTTTCTGTCTCCGTAAGCTTCATCCACTCTTGATACAGAAGCAAAGAATTTGTGGTCTCTTACCCACTCCAGCGGATAAGCTGCCTTTTCTCTGCTGTATGGTTTGTCCCAAGAATCAGAGATTACCAATTGTTCAGTGTGAGGAGCGTTTTTAAGCACGTTATTCGCCTGATCTGCTTCCCCGTTGGCAATCTCATCAATTTCTCTTTTAATAGAGATCAATGCTTCTGCAAAACGGTCGATTTCAGACTTGCTTTCAGATTCTGTAGGCTCAATCATTAATGTTCCTGCTACAGGGAAAGAAACGGTAGGTGCATGGAATCCATAGTCCATCAGTCTCTTCGCTACATCAGCGACTTCAATTCCTAAAGTTTTGAACTGACGGAAGTCTACAATACATTCGTGAGCGACTCTTCCGTTCTCGTTTGAATATAAGATCGGGAAATGCTCTGCTAAAATTTCTTTAAGGTAATTCGCATTCATGATTGCATGCCCTGTCGCTTTTTTCAATCCGTCTGTTCCTAACATCTTGATGTAAGAGTAAGAAATATTAAGGATCAATCCTGAACCGTAAGGTGCTGCAGAGATACCGTCGATCGCTTCTTTAGAACCGACTCTGATATTGGCATTGGAAGGAAGGAAAGGAACCAGGTGTTTAGCAACACAGATTGGGCCAACTCCAGGACCTCCACCTCCGTGAGGAATAGCAAAAGTTTTGTGTAGATTCAGGTGACAAACGTCTGCTCCAATGTTTCCAGGACTTGTGAATCCTACCTGAGCGTTCATATTGGCACCGTCCATATACACCTGTCCTCCATGCTGGTGAATCAGGTTTGTAATTTCAATAATGTTGGCATCAAAGAATCCGTAAGTAGACGGATATGTGATCATCACACAAGATAGGTTTTCAGAATGCTGCTCTGTTTTAGCCTTTAAATCTTCGAAATCAATTTCTCCGTTTGCAAGGTTTTTCACGACAACGATCTTCATTCCTGCCATTGCTGCAGAAGCCGGGTTGGTTCCGTGTGCCGACTGAGGGATCAATACTACATTTCTGTGACCTTCGCCTCTTGAAATGTGATATTCTCTGATCACCATCAATCCTGCATATTCTCCCTGAGCTCCAGAGTTTGGCTGAAGAGAAGTTCCAGCGAAACCAGTGATTTCAGCTAAATCTTTCTCTAATTCTTTGATCATTTCCTGATAACCTCCCGCCTGGTCTACCGGTACAAATGGATGAACAGCTCCCCAATTATCCCACGAAAGTGGTAACATCTGAGTCGCAGCGTTCAGTTTCATTGTACAAGAACCAAGAGAGATCATTGAATGGGTTAATGATAAATCTTTTCTTTCCAAACGTTTGATGTAACGCATCAATTCCGTTTCAGTATGGTATTTGTTGAATACGCTTTCTGTAAGAATTTCGTCTTTTCTTAAATTCTCTTCAGGAATACTGTATCCTTCTTTAATTTCTAATTTGAAGGTCTGCTTATCTTTAAACTGAGCGAAAGAAGCCATCAGAACATTTAATTTATCCAATGTCGTACTTTCATTGATTGCAATGCTTACAACGCCTTCTGTGAAATAGTTCAGATTGATTTTATGATCAAGCATCATTCTTGACAATCTTCCTTTTTCATCTTCACTCATTGCGATTTTCACTGTATCGAAGATCGGCTCTTCAACAGTCTGGTATCCTAAAGCCTGAAGACCTCCTTTCAGAGCATTAGCCTTAAAGTGGATCTGATCTGCAATGTAATTTAATCCTTTAGGACCGTGATAAACGGCATACATTCCAGCCATTACAGCTAAAAGAACCTGAGCAGTACAAATGTTTGAAGTTGCTCTTTCTCTCTTAATATGCTGTTCTCTGGTCTGTAAAGCCATTCTCAGTGCACGTTTTCCGTACATATCCTGAGAAACTCCGATAATTCTTCCCGGAATATCTCTTTTGTAATCTTCTTTGCAAGAGAAAAATGCAGCATGAGGACCTCCGTATCCTAATGGAATACCGAATCTCTGAGTGGTTCCAACCGCACAGTCAGCTCCCATAGAAGCGGGTGATTTTAGTTTAACCAAAGCCATCGGGTCACAAGCTACCGCTACCTGAAGATCTATTTTTTTGTATTCTACGATATCTTCCGTATAATCTAGTACGATCCCGTTTTTACCCGGATATTGTAATAGAACACCGTAATAAGAATCGTCAAACGGATGGGTTTTGTGATCTCCCACTACCACTTCAATTTCCAATCCTTCTGCTTTTGTTTTAAGGACAGAAACGGTCTGTGGTAAAACAAGGTCAGAAATAAAGAATTTGTTTGCATTGGCTTTCTTCTGATCTTTTGTTCTGTTGTTAAAGAACATGTGCATAGCTTCAGCAGCAGCAGTAGATTCATCCAAAAGAGAAGCATTTGCCAGCCCAAAACCTGTAAGGTCACACACTACAGTCTGGAAATTAAGAAGCGCTTCTAATCTTCCTTGTGCAATTTCTGCCTGATAAGGGGTATAAGCGGTATACCAGCTTGGGTTTTCAAAGATATTCCTTTGAATAGCTGATGGCAAAAGTGTATTGTGGTATCCAAAACCAATATAGCTCGTATAATCAGTATTCTTCGATGCCAATTCTTTTGAATGGTTCAGCATCTCGTATTCTGAAAGCGGTGCAGAGATCTCAAGATCCTTTTCTAGTCGGATAGAAGAAGGAATAGTCTGAGAAATTAGTTCTTCAATACTTGAAACGCCCAATCTTTCCAACATCGCCTGTTTATCGGCTTCATTAAGGGAAATGTGACGGCTCACAAACTGTTCTGTATTCATTTTTATTTATTAGATTTTGTTCGTAAAAAAGATTCGTAAAATTACATTTTTTTAAACGATTGTACAACAGTTGAAAATTGCCGAAAGAATAACGAAAATATGATATTTGTTTTAAAGAAAATGATTTGGAAAGCTCGTGTTGAGTAAAATTAAACAGCTAACTCTGGTTGTATCCGTCATTGTCATTTTATTAAATTCATAATAATACTTATGACTGCATTAAGTATCTGTAAAACCAGCCAATATCAGCTGGTCTATTCATGCTCATCAGTAAGCCATTCATATCAATCTGAAACTGTCTGTAAAAAAATTTATCGTCTGTCAGGATTCAGGCTTTAATGACACGAAGAAAGGCCTTATTTGGAATATTTAAAAATATAAAACTTAATTTTTTTTAAGGAAACACGACTTCAATTACCCATGAACCTGTTGATTATCAGCTATTGCAATATTTATGATTTTTTATTAATTATATTTATTCTAAATTAATATATTTGCAACATGAATATGATTGTCCCGTTTAAAGTACCGCCATTATCTCCTGTATTTGCATTCAATAATGAAGATATGTTGTGCGAAAAAAAATCGTGCTGTAAGAAATTCAAGAAAGGAAAAAGGTGCAAGAAATGCCCGGGTAGAAAAAAGATGGCTTAATCTAACCGATATTTTTCAGTAGAAAATAAATGGCTATGGCCAGAATAATAATTCCCCAGATCAGCATCATGATCTTTGGCTGTCCGGATTTGTTTATTCTTGTTCTGGGCTGAGGCTTAAACATTTCTTCAACACTGCTTTTAAACTGAGCGCCATCACTCTCAAATACTTCAGTAATGGTGATTCCCTGCACTACGGTCTTATGAAGCAGAGAATTCGTCACATGAAGCAGAAGCTGAAATTTTCCATCTTTAAACTCCGTGATCTTAAATATTCTTTCTCCATAAGGTTTTTCTAAACCAAACGGCAGTACTTTCACCACATCGGCATTGCTCGTCTGCCAGTTAATGATGATCTCCTCCCCTTTCTTCGCATGAATTTTGTTCGCTGTAAAAGTTTTTATAGCAGGCGGAACGTTGTACCTAAAGCTTTTCTGATGGCTTTCTAAATTCTGGTCGTAAGAATGCCTCTTCGAAGAATCGCTCAATATTTCATAAGCTTCCTGAATCTCACGAAAACGTCCGGCAAAAAAGTCATCGTTATCATTCTTATCAGGATGGTATTTTAAAGATAATTTTCTATAGGCTTTTTTGATGTCTTCTTCTGAAGCATCCGGAGAAATCCCGAGAAAATAGTAGTAATCTTTCATTGAACTATGCAAAAATAAGGATTTATTCTTTTTTATTGGTTGCTCTTTAAGATAAAAAATGGGATTTTGTTTGAGTAAAAGTACATCTTAGTGGCTTAAGGTTTTGAAGATGCTATTGAGATTGCTTCGCTGTGCTCGCAATGACGGATAGAAAAATTCCGGCGCGGGAAGCATAGCTTCCCGCGCCGGAATTAAACAAATTTCAATTTAGCTATTTAACTGCTTATGCTTCTGCAGTATTTTCTTTATTCGCTGTTTTGCAGCATCTTGAAGCGAATTCTTTTTTGAATTTCCCTTTCAGTTCCTGATACTGCTCATCATCCATTTCTCTGATCTTATCAGCCAATCCGAATGGTGATCTTTCTTTGATTCCGTATTCACTGAAAATACCTTTTATAAATCTTTTTCTTTGTATTGCTTTTTTTGCAATTGCTGCAACGCCCACAACGGCTAATGCTTCAAGAGCTCCTTTTAATACTGAATTTTTCATTTTTTCAAAATTTTAAATTTTACTACTTCTTGTTTTTTTATATAGACGGATGAATTTCAATTTTACTTTACTACTTCTTAAAATTTTTAAATTATCCGTTGTTTCTGTTGAAGAACCCTCCAGAACATTTGTCTTTCCAGATTTCTTTAAATTTTTCTCTTTCTTCAGGAGAAAGGCCAGCCATTTTCTCTCTCATCTTTCTTTCCTTAAAGTCTTTCATCCCTTTTCCGAAATGGAAACCTCCGAAAAGTATCTTGCTTAAAATCAGGATTCCCATCGCCTGCCAGAATGTAATGGATTTTACACCCAGGATTTCGGGAAGCAGACAGTTCCAAAGCCACATCACAATAAATGTAACGGCCAATAGGATCAGCGGCGGACATAAGAGTAAGAAAATCCAGCCTTTTTTGTGTTTATGATTCATAATTTCTTTTTTACTAACTATTTAAATCTTCGTATAATTTTCTCAGCCTGTTTCTTAAATGCTTCACAGCATAGTTTTTCCTACTGATAATGGTCTTTATGTTTTCACCTTGTTCATCGGCGATCTGCTGGAGGGTCTTGTCGTTCAGTTCATTTTCAACATAGATCAGCCGCTGTTTTTCCGGAAGTTCATCCAGTGCTTCAAACAGCTTCTTCCAGATCTCATCCTGGAACATTTTCACCTCGGGACCTGCGCTTTCGTCCAACAACAGGATATCCTTGATAGAAAAGCTTCCATCTTCATCTTCATATACAAAGTCTTCAAGATTTTCGGTTTTCTTTTTACGATACCGGTCTGTGATCTTATTCGCAGTTACCCTGTACAGCCAGCCCCCTACATTTACAATCTCGGAAAGATTGGTCAGACTGCTGAACTGGAACCACACTTCCTGCAGAATATCTTCTGCATCTTCGGTGTTTTTCACTTTCGGACGAATATAAGACATCAGCTTTCCTCCGTACTTTGAAACGGTTTGTGAGATGATGCTTGCTTTCTCCTCCTGTGGCATTGTTATTTCTTCGACAACCTCCATATTGCTATGACGGCCTGCTTTATGGTTTTACTTTAATAAATTTAAAATATTTTTCCGGAAATCCGAATTTTCTTTTGTTAGCCGTAGTTTTAATTATTTTATTTTGTAATCATTGAGTTTAAATAAATATTCATTGTGTAAATCATTACCACCATTTGAGTTTAAATAAAAAAAACGGAAAGCAATACACTCTCCGTTTCTATCATTATAAAATTGAAATTTTATTTTTTATTGAAATTTTCAGCAAAGAAGCCTAGCATATATTGATACAGCTCGAGTCTGTTAGGTTCTTTCCCGAATCCATGACCTTCATCATATTTTACCAGATAAGGAACTTCGAATCCTTTGGCACGCATTGCTTTTACAATCTGATCAGATTCATTGATGTTGACTCTTGGGTCATTGGCTCCCTGTACTACAAATAAAGGTTTTTTAATTTTATCAATCTGGAAAACCGGGGACACTTCTTTGGCAATTTTTGCTTCTTCAGGATTATCAAGATCATACCATATTTGTTTTACCATTTCTTTGTATGGTTTCCAGTATTCCGGGAAGGAATCGAAGAAGGTAAAAATATTGGATACACCCACATAATCTACACCGCAGGCATACAGTTCCGGGGTTTTAATAAGCCCCATAAGTGTAGCATAACCTCCGTGGCTTCCTCCATAGATGGCAATCTTATCTTTGTCTACCCAACCTTGCTCAATAGCATATTTTACACCATCTTCCACATCATCCATTGCTTTTCTGCCAATCTGTTTGTATCCCGCTTTCTGAAATTCTTTTCCATAACCGCCTGAAATCCTGAAATTCACCTGAAGTGTTGCATATCCTCTGCTGGCAAAGAGCTGGGTTTCCGGATTGAAGCCCCATTGATCCCGAATTCCTTGCGGACCGCCGTGAGGATTAACAATTAAAGGTACCTTTTTACCTTCCAGGGCTGCCTTGGGAAGGGTTATATATCCACGAATCGTTAATCCGTCCCTGCTTTTGAATTCGATAGGTCTCATTTCTGCCATATCTTCTTCTTTCAGCTGAGGCATCAGGTTGTACAGGAGATTTATTTTTTTGCTTTTTGTATCATATTCGTAGTAGGCTCCATAGAGTTTGTCGCTGCCTACGTACACAAGAAGTTTTTCGTTGTTGTCATCTGAAGATACGACGGAAAACTGTTTATCTTTAAATTCAGCTTTCAGTTGATCATCAATTTCTTTATAGAATTTACTTACCGGAACTGTTTCATCTTTAATTCCGTCATAGTTGATATAATCGAGTTCATAATTTCTGTTTTTACCGGCAACGCTTATAGAGTTTACATCAAAAACAGGGTTGGAATATACTTCCCTGATTATGGCATTTTTCTTCAGGTCATAAAGTACAATTCTGGATTTATCGCTGTCCAGGTTGGTTACAACATATGCCTCATCTTTATTTTTAGAATTCTCATTAAGCTGTGTAATATAAAAAGTATCTTTCCAGTCGGTGGATTTAATCAGGTTGAATTTTCCTGTCTGCAGGTCCTTATAGTACGTTTTGGTGGTCAATCCGTTTTCTAGAACGGTGTATCCTCTTAAATTACCGTCTTTATCGAAAATATAATCATCAATAGGGCTGTTGACATCTTTATTTTCATACAGCTGGGTCATTTCTCCGGTGTTGAAATTGATCTTATAGGGCTCGAAGATCTGCTTGTTGTTTTTATTCATGGTAATCACAACAAATTCTGTGTCTTTTATAAGTCTTACGGTTCCCAGAGTAATTCCGTCAAAAGGAGTCAGGTCTTTGAGGTTCTTTCCGTCGATATCTGCTGCGTAAAGATGAATATTTTCGTTACCTCCTTTGTCCTGGGTAAAGAAAAGGCGATTTTCATTGAGCCAGCCGTAGCTTTTAATAAGATCGTCTTTTTCAACAATTGCCTTAGTAATTTTCCCTGTTTTAAGTTCTTTTACATAAACATGATTTTTTTTGTCTTTATCTTTTTCTTTGTAGGAAAGATACTTGCCATCCGGAGAGATTTTAAACTGTGATGCATTGGGTCTTGCAAAATAGTCTTCTACTTTATATTTAAAGTTTCCTTTATCATAAGCAGTCAGTTTTTCCAGGTTTGCTTTAGTGGTTGGAAGTGTTGGGTCGCCAGGCAGTTTAGCCGTTGAAGTCTGTGCATTCATCATAATTGCTGAGAGTACGATTTGAGCCGCACCAAAGATTTTACTATTAAAATTCATAATTCATATTTTGGATGGTTAGATTACTGATCAAAGATTTTATATCAATAAAAATCTATATATAATATGACAATCTTTCCGTCAAAACGTTACATGAATAATGAAATTTTATGAATAATTGTTAAGAAAAAGAAATTTTGCTATTGTAAATAAATTCCAAAATACCATGTCCAGGCCAGCAGGATAATCTGCATAGGAATTCTTTCTTTATAAAGATATTTCATCCCCGGACCGGTAAAGTCGGCTTTGAAAATATTGACATTTTTTTTTGAAGAATTGATATTTGCGATAAAAACCATCACATAAAAAATAATGAGCAGTATCGCTGTAATTTCTCGTATAGAAGGGATCATTAATCCAACTCCGGCAGCAATCTCTAAAATACCCGTAAAGTATACCCAAAACATTTTTCCGGGAATAAAATCAGGGATCATCATAGCCATTCCCTTCTGAAATTTAAAATGGGAAAATCCTGTAAATATGATAAAAGCAGCCATTCCAAGATTCCCTGAAAATAAAAAATTGGGTTTTCCCTGGAATGCAAAAGTGGCTACCAAAGCCAGAAGAAATGTTGCGAAAAGGACCGTCAGTAACTTCATAGGTTATTTATTTTTCTTGTGGTTGAAAGAAAAAATATAGCCTTACAGATCCATTGAACGTGTAAGGCTATTTAATCTCAAAGCAATTTACGGATTATTTCTGTTCTGCAAGATTTTTTACTACTTCCAGACCTTTTATAAATCCTGTATTAATATGATCTTCCCATTCTTTTTCGGTTTGTACTTCAGTATGAAGCTTTGTTTTACCATCAAAATTAATAAGAATATATTTCTCAAAACATCCGCTCCATTCCATTACTTCTTTACTTTGGGTGTCTTCATTACCGTCTTTATCTACCATTCCCAAATGTTTAAAAATAACCTGGTTGGGTTCATCAAGACTGTCAATAGTAGATACCATCCCTTCTCCCTGGGCATTCACGAAATAAGTTTTCCCACCTATTTTCCAGTCGGATTTCATTACAGATCCGGGACCGAAATATTGGGTCCATTCTGTGTAGGTTTCAGGAGTCCAGAGAATGTCCCAGACTTTCTGCATTGGGGCATTAATTATGGTTTCGTATGATAAGGTTTCCATATCTAAATTTTTTGTGGTTGTTTTTTTAGTGTAAAATTTGACCAATCCGTCATATCTTAATCTGCCGCCCTAAAGGGAGGGAATTATCAAGAGTTTAAGAATTTATAGTTTGGTGTTTTAATTTACAGTTGATTTTCTGAGAGATTTTTAACAATTCCCAAAGCGGCAGGAAATTTCTCTTCAAAAAAATCTTTAAATTCTTCCGGAGTCTGAATTTCAATTTTCAGTATCGTCCCTGTGGGTATTTCCTCTAAAATATATCTTTCTGTGGCTTCACCCCAGTCCTGTTCGGTTTCTACACCTCCATAAATTTCTCCCAGGTGCAGAAATTTCATTTCTTTATGGGGTATATTTTTTTCTACCCGGCTGTACATTCCGTTATTATTAGGATCAAAAAATTTTATAATATGTCCTTCTTCAAAACTTCCCTGATAGAAAGAACCTTCGGTAAATGCTGTGGTCCACTGCCTGTAAGTCATATCGCTCCAGAGAACGTCCCATACTTTTTCGGGCTGTGCGTCTATCTGGATCTCGAATGATAATTTTTCCATTGTTTTATATTTAGACATTAGATGTAAAAGATTAGTATTTATAGGGTTGCAAAATAGAGGTCGGATTAGAATTAGAGATGTAAAAATAGCATTGCTTATTGTTGCCTTCATCTTCCAACTTCAAGTTTCTAAATTTCCATTTCACCCTCCAACAAAGTCTCCACCGTTGATATGGATGACTTCTCCTGTAATGTAATTTGCATCTTTAGAGGCAAGAAAAACATAAGCCGGTGCAACTTCTGATGGCTGCCCTGCCCGTTTCAAAGGAGTATCTTTTCCGAATTTGGAAAGATCATCAAAAGTTTCTTTTACCAGAGGTGTCCATATCGGCCCGGGAGCCACTCCGTTCACGAGGATTTTCTTTTCAGCAAGATTGGTTGAAAGCGAGCGGATAAATGATAGAATAGCCCCTTTTGTTGCTGCATAATCGATCAGATGATCACTTCCGCGGTATGCTGTAACGGAGGTGGTACAGATGATCCGGCCTCCGTCTCCTATTAAAGGCAGAAAGTTTCGCGTAAAGGAGATCATTGAAAGGATATTGGTATTAAATGTTTCCTGAATCTGCTCATCAGTAATCTTTTCAAGACTGTTTTTTGAGGTATGTATCCCTGCATTATTAACCAGGATATCCAAATTTGTCCACACCTTTTTTATTTCCTGCACACACTGGGTTCTGAATGTCTTTTTAGTAAGATCGCCTTTGATCAGTATACATTTTCTCCCCTCATTTTCGACTAGTTTTTTTGTTTCTCTGGCATCGTCATCGCTTTCTTTGTAAATAATGGCCACGTCTGCCCCTTCTCTTGCAAAATGAACAGCTACAGCCTGTCCTATTCCACTGTCGCCACCTGAAATGACGGCTTTTTTATCAAGGAGCTTACCACTTCCTTTATAATCATTACGGATAATCTCCGGAAAGAGCCCTTCTTTGGGTACTTTCGATTTGGATTGTGACTTGTTCTGTGTTTTCATAAGCAAATCTTTTACCTGAATCACATCAAACAGTAAGCCGAAATCTTAATAACAAAGGGAATAAAACTGTTGAATGATTAAAAAAAAGCAGGTCTGTAAATAAATCTGCTTTTTACCGTTTCCTATTTTAACTGAAGCATATTATGAGTTATAGGCTTCTTCCAGGTCTTTAATGATAATATTCTTCATCTTCATGATCGCCTGAAGAACTTTCTGAGATTTTTCTTTGTCAGGATCATTGACAAGCTCGCTTGCCTTTTCAGGAAATACCTGCCAGCTAAGACCGTATTTATCTTTGAGCCAGCCGCAGACTTCCTGGCTTCCTCCTTCAGCTGAGAGACTGTTCCAAAAATAATCTGTCTCTTCCTGATCTTTCGTCATGACGACCATGGAAATTCCCTGGTTGAAATCAAACTGATGATCATGAGAGCTGTCCATGCAGAAAAGATTGTAATCATTAATTGAAAAATGGGCATGCATTACATGTTCAGGATCTTCCCCTGATTCTCCTCCATCTTTATATTTTGAAATATTTCCTATGCTTGAATTGGGAAAGGTTCTGGTATAAAATTCCATTGCTTCCACAGATTTTCCATTATTCTCATGCATAAACATCAGAGTGGGAACCAATTTCTGACCACTTGCTTTTTCACCTAAAAACAGTTGCCAGGACACCCCATACTGATCCTGTATCCAACCGTATTTTTTACTCCAGGGATAAGAACCGAGAGCCATGAGAGCTTTCCCGCCCTCTTGAAGTTGATCCCAATATTTCTGAACCTCATCTTCAGTATCACAGATTACCATGAATGAAACTGAAGGGTTTTTATCCTGCTCCGGGCCATTCAGAAGCATGATCTTCTGTCCGAAAAGTTCAATATTAATCACTACCTGATTATCAATAGTGACTTTTCCATCAAATATATTGCAGTAAAAATCTGCAGATTTTCTGGCATCTCCATTGTGTAGAATGCACGGGAAAATATTGTTATTCATAACTTAAGATTTTGATTGGATTAATTTTAAATATCAGCCTTTAAGTAAATCGCTATGAATGGTAAGCGTCTTCAAGATCTTTTATGATGATCTTATTCATTTTCATCATTGCCTGTACCGTTTTCTGAGCTTTTGACTGGTCCGGATCATTCATGAGCTGAATTAATCTTTTCGGAACAATCTGCCAGCTTAAACCGTATTTATCTTTCAGCCAGCCACACATACTTTCTCTTCCTCCATCTGAAATCAGGGTATTCCAAAGGTAATCGGTCTGTTCCTGGTCATCCGTCATGATGACGATAGAAAATCCTTCATTGAAATCAAACGGATGGTCATAAGAGTTATCCATACAGAAGAAGCTGTACCCATCTATGGTAAAATGAGCATGCTGTATGTTTTCCGCCGGCTCGGATATAGGATGACCTTCTCCGCCTTCACCATATTTAAGAATATTTCCTATGCTTGAATTGGGAAAGGTTCTGGTATAAAATTCCATTGCTTCCATCGCTTTTCCATTATTCTGATGGATAAACATGAGGGTAGGAACAATTTTCTGCGATTCCGGCTTATCACCTAAAAACAGCTGCCAGGTAACACCATATTTGTCCTGCACCCAGCCATATTTTTTACTCCATGAGTAAGAATCCAGAGCCATCAGGGCAATTCCCCCTTGCATCAGCTGATCCCAATACTGCTGTACTTCTTGTTCTGTTTTGCAGATAACCATAAAGGAAACCGACGCATTTTTTTTAAAATGAGGACCCCCATTCAGCAGCATCAGCTTTTGCCCGAACAAATCAATATTCATAACAACAGGGGTGTCTGCCGTGATCTTTCCGCCAAAGACCTGACAATAGAATTCTGCTGCCTCTTTTGACTCTTCATCAAACCACAGGCATGGAAAAATATCATTATTCATAGTTTTAAATTTTAAGGTTGAAAATAGAATTTCCATTGGTCACTTCATGAAGATTGCCAATGATCAAAGTATTTTGATAATGCTGATTTTAGTTTTTAAAAGAAACCTGATGTTCTTCCATATGATTTTTGAGTCTTTCCATAGCATTCCTCCCGAAACCATGAAGCCTCATAATCTCTTCTTCGGAATAGCCTGAAAGTTTTTCAAGAGAGTCTATCTTTTCTTTCTCCAAAGCTCTTCTTGCCGGCACCGCAATGATGCCATAAAGAAAATTATTATTTTTAACAACATGATGAACAGCACAAATGGAGCTTAAACATTTGGCCATTATGACCAGATTTATCATGACTGTAAATGAGTTTTTTAGTGGTTTTCAACGTATTTGTGAAAATTGTTGAGAATGGCATACCAGCCTTCCCGCTGCATTTCCACGGAGTTTTGTTTTTCAGGATCGAAAATTTCTGTAACCTTGGTGGTATTGTTGTCTATTTTATCAAAAATGACTTCTACCTTCCGGCCATCTTCCAGGTGGTATCTGATTCTGGCATTGGGAACAATTTCATCATAGGTCCCTTCAAAATCAAACCCAAAGCTTTTATCTTTGGCTTCCATTCTGGCTTTCAATTTTCCTCCTACTCTCAGATCATTTTCTGCACTGGAACACTGCCAGCTTTCATGGGCAAAATTCCACTTTGTGATATGCTGCGGTTCGTTAAAGTAATTCCAAACCTTTTCTACAGGAGCTAAAATCGTAATATCAATTGTAATCGGGTCCATAGTTTTATTCTTTTAATATTTAAGTAAAAAAGGCAGCCCGGGTCGAACTGCCCTTGATAATTTTAGTTAAATATAAGATTATTTTGCAGATTCTTCGTTATAGTTCACCATCCAATGAACGCCATATTTGTCCTGGAAGCTTCCGAAATAATCTCCCCAAAACTGGTCTTCAATCGGCATTTCTATGTTTCCACCTTCAGAAAGTCCTTTGAAAAGCCGGTCAGCTTCTTCTTTTGATTCAGGAAAAATGGAAACATAGTTGTTATTTCCTACAGTAAGATTCTGTCCAAAACTGGGAACAATATCTGAAGCCATCAAAAGATCATTCCCAATGGGAAGTGCAACGTGCATCACTCTGTTTTTTTCTTCGTCTGATAAGTTTTCAGTACCGGGAGCATTCCCCATTTTATGAATTTCGCCACGGAATTCTCCCCCGAAAACAGATTTGTAAAAATTGAAAGCCTCTTCAGCTTTTCCGTCAAAATTTAGATAAGGATTTAATTTAGCCATGATTTCTGGTTTTTAAATTATTATTGTTTTAAATTATGGAATTGAACCATTAAGCTTGATTTAAGCTATTAAGGAATATTAAGAAGTGTAAACTCAAATTAAATAATATGATTGATTTTATTAAAAGTAAATCTTAATGGGTTAAAAATTTGACCACTTGATTTGCTGTCATGTCTATTAATTGATGGTCTGTGTTTCCTTCGAAGTCTGCCATCATATACGAACCATGACCTGCCGGAAGGATCATAAGTTGGGCGTTCGGGACCAGGCGCCACATTTCTACCACATGTTCAGGCTTCATGACATCTTTATCGCCACTGATGAATAATACGGGTACCTCTATTGAAGTAAGAATTTTTTCATCCCAGTCCTGAAAAGTCTGCATTCTTTTACTGTCTTTATCAAAAAGGTTTTCAAGCTTTGAAAAATCAGGATTCAGGCTAAGAAAATTGATCTTAAGCGTTTCAGGCATTGAATCTAAGGTTGCTTCTGCCATACTCTCGAAAAACCCGTCCATCATTCCGCTTTTTTTGTAAAAAGATGATGCAATAATCAGTTTTTCTGTTATTTGGGGATAAAGATGTGCCATCTGCATTACGGTATTTCCTCCGTTGCTGAATCCCCAAAATGAAGCTCTTTCAATATTAAGCTCCTTCAAAAGAGCAGCTACATCATGAGCATCCTGTTCAAAGGTTTCAGGAATATCACGATGATCGGTCAAGCCGTGATTCTGCAGATCAATACCTATCAATTGAAACCGGCCTTCCAGGCGGGAAATTACTTCTTTAAAATCAAACAGAATCGAGGAACCACCACCATGGATGAGGACTAAAGGTTTTCCGGAACCGTAGATCTCATAATACATGCGAATCCCGTTGACATTTTTATAGCCTTTTTCTTTGGGTTCCATGTCTTAATATTTTAAAGTCTCATCTACGTCATACTTCATTCCCGGATAATTCAGTATCCTTCTCATAAGTCCTATCTGGCCGCATAAATAGTCTTCACGGCCGATGCACATTCCAGCAAAATTAAGTTTGGTCTCACGCACAAATGGAATATTCATCCCAATCTCAAACATTTCGTCCAGTTCTTCGTCGGTGACATCCAAAAGTTTCTGATAAACCTTTGGAGAAATATCGTGAAAATTTTTCTCCAGTTCATCTAAACCCGGATAAGTGTATGTTTCATCCAACGCTTTTCCCTGAAAGAAAAGATCGCTGTGAGGGTCTTCATCTCTGAGCCCTAAAACCCAACCTAAACCGTAACGCATATTGACAAAGTTTCCTGCCATCCACACAATATGATTGGTTTTTCCTTCAATTCTCTTCAATGCATCTTCTTCCGAAATGCCATCCAAAACATTGAGAAAGTTTTGAGAATGCATTCTGTAAGCCGGAATAATGATCTCTATTTTTTTTGATTTTGGGGTGTCCATTTTTATAGTTTTAGCGATTGTGTATTTTGTATTCTGTTGATGGTTGGCTTTTATGTGTCAGGTACTCTCTGAAAATAACTTTGATAATGTGTAATTTATTTAACCAAAAATTGTACAGATTGACACAGATGCTTATGTCTTTAAAATGCTTTTACCGTGAGATTTTTCTTGCTTGAAAAAGTTCAATAATCTTATTTTATGGCTCCGGGTTTCCCAAGAATTCTTCTGAGATAGCCTAGCTGTCCGCCGTGATATAGCTCGTGCAGACAAAAGATTGCAATATCATTAATTGTTTTCGGATCAAAACTTTCAACCGTGATCAGTTTTGCTTCCAGTTTATCCTGAGACTGTTGCAGATAGGATTTTAATTCTTCAAAATCAACCAGCTCATCTTTTCTTTCAAGTGGAAGCTCTCCTCTGTTATAGCATGAAAATTTTTCGTTATCCCAGACAGATTCTTCACCGAGAATATTCAGGAATGCATTTCTTATATAAATCAGATGTCCTAAGATCCAGTTCATACAGTTTGCATCACCATTTGGGAAAATCATAGATTCTTCATGGGTAATACCTTCGATATTCATTGAAATAATTTTATAGCTGCTGAATACCTGAACTTTTACGATTTCTATATCGTTTGACTTTGTTTCCATAGCTTGGGATGTTTATTGTTTTAATCTTTAGCTTTGCTATTTTCACAGATAGCATTACAGGTTATTTTTACCGAAGATTATAGGAATGGGCAGAGATTTCAATTGTGAAAATTCTGTATGGATTGTGAGGGTATGATTTAAAATTTATTCTGCCGGGAGCTGGGAAAGATCAGCAAACGTTACATTCCAGCCATGTCCGTCAATATCCCAGAAAGAATTCTGATACATCCATCCGTAATCCTGTGGCTCTTCATGTTGTGAAGCTCCATTTTGCAGGGCAGTATTTACAACATGATCCACTTCATCACGGCTGTTCAGGCCAATAGCAACAAGAACCTGAGTGGTATCGCCTTTCGGAACGGGTCTTTCGGAAAAAGTCTGGAAATATTCTTCAGTCAGGAACATTACGTAAATGTCTTCTTTCATTACGACACAGGTCGCTTTGTCATCTGAAAACTGCTCATTGATGGAAAAACCGAGCTTGGTCCAGAATTCTTCTGTTTTCTTTACGTCTTTAACCGGAAGGTTGACATAGATCTGATTGATTTTCATATTGTCTTATTTTTGATGTTAAACTTTTAACCAAAATTACCAAGCCTCCATGAAAATCAACTTGCCATAGGACAAGATTTAATTTTTCTTTGGATGGGAAACTATTTCTTTGCGGATACGGCTTAAAGAAGTGTCTGTAATACCAAGATAGGACGCAATCTGCTTAAGGGGAGCAAACTGTACAACCTGTGGTTTCTGTTCTAAAAGGTTAAGGTAACGTCTGGTAGCGGATAGGGTAAACATTTCGACGGAACGCTGCTTATAAGAAAAAAGCTCTTTTGACATCCATGCTCTGCCCCATTCTCTAAGATTGGGTATTTTATGGAAAAGTTCCTGAAAGGTCTCAAAATCAAATTTCCGGCATTCGCAGTCTGTAATGCAGACGATATTTTCCTGGGAAGGAATTCTCTGAAACAGTGACAAGACCTCGATAATGATCTCATTATCTGCAAAAAAATGAGTCGTTACTTCATTTCCGCTAAAATCATTGACGTAAGAACGGGCCAGCCCTTTCTCTAAAATATAGTATTCATTAGCCGTTTTTCCCGCCTCAAGAATAATATCTCCTTTTTGGAATGATACTTTCTCATGGGCCTGAAATATTTCATCCAGTTCTTCCTGGAGAAAAAAAGGGAAATCATAGCATATTTCTAAAGCTTTGCAGATCATTGAGCTGGTGTTTTTAAAGCTTTAAAAATATAATTTTTAATTGAATGAAGATTGAAAAAAATTAAACAAATTAATAAAAAACGTTAAAAAGCTACATATAATTACAATACTGTCAATTGCTTTTGCTCTTTCTAAACAATTAAACAAATCTTATCTTACCATCAATTCTATGAATATCTCCTTTCACAGGGGAGGATAATTGCGGTACGTTTAATCACAATCTTGAAAGCCTGGGTATGATTTCTATTTAAATAAGATTAAAATAAAGAAAGCTGAATAGGTTTTGGGGGTTTAGGAGGTTCTGCATCACCAAAAACCGTTTTTCCTCCGAAGCGCCATGAATTCTGTCTTTCTTCTTCAATGACTTGTTGAATATCGAAATTTGGAGTAAAATCTTTTTCAGTGGCCGCTACAATCCGGTGCAGTTTATTTAAAGTATTCAGCTTGTCGGAATTACCGAGTTTCGATTTTTCAATTCCTTGTCTAAGGATGCTGATGCTTTCATCATAAGTAATGGTGGGAACCGGAAAAGGATGGCCGTCTTTTCCGCCATGAGCAAAGGAAAATCTTGCGGGATCGGCAAACCGTGATGGTGCCCCATGAATGACCTCACTAACCAATGCTAATGACTGCATGGTTCTTGGACCTACACCTTCAAGCATTAAAAGGTCTTCAAAATTCTGAGGCTGCTGTTCACGGGTAATATATAAAAGTGCTCCAAGACGTTTTAAGTCAACATCTGATGCCTGGACATCATGATGGGCAGGAAGAATCAACCTTGAAAAATCTTTCATCACATCAATGGAATCGGTATGAGAAATATCTAAAATTCCCTTCCGGTTTCCTGAAGCCTCCGCATCAGTAAGATTGAGGATTTTTCCTCTTGAAATACCATTAATTCCGGTATGAGGTTCTTCTACGAATGATTTAATATTTCCTGAATGCCAGTGGTAGCGTCTTGCTGTACCATCTGACTCATGCATTCCCTGCTGTACTACGCTCCAGCTTCCGTTATCCGCCACAATAAAGTTATGCAGATAAAGCTGATAACCATCCTGAATAGCAGTATTATCCACCTTTGCAGAAAGTTTGCTGGCTCTTACCAGTTCATGTCCGTTTAAACCTGTTTTATCAGCAATCTGGATGAGCTCTGACGGAGTTTCTCTCGAGAATTTCCCTTTTCCACCACAGATATAAAGTCCTAATGTCTGTGAGTGGGGATTGATAGAACGTTTCAAAGCGCCCATCACGGAAGTAGTAATTCCTGAAGAATGCCAATCCATTCCCATTACTGCACCAAAACTCTGAAACCAGAACGGATCTGCAAGCCTCCGCAGCACTTCATCTTTCCCGTAATCCATTAAGATCACTTCTATAATGGAAAGCCCAAGTGCGGACATACGCTCATACAGCCACGGCGGTACTTTTCCGTAGTGTAAAGGCAAATCTGCAGTTCCTGAACGTTTCATTGTATTGTAAAGTGTAAAGATAGTTATTATACGATTTCTTTTTGATGATTTGAATCATCAGTTCCGCTATAATAAGTTGTAGTTAAAGCCTTTTTATAACTCTTTTTATGTGATCTACATTGAATGAATTAATGAATAGAGAAAAATTCAAGGTCTCTGTGTTTTTCTTCAGCATATTTCTCATTGAAAGTAATGGTGTTTCCGAATGGATCATTTACGGTGAAAGATACGGCATCATAAAATGTTTTCTCGAGTCCCGGACGGTTGTATTTATATTTCTTATCAATCAATTCTCTGCGGTATTCAGGAATTCCCTCTCCCCAGATCATGATTCTGGTTCCGGGTGTTCCGTCTCCGTGATGCTCACTTAAATGAAAAACTATATTTCCTTTTTTGACTTCCATGTAAACGGGCGTATTTTCTTCAAAATAATGTTCCCATACTATTTCAAACCCCAGCCAATCCACATAAAACTCTATGGCTTTTTGATAATCAAAGATTCTGAGAATAGGAATAATCTGTGTTGCTTTCATAAGTAAGATTTTACTAAAATGTATCTGTTGATAAACAAGCTACTGATGCGAAAGTATATTGATTAAGTTTCCCAACGGATCTTTTACAAAAAATCTTCGTACTTCCCAGTCTTCATCAGTAATTCCGTAAGTTATTTCAAAGCCTGCCTGCTGCATTTTTTCATAAACTTCGTCTACATGATCTACTTCTATTGACAGTAGAGGAACTTCAGTATCATTTCCACCCTGAGTGGCAAAACTTACCTGAACCTTTGTTTCTTCATGATTACCGAAAGTCTTGATCCAACCGTGGTCCATCAGGATTTCAAGGCCCAGAATATCTTTATAAAAATGATCTGCATCATCTAAATGATCTGTTTTTATGTTGGCTACAATTCTTTTTACCATGATCAATGTTTTAAAGATTAATAATGCCGAAAAAGCCCTGCAAAAACATAGCGTCCGCAAGGCTTTTTGCAAAAAATCATTGTATTCTTATTTGTTCAGCGCATCAATTGCTGCGCTGTAATTAGGTTCGGTCGTAATTTCGGGAACTTGCTCTGTATACACTACTTTATTGTTTTCATCTGTAACAATTACGGCACGGCTTAGCAGTCCTTTCATAGGTGAATCCGTAATAGTCACTTCGTAATCATCTCCAAAGCTGCTTCTGAAATCTGAAAGTGTCTCTACATTGTTTAAACCTTCAGCTGCACAGAATCTCCCCAATGCAAAAGGAAGGTCTTTGGAAACATTAATCACTACCGTGTTATCAAGTTTTGAAGCTTCTTCATTAAATTTTCTTGCAGAAGCAGCACAAATGCCTGTATCAATACTCGGGAAGATATTGAATACCTTTTTCTTTCCTTCAAAATCTGAAAGAAGTTTTACGTTCAGACCGGAGTCTACCAATGCAAAATCTCTTACAGTTGTTCCTACTGACGGAAGGGTTCCTATTGTATTTACTTCGTTTCCTTTAAGGGTGATCGTTGACATAATTTTATTTTTTTAGTTTTTCAAATTTACTTAAAATAGAAAGTTTTTGAGATCAAATAAAGGTTAAATAATTCTTAAAGTGAAAATAAAAAGACTTATCTACCTGTAGTGATTTTTTTAGTTAGATTTCTATACCGCAACAAACGGAACCCCGCCTACGAGTAATGTATCTTACAATACTGCTAACGGAAAATTCACAATCAATGTTTATGGTGTAACAATGGGCAATGGTGGATCTTTTTTTATCAAGTTTGATGACGGACCACAACCTGATGACTTGGGAGATAATCTGAATGACGGTTCATTTGATATAAATGAATCTTCAATTAATTTTCCAAACGTTAATTCTACTCCCAAAAACTATAAGGTTGAATTCATCCTCAATTTTGATGGTACCGGAACTTATACCATCACACAAATATAAACTTAAGAGGCATCAGCCTCTTTTTTTTATGCAAAACACTTCATAAAAGAATCATATTTAGTAAATTTGTGAGTCTTAAAAAATCAAATAATAAATAACAGTATAATGTCAGACAAATCAAAAATCTATTACACCCTTACGGATGAGGCTCCAATGTTGGCAACACACTCGTTTTTACCTATTGTAAAAGCTTTTACAAAATCAGCAAACATTGAGATTGCCGTTCCGGATATTTCTTTGGCAGGAAGAATTCTAGCTAACTTCCCTGAGTTTTTGAAAGATGACCAGAAGATAGGTGATGCCCTGGCTCAATTAGGTCAATTGGCAACTCAACCTGATGCGAACATTATCAAATTACCCAATATCTCAGCTTCTGCACCTCAATTAGATGCTGCAATCGCAGAACTACAGTCTAAAGGTTTCGCAATTCCTAATTATCCTGCAGAACCTAAGAATGATGAAGAAAAAGCAATCAAAGCTAAATATGCCAAAGTTTTGGGAAGTGCAGTGAACCCTGTACTTAGAGAAGGAAATTCTGACAGACGTGCTCCAAAAGCAGTTAAAAATTACGCAAAAGCAAACCCTCACAGAATGGGTGACTGGGCTTCTGACAGCAAAACCGATGTTGCCCACATGGACAACGGAGATTTCTACGGAACTGAAACGTCTACCACTCTTGAGAATGCTGCACAATATAAAATCGTTTTCAAAGGGGATGATGGCGCTGAAACTTTATTGAAGGATTTCGCAGGTCTTCAGGCCGGAGAAGTGATTGATTCTTCTGTAATGAATTTAAATGCATTGAAAGCATTTGTTCAGCAGGCTATCGATGAGGCTAAAAGCAGAAACGTACTTCTTTCTGCTCATCTGAAAGCTACAATGATGAAGATCTCTGACCCAATCATTTTCGGGGCTATTGTAGAGACTTTCTTTAAAGATGTATTTTCAAAATATGCTGACACGTTCAAATCTTTAGACGTTAATTCAAATAATGGTCTTGCTGACCTTTTTGATAAGATTAAAGGGAATGCTCAGGAAGCGGAGATCAAAGCTGATATTGAAACTGCTCTGGCAAACGGACCAAGAGTAGCGATGGTAAATTCTGACAAAGGAATTACCAACTTCCACGTTCCTTCCGACATTATCGTCGATGCATCTATGGCTGCCCTTGTAAGAGGCGGAGGTAAAATGTGGAACAAAGAAGGAAAGGAAGAAGATACGGTATGTATTATTCCTGACCGTTCTTATGCAGGTTTCTACCAGTCTGTTATTGATGACATGAAAGCTCACGGAAAATTAGATCCTACAACAATGGGTTCTGTTCCGAACGTAGGTTTAATGGCTCAAAAAGCTGAAGAATATGGATCTCACGACAAAACTTTCCAGGCGTCAGCTGATGGAACCATTGAAGTTCAGGACGAAAACGGAAATATTCTTCTTTCTCAAAAAGTTGAAACAGGAGATATTTTCAGAATGTGCCAGACTAAAGATGCCCCTATCCAGGACTGGGTAAAATTAGCGGTAAACAGAGCAAGGCTTTCTGATACACCGGCTATTTTCTGGTTAGACAAAGGAAGAGCTCACGATAGAGAAATGATCAAAAAGGTTGAAAAATATCTTGCAGATCACGATACAAACGGTCTTGACATTAAAATTCTTGATGTAAAGGACGCCATGACTGAAACGCTGAAAAGAGCCAGAGAAGGAAAAGATACGATCTCTGTTTCAGGAAACGTATTGAGAGATTATTTAACCGATCTTTTCCCAATCCTTGAATTAGGAACTTCTGCAAAAATGCTTTCCATTGTTCCATTAATGAACGGAGGAGGTTTATTTGAAACAGGTGCAGGAGGTTCTGCTCCAAAACACGTTGAACAGTTCCTGGAAGAAGGTTACTTAAGATGGGATTCTCTTGGTGAATTCTTAGCACTTCAGGCTTCTTTAGAGCATTTAGCTCAGACTCAGGGAAATACTAAAGCTCAGGTTTTAGCTGATGCACTAGACGAAGCGAATGCTAAATTCTTAGCTACTGATAAATCTCCTGCAAGAAAAGTGGGACAAATTGATAACAGAGGTTCTCATTTCTATTTAGCAATGTATTGGGCTGAAGCTTTGGCTAACCAGACTGCAGATGCTGAATTAGCCGCTCGTTTTGCCCCGGTTGCTCAAGACCTGCAGGAAAGCGAAGCTGTAATTAATGAAGAATTAATCAGTGCTCAGGGTAAGCCTCAAAACATTGAAGGTTACTACAAAACAGATACGTATAAAACGTATGCTGCGATGAGACCAAGCACTGTTTTAAATGAAATTATTGACGGAATTTAATATCCCATTTTAATATCAATCAAAAGCTCCTTTTTATAAGGGGCTTTTTTGTTTACCATTACCTGTCATCTTAATTCCACTAAGGATAAAAATCCAAAACACTGCTATAGTTAAACTTTAAATAAATTATCCGTTTTTTCATTATACGAGACATCCTACCCCTTCACAATTACTCTCCTATGCTCCCTGCCCCAGTTGATCATTTCAGTAATTATATTTCCAAATGTTCTGCAGTATTCGGTAGGCTCATATTCTATCAAAACCGGAGTTTCAGGATATACATTTCTTTTTACCAGCTTATTCAGCTCCATATCTTTTAGTTCCTTTGAAAGCATCCTTGTGGTAATTCCCGGGATACTCCGTTCAATTTCACGGAAACGTCTGTTGCCGTTACAGATTGAATTGATGACAGGAATTCTCCACTTTCCTCCAATAAAATAGAGAGTGTCCTGCAGGGCTCTTAATTCTTCGGTCTGGTCTCTTTCCATAGCTGCAAAGTTAAATGATATCATTGATGATAGTGGTATACTCTGTTATACTGATTACAAAAGTATACCAAATTGAAATAACTTTGTCAAAAATTTTAAGAAATGAAAAAATTCAGTAACAAACTAGCCATTGTAACAGGCGGTAACAGTGGAATAGGATATGCAACAGCAAAAGAGCTTATTGCAGAAGGAGCTCAGGTAATTATTACAGGTAGAAGAAGCGAAGCAGTGGAAAAAGCAGCTAACGAGCTCGGCGCAATTCCGTTTGTGGCAGATCAGGGAAAGCTTGAAGACATAAACAATTTAACAGCAGAAGTTGAAAACCGATTCGGAAAAGTTGATATTTTATTCATTAATGCCGGAATTACCGGAACTTTAGGTTCCATTGAAGATATGAGTCCTGAAAATTTCGATAATGTAATGAATATTAATTTCAGGGGAGCATATTTTACCTTGAGCAAATTCATACCGCTATTGAATGACGAAGCATCTGTGATATTTTTATCTTCCAACGTTGCTACAACCTACAAACCAAACAGCTCAGTATATCAGGCAAGTAAAGCAGCACTTAATTCAATTGCAAAAACTGCAGCAGCAGAATTGGCTCCGAGAAAAATCAGAGTGAATATACTAAGTCCTGGACCTACAAAAACAGAAATTATGACAAAAGCTGGTTTGGACGAAGCTACTTTAAGCAGCCTTGATGAATGGCTGACCGACTTAATTCCACTTAAGAAAATGGGAACTGCCCAAGATATAGCAAAACTTGTAGTTTATTTGTCAGATCACAATGTTGCCAGCTTTATGACTGGTACTGAAATTATTGTAGACGGAGGAATGGTATTGTAAGATGGAAGACGGGAGATGGAAATCATTAAACTTCGTAAATAAATTATTTTTTCAGAAAGATATAAATTAGTTCCATCTCCCATTTTCATTTTCTAAATCCGTTGCTAAACTTACCTCCTATTTTTCCACTTTCACCCCCTACTTTGTCCGCTTCACTCTTCTTTATATTTCAAAACAAGGTTCATCATTCTACTTTTGACCCATAAAAATAATATAATATGGACTCAGTAAAGAAAAAAATAACAGTTAAACCCATTGCCATTATATTTTTGGTAGTTTTGAGCCTTTTTGCAGTCTTGCAGTTTTTCAACAAACCCCGGGAAGGAAAACCTGTCGTAAAAAAAATTGAAGCCCCCCGTGAAGTGCTTGCCATCTTGGAAAACTCTTGCTTTAACTGTCATTCCAATGAACAGAATTTAAAATGGTATGACAAGATCGCCCCCATTTCCTGGGCGGTAAACAAAGATATAGCAAGAGCTAAAGAAGTTTTAAACTTTTCAGAATGGAACTATTCTGCAGCTGAGCATCAGGGGAAAATGTATGCTATTTTAAACATGATGCAAAGCGGAAAAATGCCGTTGCATGAGTATACTCTGCTGCATCCGTCAGCAAAAATCAATGCAAAAGATATTGAAACAATTAAAAAATATACGCTTTCATTATCAGGCGTAGCTTCAGGTAAAAAAGAAGTAAAGAATGCACAGCAGAATATAGAAATCATCCACAGCAACCCGCCTTCCTCAAAATTCCCTGTCTCTCCCAACGGAATTACATATAATGATGATTTTAAAAACTGGAAGGTCATCAGCATGAGTACGCTTTTCGATCACTCCATCAGGGTCATTTATGGAAATGACATTGCAGTGAAAGCGGTTGAAACGGAGAATTTTCATCCATGGCCGGACGGAAGTGTCATTGTAAAATCCGTTTGGAAACAGCAGAAACTTCCGGATGGTGAAGTGAGAGCCGGAGAATTCATCAATGCTCAGTTTATGGTCAAGGATGCAAAAAAATATACAGATACCGAAGGTTGGGGATTTGCAAAATTCTCAGGAAATGACCTTCATCCAACAGGAAAAACAGCATCATTTGCCAAAGAGTCATGCATTGCCTGTCACCGTCAGCTCGCTGAAAAAACAGGATATTTATTTGATGTTCCTATGAAAATCAATACCGAAAGACTAATCAAAAACCTTGAGAAATAATGAAAAAGCTACTATTTATCATGCTATCGATCTGTGCACTATTTACCGCCTGTAAAATAGATGAGCCGGATAAAGATTTGAAACGTATTGTTTTTGATCCGGGAGATCTAAAGTTTATCTCCACCTCGTTAAACACGAAGAAAGAGACCTCATCAGCGTTGTATGGAAATCCGGAAGCCTTAAGTTCTTTATCGAATGGAGATCATCAGCTGAAAAAGGGTTCAAAGCTAAAACTGGTCACTTGGAAATACCACGACAATCCACAATATATCGGAGGAACAATTACAGGCGAATTAGTAAGCATCGAAACCGTTCAGGCAGATGCAGAAAAAGTTTCCTATCAGATTCAAAATATTGCAGAAGGCGAAAATATTCAGCCCGATAAAGAAGAACGGATACAGTATATCATGAGCTATGAGCCGGTGAAAAGACCTTAAAAAATATACTAAAGCTGAAGTTTCAGCTTTAGTATATTTTTTGTGAATAGTGAATTTTTGCTGACGCAAAGTCAATGGTCAATTGGCACGTAAAAAATTCACGAGTAAAGCGAATTGACATTTCACTATTGACATCAATCTTTGTGAATGGTAAATTTTTGCTAACGTAAAGTCAATTGGCAATTATCACGTACAAAAATTCACAAGCGAAGCGAATTGACTTTTCACTATTGACATGAATCATTTGTGAATAGTGAATTTTGCTGACGCAAAGTCAATGGTCAATTGGCACGTAAAAAAATTCACGAGCGAAGCGGATTGACATTTCACTATTGACAATTCATCTACTTTCCTTCACACTTTTTTTCAATAAAAAAACTTAATTTCACCTATTCAAACCCAATGCTCCCATGCATCAGCAAAAAATAAAAATTTCACCAGCCATCATATGGATCAGTTCCCTGTTTCTGGGAGTTCTGTCGTCTGTTCCTCAATTGGCTTCCCATGAATTCAACTGGAAAGAAGCAATTGTCAATTCAGCGATAACAGCAGCATTTTCGGTTATTATGTGGTATGTTAATATTTATATGCTGAACCGGGGTGCAGGCAAAAGGCGACAGCATATTTCTTATTCAAGATTAATGACGGTACTAGCATTCGGAATGATCATCATGTTCGGCCTGGCGTGGATACAGCAGCTGATTTTATCCCATATCAATTTCGGACCGGCGATGCTGATGGTAGAAGTTAGAGGAATCCTGATTAACCTGGTTTGTTATATGTTTCTTACCTTACTTCAAAATAATTATGCAGGACAACAGGTACAGCTGGAACTTGAAAAAGTGAAAAGTGATAATTTAGGAGCACAATATGAGCTGCTGAAACAACAGGTTAATCCCCACTTCCTTTTCAACAGCCTGAATACTTTAAAGTCAATGGCAGAAACCAATGATTCTGAAACTGTAGATTTCGTTATTAAGCTATCTGATTTTTATAGGTTTACCCTTGAAAGCAGGAAGTTAGATCTGATCTCCGTACAGGAGGAAATGAGGATCATTGAAGCTTACCTTTTTCTTCAGAAAGCACGTTTTGGAGACGGTATTACCTTCAGTAACGGGCTAAAACAGGAAGATCTAAAATCTCTTATTCCTCCATTTACCATGCAGCTCCTGGTTGAAAACTGCATCAAACACAATATTGTATCACAGAGTAAACCGTTGCATATTAAAATCTATAGCTCGGAAGACGGGATCATTATAGAAAACCCTGTTCAGCTGAAAATGACTTCGGAAGAATCTCTCGGGGTAGGGCTTGACAATATTAAAATGCGTTACCAGCATCTGCTGGAAAAGGAAATCGAGATTCATTCAGACGAAAAAAACTTTAAAATAAAACTACCACTAATCCATGAATATCATCATCATTGAAGACGAATTCAGAGCGGCAAAATCCCTCCAAAATCTTTTATCAGACCTAAGACCGGAATCTAAAATCCTTGCGGTATATGACAGTATTGAAGCCAGTGTTGAAGGGTTGTCAAAAGAGATTAAACCGGATCTTATCTTTATGGATATCCAGCTGTCTGACGGGCTTTCATTTGAGATCTTTAAAACTGTGGATATCAGTTGTCCTGTGATCTTCTGTACAGCATTTGACCAATATATGCTTGATGCTTTTAAAAGTAAAGGGGTAGATTATGTTTTGAAACCTTTTTCCAGAGAGGACATTGCTGAAGCCCTGAGAAAGGTAGACGAGCTGAAAAAATTCTTCCGGAAAAATGAGCTTCCGGATATTGAATCTATTTTACAGAAGATCAGTCAGCCTGCGGGGAAAAGCAATTTCCTGGTTTTTAAGAATCAAAAATACACTACGATTCAGACTGAAAGTATTGCCTATTTCTATATCCATAATGAAATTACCCATTTGGTAACATTTGACAAGGAACAATTCCAGCTGTCGCAACCGCTCGGGCAGGTGGCGGAACAGGTTTCAGGAAAACAGTTTTTTAGAATCAACCGTCAGTATCTTGTCAATTTTAAAGCGATAAAGGAGATGGAACATTATTTCCAGCGTAAAATATTGGTTAAACTGATTATTGAAACTCCTGAAAAACTATTGATCAATAAGGAGAAAACGCATAGTTTTTTCACCTGGCTGGAAGATCGCTGATTCCATTTAAAATTACAGCTAAATATTTTCCGGGTTCACCGTTCAATTTGTCCGGCTGAGCCTTTTTTATATTCTTTAGCGCCTGAAAGAGGTCTACTTTTGAATCAAATTAAAAACAATGATTCTAAGAAATCTTTTTACGGTAGGTACTTTCACCGCTTTTTTATTCGCTGGTTCTGCATTTTTGCATGAAAACCAAATTACGAAAATCTCCACTGATGTTTCATCTGGAAACAATGGTTTTGCAGTTTTGGAACTTTTCACTTCGGAAGGCTGCTCAAGCTGTCCTCCCGCCGATGAACTGATGGGACAATTGGAAGAAAAATATAAAGATCAGCCGGTCTATATCCTCTCCTATCATGTAGATTACTGGAACCGTCTTGGATGGAAAGACCGTTTCAGCAGTGCTGAAAACTCCCAGCGTCAGCAGCTTTACAGCCGTACGCTTCGGTCACAAACCTATACTCCACAGCTGGTTGTTAATGGAACAACGGGATTCGTAGGTTCGGATAGAAAGGCAACAGAACATGCCATTGAAAGTGTATTGCTTGATTCTAAGAATACCGACATCAATCTGTCGGCCACAGTTTCCTCAAAAACGATCTCAGTTACTTACAAAACTACTGAAGCTGATCCTCAAAGCAAACTTCTGATCAGCCTGGTTGAAAAGAAATCCTCCACTCAGGTTTCGGGAGGCGAAAATGAAGGACATTACTTAAAACATTATCAGATTGTTCATAAACAGGAACAAATTCCATTGAAAGATCATCCTGAAGGAACTACAGATTTTAAACTTCCAGAAAATTTCTCTATAAAAAACTGGGAAATCATCGCTTTTATTCAAAATATAAAAACGGGAAAAATCTCGGGTGCTGCAAAGACAGAAATCCAGTAAAAACCTTACAAAAGTAAATTATACAAAAAAATTAGTGTCACTGCGATCTAAAATTAAAATTCTATAAACTTAAAATAATAAAACAATGAAAACAAAAACAACAAAAATCATCTATTGGTCAGGAGCTATCTTTATGTCACTCTGGTTTGGAGCAAGCGGCTTCTTTGAACTCACCAAAAACCCGTTGGTCTGGACAACCACGCAGCAACTTGGCTATCCTCCACACTTCATTTACCTGTTGGGAGTTTTCAAATTAAGCGGAATTATAGTCCTTCTTCTCCCGAATCGCTTATTAAGACTGAAAGAATGGGTATTTGCAGGAATGTTTTTTGACATTATCTTCGCTTTCTTTTCAAAAATTGCAGTGCTTGGCTTTGCGGCAACTATAGACGCAGTAATTGCTTTTGCCGTACTTTCTGTGACGTACATTATGTTTAGAAAACTATATTCTTCTGAACTTGTATTCGGGGAAGCTTAGCAGCAGAAAATAACAGTCTTTAAAGTTTTGGTCTCAAATACCAGACAGACAATTTTACATTTACCAATAATAAATCCTCCCGAAAACGAGAGGATTTATCTTTTAAATTATGTTGAGAAAATTTAAGTTTATAAATTAGATCCTTAAATAAACAATTTTAAATCAATACTCCCATCAACTCATAAAAATCTCCGGAACCCATCTGAATCCTGCAGATTCTTTTTTGGTAAAACCCAATCCGGGCCATGGCAGATGATAGGCAAAAGCTTTGGTTTTTGTTTCTGCCAGTTGTTGCAAGAGTTTTTTACGGGATTCCGTAGCAATATCCAAATCGGTATCCCCGGAAAATCCCCATTCAGGATGCGGGAAAAGAATGACATCAGAATGAATAAGATCCGCAATATACATGAGCTTCTCGCTACCGGAAGAAATGGTCATAACTGTAAGTCCGGGTGTGTGTCCAGGGGCCAGCTGAAAACTGAAATGATCATACAAAGTATTTTTCAAATCATAAAACTTTAGCTTAGGACGGATTGTTTTCAGGATATTCTGAATAGGCGGAATAATCTGGTTAAGAAATTCCGGCTGGGTTTTCAGATAGCTGTTTTTAAAATCTTTGATGGAAGCCTGAAGCCAGAAATCATGCTCGATTTTTGAAATATGAAGATCTGCATTGGGAAATACCAGGTTATTCTGCTTATCTACAACTCCACCAATATGATCAGGATGAGCATGGGAAATAAAAACATCTGTAATGTCTTTCGGAGAAAATCCTGCTTTTTGAAGGCTTTTTAAAAGAAACCCGGTTCTTTCATCCGCAAAAATCCCCATTCCTGAATCCAGCAAAATAAGTCTGTTCTTAGTCTTAACAAGCATCAGGTTCATGGCCATATCAATAGACTCATCGGAGCGGAAATTATCCCTGAGAATGGTTTTTAGTTGGGAAACATTTGCACGCGGAGAAAATCCATCAATATTTTTTTCATGAATATATCCGTCCGTAAGAATAAACAGCTCCAGTTCTCCAAGTTTGATTTTTTTAAATCCTGAAAGATCTTCCCCAAGATCTGCTGAACCTATTTTCGTTTCAGCAAACACGTCTGAAAAAGGAACGATACTTAATGCACCTGCCATCAGTCCGTTTTTTAAAAGTTCTCTTCTATTCATTATAATATGTGTTTTTTAACACTACGGATCATGGATCGTTGATCCATGATCCGTAGATAATAATTTTAGTTGTTGACCAATTTCATAGAGCCTTCAGTATATCTTTCACCAACGTTCGGATATTTTTTCACAAGGGCGTCAATTGTTTCAAGATCTGATTGTGAAAGATCAATATTCACAGCTGCAATATTCTCTTCCAGGTATTTGATACGTTTCGTTCCCGGAATCGGGATAATATCTTCTCCCTGGTTCAATACCCATGCTAAGGCTAATTGGGTTCCTTTTACACCTTTTGACTGCGCAAATTCGTTAATTTCTCTCGCCAGGTTCCTGTTGTTTTCCAGATATTCTTCCTGGTAACGGGGTAATGTTTTTCTGAAATCTTCGTCACCAAAATTCTGTACTTCGTTGATATTGGCGAAAAGTCCTCTTGCCAGCGGCGAATAAGGAACCAGTGTGATTCCAAGTTCTCTGATGGTCGGAAGTATTTCTTTTTCTACATCTTTGGTGAGGATAGAATATTCTGACTGTAATGCAGTAATTGGATGAATTTTATTCGCTTTTCTTATAGATTCAGCAGAAGCTTCTGATAATCCGAGGTATTTTACTTTCCCTTCTTTTACAAGCTCTGCCATAGCTCCTACTGTTTCTTCTACGGGAATATTCGGGTCTACCCTGTGGGCATAATAAAGATCAATAGTATCAATTTTCAATCTCTGAAGGCTTAAATCAACTGCCTTTCTGATCCACTCCGGTGAACCGTCAAAGTAAGTTCCGGAAGCAGCACTGTGGCTAGGTTTGCCATCTTTAAACCTGAATCCGAATTTGGTAGCAATAAAGATTTTATCACGATTTGGAACCAAAACTTTTGAGATCAGTTTTTCATTTTCTCCCGCAGCATACATATCTGCCGTATCCCAGAAATTAACCCCTAAATCTAAAGCTTTATGCAGCGTATTGATGCTCTCCTGCTCATCAGCCGGGCCGTATGCAAAGCTCATTCCCATACATCCTAAACCTACTGCAGATAACTGCTCTCCTGTGTTTCCTAATTTTCTGAATTTCATAATGGATTGTGATTTTAAATTAATAGAACAAAATTAGAACAAGAACCAATGGGAGACTCTATAGAATTCAAACTAAGAATTATAAAATTCAAACAAATGCATTTCTTACTGCATTAGGCGCTAATCCCGTCTGCTTTTTAAAAAAGTTGGTAAAATAAGCAGGTTCTTCAAACCCTAATCCATAGGCAATTTCTGAGATATTCCAGTCCGTATGTTTCAATAAAGCATTAGCCTCCTGAATAGTTCTTAAAGCGATTTGTTGACTCGTTGTCTTTCCTGTCATTTCTTTTACGGAACGATTCAATGAATTGACATGAATAGAAAGGCTTCGGGCATAATCATTGGGCGTTTTTAATTTCAGAAATGCTTCGGGACTGTCTATAGGAAACTGTCTTTCCAGCAGCTCCATAAATAGCGAAGCTACTCTGTGTGAGGCATTCTGATAAGGTTCAAAATTTTCTGCAGGCTGCATTTTCAGCGTTTCATGGATCAAAAGATGGAGGCAAGCCCGCAGCATGTCATATTTATGAATATATTCTGACTGAATTTCTTCCATCATTTTCGTAAAAAGCGCTGAAACAGTCTTCTGTTGCTCTTCATCTATAAAAAAAATCGGGGTACCACCCACTTTAAAAAGCTGCGAATCCAAAAGGTTCCCCAGGCGTATTCCATTCTGCAGAAACTGGTCTGTAAAAAGACAGAACCATCCTGTCTGGTCTTCATTATCCGCTTCCCACGAATAAGGAACTATTGGGTTTGAAAACAACAGTGCCGGCCTATCTACATAGATCCATTTGTCGGCATAATGAAGTTTTCCCTTTCCTATGATTAATGAGATCTTATAGTAATCCCTTCTGCTGTAAGGAGTCATGAGTGAGCAGCTTTCCCGTGTAAAAACATTAAAATGTCCTACACCTGTTGTCGCAGAACTTTCCAGCCTCACCACGGAGGCATTCCTCAGATAAAATTCTTTTATTGTTTCTTTAGAATCCATCATGCTAAGTTATAAAATTCAAACAAATAAAATCCACATCAATTTAAAAATAAAAAACGGCCGGCAAATATGCCGGCCGTTTAAAACTGAATATATAGTTGATAAACTGGTCTAATGGTTATGTCCGTGTTTATTTTCTTTTTTATATGCTTTTTTGTATTCTTTTTTATATTCTTTGTACTCTTTAGAATTATACTTCTTGTAATTGTTTTTGTTGCGGTTATAAACTGCTACAGGATTCTGGCCTTTATAATAATTCTTTTTGAACTTAGTATATTTGTCGCGTCCCAGTATTCTTTCTATCTCATAGTAACGGTCTTCTCTCCATCTGTCCGGCTGGCTTACATAGACCCTGTTCCAGGAATCATAATTGCTGTACCTGTCATTTAAAGTATTCAACTGTTTCACCTGTACAGCAGAAAGCAGAAGTTCCGTAGCCACCGACTGCCAGTTCACATCTGAAATGCTTCTTCTGTAATCATTGTAATAATCTGACTGTGCAAAGCTCAGACTGAATGTCCCTGTGAGCAGTAATGCAAATAATATTTTTTTCATCTTAAGTTTTTTAAAGTTAAACTGTATTAGCATTGTCAATTAAAATGCCAAATCTTTTAAACACCATCATAATCTTTGTTAAAAAAAACACGGACCCTCGTAAATTTCATGATATAACAATGGAATTCAGGTAATTATTACAACAAATTGATCGAGACTAATCCATTCTTAGTAATTGTTATTCTTCAGCACCCTTTTCTTTGGTATAAAAAAGGACTTAAAATTTCGTTAAGTTTTCTCAAAACTCATGTTTTATATGATTTAAATTTGTAATTTTAAGAGTGAGAAGTACAAATCTGATACAGATTATAAGACTGATAATGCATTAGATTGCTATATTGATAATTCATGTAAGTTATTTTTAACTCAACCAAATTTTAATTATTATGGAAAATATAAAGTTTGAGATATCTCCGTATCAGGATGAACTGCAGCTGTTAATTGACGGAGAAAAGGCAGGATATATGTCGATAAAAATAGACGGAAGGCTGCTGATTGTTTATTATACCAAAATTACAGAAGAGCGTGAGGGACACGGATACGCCAAAATGCTTCTGGACGAACTGGTACGGTACTCTGAAGAAAAAGATCTCCTGGTAGACCCTGAATGTGATTTTGTGCGCCAGCAGTTTGAAAACCATCCGGCAAGATATAAGGACATCTGGCATGCCTGAATCAATCTGACCACCAATTTCCAAACTGGTGGTCGGAACTGTTCACATCTACTATTTCCCCAATCCTCGGGGTAAGAATACTGAGATTTTTTTCTCTCCCTAAAGCCGCCACTTTCTGAAGCGGCTCATACCATGGATGAAGAGCCAGCGCAAATTTTGAAGAATGAACCGGTATAATATGCTTCGCTTTTAAATCAACAGCAATTTGGATTACATCTTCAGGCAGTGCATGAATATACCGCCAGGCTTCATCATATTGCCCATTCTCTAGAACAGCATAATCAAAAGGCCCGAATTTTTCACCGATCATTTTAAAATGGCTGTCATAGCCACTATCTCCACCCAAAAAAATCTTTTTTGAAGGGGTTTCCAGGACATAGGAAGCCCACAGTGTATTGTTTTGCCTTATCTTTCTTCCGGAAAAATGCCTGGCCGGAGTAAAAGTGATTTTCAAACCATTTTTTAAAAGGACTTCAGTATCCCATTCTTCTTCAATCAGGTTTTCTTCGTCATAACCCCATTTTTCAAGGTGTGCACCAACACCCAAAGGAATAATAGCTTTTCCCGTGCGGTCTTTAATGGATTTTACCGTTGGATAATCTAGATGATCAAAATGATCATGGGTGATAATCAGGTAATCCAACTCCGGAATATCTTCGGGCTTAAAAAGATCTGATCCTTTAAAAGCTTTATTAAAATACTTAAAGGGAGAACCGTACAAGCTAAGAACCGGGTCTACAAGAAAGGAAACACCATCAGTCTGCAGGTAATAAGAGGAATGTCCCAGCCATATGAAAATGTCCTGGTCTTTCGGAAGTTTTTTTAGATCTGTATAAACAGAAGCAATAGCTTTTGAAGGCTTTAACAAGGGATGTTTTTTACCTAAAATAAAATCATACGTGACTTTTATCGGGCTATAACCTTCAGTAATGGAAGGTGTGTGACTGATGTTACGGAACTGCCCTTTTCTATAGAGCTTAGACTGTTTTATCCTTTTCAGCCTTCTGCCCTTTGGCGCCGCTCCGAATGCCGGAAGTTCCATCACTACAAAATAGGCTATGGCCAAAACAAGAAGTATTATGATCAAATATATCATCTGCATTAAAATAATTCTGCAAAGGTATTGACTTTTAATTTTGTATAAAAATAGGGCGCATATGTGGTATATTTTTAACTTTATTTATAAAGCTTTCTGAATAATTTATTATTTAATTCAATAAAAATAATCTTAAACTTTTTAACTTAGCCGACTGAAAAAAAACAAAACACGTTGAAAAATTATTCGATTATATTGCTGGCAGCAGCGCTCTCTTCATGTGCATCTATCAGAAGGCATAATGATCAGAGAGCCTCATGCATCAAACCCGAAAAGCTTAAAGAGGATGTAGATTACGCCTACTCAAAACTTAAGCAGATGCATCCCCAGCTTTACTGGTATATTTCCAAGCCGGAACTTGATCATAAATTTGACAGTCTTAAGGGAACAATCCATGAGTCTCTGACCCCGCTTCAGTTTTATTTTAAATTGCAGCCGGTGATCGCTGATATCAAAGAAGGACATCTGTCTCTGAGAATTCCAAGAAGGAAGTTTACCAAGAAGGAGATTAAAAATCTTGAGAATAAAAAAGGGTTGTTCAGCCGTTTTGAATATTATATAAAAGGCGATCATTTATTCATCATTCAAAATAAAGATTCAATAGAGAACATACAGCCGGGAACGGAAGTTTTATCAATCAACCATATTCCGGTTTCTGAATATGTAAATAAATACAGAAAACTCATCAGCAGCGATGGGTTTAACACTACTTTCCAATCCTATTTTTTAAAGGATGTGTTCTTTAATTTTTATACGGCAGAAAACGGATTTACAAATTCCGCCTCTATAGAAACACTTTACAAAGGCAAAAAAAACACCTACACTCTGCTTCGTGAATCCAAATCTAAAGACGACAAAGAACAGGACAAAGCGCAGGAAAAACGTACGCCTGAAAAGAAAGTCAATGATTATGTAGCATCAAGCAATTCTTATAACCGGAGTTTTAAATTCCTCGATAAAGACAGCACGACTGCTTATGTTAAAGTAAAAAGCTTTTCAAGGGATTATTCAGAGAAATTCTATAAGGAAACTTTTAAAAAAATAAAAAACGCCGGATCCCAATACCTCATCATAGATGTCCGTAATAATTACGGAGGATCATTGCACGAGATCAACAACCTGTATTCTTATCTGGCTCCTGAACCTTATGTCCTGATAAAGCCCTCGCAACTTGCTTCAAGGATTACCCCGCTGAAAACCAATTACTTCAGAAAAAGCACCGCTTTTGAATACGCTTTTAAAAGCCTTGCCTATCCCACGTACGTATTTGCGCAGACCTTCAGCACTTATAAAAAAGATGGAAAGATCTATTATAAAATGAAGGCAGACAAGCCTACAAAGCCTAATAAGGATGCTTTTCATGGTAAGGTGTTTGTATTGATCAACGGGGGAAGCTTTTCAGCCTCGTCTATCATTACAGCAAAGCTTAAATATGACAAAAGAGCAATTCTCGTAGGGGAAGAAACCGGGGGTGCCAATGACGGAACTGTTGCCGGGTTTTACTCTTACCAGAAGCTTCCCAATTCAAAGATCAACCTTCCTATCGGCCTTTTGCTGGTACAGCCGAATATTGATTTTTTGAATACTAAAAAAGGGGTGGCTCCTGATATTACCATTACCGAAAGCATGCAGGATATCATTAAGAAAAGAGATCCGCAGCTGGACTGGGTAAAGAATGAAATTGCAAAGGAGAAAAAGAACAAATAAGTCCATTATAAAATGTTTATTAAGGTTGGATTGTGTCACAAAGTCCTTTAAAAAATCATAGACTTTCAGCATAGGATTACTGATGTTGGCAGAAAAGATAAAAAACCCGGCAGAAAAATTTCTGCCGGGTTCCATTGTGTGTTTTTTTAAGTTCTCCCTCCAACTCTGTTTCATAAAAACAGAATCTTCAAAATAATTTTGATCAGTAAAGTTTTTGATATGAACAGTCAGTTTAAATCTTAAGCAATCCCAAGTCTAATTAGATTACTAACACTTTACATTTCTCACAGTTAGTAGAAAAAAAACAAAAATGTTACAACAATTAGAGAAAAATTTATATTAAAAAATAATATTTTACTCTTTTAATTTTTCCCTTATCTTCTATAGCCTTCTGGTACAGCACTTTTTATGTGTTGGTATTTGTATTGCCATTTAATAAAAAAAATCGGCTCCGACAGAAATTTTCTACCGGAGCTGGTTCTGTGGAAAATTTAGTTCCTTAATATTCTGATCTTCTTTCTTCTGGATATTAAAAAATTAATTTAGTCTTTCGAGTGCTTTCATAAGTGTAGTGAGATCAATAAAATTAAGTTTGACCCCAATGGTAATAAAAATTACAAGCACTGCTGTTAAAAATATAATGATAAAAATATACACTGATACAAACCATAAAATAGTATTCAGGATATTTCCTTTTAATCCGAATTTATTCATAAAAAACCTCTGGGAACGTTCAAACCATGAATTTTTACGGTTTTTTGCCTGTTTTGTTTCCACTTCGTTCAGCTCATCTACCAGGCGTACAACATCTTCTATATACCTTCCGTACATATAATACATCCAATACTTGATAATGAACCAAACCAAGATTAGCGTGATCAGGAAACTTACCCCGAAAATAGCAAGATTATAGGCCATTTCAAAATGAAAATCAATTTTGATCAGGGATAAAATGAAAGCCAGTGGAATGTAGGAAATATAATAGGAAATATAGATTTCTTTCGATATAAGGAGCTGTGTTCTCAGGTTAAACAGATCATAGTTCGTATTGATACTGCTGTTGCACAGCATTTTGTAAAGCTTAAGAAAACGGGAGTAGAAATAAATAATAAAGGCAAGGGTGAGGGTGACGACAAAAGCTGAAATGATGATGATATTCTTATTTCCGGAAGCAAACGGAAATCCTATCATAAGTGTAGGAAGGGTAACTACCATCAGCCAGAATTCCGTTTCCATATTGATCTTCAGCATTCGCATCGGCGAGTGGATCTCATCCTGCTTTTCCAGAGAGATTTCCGGCAGATCCTGCCTGCTGTCTTTATCCCAAAGTTCTTTAAAATTTTCTAACTCCATGTGGTTTTGTTTTAAATCTGCCTTATTCCTTTTGTTTTTCGATGATTTCTTTCAGCTTTGTTTTAGCCCGGTTCAGCTTTACCCGTGCATTTACCTCTGTTATGCCCAGCTGGCGGGCAATCTCTTTACCCGGAAAATCTTCCAAAAAGAAAAAAATAAGTGCTTTGTCTATAGGACTCAGCTTTTGAATAGCCTCATACATCAGCTTCATATTTCTGTCATCAGCATCATTATAGGACTCCTGCGGAACAACAAGATTCTCTATTCCCTGATTTTGTATAAAACTACGTTTTTTTTCGCTACGCAGAAATACAATAGCTGTATTAAGTGCTGTTCTGTACAGCCATGTAGAGAAGTCGCTTTTCCTCTGGAAATCGCCATATGATTTCCAGGCCTGATAAATAATCTCCTGATAAAGATCATTCTGATCATCACGATCGTCCATATACATTTTAGAGATCTTGAAAATAACACCTTTATGATTCTCAATTTTTCTCTAAAAATTCTTTTTCCATTAAAGACATACTCCAAACTCTACTTGTACAGAAATAATTCAATAAAATACTGTACTTTTAACACAAAAACCAAATTTAACACGGTTTAAAATACAAAATTCTCAAAAAACACGGAAATTTTTTGAGAATTTTTATTTTATGTTAAATAGAGTTAAAATATGGACTAGAAAATATAGTCCGTACTTAAGAAGTTAGAATCATGTTCTCTTACAATGGTATTTAATAATTTTTTATTGGAATCCGTCAGTTTAGCGGCTACCAGAGACCTAATTGAGAATGAACGAAGTGCATCAAAAACAGAAAGTGTTCCTTCTGCGCTGTCTTTACGTCCCGTAAATGGAAAGACATCCGGTCCGCGTTGCGCCTGGCAATTGATGTTCACACGGCTCACCAGATTCACAAACGGGTCAATCAGCCTTGAAACTTCCTGCGGATCTTCACTGAAAATGCTCACCTGCATCCCATGCGAGGCATTTACCTGATAATCTATAGGTTCTTCTATATCTTCAAAAGGGACTACTGGGATTACCGGCCCGAACTGTTCCTCGTGATAAAGCTTCATATCGCTGTTCACCGGATAAACTACGGCAGGAAAGACGAAGGATTCTTCCGTAAAGCCTCCATTTTCATTTAAAATCTTCCCTCCTTTCGCCAAAGCGTCATCAATACATTCTTTCAGGTATGGCGGTTTATTGACTTCCGGAAGCGGAGTTACTTTCACGTCTTTTTCCCACGGAAGCCCCGGCTTCAGTGCAGAAACTGCGGCACTTAACTTTTGGGTGAACTCGTCAGCAATTTCTTTCTGAACAAATATCAGCTTCAATGCTGTACATCGCTGTCCGTTGAAGGATAATGCCCCAAGAATACATTCACTCACCGCAACGTCAAGATCTGCATTTCTGGTGACAATTGCTGCATTTTTGGCATCCAGGCTCAGGATGGCACGCAGGCGGTTCACTTTAGGATGCAGCTTTTTCAGTCCGTTTGCTACTTTACTGGAACCAATGAAGGCCAGAACGTTTACTTTTCCGCTTTCCATGATTGGGGTGATGATCTCTGAACCCTTTCCGTAAAGGGTATTGACCGTTCCTTTCGGGAAAGCTTCTTTGAAGGCATTCAATAAGGGATAATGAGCCAGTACACCATGCTTTGGAAGTTTAAACAAAATAGTATTTCCCATGATCAGTGCCGGGATCAGGGTAGTGAAAATTTCATTTAAAGGATAGTTGAAAGGCCCCATACTCAAAACAACGCCAAGCGGAGCTCTTCTGATCTGTGCAATGGTTCCTTCTGCCTGCTGGAAGCGGGAAGACTCCCTATCCAGATCCTTCAGCGCATCAATCGTCTGGTTGATGTAATCCACAGTACGGTCGAATTCTTTCGTGGAATCTGCCAGCGTTTTACCGATTTCCCACATCAGGAGTTTAATGACAAGATCGCGCTGTTCTATCATCAGGTATACAAATTTCTGCATACATTTAATTCTCCCTTCAACGGACATGGTAGGCCATTCTCCCAAACCGTTATCATAGGCTTTTACAGAAGCTTCAAGAACTTCCATGGCTTCTTTGGGGCTAATATTGGGGATGCTTCCAAGGAGCTTTCTTTCCAGTCCGTTTTCTGTAGGGATGCAGATGGGTGAATAGATGTTTTGGGTCTCCCCTTTCCATTCTACCAGTTCTCCGTTCAGAAGATAGACCTTCTGATGGATTTCGGAAACTTTATATTCTTCGGGAATTTCGTTTTCACTTTTAAAAATATCCTGCAATGACCGCTTGTTTACTGAATCCATAAATTTATTTTTTTGATGAGTTGAATGTAAAATTTTAGCTTTTACAGAATAAAGGTAGATGTTACAATTGATTAAAAAAATAGCTGACTGATAGATTTGCTCTATTTGACGTCTATTTGAATTAAAATTAATGAACAGCTCCTAAAAAAAGAATAATTTTGTTTAAAAATAAAATTCATGGTATCTAGATTAATTTTCAGCACATTATTTCTTTTCTCAGTATTCAGCTTTGCCCAGAATACTGTTCTGATGGGAGGAAAACCCGTGCATACGTATTCCAAATTGCCGGCAGTGAATAAAGCTGCTCCTAAGTTTACGCTTACGGATGTTACGATGAAAGACCAAACTTTGGATGCTTACAAAGGGAAATACATTATCCTGAATATCTTCCCAAGTGTAGATACGGGAGTTTGTTCGGCTTCGGTACATCATTTCAATGAAGATGCGGCCAATATTCCGAATACAGTGGTTCTTTGTATTTCCAAAGATCTTCCTTTTGCCCAAAAGAGATTTTGCGGTGCAGAAGGAATTAAAAATGTGGTGATGCTTTCGGATTTCCGTTCGGATTTCGGGAAAGTGTATGGCGTGGAGATCACAGATTCTGTGATGAAAGGTCTGTTGAGCAGAGCTGTTGTGGTGATTGATCCTGCAGGCAAAATTGTTTATGAAGAGCAGGTGGATGATATTTCGCACGAGCCTAATTATGAAGCTGCAATTAAGGCAGTAAAAAACTAAGCTTTAGTTATCAGTAATTATAACAGGCTTCGGCGATCTTCGATCGCCGAAGCCTGTTTATTTCCTCACTCTCCATTTCTTTTTCGTGGTAATCACTACAACTCCGTTTCGTGCTTTTTCACCATATATTGCAAATCCGTTTTTTATAATATTGATGGTCTTTATAGATTCAGTATCAACCTTCCCGAATTCTTCTATACTGATCACTTTACCATCCATTACTACCAAAGGCTGTTCTGCCGGCATAGATGACTTCGCTCCTCCTATTCTTATTTCCTGCTTGCCCATTTTGTTTTGTGGCGGCTGACTGATCACTAATCCCTGGGATTTTGATATAATTTCTTCCGGCTTGTTTTCTTTGGTATTCACCAGAAGGTTTTGTTGTACCATAGGGGCTCCGGCCACCATCTGCTGCTGTTTTTGTTTTAGTTTCACTCCGTACAGCACGACTTCTAATTGTTCCGCTTTTAAAGTATCGTTTATTATGTTCTGCTGGCCTTGTACAGAAACCAAACCTCCGGTGGTAAGAATAAAGCCTACTGCAAACTTCACAAAAACCGAATTGAGATAGGAATATTGCAAATTCCTGTTCAGCTGGGATTCATAAAAATTTCCGCAGATATCCTTTTCTGAAGGGTCTGAAAAAGCAATTATAATTTCCTCATCGGAAGCTACTGTAAAATCTCTTACTGTTTTGGAACATATAGAGCAGAATCTTCCTTTTTCTTCGGGCGTCATGATATCCCAGTTTTCATGACATGGTGTTGGTATTGTGATTTTCATTGGTCTCTTTTCTATAAAGATGCAGGAAGTATTAAAAAGGTTGGAAACTGTGCGTAATAATTCTCTGAGCTAAAGTCGCAAGATCTTTAGTACTCAGTTTCGTGAGTGCAATTTTCATTTGTCTGTGTTTTAGTTAATTAAAAACCAAATATATAAAAAGTTGTTTACTTACAAACACCCACTAAATAAATCTCCGGAGTTGTACGGAAATCCCCGAAACTTGCAGGAGACTTGCGGAGATCTCCGGAAGTGGTAAACAATAGTGTTTGGAACCACCGAAGAAATCGGGAGGTTTGTTTTACTAGTGTTTTCGAGGTGCGGAGGTGTTGGGGAGGCTGTAAACAGGATGTTTGGGATTACGGTTTCCCGTAAGTGTGAGTAAATTCTTTTTTATATATTTGGTAATTATACAATACAGCATCTAAATCTGAAGATCTGTTGAAGTTAATTTTAAATGTGTATGAAAATAAAAAATATTAAAGTCAAGAATTTATTTGGATATCTTAATAAGGATATCACTTTTTTTGACGACATGACTTTACTAGTAGGTATAAATGGAGCAGGTAAAACGAGTATACTTAATCTAATAAATTGGATTTTAACTCCATCAATAAACAATCTTTGTGCAACAAACTTTGAAAAAGTAACTCTAACAATTGATCTTAAGGGTGTTGAATATAAAATTATCTGTAGTAATGACAAAAAAATATTTAATTACGAAATTAAATCGAAAGGCAAGGAATTTAATCCTTTAATAGTCAATATAAGGCATAATTATAACAATAATGATTTAGACGAAATAATTGATTTATATTCAAATTTAAGTCCTGATGAGAAAGAAATTGAAACTTGGCAATTCATTTCAAATTTACCAAAACCAACAATTATAGGTCTCGATAGAAGTTTATATACAGAATCGTCAAATCAGATTTACATTGATGACTCAAAAATTAGAAGCCATAGCATTAATAAGCACAATCTAATTAATAAATCCCCAATAATTAAAGTTAAAGAGCTTTTGAATAAGGAATATCGCATTAGTAAAAACAAGATTCTTAAACTTACAAATAATTTAAAGAATCAAATTATGTTATCAGCTTTTGAAGCTGGTGTTGACGAAACAAGTTTATCAAGTGAAAAAAGCTATAAAATTCATTTGAATCAAATATCTATTACAAAAAAACGTGTGAAAGATTATTTTGAAAATTTTGAAAAAGATTCATTTGATGCAACTCAACTTTCAATTATTGATAAATATTTTGATAATTTAGAGAATATTACAAAAAAATTTGAGAATTCAGAAGACCCTGTTATTAAAATCCTTTATAACCTAAATGCTAATCAGTTTAGTAAAACAATAAAATTACTAAAAGAATTTGAAAAATTTGAAAAAGAAACTAATAGTTCATTGTTTAAAATAAACACCTTTTTAGAAACTATAAACTTATTTTTTAAAGATTCTAATAAAATTTTAGTTTTCAAAGAAGAAACCTCGGAAATATATTTTCATACAACAGATTTCGATGGAAAATTGATTACTAAATTTAATGATATTAAGTTTCTTTCTTCAGGTGAGGAACAAATCTTAGTTCTTTTCGCATATATAGCATTTAGTGGGATTGAGAATAAAATATTTATAATTGATGAACCAGAACTATCTTTACATTTACGTTGGCAAGAGAATTTTATTACTCAATTAGAAAAGGTTTTAGATATTAATAATCAAATTATTTTAGCTACACATTCTCCAATCTTGGTAGGAAACAAAAAAGATAGAGCTATTGTAATAATGCCTGCTTAATATGAACAAATTTTTACCTATTCTTTCTGATTCCTTTTTAAGAGGGCAAAATATTTTGTATAGACAATTCAACGATGTTGAATTCTATATTGAAGATACAGAACAAGAAAATTTATATTACCATATTCTAAAAAATCTTTTCTCAGATGTAAAATTTGAAAAAATATTTCCTTTAAACGGTAAAAAGAATGTTAAAGATGATTGCATATTGAATATTGGGAATAAAAATAAAGTATATATTGTAGATAAAGACTTTGATGATATTCTAAATAAGACTGAATTATATGATAATTTGTTTTACCTTAAAGGTTATTCGATTGAAAATTTATTAATTAGCAAAAAATCATTTTATGAACTAATAAAAGAAAAATCTCCAAAACTTAAGGATAATGATATAGATTTATTGTATAGTCATACAAGTGTATTAAATAATATTCTTTGTTTAAAAGAATTAGCAATTATTTTTATCATTATTCAAAAATTTGAACTAGGAGAACAATACTATAATATAAATACTAGTCGTGATTTTAACATAAATACAGATTTTAGTTACAAGGGAAGTTTCATTCCTGATTATATAAGTGATATTGAATATAAACTAAGATTAGGAGATAGAAGATTAACATTAAAAGGACAAGCAAAAAAGTACAAAAGATATTTTCGAAATACTGATGACGTAATAAGGAATGTTCCTGGTAAGCATTTATTAATAATTATTAACGATTTATTAAAATCAAAAAATTTAATCATGCAATATTCATTAGAATCACTAACTTATAAATTAGCTAAAGAAGTTGATATTTCGAATTTTACTGAACTTAAAACAAATATCGAACATTATATTAATAATTAATTTTCACTAAATTTATTAACAAATTCTGGAGGAATCCACAGCTTAAATTTACTCCTCTCTAATAATAAAACCTGCCTCACGGCAGGTTTTTTCATATCTAAAAAGTTTTAAAACAAACTCTCATCCACAAAATTCGGAAGCGTTACTTTCAGATTCGGTTCTGCTTCCATCGCTCTTTTAATGGCAAAAACAGCGCCTTCATTTCTGGCCCAGCTTCTTCTGGAAATTCCGTTGTTTACATCCCAGAAAAGCATAGATTTCAGTCTTCTGCCGGCATCGGCACTTCCGTCAAGGAGCATCCCGAAACCACCGTTAATAACTTCGCCCCAGCCTACTCCGCCGCCATTATGGATAGACACCCATGTAGCCCCACGGAAGCTGTCACCAATCACGTTGTGGATGGCCATATCTGCGGTAAACCTAGAACCGTCATAGATATTGGAAGTCTCCCTGTACGGCGAATCCGTACCGGAAACATCATGGTGGTCCCTGCCTAAAACTACAGTACCAATCTCTCCTTTCTTAATCGCATTATTGAAGGCTTCGGCAATTTTCATTCTTCCTTCTGCATCGGCATACAGGATCCTCGCCTGTGAACCGACTACCAGCTTATTTTCCTGAGCGCCTTTGATCCACTGGATGTTGTCTTTCATCTGCTGCTGGATCTCTTCGGGAGAGTTTTTCACCATTTCTTCCAAAACAGCACATGCAATATTATCTGTTTTCTGCAAATCTTCCGGCTTTCCACTGGCACATACCCAACGGAACGGCCCGAAACCATAATCGAAGCACATAGGCCCCATGATATCCTGAACATAGCTCGGATATTTGAACTCCCTTCCAAGGGTAGGATTTTCTGCCATCACATCTGCTCCGGCTCTTGAAGCTTCCAGTAAAAAGGCATTTCCGTAATCAAAGAAATACGTCCCTTTCTGGGTATGCTTATTGATGGCCGCAGCATGTCTTCTTAAAGTCTCCTGAACTTTTTCTTTGAACAGTTCGGGCTCCTCCGCCATTATCCTGTTGGATTCCTCAAAGCTCTGTCCGGCCGGATAATATCCGCCAGCCCAAGGATTGTGAAGTGATGTCTGATCTGATCCTATATCTATTTTTAAGTTCTTCTCATCAAATTTTTCCCAAACCTCCACAATATTGCCAAGGTAAGCAAGAGAAACGGTTTCCTTATTTTCCTGAGCTTTTCTTACTCTTTCTATCAATTCATCCATGTTCTCATAGATCTCATTCACCCACTTCTGCTCGTGACGGATCCTGGTGATCTTTGGGTTTACTTCAGCACATACGGTAACACAGCCTGCAATATTTCCTGCTTTCGGCTGAGCCCCGCTCATTCCTCCCAATCCGGAAGTCACAAAAAGCCCTCCCTTCGGCTCCTTTTTAATTTTTCTGAACGCATTCAGAACGGTAATGGTAGTTCCGTGAACAATTCCCTGCGGACCAATATACATATAGCTCCCCGCCGTCATCTGTCCATACTGGGTAACCCCTAAAGCATTAAATTTTTCCCAATCATCCGGTTTGGAATAATTTGGAATCATCATCCCATTCGTTACCACCACTCTCGGAGCATCTTTATGAGAAGGAAACAATCCCATCGGGTGCCCGGAATACATCGTTAACGTCTGCTCATCCGTCATCTCAGACAAATACTTCATGGTCAAAAGATACTGTGCCCAGTTGGAAAATACCGCCCCATTTCCTCCGTAAGTAATCAGTTCGTGAGGATGCTGTGCCACTGCATAATCCAGGTTGTTCTGAATCATAAGCATAATGGCTTTTGCCTGCTCAGACTTTCCGGGGTAATCTGCAATATCCCTTGCTTTCATTTCATAATCGGGACGGAAACGGTACATATAAATTCTGCCATACTTCTCCAGCTCTTCCCTGAATTCAGGAAGTAATTCCGCATGAAACTTCGGGTCGAAATAGCGTAATGCATTTTTCAGGGCAAGCTTTTTCTCTTCTTCTCCTAAAATTTCTTTACGCTTCGGCGCATGGTTGATATTGGTTTCGTATGGTTTAGGCTGTGGCAGCTGATCAGGGATCCCCTGCTGTATCTGTTCTTGAAATGTCATATTGCTATTTAAAGTTCAATGTTTAGATTAAATGTTTGAAGTTTTAAAGATATTCAAATTAGAAAATATAGGCAAGGAAAAGACAAATTTGCTGTTCCGCTCCGACCACCAATCTTCTGATCTATATTTCATATAATAAAACCACCGTCCGAAACATTCCCCTCCTCCGGAGGGGTGGATTCCGAAATTCAAAGAATTTCGGAAGACGGGGTGGTCCCGAAATGCTGAATAATAAAATACTCCAGATCCATCATCACAACGCCCAAATTATTCCTCACATCAAATCCATAATCCTGAAGACAACAAGTCCCAATGATTCAAGATATTGCTGCCGGATCCCGTCATAAACAGCTTTATCATCATGACTTGTACCATCGATTTCAACTACCAACCCCAAAGTCTTCACATAGAAGTCAACAATATAATTCCCGATAATTCTCTGCCTGTCAAAATCGATCCGATGAAATGTTCCTGCCCGAACCTTCTTCCAGAACAGGACTTCACCGAGAATGTCTGCTTTACGTTTTTCTTTCAATAAAGCTTTTAATTGAGGATTATAAGGTAGGCTTTCCACGAAGTTCCTGTAGATGGGAACTCCGTTGATTTAGGTGAGGGTTTCTTTCATGTCTATGTTTTTTGTATTCCTTTTTAAACCACCCGTCTTCTCCTTTCAGTCGAATCCACCCCTCCGGAGGAGGGGAATGTTTCTTCCGGGAAGGTTGATGTTTTCCAAAAATAAAAAAACCTTACTGAAAATCAGTAAGGTTGTTATTTATGGGTATTGAATTTAAGTAAGAACATCATCATTTTCTTCCTCATGATCATCATCATTATCGCTGAGGCTCCAGTAATTGTTTTCTTCATCCTCAGACCCTATTTCCTCCATATCATCGTCATCATCAGTACCGGGAATATCCAGCCCCTTATCTATCTTATCATTGTCCTCTTCGCTTAATATAGGATTTCCGTCACCATCAAGCGGAATATGGGCTTCTCTGTTAAAAATATCTTCACTGGGACTGTAATCCATTTCTTCCAGCTTTCTGTCCTGTTCGTTGGTGTTTTCTTCTGGTGTCATAATATCAGTATTTAATGTAGATGATACAGAACAAAAACGGTTCCAACCTTTCTTTTTATTGTCATGGATTTACAAAAATATAATACCTAGTTCACGAGATTGTTATTGTCTACTTTTCGCCGGATAGTATTATTTTCATCTTTAAGCCTTTCGAGTTTATAAGTAACATTAAAGACAAACAAACCTGTAATAATCTCTGGTATAATTATTCTGTATACACTTCAGGATTGGTACAATAAGGTATTTTTTTTCCTTTAGAGAAAGCGATGATATTTTCAGCAGCAATTCTGGCCATGCCTGTTCTGGCTTCCAGGGTTGCAGAACCGATGTGTGGCAATACACATACATTTGAAAGCTCCAACAGCGGACTGTGCTTAGACATAGGCTCAGGGTTGGTTACATCCAGACCTGCTCCCCAAATCTGTTTGGAAACCAATGCTTCATACAAATCCTTTTCATTTTGAAAACCACCTCTTGCCGTATTAATGAAAATAGCATTATCCTTCATTTTTTCAAAAACAGGTGCATTGAAAAGATCTTTCTGTTCCGGTGTAAAATTCGCGTGAATACTTAACACATCTGACTGCTGAATAAGTTCTTCAAAGGAAACATAAGTAGCACCAAGCTCTTTCTCTGCTTCCTCATTCTGATGGCGATTGTAGTATATAATCTTCATATCAAATGCTTTCTGAGATTTTTCAGCCATTTCAAAACCTATTCTTCCCAAGCCTAAAACGCCCAGCGTTTTCCCGTATAATTCCTGTCCTAAGGCATGAAGCGGATCGAAATCGCCCCAGTTTCCATCCTTTACTTTCTGAAAATTATAGCTTGCTCTTCTGGCTACAGACTGCATCAATAGAAAAGCAACATCAGAAGTAGCTTTACTGAGGACATCAGGAGTATTTCCCACCGGAATTTTCCTGCGGGTAGCTTCTTTAATGTCTACATGATCAAAACCTACAGAATATAAAGCGATTGTTTTTATATTGGGACACTGGTCAAAAAAATCCTGATCGTATTTAAATTCTCCGCCTACACTTAAAATAGCATCGTGACTCTGACAGTAGCTCAGCCATTCGTCGTGCGACAGGTTTTCATGTTCCGGGATAAAAACTTCCAGCCCGGCTTCTTTCAGCATATGTATTCCCGTTTCAGGAATTCTTTTATTGACGAATACTTTCATAATTTAATTTTTTCGTTACATCAAATGTAGGGAAGTATTTTAACCTCTCTTTATTATCTGACATGAAACTTCTTCTAAAAAATAATCCTTTTATTTTAAAATACTATCGTTCGTTAGGATTAATAATTTATTAATAAATCAATACAAACTATAAAATATTATTTAAAGTTTAAAAAAAATAATGATATAAATCATAAACTTTAACAAATTCAATCAATATATGAATATTTGTTTTTAGCTTTACTTAAGTTTTTAAACGAAAAAAAATAATGGCAAAAATAAATGCATACATAAAAGGAACAGGTTCATATGTTCCTCCAAAAATTTTAAAAAATGATTTTTTTGAAGCAATAGGCTCTTCTGATGAGTGGATTTATAAAAATCTGGGGATCAAAGAAAGAAGAATTGCAGAAGGTGAAGTAACGAGCGACCTTGCTTTCAAAGCAGGCTTAAAAGCACTTGAGAATACAGACGTCAAACCACAGGATCTGAATCTTATCATCGTTGCTACCTCTACTCCCGATAGGCAGGCTCCCTCTACCGCCTGTTTTGTTCAGGAAAAAATGGAAGCTTATCAGGCTGTAGCCTTTGATATTTCTGCTGTCTGTTCCGGAGGGCTTTACGGAATTGCCATAGGATGCCAGTTCATTGAAACAGGAATGTATAAAAACGTTCTGGTTATTGGAGCAGATACATTTTCAACCATTACAGACTGGGAAAGGAAAGATTCCGTGTTTTTCGGAGACGGTGCGGGAGCAATTCTTCTTTCTGCCACTACTGAAGATAAGGGCTTCTTAGATTTTAAGCTTCATGCGGACGGACGTGGAAAATACCATTTCAATATTCCGGCCGGAGGTTCAGAAATGCCTGCTTCGGAAGAAACGTTAAAACAGAAGCTGCATTATTTTCAAATGAACGGAAAAGAAGTTTTCAATACAGCAACCAAAGTTTTACCGGAAGCAATAGATGAAATCCTTGAAGCAAATCAGCTTTCTTCCGATGATGTAGATTGGGTAATTCCCCATCAGCCAAGTATCCGGATTTTACAGGAAACGGCAAGAAAAACGAATATTCCATTTGAAAAAGTGATGACGAATATGGATAAATACGCCAATACATCCGGTGGAACAATTCCTATTGTACTGGATGAAACCTATAAAAGCGGGAAAATACAACCCGGAAATCTCCTTTTATTTGCAGCGGTAGGTTCCGGATGGACCTGGGGAACTGCTCTTTATAAATCTTAAATGAATTATTTCTATTCTAAAATAACAAAAAAATAATATGCTGAACAATCAAACTTTTCTAATTACCGGTATTGCAGATGAAAATTCTCTTGCCATGAAAGTCGCCGAAAAAGTTCTTGAAAACAACGGAAATGTAGTCTGTACGGGATTGGGAATCACTCCTTTTCACAAAAATGTTTCAGAAAAAGCAAAAGACTTTCTGAACAAGAATTATGATGATTTTCAAAATGCCTGTCAAAAGGTCCTGGGAAAAGATGTCTATACTGCCCCTCTGGATGTCACCTTATCCGAAAGTTTGCATTTTCTGTCCGAAGATCTGAAACAAAAAGACATTCAGCTGAACGGATTCCTTCATGCAATAGCGATGGATAAAACGATCCGGAACAAGTCGGTAAAACCTATGCTGGAAGTTACTCCCGAGGAATTTAATGAAACCATGAATGTTTCGGCTTTTTCTATGATCTCAATCTGCCAGGCTCTGCTTTCAAACGGTGTTTTACAGAATGGTTCTTCTATTGTCTCGCTCAGTTATATTGCAGCAGAAAAAGTATCATTCTTTCCCTATATCAATATCAGCATTGCTAAAGCGGCGTTGGAAAGGCTTACTCTGGAAATGGCTTATGAATTAGGAAAAAAATTCGGAATCAGAGCCAATGCTATTAGGTTTTCGCCTTATATGGGAAGCAAAGCAGGCAATGCTACTCTAAATATTGAAGATGTAGAAAGAGCAAACCGAATCAGTCCGCTGGGAAATGCCCTGCCGGAAGATTTGGCGCACGAAGTTATTCACCTTTTCAGAAAGGAGACCAGAATAACGGGAGAAATCCGCCATGTAGACGGAGGTTTTCACATTATGGGATAATAATTTTGTGCCTAATGATTGGTACTTCCTAACATGGGCACAAATTTATAGGCTCCAAATTCTTCTTTCTCAAACTCTGTGGGAGAAGCTTTGGTAAACCGGTATAAGATCTGTTCATCAGTAGGTCCTAATGGAATGACCATTTTTCCACCAATATTAAGCTGTTTCAGTAATTCTGTTGGTAAAACCGAGGCTCCGCAGGTGACAATGATCTTGTCAAAGGGTGCAAAAGTAGGAAGTCCTGCAAAACCGTCCCCAAAACTCTGGAATTTCGGATTTAAATGCAGCTCACGGAATTTTTTCTTTGAAAAATCAAAAAGGTCTTTTTGCCTTTCCACTGTATAAACCAGGGCTTTCATAGCCAGCAGAACGGCAGTCTGATATCCGCATCCTGTTCCGATCTCCAGAACTTTCTCGCCAGGCTTTACCTGCAACAGCTCGGACTGCTCCGCTACTGTAGAGGGATGGGAAATAGTCTGGTGTGACAAAATGGGAAATGCCCGGTCTTCATAGGCAAAATCCTCAAAAATACTTTCAATAAAAAGATGTCTCGGAACTTCACTCATTGCCGAAAGTACATTTTCATCTGAGATCCCGATCTTATGTCTTAGATATTCGACCAAGATTTTTCTTTTTCCTTTATGTACAAACGAATCATGCATCATTAGTAAGATAGTAGTTATTAGGTTACGGGTAGTAGTTTCTACAAAAGTAAAAAAACTATCAATACTTATCAACCTAAATACGACAACGTATTTCCTAATACCTAAAATTCTTATCTTTACCAAAATTAAAAAATCTATGTTAAAAGCAGGTTTGGTAGGTGCCGGACATCTGGGAAAGATTCACTTAAGACTTCTTAACCAGTCAGATAAGTACGAGCTGGTAGGTTTCCACGATAAAGATATTGAAAACGGAAAAAAAATAGAAGCTGAATTCGGATATAAATACTTTGAAAATTTTGATGATCTTCTTGATCAGATTGATATGCTGGATATTGTAACCCCTACAGTCTATCATTATGATTATGCCCTAAAAGCCATCGAAAAAAAGCTTCATTTTTTTATTGAAAAACCGGTAACTCAAACGCTTGAACAGGCAGAAGAAATTCTTCATAAATGCCAGGAAAACGGTATTAAGGCGCAGGTAGGACATGTAGAAAGATACAATCCTGCTTTTATTGCTACTAAAGAATACATTCAAAACCCGATGTTTATTGAGATCCACAGGCTGGCAGAATTCAATCCGAGAGGAACTGATGTTTCTGTGGTATTGGATTTAATGATCCATGATCTTGATATTTTATTGAGCATGGCGAAATCGAAGGTTAAAAATATTCATGCAAGCGGTGTATGCGTAGTCAGCAAAACCCCGGATATTGCCAATGCAAGAATAGAGTTTGAAAATGGCTGTGTAGCAAATCTTACTACTTCCAGAATTTCAATGAAAGCGATGAGAAAGAGCCGCTTCTTCCAGAAAGATGCTTACATTTCTGTAGATTTCCTTGAGAAAAAAGCAGAAGTGATCCGGATGAAAGATGCACCGGAGCATCCTACTCCTTTTGATATGATTATTGAAAATGCTGATGGAGAAAAAAATCAAATCTTATTTGAATACCCTGATATTCAACCAAATAACGCCATATTAGACGAATTAAATTCTTTTGCAGATGCTATCACTGACGGTAAAAATGTAGAGGTTTCCCTGGCAGACGGAACAGAAGCTTTGAAGGTGGCACTGGAAATCGTAAAACTGATTTCTTAAAAAACTTCAATATATAATATCCCAGGCTGTCGTTGAATAAATGACAGCCTTTTTATTTTAACTTGAGTTTTAATGTTTGATTATTTTGAAATTCATTGAAAATAATCTGTTTTCATTATATCATTTTAATCTTTGTTCTGAATTTTTAAATATATTTGTCTTTCTCAAAACAATTATTCTATAGTCTCTCCAATAATTTAAATCTATATGAAAAGAGCCATCCTACTATCCGCTTTATTATTGTCTCAATTTGGGACATCACAATTATTAAAAACTGACGGTCAGAAAATAATTAATGACAAAGGTGAAAACATTCAGCTTCGGGGTCTTGGTCTCGGCGGATGGATGCTTCAGGAAGGTTATATGCTGAAAACGGCTGATTTTGCAGGTCCTCAGTATAAGATCAAGGAAAAGATTTCCGAATTAATTGGTGAAGACGGAATGAAGGAATTCTATAAAGCTTATCTTAAAAACGGCATTACCAAGCAGGATATCGATTTTCTCGCTAAATCAGGATTCAATTCTATAAGGCTGCCTATGCATTATGATCTGTATACTCTTCCCATTGAAAAAGAACCGGTAAAAGGGCAAAATACATGGCTGGAAGAAGGCTTTAAAATGACGGATGACCTGCTGAAATGGTGTGCTGCCAATAAAATATATCTGATTCTGGATCTTCACGCAGCACCGGGAGGACAGGGAAATGATGTCAATATTTCAGACAATGACAAAACAAAACCTTCACTTTGGGAAAGCAATGAAAACCAGAAAAAAACGATTGCGCTATGGAAAAAGCTTGCGGAACGATATAAGGATGAACCATGGATTGGCGGCTACGACCTGATTAACGAACCTAATATTAATTTCACCGGAAAAAATCCGAATGGAACTGATGAAATGTCTAATGCCCCACTCTGGAAACTTCAGAAAGAGATTACAGATGCCATCCGGGAAACAGATAAAAAGCACATTATATTTATTGAAGGAAACGGCTGGGGAAACAACTACAACGGACTGATCCCGCTTTGGGATAACAATATGGCATTCAGCTTCCATAAATACTGGAATTATAATAATGATGAAACAATCCAGTCTATTCTTGATCTCAGAAAGAAGCATAATATCCCAATTTGGCTAGGGGAAACCGGAGAAAACTCGAATGTATGGTTTACAGAACTGATCCAACTTCTGGACAAACATAATATTGGCTACGCGTTCTGGCCAATGAAAAAGATCGATAATATTGCAGGAATCACTAATGTAAAGATTACTCCTGAATATGAAAAACTTCTGAATTATTGGAAAAACGGCGGTGAAAAACCATCTAAAGATTTTGCCACAAAAGTATTGATGCAGATTGCAGAAAACTATAAATTCAACAATGTTGAGATCAAGAATGATGTTATTGATGCCATGTTCAGGCAGGTAACGGATGATTCCACAAAACCATTCAGAAAACACATGGCTCCGGGAAGAATGTTTGCTTCAGAGTACGATTTGGGAAGAATGGGTTCGGCTTATCTGGATCATGATTTTGTCAATCTTTGGGTAAGCGACCCCAAAAAAAGATCTGAATGGAATTCCGGACAGCAGATGAGGAATGACGGTGTGGATATTTACCTCTGTGATGACAGTATCTCCAATCACTATTATGTAGGAAAAACGGAAAAGGGAGAATGGCTTCAATATACGATTAATGTAAAATCTGAGAAAAGCTATACATTCAGTATCCGATATTCAGGCAGCAATGACACCAATATTAAGCTTGAAGATGCTTCAGGAAAACAGCTGGCCAATGTTTCACTACCTTCTACGGAAGGAGAACAAAACTGGAAAACAGTATCCGTTAAAAATGTCCCGTTCAAGAAAGGGACAAATAAAATCAGACTCCGCTTTGAAGGCAACGGTCCGAACCTGAATTATTTTGAAATACAATAATAATTATCTTAAATTGCAGATCCCTTTTAGTGCTTAAAAGGGATCTTCTTTTAACCTGTACATTATGAAAAAAATAGGACTTTTCTTTCTTCTGATTTCATCGCTGGCAGTAGCTCAGAAATCGGCTTTGGAGCAAAAAATAAACTCTATCACAGAAGGCAAAAAAGCAACAGTAGGAATTTCAGTTCTTGGCTTTGAGAATAATTTTAAATACAGTAAAAACGGAGACAAACAGCTTCCTACTTTAAGTGTTTTTAAGTTTCATATTGCCTGTGCAGTTTTAGATCTTGTAGACCAGAAGAAACTTTCTCTGGATCAGAAAATTTTCATTAAAAAATCTGATCTTTTGGAAGATACATGGTCTCCGTTTCAGGAAAAACATCCTGAAGGAAATATTGAAGTTCCATTACGTGAGGTGATAGACTATACGGTAGCATTAAGTGACAATAATCTTTGTGATCTACTGTTGAAGCTTATCGGAGGAACCCAAACTGTTCAAAAATTCATGGATTCCAAGGGAGTTACCGGTTTCCAGATCAAGTATAATGAGCAGGAAATGCACACAAAAAACTGGAATGCTTTGTATGAAAATTACAGTACACCGAATTCTGCCATTCTGGTTCTAAAAAAATTCTACGACGGAAAGCTTCTTTCTAAAAGATCTACAAATTTCCTGATGGAGATCATGATCGGAACAAAAACCGGAACGAATAAAATTGTTGAACAGTTACCAAAAAATACTCCGGTTGCGCATAAAACCGGTGCTTCAGGAAAGAATAATGATGGTCTTACGATTGCAGAAAACGATATAGGAATCATCACACTTCCAAACGGAAAACATTATGCAATTGCCGTATTTATAAGCAATTCCATGGAAACAAATGCAGTGAACTGCAGAATGGTTTCAGATATTTCCAAGGCGGTCTGGGATGATTTTAATAAGTAAAATATTAAGCTTATTTTTAACAGCTTAGGAAGTTGTAAATATCGGTTCTGATCTATTAAACAGAATAAAAGCAATTTCACTCAATATTGATATGAAAAAATTATTGTTCGCTATAAGTCTGCTCTGCTTTACTTTTCTTTTTTCACAAAAAAGCATGAGCTATGTGCGCATAAGCTATAGCAGCATGTGCTGTGGGACTCCCTCGACCAAACCGGTCACAGATTATCTGAAAAAGTTTGAGAAAAGCAATCACCTAAAGGCTTTTGAAATCTTAAAACAGGGTGGCTTGGGAAGAGAAGGTGAATTTGATTTATACATCGGAACAGACAAATTGGGTAAAAAACAAAAAACGGCTTTCACAAAAGGTCTTCAATCTGTTGTTGCTTTACAAAACAAAACCAGAAAACAAAACAGCGACGGCACAGTGGATTTCGATCCGTCGGTAACTGTTTATCAATCTGATTTAACGGATATTAAAAATTTAACTATTTATAAAAAATAAAAGAAAAATGATCAAAAACATTGTAGTTATTGGAGCGGGAACTATGGGGAACGGTATTGCGCATACTTTTGCGCAAAGCGGATTCAAAGTAAATCTGGTAGATGTATCTCAGGATGCTCTGGACAGAGGATTGAAAACGATCACAACGAACCTTGACAGAATAATTGCAAAGGGAAACCTTACTGAAGAACAGAAAGCTGAAACTTTAGGAAATATCACCACTTTTACGGAACTTAAGGAAGCGGCAGGTAATGCAGACCTTATTGTAGAGGCAGCTACTGAAAATCTGGATCTGAAACTGAAAATCTTCGGCCAGATGGATGACTCTGCCCCTGAACACTGTATCCTTGCCACCAATACTTCTTCTATTTCCATCACAAAGATCGCAGCAGCAACAAAAAAGAGCTGATAAAGTGATCGGAATGCACTTCATGAACCCGGTTCCTATTATGAAACTGGTAGAGATCATCAAAGGATATTCTACTTCAAGAGAAACTTTCGATGTGATCTATGAGATGAGCAAGACTTTAGGTAAGGTTCCTGTAGAGGTAAATGATTATCCTGGTTTTGTTGCCAACAGAATTCTTATGCCGATGATCAATGAGTCAATTGAAACGCTTTATAATGGAGTAGCTGGTGTAGAAGAAATTGACACCGTAATGAAGCTCGGAATGGCACATCCAATGGGGCCGCTCCAGTTGGCAGATTTTATTGGTCTTGATGTGTGTCTAGCGATCTTAAATGTAATGTATGACGGTTTCAAAAATCCAAAATATGCTCCTAACCCGCTTCTTGTAAACATGGTAATGGCTGGAAAACTGGGCGTAAAGTCGGGGGAAGGTTTCTATGATTATTCGGAAAGTAAAAAAGCCGAAAAAGTTTCAAAAATGTTTTTGAAATAATTTTAAGTCAATAATTTTATTTATCTTTGATCAAAGTTAAAACATTAAAAAAAATGAAATTACCAAAGTTTTTATTAGCAGACAATTCGGAATTTCCTGAAGATTTATTCGTAGTTCATACAGAATATCCAAGATTTATCTTAAACGTTGAGGAAGAAGAAGTTGAATGGTTAGATGATTTGGAAGGAGACGATGAAGAAACTATGGCAGATGAAGCTACAAAGGTGGTAGAAGCTGCATTCAAATGGTGCGATGAAGAGTTGGCTAAATACGACGAAGAAGAGGAAGATTAATTAATAACAATCTAAACATAAAAAAGGAACTCAATTTGAGTTCCTTTTATTTTTTATTCTGCTTTATTGAATTTCAACAGTAGAAGATTGTCTTTGTACAATTCCAGGGTTGTTCCGGAGATTACATATTTGTTAGCTTTACCTACCATATCCATAAAGTTCTGCTCAACACTCATATTACTGCACATCATTCTGGTAGATCCCAGCTGTCCTGCAGAGAAGTCACCTGTAGAAGGGTCTACTTTAGCTGTTCCAAAATAATTGTTGCATCCTGCATTACCATTGATTTTTTCGCCTTCAATATTCAGGGTAGGAATCTTACCTTTCACGTTATCCGCCAATGTCCATTTTGTATTAGCCAATGAAGGCTGTGCCTTTCCTACTTTAGAAGCAGAAGCACTGGACATTGTTCCGCACGAAGCGAGAACCGCTGCCGCACATATACTTAAAAAAAGATTTTTCATTTTTTTCTTTTTGAATTACTCAAATTTAAGGAAATTATATTATTTAAACGGTTCGTAAAGGATTTTATTACTTTCGAAAACTCTATTTTAGAATTATTTTTTTAAAGATCAATGGGTTAATGTCTTCGCATTGACTTTGTTTACTTCTTGAATCAGGTTTTTATTTTTTGGCTATTTGGGTAATCTAACACGGGCTAAAGCCCGTTTTTATTGAATGGTTATCTGAAGAGGATTGAATTTCTTTTTTCTCTCGCAGATCCGGCTGATTGAGCAAATTTATGCTTGAAAATGTATACTATAAGATTATGTAGAATTTAACTGGCAATGATTACAAAACAAAAAAACGGGCTGAAGCCCGTTTTAATGATATATTTTATGTGAATTAAGATCTTAATTCTGCATTGTATTCTTTCTGGAATGTTTTAATCAGGGAATCCATTACTTCAGAAATTTCTTTTTCTTCCAATGTTTTCTCTTCATTCAGTAGTTCAAAACTCATTGCGTAAGACTTCTTACCTTCCGGAAGATTTTTCCCTTCATATACATCGAATAAGTTAATATTCTTGATGAAAGGCGATTTGTTCTTTTTCGCAGTCTGATACAGATCCTGATAGTTTACATTTTTATCGATCAGCAAGGCAAGATCTCTCCTGATCTTGTTAAATTTAGGAATATCTTTAAACTTCAATACGTTTTTAGAACGTAATTCCTGAGCCATTTCAAGCTCGATCTCTGCGTAGAAACATTCCTGGTCAATATCAAAATCTTTTAGTAATACAGGGGCTACTTTTCCAATTCTTACTAAAGTTTTTCCGCCAGCTTCATATGCTAAAGAGTCAGAAAATCTCTCATCAGTTAAGGCTACTTCTGTGTAATTAACACCAATTCTTTCCAACAGAACCTTCACATAGGCTTTAAGATTATAAAAGCTTACAGCAGATTTCGGCTGCAGCCAGTTTTCAGCAACATCTCTTCCTGTAACAAGAAGGGCAAGCTGCTTTCTTTCTTCGTATTTCTCTTTTTTGTGGTAGATTTTTCCGAATTCAAAGAATTTAATATCCTGATTTTTTCTGTTGATGTTGTAAACTGCATTCTGCAAAAGACCTTCCAATAGAGATTTTCTCATAAAAGCAAGATCCCCGCTCAATGGATTCAATAGTTTTACAGCATCGGTTTCATCTTTTACAGAGGTCAGCGAGTTATTCATGACTTCGTTGAATCCAATGCCCTGAAGTGTTCTTGCCCAGTTGTTTTCAAGTTCGTCCTGGTCGTTGGCACTCAATTTTACCGGTGTAAATGAGATTTTCTGTGGTGCATCGATCTTGTTGTATCCGTAAATTCTTAAAATCTCTTCAATAACATCAATTTCTCTTGTTACATCCGCTCTGTAAGCTGGTACAGAAATTTCAAGTCCGTTCTGGATCTCATTTAAGACCTGAATTTCCAAAGCTTTTAAGATCTCTTTTACTTTTTCTCTGTGGATTTTTGTTCCCAGAATCTGTTCAATTCTTGAAAATCTGATGATCACATAATTGTCTTCGATTTTCTTCGGATATTCTTCCAAAAGATCTCCTACCAATTTTCCTCCGGCAATCTCCTGAATCAGTTTGATGGCATGGGTAATGGCTGTTCTGGTAATATTAGGGTCTACTCCTCTTTCAAATCTGAAAGAAGCATCTGTATTTAAACCATGGAATTTAGCTCCTTTTCTTACCGCTACCGGATTGAAATAGGCACTTTCCAAGAATATGGTCTTTGTCTCATCAGAAACTCCTGAATTGGCGCCACCAAAAACTCCGGCAATACACATTGGATTGTCTTTTCCGTCTTTGATCATAACCTCGGAACCGTTCAACGTTCTTTCAACACCATCAAGTGTTGTAAACTTGGTTCCTGTTTTTACAGTTCCTACTTTTACTTTGCTGTCAGCAATCTTGTCTGCATCAAATGCGTGAAGAGGCTGTCCGTAACCGTGAAGGATATAGTTGGTAATATCTACAATATTATTGATGGGGTTTAAACCAATTGCTTTTAATCTGTCTTTCAACCAGGCAGGAGATTCAGCTATTTTCACTTCTTCGATCACTGCTCCGATGTATCTTGGACACAGTTCAGCATCTTCTACTTCAAGAGTAAAATTGTGTGAACCTTCATTGTTTAATGTTTCAGAAGAAACTTTCTCAAACATTGATTTCTGCTGGTTGGTCGAAAGGAAAGCATGAAGATCCCTTGCCACTCCGTAATGGGACATGGCATCTGTTCTGTTCGGCGTTAATCCGATCTCCAAAACTTCATCATTGGTCAGTTCAAAATAGTCTGCAAAGTTTTTTCCCACTTCATATTTTGTCTCATCCAGAACCATAATTCCACCGTGATCATCACTAAGGCCAAGTTCATCTTCCGCACATATCATTCCCTGGGAGACCTCGCTTCTGATCTTAGCTTCTTTGATTTCAAAAAAGTTTCCTGTTTTATCGTAGATCTTAGTTCCAACAACCGCAACAGGAACAGTCTGTCCCGCTTCCACGTTGGGAGCTCCGCAAACAATATTTAATATTTTTCCGTTTCCTACGTCAACCGTTGTTTTCTTTAGTTTGTCTGCATTCGGATGTTTTTCGCAGGTCAATACCTTCCCTACCACAATACCTTCCAGGCTGCCTCTTACGCTTTCAAATTTTTCTATCCCCTCCACTTCAAGACCAATATCTGTAAGGAATTCTCCGATCCTTTCTGTTTTGAGTTCCGTTTTGATAAAGTCTTTCAGCCAGTTGTTTGATATTTTCATTTGCTATATTTTGAAAAATTTATTTGAATTTCCGCACCATTTCTACTGTACGGTTTTTCCGGTACAAATGTCGTGTTTTTTTAAGAAACAGAGAAATTTAGGGCTCACTTTAAAACAAATAGTTTTATTAAATTTTCTTTCTGAAATGAGTATTATTTAAAACTTTCTTTACAGAAAACACACCATAAAACTCATATTCTTTATTTAGTTTCCAGGTTATAGGATAAAATTTACATATTAAAGATCTTAACTCAATTCTTGTAAAACAAAAAAGAGGTCTTGAAAATCAAAACCTCTTTTATTTTATCTGTCAGAATATTACAATCCGATTACCGGCATTGATAACATCAGGATATTTTCACTTTCTTCAAGACCGTCAAGAGGTTCAATGATCCCCGGTCTATTCGGTTGAGACATTTTCATGGTGATATCGTCAGAACCTAAAATGGTAAGCATTTCCGTTAAAAACTTAGAGCTGAAACCGATATTGATATCTTCCCCGTTGTAATCGCAAGGGATCTGCATGTCTGCTTTGTTTGCATATTCCGTATCTTCTGCATGAAGGTGAAGAATGTTGGCAGACAGTTTAAATCTTACCTGATTGGTAGATTTGTTAGACATGATCGATGCTCTTTTGATCGCTCCCAGAAGAAGGTTTCTGTTGATCGTCAGTACATTTGGATTTTCCTTTGGAATTACTGCTGTATAGTTGGGATATTTCCCATCAATCAGTCTGCAGATCCAGATATGCTTTCCAAAGGTAAATTTAGCCATATTCTCGTTGAAGTCGATTGTCACGTCTTCGTTAGAACTAGCCAAAATATTTTTGAAAATATTCAACGGCTTTTTAGGCATGATAAATTCCATAGGCTCGGCATTCATCAGATCTGTTCTTTTATAGACAACCAGTCTGTGGGAATCTGTAGAAACAAAATTCGTTTCATTTTCTCCAAACTGGAACAGTACACCTGTCATTACCGGGCGAAGAGAATCATTGCTTGTTGCAAAAAGAGTATTTGTCAACGCTTCAGATAAAACTCCTGCCGGCATTGCCACGCTCTGGGAAGCATCAAATTCCGGAAGCTCCGGGTAATCGTCTGCATTATCCAATGCCACAGCGAAATTATCTTTTTCATCTAAAATCTCCAGCTGGCTACCGGTTCCTTCCGCGTTGTCTTTTACAACAAACGTTAAAGGCTGTTCACCATAAGTCTTGATAAAATCCTGAAAAATTTTAGCAGGAACGGCAAATTTACCCGAATCGTCAGACTTTACCTCCAAAGAAGTAACAAGAGTAGTCTCGCCATCAGAAGCTGTAATGGTAACGTTATTTCCGTCTAATTCAAAAAGATAGTTTTCTAAAATCGGTCTCGATTGAGAGCTTGATATTACGCCACTTACAGTTTGCAATGCTTTCTGCAGTTCACCACTTGAAATAATAAATTTCATAGATTTAAAAATAAGTTTCTACAAATATAATAAATAGAAACTATAATGAAAAAAATAATCTTAAGGAGTTTTAAACAAATATCACTAACCTGTTTTCAGGCTTGATGTTATCTCAATAATTTATCTGATGATTAATTTTTGAATCAAAGATCCCATTAGTCTACCAGACAAATATTATATTTGTGAAAAAGAAATCATGCGAAAACCACCTGTCCATAAAAGTTTTCTGAACGCTTTCCATGGTGTTTTCCTGATGATGAGAACGGAAAGAAATTTCCAGATAGAGCTTGTGGCCTTTTTCATTAATCTTTTCCTTATTTTCTATTTTAAGCTGTCAGCAGTTGATACCACATTGGTTGTTATCGCCTCTTTAGGCGTTTTATGTGCAGAAATTTTCAATACAGCAATTGAAAGGATATGTGACATCATTCAGCCTGATTTTGATAAGAGAATCGGATTTATTAAAGACATTGCTGCCGGCGCAGTTCTTCTTATGGCAATCGGATCTGTTGCTGTTGGAGTGATTGTGTATTGGAAATATATTTTTGTAAATGGCTAATATTACATTTAATGTTGAACGGGCTAGGTCTCCTATTGAATAGGATCAACCATCATAAATATTTTTCAACGATTGAAATTGCGGTTTCAGCCATTATGCCATACCCTTTCTCGTTGGGGTGAACTCCATCTGCTGAAAGTAAAATCTCTTTATCTTCTACAAATGCAGCATAAAAGTCAATATAGCTCAAAGCATTTTCTGCAGCTAAATCTTTAAGGATCTGATTGTAAGTTAAAACTTCATCATTCGTTCTCAGTTTTCCTGCAGGAGTTTCTATATGGTCGACTTTTTGGGAGATCGGCAGGATACTTACAAGATAAATATCTTCAGAATATTGTCTTGCATGCTGAACTGCTGTCATAATGTTTTTTCTAAACTGTTCAGGAGTTACCAAGTAGTTGCCGTTCTTTTTAACCAGATCATTAGCACCATACCCGATAAAAATTATATTTCCTTCCGGAGAATTCCGCGCTGCCAGCTCATGGGGCATTCTTTTCAACAGACCTTCCGTTGTTTCACCACCTATTCCCAGGTTAAAAAGAATCAGTTCGTTGCTTCCTTCATGAAACTGCTGCAAAGCATATCTTTTAAGAATATCTACCCATCCACCGAATACTCCGTCATATTCTCCGTAAGTAATACTGTCTCCGAAGAATAGCCCGTAAATCATTTTTTTCATTTATTAATCTTGCGTTTTTTTGGATATCATTAATTTAATAGCACTATACCCTATCCTGGGCTAAATCGTCACGTTGTAACTCTAGTTCAAAATTAAGGTAATATTTTTGTGTGATTCGAGAATTTCAATTAAAATTTCAAATAAGGTCTGGCCGCCACCTGAAATCAGCTTATCTAACTTGTGCTGTATCAACTCTGTGTTAAATGGTTTTCCCTGCCTGATTTTATTTTCATAAAAACTTCGGGTGGCTTCAAAACCAAGATCTTCTTTTGATTTTTGAGAATCTTTCCAGTTGATTTCAACTTCATCCTGGCTTTCAAACACTCCGAAACCTCCGTACAGGATATCATCAAAGCCATCCAGCGTTCCCACTTGCCAGTCGGTATTTTTCATCAGAACTTTAGAAATTTCATCATAGAATCCAGCCAGATCTGAAAAATGACTGCCATTGATTATGATTGTTTTATTTTTATCTGAATTCAACATGGTTTCTGAATTTATTACGGTAATCTGTGCTTTGCATTTCTTACAGTCAGTTTAACAATAGTAAATATAAAAAATGACCGCCATCAGGCAGTCATTTTTACTTTTCTTTTATTCTTATTTGAAGTATTCTACTCCGTTTTTGAATATGTTGTGATAATTTGCAGTCGGTATGTTTTTCATGAGACCTTGTGCAAAACGCTCAGGATGCCCCATTCTTCCGTAAATCTTTCCACATGGGCTGGTAACTCCTTCAATTCCGAATAATGAGTTGTTGGGATTGAATGGCATTCCATGAGCAATGTTTCCGTCAAGATCGATGTATTGGGTAGCAATCTGCCCGTTTTCGTACAGCTTCTTTATTTCTTCTTCAGAAGCCATAAAACGACCTTCACCGTGAGAAATCGGGATCGTGAATACCTGGCCTTTCATTCCTTTTAACCAAGGACTTTCGTCGTTGATGACCTTTACATTCACCATCTGGGAAATATGTCTTCTGATGGCATTGTGAGCCAATGTCGGAGAGTTTTCGTCCAGATCTTTGATTCTTCCATAAGGTAACAGACCGGATTTAACCAAAGCCTGGAAACCGTTACAGATCCCGATGATCATTCCGTCTCTATCTAATAATTCATGAACGGCATTTTTCATCTTTTCGTTTTTCAGAACATTCACAATGAATTTTGCGGAACCATCCGGCTCATCACCTGCTGAGAAACCTCCTGAAAAGGCAAGGATTTGAGAAGTTTTGATCTCTTCCACCCATGCATCAATGCTTTCATCCAGTAATTGGTGATTGATGTTTTTCAATGGAAGACTGCTGATCACGGCGCCTTCTTTCTGGAATGCATTTAAGGTATCGTACTCGCAGTTTGTTCCAGGAAATACAGGAGCAAATACTTTCGGTTGGGCAATTCCGTGTTTCTTAATAATAATATTTCTTGGGTTGATAGAGTTTGATTTCTCATCAATTTCAACCGTCAGTTTTTCTTTTTCTTTAGTAGGGAAAAGTTTTTCAAATGTTTTTGTATTAGCTTCAAGTAATTCTAAGATATTTAATTCAAAATTACTGATTTTCAATACATTTGAATCCTCAACCTCACCAATCAATTGAATATCAGAAAAATTTAAACCTTCTCTAGATTCAATAATTAAGCTTCCGATATTTTTAGCCAGTAAAGCATTTTCATCAATATTAATATTTGCACCCAATCTGTTTCCAAAGGTCATTTTTGCTAAAGCTACAGCAGCACCCCCTTCTTTAACGGTTTTCACAGAAACAATTTTTCCGGCTTTAATATTTTCAAAAATAAATTCAAAAATTCCTTTTAAGCTTTGATAGTTTGGAAGTCTGTTTTCCTGTGGAATGTGATTGAAATAATATATTTTATTTCCAGCTTTCTTAAATTCCGGAGAGATCACATTGCTCTTCTCACCGTTAGCGCAAGCAAATGAAATTAAGGTCGGCGGAACATTCAGATCCTGGTAAGTACCACTCATGGAGTCTTTACCTCCAATCGCTGCCAAACCAAGGTTAATTTGAGCATCATAAGCTCCTAAAAGTGAAGCTAAAGGTTTACCCCATTTCTCAGCACTCTGACCCAGTTTTTCGAAGTATTCCTGAAAGCTTAATCTGATATTTTTATAATCGCCTCCCATGGCAACAATCTTCGCCACACTTTCTACTACTGCGTAAGAAGCTCCCAATAATGAATTCTGTTTTGAAATTCCGGTGTCAAATCCCCAGCTCGCAAAAGAAACGGTTTCAATGTCTTTTGCGCCTAAAAACCGGCAGGGTCTGAGCACTTCCTTCCATTAAGGTTTGCTGATATTTTCCACCAAGAGGCATAGCAACCGTAGTCGCACCGACAGAGGAATCAAACATTTCCAGAAGTCCTTTCTGGGAAGCTACATTTTTGTCGCTTAACAGGTTTAGGAAGTTTTCTTTTGTGAAATCCGGTGTTTCTTCTTTTACTTCTTCAAGATGGGTAATTTTCACCTCCTGGGTTTTGGAACATCCGTTGGTATCAAGGAATTCTCTTGAAAGGTCAACGATTTTATCACCTTTCCAGAACATCTGCATTCTTCCTGAATCGGTCACTTTTGCTACTTCTACAGCAACAATGTTCTCATCTTCACAGAATTTGATGAACTGTTCTTTATCTTTTGGATCAACTACAACAGCCATTCTTTCCTGAGATTCTGAAATAGCCAGCTCAGTTCCGTTCAAACCTTCATATTTTAAAGGTAAAACATCAAGATTTACTTCTAATGAATCAGCAATTTTCACCAATCGCTACGGAAACACCTCCTGCTCCAAAGTCATTGGATTTCTTAATCAGTTTCGTTACTTCAGGGTTTCTGAACAGTCTTTGGATCTTACGTTCTTCAACGGCATTTCCTTTCTGAACTTCAGTAGACATGGTGTGGATACTGTTTTCATCCTGTACTTTTGAACTTCCACTGGCTCCGCCAACACCGTCACGACCCGTTGCACCTCCTAAAATAATGATAGAGTCTCCATTTTCAGGTTTGTCACGTCTTACCCAATCTACAGGAACGGCTCCTGTAACGAAACCTACTTCCATTCTCTTGGCTTTGTACCCTTCATCGTAGATCTCAGAAACCATGGTAGTGGCAAGGCCAATTTGGTTTCCGTAGGATGAATATCCGTTGGCAGCCTGTTTTGTAATGGTTTTCTGAGGAAGTTTTCCTGGCAAAGTCTGGTCAACCGCTTCTAAAACATCAGCAGCACCCGTTAATCTCATCGCCTGGAATACAAATGATCTTCCGGACAAAGGATCTCTGATAGCACCACCAAGACATGTTGAGGCCCCACCGAAAGGTTCAATTTCTGTAGGGTGATTGTGGGTCTCATTTTTGAATAATAAATACCATGGTTCTTTTTTACCATCATATTCTGCTTCGATCTGGATTGTACATGCATTGATCTCGTCTGAGATGACAAGGTTTTCCAGATTGCCTGTTTTATGGAAATATTTACCACAAACCGTTGCCAGATCCATTAAAGAGATCGGCTTCAGCTCACGGCCTAAGAATTTTCTTTTTTCGATATAATCATTGAAAATGGTTTCCAATGTATGTTTGAATGCTCCTTCAAACTGGATGTCTGACAGTTCTGTTTCAAAAGTAGTATGACGGCAGTGGTCACTCCAATAGGTGTCTAAAACTTTCAGTTCCGTTTCAGTAGGATTTCTTTTTTCTGTTTTAAAGTATTCCTGAATAAATTTCAGGTCATCCAATCCTAATGCAAAACCGTGATCATTATAGAAATTTTCAAGTTCAGCATCATCGAGACTGATAAAATTTTCGTGAATTAAAACTTTAGTCGGTATTTCATCTGCAGGAATGTTTAATATGGAAAGATCTTTTTCTTGAGACTCTACTTTGTTGATGAGAAGGTCTTTGATCTTCAAAATATCTGCTTCAGAAACTCCTTCAAACTGGATCAGTTTTCCACTTCTTACTTTTGATTTTTCATTCTCTGTCAGTAAGGCAATGCACTGCTGGGCAGAATCCGCACGTTGATCATACTGGCCGGGAAGAAATTCCATTGCAAAATAAATGCCTTCTGCAGGGTTTTCTGTATGTAAAATATCGGTCACGGGATCTACGAAAGTGCTGTTTACTACTTTCTCAAATTCTCCTTCATTCAATCCAAAAATATCGTACACATTGTATACTTTCACATTTTTGGCTGCCGGAACGACTGCTTTTACTTCATCAAAAATTTTTGGACTTTCAACATCGAAAATACCTCTTTTTTCTACGAAAATTCTTTTGTTATTAGACATTAGATGTCAGATTTTAATATTAGATTTATTACTTTCTTTTTACTTTTTTTAAGAACTCATACGGTTCTTTATATTTTAAACTTCAACGTCAGATTACATCATCCGTTTGTTTAGTCTTCTTATTTTACAAATTTATTAGGATGATCAGGATGCTCTTTCTGGAACTGTTCCGCCTCTTTTATTTCATTATCCAGCCATTTTTCGTAAGGAATCTTTTCATTATAATCCATGGCATATTTTTCTTTACCATCTTCCGAAACCAGGAATGTAAAACGATCTGCAATCAGCAGATCCATCCCTAGAGCAAAGGTGTTGATCTGGTAATAAGGAAAATTTTCTTTTGGTCTTTCCACAATTTCAAAAAGCAATTTCTTTTCAGCATCAGACATCTTAGGATAAACATTAATATAATAAAGACCTGAAAGTGTTTTATTCTGCTTTTCAAAAAACTGAAGAATAGTCTTTTCTTTTTGGTTGTAGTCAAACGGACTCGGATAGTATTTCCCCTGAATTTCTTTATCTCTATCTGATGATTTTACAATGGGCTTAACGGTTTCTCCTTTGGTATTCATAACACCCCAGGTTCCCCCTACAATTCCTTTATGCTCATTTTCTGTTTTCTCCCAGTCGCAGCCATCACAAAATAAAGCATAACCATATTCAAAGTATGAAACAAAGTCATGTTTGGCTTCTATAACAATTTTCCCATTCCGGTCAGCAAAGCCAACTTTCCCATTTTTCACATATCTTCTGACGCCTTCCTTGAAATAATCGGCTCCATTGTCATAAAAGAAGGGCCTGTACAGAAAATTTCCTTTTTTGTCGTACACATATCCCCAGGCATTTTTTTCTTTCACTTCACCTTTCTTAGAACCATCAAAATAAATGGTTTCTTCTTTTACAAGATCACCGTTTTCAAGATCGGAATAGATTTTAAACTGGGCAGGAACGATAATTTTTCCGTCCTGATCTTTTACTCCAGCCAATGTATCTTTTGAAATAAAATACTTTAAAACCTCTTTCTTCTGGGAAAAAGAAAGGATGGGGATCATGGAAATGAGTAAAAGCGTTTTTTTCATACCTGATTAATAGTAAATCTTAATCTACTCGTCTTTATTTAGATTTGTCTTCCTTCGAACATTTTCAATAATATAATATTTTTGATCAACATTATAATCTATAGAGTTCTCAAGTTTCCACTTTTGATATCCTTTATAATCAAATTGATGATTTTCAGCAGGACTTAATAAATAATAATATTGCTCCATTAAATATTCATCTGTGAAACCATCATTTCGAAGTTTTGTAAAAAAAGAAATCAATTTGTCTACTGCAGGATTGCCTTCTTTAATTGAATTAGGATTTTTCTCTGTTTTGTAATCTATAAAGCCATTAATACCTGCAATTTGAAAATCTAGAAGAGTTCCGGGAATACCTGATGCTCTTTCATATTTATCAATATTTTCATAGATCCATTTCATCTTATTCAGAGAACTGCTCATGGTAATTCTTAACATTGTTGTATCCCTTGCAGCAGCAGGCGCATAAACAATATTAGAGTATCTTGTCAACGGATTATTTTCTACAATTTTAGCTGGCTTCAAAATATTTAAAAATTCATCATGCCTTTTATTCAGAGCCAAAGTATCATTATCTTCCTGGCTCATTTCTGAAATAAAAACCCAAAAACCTGCATCATAAACTCTAACATTAATCAATCTATTAAGATGCTTAAAATAGGTGCTGATTCCTCGAAGCGTAAATCTTCCTTCTTTAAAAATTACAATTTTATCTACTCTTTCACTTTGTTTAGGCGTATATCTTCTTTCATTAAGATCTTTATAATAATGATTTAAAAGTCTTTCTTCATGTAGAAGAGCCGGAACAATTTTAAATTTAAATTGTGCATCATTATTTTTATTCTCATATTCTGCAGAAAGAACACTATCGTTTTTAGAATTTGTAAATAAACCCGTTCTTACAAACTCTCCCAAGTTTAGAGGAACTGCAATTGTTGAAGTAGTATGTTGAAAAATTTCATTTGACTTAATTTTTTTATTTGGCTTTAAATCCTGAGAAAATGTAATCACAGGAATCATCATTAGAATAAATAGCAAATAATATTTCATACAACTTCAAAAAAAATGCAGCCCAAAAGACTGCATCTATTTTATACTTTAAGATCAGCCTCCAATCCTATCAGGTCTTTATTCTGATCCAGAATGGGCTGGACTTCATTTGCGATGAATTCCTCCGTCTGAATAGGTGCGAAACCGATAAAGTTTTTAGGATCTAAAACTTCTTTTAATTTTGATTTATCTAATTTTAAAGAATCATCATTTAAGATTCTTTCAATAAGGTCATTTTCTTTCCCTTCTTCTTTTACTTTTTTAGAAGCTTCCATAGAGTGAACTCTGATTACTTCATGAATTTCCTGACGGTCACCACCAGCTTTCACTTCTTCCATGATGATATATTCTGTCGCCATGAAAGGAAGTTCTTCCATAATATGTTTGTTGATTCTGTTTGGATATACAACGATCCCGTTCATGATGTTGTTCCAGATCAATAGAATAGCGTCAACAGCAAGAAAAGCCTGAGGAATCGTCAGTCTCTTGTTGGCAGAGTCATCCAATGTTCTTTCAAACCATTGAGTAGAAGCTACCATTGCAGAACTTGTCGTTAAGGACATTACATATTTTGCCAAAGCCCCGATTCTTTCACTTCTCATTGGATTACGTTTGTACGCCATTGCTGATGAACCAATCTGGTTTTTCTCGAAAGGCTCTTCAATTTCTTTAAGATTTTGAAGAAGACGTAAATCGTTGGTGAATTTATGAGCAGACTGGGCAATATTTCCTAATAAAGCAACTACTTTAGCATCAATTTTTCTGTCATAAGTCTGACCTGAAACGCCGAATACTTTTTCGAAACCGAATCTTTTTGAAAGTTCTTTATCTAAATGTTTTACTTTAGAATAATCACCGTTGAAAAGCTCCAAGAAGCTTGCAGCAGTACCTGTAGTTCCTTTTACTCCTCTGAAACGTAGTGTTTCTAAGAAGAAATCCAGTTCTTCAATATCAAGAACCAAACTCTGTAACCAAAGGGTCGCTCTTTTCCCAACAGTAGTCAGCTGAGCCGGCTGGAAATGGGTAAATCCTAAAGTAGGAAGGTCTTTATACTGAATAGAGAAATCAGCCAGGTTTTTCATTACATTAACCAGCTTTTTCTTTAAAATCAAAAGCCCGTCACGGATCTGAATAAGGTCTGTATTGTCTCCTACAAAAGCTGAAGTAGCTCCTAAGTGGATAATTCCTTTTGCTGAAGGGGCCACATCACCATAGGTGTGAACGTGAGCCATTACATCATGACGGAATTTTTTTTCATACTCAGCCGCTTTATCGTAATCGATATTTTCAGCATTAGCTTTCAACTCTGCAATCTGCTCGTCAGAAATATCAAGACCAAGGTCTTTTTCAATTTCAGCCAAAGCGATCCAAAGCTTTCTCCAGGTACGGAATTTGTTATTATGTGAGAAATTAAACAACATTTCTTCACTGGAATAGCGCTCTTCCAATGGATTTTTGTAGGAATTCATTCTTTCTTTTACTTTTTAGATGTACAAAAATAAGGATTTTCAGTGAGAGACGAAAATTGTAACGGTGTTTTAAGCCTCTATTCAAATCAAATTTATTTTTTGAATCATTAGTCTGTTTATACCGGTATTATTTCTCTCATTAATTGTATGGACATGCACAGATATTCTCTGGCGTTTAATTGAGATTTACTGAAATTAACTAATTTTGCTGTTTTATTTTTAAACAACAATAATTCGTCAATTCAATGGATTTACAGAAATTGAAGATCAAGAAAAACATCCAAAAAGAAGAGGATAAAAACCTGTCTTTCCGTATTTTTGATCTGAGCAAAGAAAGGCTGCAAGAATATCAGAAGCCTCACAAAAAAGATCACTTCTGTATAATTGTCGTTGAAAATGGCCATGTTCAGGTTCATATTGAAGAAAAGACGCATAGCCTTAAAGCCGGAAAGATTTCTGTCATTTTTCCTGAACAGGTTCATTTTGTTTCAAATCCAAGCGAAGATTTAAAGGGAAAGTTTATTCTGTTTGAGGAAATTTTGTTCTGCTCTGATATTCTTAAAAATGAACTGAGCACCTATAACGTAAATCTTTCTACCCAGCTTAACTGTACTATTCTTCCTGCGAAAGAGTTTGAGCGAAGTATGCATCTGTTGAAAATGATTTGGGATATTTATATCAACCCAAGTCTTATTAAAAAGGAACAGGCCCGTTTTTATATTAAAATTTTTCTGCTGGGCCTTATTGAATCTATTCACGGATTACATCCGGTATTGTATAAGGAAACTACAGATAAGCCTCTGTATATTCAATTTAAAAAGTATCTTAATCAGCATTACAAAGAGCAGCGAACGGTTCAGTATTATGCTGAAAAATTATCTATTACCTCTAAAAAACTAAATTCCATCACAAAAAAACATTGTGGGGAAACAGCCATCCATACGATCCATAACCGTATTCTGATAGAAATTAAAAGGCAGCTTTTATTCTCAGACCTTACTCACAAAGAGATTGCGTTTGACCTTGGGTTCAATTCTCCTTCTGCTCTTAGTAAGTTTGTAAAGTCTAAATTAAAGGAAACTCCAACGGAACTTCAGCAGGAACTGGCGCAAATGTATAACGGATAGTCTTATTTGTATAACATGACTCATTCTGCGTGATCTAATTTTGCATCATTAAACAAATAAAAGAAAAATGAGCAAGTTATTTATTGCAGGAGAGGTTTTCCATGGTCCTGGAAGCCTTGAAGAATTAAAAAACATTAAAGGTAAAAAAGCGGTTATCGTAACCGGAGGAGGTTCTATGAGAAAAAGTGGAACGCTTGACAAAGCAATCGCTTTCTTAACTGAGGCAGGAATAGAAACTAAAGTTTTTGATGGTGTGGAAGAAGATCCTTCCTCTGCAACCAGCTTAAAGGGTGCTGAAGTCATGAGTGCTTTTGAACCGGACTGGATCATTGGGTTAGGTGGCTGTTCTGCAATTGATGCAGCGAAAATCATGTGGGTATTCTACGAATATCCTGATACAGATTTTGATTCATTAATTAAACCTTTCACAGTTCCTGTACTTAGAAATAAGGCGAGATTCATCGCAATTCCTTCTACCAGCGGAACTGGAACTGAAACGACAGGACTGGCCGTAATCACAGATCGTGAAAAAGGGGTAAAATATCCCATTGTATCTTATGAGCTGACGCCTGACATTGCTATTGTTGATGGTGAAATATGTGCTTCAATGCCTGCTCATATCACTTCAAATACTGGTTTGGATGCATTGACGCATTGTGTGGAAGCTTATGTTTCCAATATTGAAAACAATTATGCAGATGCTCTGGCGAAAGGTGGTTTGGAAATCGTTTTTGATAATCTGAAAGAAGCAGTAAATAATCCAACGAACATTAAAGCCCGTCAGAATATGCATGATGCCTCTTTTATGGCAGGTCTGGCGTTTAATAATGCGTGGTTGGGGATTGTTCATTCGCTTTCTCACCAAGTAGGTGCATTATATGGAATCCCACATGGAGCTTCCAATGCAATTTTCCTTCCGAATGTGATCCGTTTTAATGCACAGGCTAGTAATCGTTTTCCTGATCTGGCGAAAGTAATTGGTAAGGAAACTGCGGAAGATCTTGCTCAGGCTGTAGAAACTCTTCGTTCGGAAGTGAATAATAATGCTTCGCTTAAAGAGTTCGGAATTTCAAGAGAAGATTGGGACAAAAACCTTGATTATATAGCTAACAACGCATTAATTGATCCTTGTACAGGTTTCAATCCTCGTGTACCTACGCTGGAAGATCTGAAAATTATTTACAACGCCTGTTATGAAGGTCTTGTATATAGAGAAAAAACAGTTCTGAATTAACACTTAATTCTCTGAGAATAAAACAAGAAAAAAGACCATTCAAAAGAGTGGTCTTTTTTCACTTTATCAAATACCTAAAGGGATCAGAAAAATGATCTTTAGATTATCTGGACAAAGCTACTTGCTACAACTCAAGTCCGCAGCTTGACCCTACCGGAATACATTTTTTTACAAATGAACACCAGAAATAACCTGCTAAAAACATAGGTATACTCCTTGAACTGTTTTCAATTCCTGTTTTGAAAGTTTTTTAAATTTTCCATGATAATTTTTTTGATTCTCCTACTCTATAAGCTTTTCGAATACAAAGGAAATCCAGTCGGTTAAAGTGTATGATGCTCAGGGAAGAATTATTCAGAAACAAATCGGAATTAATTCTCAAAATACCCAAGTCAGCATTCACAGCAGTAATCAGGGAGTGTATTATTTCAAAGTAATTACTTATAAAGGAGTACTCCTTAAGAAAGTGATTAAAATTAAACATAAAACCCTTTCAGTATGCATTGCTGAAAGGGTATTTTAAAAACTTCTATCTCGTGAGAATATATTATTCTACAGGAATAGCAAAAGCCAACCTTTCGGATGGCTTTTATTTTATTGATAAATTACTACATCATCTTTTTTAATCTGGTAACGTGATTTTTTGTAAGGAACTAACACATAAATTTCTTTAATATAACTTCCGCTTTTCCACATTTTGCTTTTCCCTTCCCTGTTAAGGATAATGCTTTTTGCATTTCCATCTGGAATGAAAATTTCAGCTCTTTTCATATCTTTACTAAAGATAACGGCTGTCATTGAAGTATAACTTTTATCTGAATTTACTTCCTTCAATTTGATTTTCTGTTCGAAAACCCTTACACAATCATTTTTGATCTGTGAATACGTATAGCCTGCTGAACCTATACAGCCATGAACATCTTTATCACCTCCTTTAGGAGATTTTTGCTGGGTAAAGGCTAAAGAGCTAAGGAGCATTGTGCCCAATAAAATAGTTTTTCTCATATGTAAAATATTAATGGTTTTAGTTTGGTGAAATTATGCCAAAAAGATGGTTTAATTAAATCTAAGATACAAAAAAGCCACTCTTTTTGAATGACTGGTGGATATATTATTTTGTATCTCTGAACTTTTAAATATATTAAAGATAAAGAGGCCGTCTTAACAGACAGCCTCTATTCTATTTATAATTTGGATTTACTGATAAATCACAACATTGTCTTTTTTAAGCTGGTAACCCTTTTTCTTGAATGGAACCAATACATAATCATCTTTTTTCCAGGCTTTACCTCTTCCCAATCTTGTAAGGATCAGGCTTTCTCCGTCTGCATCGGGAACGAAAACCTCTGCTTTTTTCATGTCATCGCTGAAAATTACAGCAGCCATTGACGTAGAACCTCCTGTTGGAGCAACCTCGGTCAATTTAATCTTCTGTTCAAAAACCCGTACACAATCTTTTTTGATCTGGGAGTACGTATACCCTGCAGAACCTATACATCCATGAGCATCTTTATCTCCGCCTAAAGTCTGTGCGAATATAAAAGATCCCAAAAATATGGAGCTAAGTAAGATTATTTTTTTCATAATTATTATTTAAGTTACAAATGTGCGATTAAAAATCATGCCAAAAAAGGAAAAGCCACTCAAAAGAATGGCTCACTATTATTATTTTGTCCAGTTAATCTTTGAATGTTTCACCTCAGTAGAATTGGTTCCGACCATGATGTCAAATTCTCCCGGTTCCCAGTCGAATTTCAGTTCTCCGTTGTAGAATTTAAGGTTTTCCGTAGTGATATCGAAGGTTACTTTCTTAGATTCTCCTTTTTTCAGGAATACTTTCTGGAAGCCTTTCAGTTCTTTTACCGGTCTGGTAATGCTTCCTACCATATCTCTAATATAAAGCTGTACGACTTCCGCACCGTCGTAATTTCCGCTGTTAGTTACTGTTACGGTAGCCTGAACGGTTTGATTTCCTTTCGGATTCGGGTTTGAAACTGATAGATCAGAATAAGTGAATTTAGAATAGCTCAGACCATATCCAAACGGATACAACGGTGTGTTGCACTCATCCATATAATTGGAACGGAATCTTTCGTATTCACATTTATCAACTTTATCCTGGCTCAATGGACGGCCTGTATTTTTTGCATTATAATAGATTGGCACCTGTCCTAAGCTTCTTGGGAAGGTCATCGGAAGTTTTCCGGAAGGATTTACTTTTCCGAACAGAACATCTGAAATGGCATTTCCAGCTTCTGAACCGGCAAACCACGCATTAAGAATAGCATCAGGTATATCTTTTACATTAGTTAAAGCTAATGGGCGACCCGTATAAAGCACCATTGCAATTGGTTTTCCTGTTTTTTTCAGTTCATTTAGTAAATCAACCTGAGACTGAGGAATAGTGATCTCCGTTCTTGAAGAAGATTCTCCGCTCATTTCTGCAGATTCACCGATAGCCAGAACGATTACGTCTGCTCTGTTGGCCACGTCAACCGCTTCCTTCAACAGTTGTTCTTTAGAACGGCTATCTCTATCTGTTTTTTTACCGTGAGCTGCATAGATGTCTTCTAATTTAGCATCATAATCAATATTTGCGCCTTTTGCAGAAAGAAATTTCACTTCTTTTCCATAATTGGCCTGAAGACCCTGCATCAAGGAAACTGAAATAGCATGTTTTGTAGCAACACTCCATGTTCCCCCCATATTTAATGAGTTATTGACCAATGGCCCAATCACTGCTACAGTACCTGATTTTTTCAGTGGAAGTACCTGGTTTTCGTTTTTCAGTAAAACCATAGATTGGGCAGCTGCACTTCTTGCAATGTTTCGGTTTTCCATATTGTAAACCTCCTTAGCTGCGAGCTTTGCATCGCCATAGCGGTAAGGATCATCGAATAATCCAAGATCATATTTTGCTTCAAGAATTCTTCTTGTGGCCATATCGATCTCCGCCTGGGTTACTTTTCCTTCATCTAAAGATTTTTTAAGGGTGGTAAGGAATCCTTCTCCTACCATATCCATATCTACTCCGGCTTTCAGGGCTAATGCAGACACCTGCTGAAGATCTCCCATTCCATGCTCTATCATTTCATTGATTCCGGTATAATCGGTCACCACGAAACCTTTGAAGTTCCACATTTTTCTCAGGACATCGGTTTGAAGCCATTTGTTTCCGGTTGCAGGAACTCCGTCCACTTCATTGAAAGAAGCCATAACAGAAGCTACACCAGCATCTACTGCTGCTTTGTAGGGTGGGAAGTATTCGTTGAACATTCTCACATGGCTCATATCTACGGTATTGTAATCACGTCCGCCTTCACCTGCACCATATAACGCAAAGTGCTTCACACAGGCTAAAATAGTATTGCCTACAGAAAGGTCTTTCCCCTGGTAACCATAGACCATATTTTTAGAAATTTCACTTCCCAAATAAGGATCTTCTCCTGAACCTTCGGATACTCTACCCCATCTTGGCTCACGGGAAATATCCACCATTGGCGAGAATGTCCAGTTGATTCCGTCTGAAGAAGCTTCTTTAGCAGCAACTCTTGCAGACTGCTGAACCAAATTCATATCCCATGAAGCGGCAAGTCCCAAAGGAATCGGGAACGTGGTTTCATAACCGTGAATCACATCCATTCCGAAGATCAACGGAATTTTGAGACGGCTTTTTTCTACAGCCACTTTCTGAACTGCTTTGATTTTATCCGCTCCTTTTATATTGAATAATCCTCCTACTAACCCTTGCTCTACTTTCTTTCCGATATCCGAACTTTGAGCCAGTCCGGTTGTAAAATCTCCGGAAGTTGGTAAATTCAACTGTCCAATCTTTTCATCTAAAGTCATTTTAGACAAGAGATTTTCTACGAAAGCTTTTCTTTTAGCCTGGTATTGTACCGTCTGGAAAGACTGCACCGGTTTTGTAATCATTTCTTGTGCAGAAAATACAGGCGAAAGGGCTAAAGCTGCTATGATTATAATCTTCTTCATATAGTTATACTCTTTATTTTACAAATTTATTATTTATTTTCTCATTTTGAGAATATAGGTTAATTATTCAATAATTAAATACAGATTTGGTTTATGGGGATTTCTTTTCAAATATCCTAAAGCACAAATCATATTACCATATTCACTCATACTAGTTTCACGACCTGAAATAGCAAGCCAGTCAGAATATACATTTTCCAATTGATCCGGATCTAAAAAATTTTTCCGATAAACAGACAAATCTATTAATATTCTATTATTTTTCTCTTCTATTATGCGAAGGTTTACTTTTTCCAAAAAAATAAAATTTAGAAAATTATTAATATTGCCTTTGTTCATAAACAAAGATTCAAACTTATAAAAACCTTTGAAATCAGTATATACATATTTTTCTAAAAACATATCTTCATCAAGAAGAACATTATTGTCTGGCTGGTCCAACGCTATAAAAGTCAAGCCCATTTAATATTTTGATTTTTGACTTAACATCCATTCATAAAACTGTGGATTTGAATACGTCGAATCCCATGAGTTATGGTTATCATCAGGAAAAATAGTTAAGGTCACATTTGGATTTACTTTTTTTAAAGCCTGATACATTTCAATTGAATTCATTGGAGAAACGATATCATCATTTCCTCCATGAAAAATCTTTATGGGAAGATCTTTGTATCGCTCTATATTGGCCCCCATTATTTTATCTGCTGGTGCACATACCGGAGCTATCGCTGCAAACATTTCAGGATGTTCCAGCGCCAGTTTCCAGGTTCCCCACCCTCCCAATGAGAGTCCTGTGAGATAAATTCTGGAAGCATCAATTTTATATTTTTTCTGAATTTCTTTGATCAGGTTATAAATCGTTATAGTATCCCACCATGAATCTGCAGGACACTGCGGTGCTAAAATAGCTACAGGTTCTTTGATCAGGTTTTTATAGGTAAAAGGACTGTGAGCTTTAACCAATTCAAGGTTGTTTCCTCTTTCTCCTGAACCATGCAGAAACACGATCAACGGAACATTACCTTTTACTTTTTGAGGATAATCCAGGATATAGGACATTTTTTCTGTCCTTTTGATTTCTTTGTTTAATTCGCCTTTTATCTCCTGTGCATTTACAGACAATGAAAATGGCAGTAATAAAAGAGGAAGGTGTTTTAATTTTAATTTCATATTGTTATTTATGTTTGGCTAAAAGCCGTTTGGTGTATTTTATTTAAACGGACAAAAGCCCATTTGTATGAATATCAATTTGGTTACTAATAAAACTGGATTAAAAATACGGATTATTTGATTCCATATTTCTCGGACTGGAAACTTAATTTTTTAAGCCCCTGCTGAATCTCGGGTGCATTCATGAATAATTTCCAGAGAAATCCGGTTCTGTAGTTTTCAATCATCGGAGCAATTGTCCCCTGATCTATGGCTAAATATCTTGGAGTAAACCAGTTATTGTAATTCACCGACGTAGCATCATATGGTCCTGCCGAACCGATAAATTCAGGTTTCTCAGTATATAGGAATCTCAGAAAGTTCATAGATTCTTTGGGGGTGTACGGAAAACTGCTTAATGCTGCTGTAGGGGTAATGACACCGTTATCGTTGGTTGGCATATGAGCGGTATACCCCGTACTTCCGTCTTCATTTCTTGTGTAACCTGCTGTGAGTCCCCAATAGTTCGGGCCGTAGCCTTTCCATTGTTTTGGATTTTCCACGCAGTATTTATAGTCGATCAGGACTTGATTTTTATTTAGCTCAAAATAATTTTTGACCAGTTTATCGGACAGACCAGTAGGATCTAACCCGATATAGGAATATTGTGACCAAAAGAGTGGTCCGCCGTATTCTTCGACGTAATTGTGTTTTACATAAAGTGGAAGTCCGTATTTTGTTTTATCTGAAAGGTAAGTTCCGTTTCTCGTCCAACCTTTGTAATAGGTTTCTGCATCAATGGGATGTGTAGGTGACGAAGCGGCCAGGATGTAAGTAATAAGGCATTCGTTATATCCCTCGAGCGGAAAATTCATTTCCCACTGGTAGTCCGGTGACCAATGCCAGTAAAGGACTTTTTCACCTCCTTTTGTATACCAGTTCCACTGGATACCTTTCCAAAGTTCGTCGCATTTTGCAGCCAGAGCTTTTTCTTCGGCGTTACCATTTTTAAAGTATTCACGCACCATGAGAATTCCTGAAGTAAGAAATGCGGTCTCTACAAGGTCTCCGCCATTGTCTTTTTTGCCGAAAGGAACTGTTTTTCCAGTCTCTCCGTTGATCCAATGAGACCAGGCTCCTTTGTGACGGTCTGCCTTCGCAAGGAAATCCATCATATGGGTTAGTCGCTGCACTGCTTCTTTTCTAGGAACAAACCCTCTTTCCACGCCTACCAATACGGTCGCTAATCCGAATCCGGAACCTCCGGTTGTAACTACATGCTTATCATTATCCGGATAAATATTGTCTTCATGATAACGTTCTCTTCCCAGCATGGATTTGGGTTCTGCATAATCCCAGAAATATTTCAGGGCATCTTTCTGAACTCTGTCCATAAGCTGCTCGTCTGTGATGTTACTGTTTACAATTTGGTTTTGAGCAGTTTCCTGTTTTGAAGTTTGGCTGTTTTTACATGAATAAGCAAAGAATAAAGCGGTTACGGCAATTGATAAAACGGTCCTTTTCATGAAATCTTTTTTTGGCTGGTTATACTAAAAGAAGAGGAGAACTTTCATTCTCCTCTAAAGTTTTTATGGTTTATTTTTAATAGCCTGGGTTTTGGGTAAAAGCACCGTTACTTTGATCCATTGCATCTAGTGGTATAGGAAATACCTCATTTTTTCCGGCTTTAAATCCGTAAGGAGCCAGTACTGTAGCCGCCTGGCCAGTTCTTACCAAGTCAACAAAACGGTCTCCTTCAAGTGCCAACTCTACTCTCCTTTCATGCCATATTGCTGTACGTAAATCTGTCTGAGTTGTAGCGGTGGTTCCTAAAAGACCAGCTCTGGTTCTAACTTTGTTTAAGTTTAAAGTTGCTGTAGCCATATTTCCCAATTCATTGGCCGCCTCTGCATTGATCAAAAGAATTTCTGCAAAACGCAATATCCTGATATTTTGGATAGATCCATATCCACAAGCATTATTATTTAAAGCTTTTGGCACATATACTTTTTGGTTATATGTAGTCACGGAATTAGCATCACCCATTGCAATAAGATCACCCTCAGGAGTCGTTTCACCGTTTCTAAGTATCGTAAGCTCTTTTCTGATATCACCTGCTTCAAAGGCATTTTCAAGAGCATTTGAAGGGGTGAAAAAGCCCCACCCGAACTGGTCTCTAACTCCCTGAACTTCGGCATACTGACTTCCTTTATATGGAGGTTCACATCCGCAATTCACTTCAAAAACAGATTCTTTACCAAATTCACCTGCCGGTCTGAATAAATGATTAAAGTCGGGATCTAAGTCATATCCCATAGCAATTAACTGGTTAGATGTATCATATGCTTTCTGCCAATCTTTTTTATAAAGATATACTTTTGAAAGTAAACCTAATGCTGCCCCTTTCGTTACTCTTCCTAAATCTGAAGCCGGATAAGTCTGTGGAAGAACTTCTGCAGCAGCGGTAAGGTCTGATATAATAAAATTATAAACTTCATCGACTGAATTTCTAGGTTTATCATACACAGTTTCCACTTTATCATAAATTGGAACACCTCCATAAATTCTTACTAAATTAAAATAGAAATATGCTCTCAACATTCTGGATTCTGCGATCAGTCTGTTTTTCAGGGTAGTATCCATGTCGATTGCAGGAACGTTGGTTATTACCTGATTCGTTCTGTTTACAGCCTGCCACTGTCCTATCCAATAGCCTCTTACTCCTTCATCACTCACTGTATAAGTGAAATTATCATAAACATTAATGAAAGAAGAATCTCCAGGATTAGAACCTTTTACTACATCATCTGCCGGAACTCCGAAAACAAATTGATAAGGAAAAGCGGAATTTTCCCAACTTCTTAGAAAGCTATAGATAGCACTGGTTGCCTGCAAAGCATCTTCTTTTGTTTTGAAAAATGATGATGCTTCTGTCTGACCTTCTTGTTTTATATCTAAATAATCATCTTTACAACTTACCGCAAGTGAAAATAATGCGATTGATAAAAATATCTTTTTCATAACTCTTTCTTATTAAAATGTTAAGTTCATACCAATGGTATAGATTGCCGAAATCGGATAGATATTATTATCAATACCCATTTGCACTCTGTCTGTATTTAAAATCTCAGGTGAAAAACCGTTGTACTTAAAACTTGTCCAAGGGTTCTGAGCGCTTATATACAATCTCAATTTAGTAATAGACATAGCTTTACTAAATGTTTGGGGTAGATTATATCCTAATTGAATATTTCTGATTCTGATATAACTTCCGTCTTCTACATAGAAACTGTTAGGCAAGATAATCGCTTGATTATTAGTTGCCATTGGATAATAGTTTGATGTTCCTTCACCATGCCATCTGTTGTTATAGAAATCTAAATCCCAGCTTTCATTTCCATAGCGTTGTTCTCTATTGAAGTTATATATTTTATTTCCAAAAACACCTTGAAAATCAATAGCAAAATCGAAGTCATACACATTCAGATTAACACCAAATCCATAAGTCCCTTTTGGAATAGGACTTCCTAAAAAAGTTTTATCTCTAGTATCAATCACTCCGTTCCCATCTAGATCGGCAAATTGAAACCCTCCTGGTGTTGCTCCATTTTGTATTGCAGCAGCATCTACTTCTCCCTGATTTTGGAAAACTCCCTGCACCTGATATCCGTAATAGGAACCTACAGCCTGGCCTTCCTGTAACCTGATGATTGAATTCCCGTATAGACTGGCTCCGGTCTGTAAATAAGATCCATTAGCAACTGAGGTAATTCTATTCTTGAGAGTCGTTAAATTACCATAAATACCAATTTTTATATTGTCATTAATTTTAGTGTCATAGTTTACAGAAACTTCAAATCCTTTATTATTAAAAGAATAAGCATTGGTAATATAATTATTCCAGTTACCGGCACCGGAAACAGTTCCCTGTACGATACCATATACAACATCTTTAGTGTCTTTATCGAAATAGGTAGCATCAATTTTCAGTTTATTATTGAATAATCCCATTTCCAGTCCCAAATCTCTCCCCGTTGTCGTTTCCCAACCAATATTCGGATCTATAATCTTATCTATGGTTTGTGCCGGGGCTCCATTCTCTCCATAATAGGCACCTTCCTGAATTTTTGTGGTATTAAGTGTGTAGGCTCTCTGTACATCAGGATTACCTAATTTACCCCAGCTTGCTCTTAATTTTAAAACATTAAAAACATTCTGTTCACTCATAAAGTTTTCTTTGGAAATTACCCATCCTGCACTAATAGCAGGGAACACTTTGTGCCTGTCATTTGCAGAATACTTAGAAGTTCCATCTCTACGAAGGGATGCATTCACTAAGTATTTCCCTCCATAATCATAATTCAATCGTCCAAAGAATGATTCTATCCTGTCCTGATATGGGATAACATTTCTTTCTCCTTCATCAAAGCTTGTCAGAAAAACATCTGTTCCGTTGGATATTGCCAATGAACTATTACTTCCATCATACTTCACATTCAATGCTTCTGCATAGGCTTGAGAATAGGAATTTCTTGTTCTGGAAAAACCAGCTAACAATTCTATATTATGCTTTCCAAAATTTCTTTTCCAGCTTAATGTATTATCCCAGATATAATTTCTTGTTCTTGAATCTCTTGTTATTAATTTTGTAGGTTTTTGATCAGCAACAGGAACATAACCAAATGTTGGAGTATATTCATACTTATTTGAATTGATGTTATCCGAAGTATAGCTAATTCTTAAAGTAAAATCACTTAGAAATTTATATTCTCCCCAAATATTATTCAATAACCTTTCTTCTCTTATTTGAGATCTATACAAGTCTAATTTTGCTCTTGAATTGGGAACTTTAGCTAACGTAAAATACTGATATCCTCCGGTACCTGGATCTATTGTACCATAAACAGGAGGCGATGAATAAGCATCCAATAAAGGATTCAAAGCCTGATCCGTACGCATTTTTGAAAAAGTGAAATTGTTTCCAATAGTAATATTGTCATTAATCTTGTAACTTAAATTAAGCTTAGAATTAAATCTATTAAAACCACTTCCTGAATTAATCCCTTGTCCAGCTGCTAAATTTCCTTCGTCCTGCAGATAACCAAGACTTCCGTAATAATTAAGTTTACCTATACTTCCTGCAGCAGAAAAATCATTAGAATTAATGATACTGGTCTTCAGGATCTCTTTATACCAATCTGTATCCAGCGGATAAGCAGATCTATTTAAAAATGTCGGATTATTTACTTTATCATTGACCAATTTTTCGTTGTACAATTGTATATACTGATCTGAGTTGACCATTTTTGGAATATTGGTTACCGTCTTAATTCCTAAATATGAATTAAAATTAAAAACAGGTTTTTTACTTTTTCCTGTTTTGGTTTTAATGATCACTGCTCCGTTAGCTGCTCTTGCACCATAAATCGCTAAACTGGAAGGATCTTTCAGAACACTCATAGATTCTATATCTTGAGGACCTAAGAAAGAAATATCATCTGTAATCATCCCATCAACGATAAAAACTGTTTTACCTGTTAATGAACTAATTCCTCTAATATCTACTCTGGGTGAACCTCCCGGTGTACCAGAATTTAAAACCTGTACACCTGCTAATCTTCCCTGTATAGAACTGATTGGGTTAGCATTGGGTTTGTTTGCTAGATCTTTCGCAGAAACTATTCCGATACTTCCGGTAATATTTTCTTTTTTCTGAGATCCATATCCTATCAGAACTACCTCCTCGATCTTCTGCTCTTTAGCCAGAGAATCTTTTGGAGTAGTCTGCGCATTGACGTTCATACCGAAGTATAAAACGGCAATGAGGCATGGATACTTTAAATCACGTTGTTTCATATAGTTTCAATTTTATTCTTACAATCTAATTTCAAATGTCCTTTAAAGTGGAGTTATTTAAAATCTCAAAAAAAGACATTAGGTAAAAATAGAAAAAAAATCGAACATTGTTAATCTATCTTAAAAATTTAAAAAAAATAAAAAATAATTAAATAAAAAATTAAATAACTTAAAATTAATTAATAAAATCTCATTATCATCATCTATACATAATAAAATGCTCAAATGTAAAATCTATATTTTTGACAAAAAATTCACCAAATCAGTGTTAGGAATTAATATTTTGTTAATACAGCAATAGTGTTTACCTTTGGCGCAATATTTGAAAAAATAAGAAAAAGATCAATGAAAAAATATATTATCGCAGCAGCATTGTTAATAGGAACCGGCGCTGTCGTTTTAACCAGCGTACAGTCGTGCCAGAGTATGGCAACTACCGATCTTGGCCTATCAATTATAAAAAGAGTTTTGCTGAATGGTATTGATAAAGGAATGGGAATCTACAGCAACAAGGAAGCCTTTCTTCAGAACAATATGGTAGACAAAGCCCTTCCTAAAGAACTTAGAGACATCAATTCCACACTGGAAAAAATTGCCCCTTCACTGGTGGCTAAGGAAAGAGATTTTATTGCTCAGGCAGCTTCTTATACTGTAAACCTTTCAAAACCTATTTTGCAGGATGCAGTCAACAGCTTAAATGCCCAGGACGTAACCAGAATTATCCAGGGTACTACAGCAACACAGATCTTGAAAGAAAAAACTTCACAGCAACTTGTAGCAGCAATTGCCCCTAAGGTGGACGAGAAACTGAATGAATACGGAATTGCTAAAACAATCAATACAGCTCTTTCAGGAAGCAATCTTCTGGGAAGCCTTCTTGGAGGTGGCAGCAACAATGTAAACACCGGAGGATTGAGTAAATTGGCTTCTGAACAATTGGTAAATGGTTTGTTTAATATCATTGAAGATTACGAGCACCAGAATTCAAAAGCCTTACTGGGCCCGCTTGGAAAATAGATTTTTTTTCGCTATATTTATATTATTATTTAACAACGGCAGATGGACATATTACAAGGAAATCAACACGCAAACCCAGAGGATTTTTACAACTCTCTGAAGGAAAAACTGGAAGGTCACCACGACTTTCCCGAAGACTATTTATTTAAATTTATCATTCCAACAGATCAGGCAAAACTTACTGAAATTTATAAGGTTTTTGACGGCATCAAGTTTACATTGGGAAACCGCGAAAGTAAAAACGGAAAATACACAGCGTGTAATATCAATGCATTCGTTCTGGATGCCAATCAGGTGGTGACTATTTATAAAGAAGTAGCAAAAATAGAAGGCGTTATTCTATTATAGCAAACAAAAAAGTCAGCTTTCGCTGACTTTTTTAGTATTTTTCTCTTTATTATTTTTCAATAAAGAATTTCACATTTTCAATAGGTCTTCCCAGCATGGCTACAGATCCTTTGATCAGGATAGGCCGCTGTATCAGGGAAGGATTTTCAGACAGGATCTTGATCCATTCTTCTTCAGAATAATTTTTATCGGCATAATTTTCCAAATAAAGCTTATCTGTTTTTCTGATCATATGAAACACAGTCTGATTTAGCTTTTTCAGTACTGTTTTGATCTCTAAGACACTCAATGGATCTTCTACAATGTTGATGATCTCAAAAGGTACCCCGTTTTCATCCAGATACTCAAGAACAGCATTTGATTTCGAGCAATTTCCGTTATGTAAAACCTTAACCATCATAATGTAATCATTTAAAAAAATTAAACTCTTCTATCAAATTTAGGAAGAAATGATTTCAAATCTGTCTTAAATTGTGATAAAAATTTGTTAAAACAAACCGTTTAGTTCTGCTTCGATCTTTTCAAGAATAAACCCGAAGTCTTCCGGCTTTTCCACAAAATCCAGATCATCTACTTCAATCACCAGAAGTCTTCCTTCTGTATATTCGGAGATCCATTTTTCATATTTCTGATTCAGCTTTGAAAGGTATTCAATACTGATGGATGCTTCATATTCTCTCCCTCTTTTGTAAATCTTTTTCACGAGGTTCGGAACATCAGATTTTAGATAAATCAACAGATCGGGCGCTGAAACAAATGATTTCATCAGCCCAAAAACAGAGATATAGTTATTGAAATCCCTGTTTGAAAGAAGCTTCATATCATTCAGGTTTTCTGCAAAAATATGGGCGTCTTCATAGATGGTACGGTCCTGGATAATATTTTTACCACTTTCTCTGATCTCTTTTACCTGGCGGAATCTGCTTCCCAAAAAATAAATCTGCAGCGCAAAACTCCATTTGCTCATGTCCGCATAAAAATCTTCAAGGTAAGGGTTATGGTCTACATCTTCAAACTGTGCATCCCATCCGTAATGCTTGGCAAGCATCGTAGTCAAAGTAGTTTTTCCTGCTCCAATATTTCCTGTAACTGCAATATGCATTATCCTAAGTATTTTTAATTTTAATTTCGCTAAACACCAACGGCCTGAACCTCGGAAGTTTCGTCGATCAGCTTCTGTAAAGTATGATCAGGAGCTTTTTCATCAGATCCTTTCTTTTCTTCTTCAGTTTTCTGTTCTTTTTCTCCAGCCGGTTTTTCAGATGATGGTTCTGTAACCTGTACAGCTTCCTGCTTCGTTTCGGGCTCTGCCTGTAGTTTAGTTTCCTTTATTTTTTCAAGGCTGTAAAGATAGAGTTTGTTCGCTTTGATTTCAAAATAAGAAAGGATGTTTTTATCCACAATTTGCGCCTCCTTATCTTCAAAAATTTTCACCATTCCTTTTTCGGGATCGTATTTCAGGATTGAATTGTCAGCAACCACCAAAACAACGTCATTCTCTCTTCTAAACCTTTTTCCATTCTCCAATGGCGCTTCAAAAAGTTTTTCAAATTTCAGGGAATATACTCTGATATGCTTTCTGGTTAAAATATAGACTTTGGTTTCAAATACCAGCAGATCCATCAGATCATCAAAATTGACATCAAAAGGATAGGCATTAATTGTGGTGTCATTTCTGAAATTGTACTGGATAAGACGTTTTGTACTGTCATCCAGGAGCCAAAGCTGCTGAAGATCTTCTGCGTAAGCCATTTTTATAAATCCAAATTTTTGCTTAAAATCAACCTTCTGGATCTCATTCATATTCTGATCTACAAATTTCATTTCCTGAGCATTTTCCGAAAATAAGGCAAGACTTAGCGGATTCTGCACAGATTGTATTTTATAAGGAACTGTCAGCATCATTTTACCGATCTGTTTTCCTAAAGAATCGTATTTTGTAAAACTGAAATCTTTGTTTTTGTAAATGTACAGGTATCCGTAATCATCTGCCAGCATATCCTTGGCCTCCTTCAGTTTCAAGGTATCAAAAGAGAGTGATTTCTGTGCTGGAACGGTACAGAAAAGAAAGATGAGTATGATATAAAGTAGTTTCAAAATCTATTTTGGTAAAGATAACTTTCCTAGGTGGAATGGCTGCAATTTACATACTTTTATTTGAATTTTAAATGATGAATTACTTAACGTTAACTTCATAAATTTTCGCCCAGTTTTTCCCTGTTACCAGCATATTATCCCCTTTAAAAGCTACTCCATTTAAAACATATTCACTATTTCCCTGATCATTCTCAGCCGTTAATTTCGTGAAATCAAGCTTCCCTACCGCTTCTCCGGTGGCAGGATCTATCTTCAGAATAATTGGTTTGTGCCATACATTGGAATAAATGAAGCCGTTGTGGTATTCCAACTCATTAATATTATAGTAGGTTTCGGTATGTCCGGCAACGGCAACTGTTCTCACCACTTTCGAAGGATCGTTCACATCCAGAAAATACAGATTTTTTGAGCCGTCAGTTGCCACAAGGTTTTTCCCGTCGTAAGTTAACCCCCAGCCTTCTCCGATCACATTCGGTAAAGGAAACTGGGAAAGCTTTTTTAATGAATTTTTATCGTAAACAAAACCTATTTTATTTTTGTAGGTCAGCTGGTAAATTTTATCGCCTACAATAGCACAGCCTTCAGAGAAAACATCAGCAGGCTGCTTCTCTACAAGAGCCGGAGTTGCTGAACCTAAAGTATATTTTATGAGCTGGGAAGCTCCATCCAATCCGTCACTTTCATAAACAGTATTGCCTTCAACAAGAAATCCTTCAACAAAATTATGGGGATCGTGAGGATATTCTGCTACAATAGTATAGGAAATATTCTGTTCAGGATTTTTTGCAAAAACATTGATGGTTGCATCCTGGTTTAGGGTTTCTCCGCTTTTGGTTTTAATGATAAAGGTAACGTCGTTATCTCCTAATGTGAAAAATTTGGGGTCTACGATTAAGTTTGAGGTTTCCTGATCACCAAAACTGATGGTAATGGTTTCCGCATTCTCTGTCACTTCTTTTGGAAGATTGAGCTGATCTCCGAAATGATAGCCTTTTCCCTCCTTTGAATTATTATAATCAGCCAGGGAATTGAGTATTTTCTCATTATTATTACATGATGACAGCAGGAAAATTACTGCAAAACCGGCAATTATATTTCTTTTCAGGGCGTTCTTAATCATTCTTCAAAAATACTAAATTTTAGTCCTTAAATGAAAATAGCGCTCCTGAGGAACGCTATTTTTTTATAGATAAAATCTTGATTTAATTATTTGATCTGAACTTCATAGATCTTCGGCCAGTTTTTACCGGTTACCAGCATATTCTCACCTTTGAAAGTAATTCCGTTCAACACATCATCACTTCCCTTGGTATTCTGTTTTGCAATATCTGTAAAGTCAAATGTACCAACCACTTCTCCCGTTGCAGGATTGATCTTCAAAACAACAGGCTTCTGCCAGACGTTGGCATAGATAAATCCGTTGTGGTATTCCAATTCGTTCAGCTGATCGTAAATCTGTGAACTTCCTGCTACTGCCACATATTTGATCAGTTTTGAAGGGTTGTTGGCGTCCAGGAAATATAAAAGCTTGCTTCCGTCTGATGCAATAAGGTTCTTTCCGTCATACGTAAGTCCCCAGCCTTCACCCAGAACATTAGGATAAGCAAATTCTGAAAGCAGTTTCAAAGAACTTTTATCATAAATATAGCCTTTCTTGCTCTGCCATGTCAGCTGATATACTTTATCTCCTACAATGGTACTTCCTTCAGAAAAATCTTCCTGAGCCTGCTTTGTAGAAGCCAGCGGCGTTGTGGTTCCCAATGTATACTTTAGGATCTGGGAAGAACCGTTCTGCCCGTCACTTTCATAAATGGTATTTCCCTCAATCTGGAAACCCTGTACGAAATTTTTCGGATCGTGAGGGTATTCTGCAATAATCTGGTAGGCGATATTTTTTTCAGGATTTTTTGCAAACACATTGATGGTTGCATCCTGGTTAAGGGTTTTCCCTCCTTTCGTTTTGATATTAAAAGTAACGGCATTATCTCCTAGTGTGAAGAATTTAGGATCAACAGCTAAGCTGGAAGTTTCTTTATCTCCAAAGCTGATACTGATGCTTTCGGCATTTTCCGTCACCTCTTTTGGAAGTTCAAGTTTATCACCGAAATGATATCCTTTTTCTACCATTGAATTGTTGTATTCATTCAGCGTGCTCAGGATCTTTTCATCTTTGTTACAAGATGCCAGCATCAAAACAACTGCTAAACCTAGTATTATATTCTTTTTCATTGAATTTCTAAATATTTCCCCAAAAGTAGCAAATTTTATTCCTTATTGCCAATATTATCAGCAGGCTAAACAAATTGTAATATATAACCGTTGCTTCTTACATCGTAAATTCACTTCCCTGTTACTCAAAAGACATGATCTCACAGCAGATTTTTTGTTTAAGAGTAGAGTTGTAAATTTATTATTGTTCCTGAGATTCAAAAGTATCTTTATTGATTTTCATATTAATGGAAAGCCACAATTCATTATCAATACTCACTTCGCTCATCACGCCCAGATCTATCTCAAAGCCTACTTTTTTATAACATTCAATAGCTCCGGTATTCCAGTCGTATACATTCAGCTCCGCTGTCTTTCTGTGAAAATTTCTGAAGCCATATTTCAGCAGTTCCTGTACTGTTTTCTTTCCGTAACCTTTTCCTCTGTTGTTTTCGTCCCATATCAGAATTCTTCCAAGCAGAAAAGTGTCTTCTTTTAAAAAGATCTGGGCATGGCCGATCACATTTTGTTGTGTCTCATCATAAACCCTGAACATAAATCTGTTTTCATTATCCAAATCATTCTCCAACTGTTCTTCCGTCAGTGGAAAATGGTAGGCAGGACCCGCAAACTGAAGAAGAGCTCTTTTGTCTTTTATTTTAGAGATCAGTTCAAAAGAATCATTTATTTTAAAAGGCTGCAGCTTAATCATACCGTTTTATTTTTTTACATATTCTTTCATGCTTTTTCCAATAATTTTATTCCAGCCTTCTGTAAAACTTGCTTTCGAAAAATTTTCGCCCAGACCTTCAAAACTTTCAACATTTTCATGAGTCAGTTTTACCAGCGTTCCAATATCTTCTTTCTGAAGTTCCCAGGTTACAGTAGTTACAGCATCTGACAGCTCGGGATATGACCAGGTATGCTTTAATTTTTCATTGGGAATAATTTCCAGAATATGGCACTGATGGTGATATTTTTTTTCTTCACCGGGTTCATAGAAATTAAACTCTTTTCCTACTTCCAAGGTAAAATCCTGAATATCGAAATACCAGGATTTCATTTTATTTTTATCAGTCAAAGCATTCCAGACTTTTTCAACCGGAGCATTTATTTTGTACTGAACAGTGATTGGTGTATTCATACTATCAGGTTTAACTATGAGAGAATCCGGTGATTTTTGCTTCATCAAAATCCAGCTGCATTTCAATAGTTCTCATCACATGATCATCAAAAATCTTCTCCCTTTTCATCCGGTGAAGCTCATTTCTCTGAGCCTGGATAATCTGCCGGAGTACTTCTTTATTTTCATTGATTGCATTCACATAATCTCCCGTGGAAGCCATACATTGGGCTTTATCGGCCATCAGCATCATTTCGGTTTCCAGTTTGTGTTTCTGGTGTCGTACCAAAGTATTTTTCTCTGCCAGATCCGAAAAATCATTTTCCATTTTATGCAGCGCAGTTTCTTTCAGTTTACGCATCAGGATCACTTCCTGTTTCTCTTCCGGCAATTCGCTTCCGGCATCATCTATTTTCAACCATTTTAAAATAGGCGTCAGCAATAATCCCTGTCCTACCAAGGTGATCAATATGATAACGAAAGTTACGAATAAAATAATATTACGGTGCGGAAAAGCTTCTCCATTTGGCAGAAATGCAGGAATTGAAAGTGCCGCAGCCAATGAAACTACCCCTCTCATGGCAGCAAAACTGATGATAAAAGGTTCCCGCCAGTCCGGTTTCGGAATTTTTAATCTTAATTCTTTGGAACAGAGTCTTGGGAAATACATCACGGCATAACTATAAATTATTCTGGTAAAAATAATAGCTCCACCAATAACAACACTGTAAAAGATCCCTTCTGAAATAGTATAGTCTTTCATTGCAGCCACTACGACAGGAAGTTCAAGTCCGATCAGGATAAAGATAATGGTGTTCATCAGGAATATAAGAACACTCCAGACGTTTCCGGACTGTATCCTCGAGGTATGACTCAGGTAACAATGTGAATTATAAGACATTAAAAGCCCTCCGGCAACAACCGCCAATACTCCCGAAAAGTGGAAATGTTCCGCCCCTACATACATGATATACGGAACGATCAGTGTAATTACCGTGTCGATATTAGAATTGGATGGAATAATCCTTAGCAAAGCTCCAAACAGCAGTCCGACAGCGACACCAACCGCCACTCCACCAACGGCCATTGTAAAGAAATCCTGAATGGCATCTCTCCAGATAAACTGTCCTGAAATCACGGCTGCCAATGCAAATTTAAATACAATTAAGCTGGACGCATCGTTAATCAAACTTTCGCCCTCAAGAATACTGGTGATCTTTTTAGGGATCTTCATATGTTTCAATACTGAAGTAGCTGCTACTGCATCCGGTGGAGAATTCACGCCTCCAAGCAGGAATCCCATCGCAACGGTAAGTCCCGGAATAATAGAGGATGAAAGATAAGCCACAACAATAGAGGTCAGGAATACCAGTCCAAAAGCCATCGAAAAGATCTGCTTTCTCCATTTGTGAAAGTCCTGCCATGACGTAAACCACGCAGCCTCGAAAAGAATCGGAGGAAGGAAGATAAGGAATACAAGATCGGGCTCTATTTCAATATGCGGCATTCCCGGAATCAGGCTGATCAGAAGACCTGCAATCACCAGAAAGATGGGATAAGCTACTTTCAGCTTTTGTCCTATCATTACCAATATCATTACAGATAGCAATACTGCAATGGATATTATAACATAACTGTGAATCATTTTGAGTCGTTTTTTTAAGTTGTTTTTTGAGTTTGAAATTGGCTAAACGCAGAGTGCTAAAGTTTTTCTACGTTCCAGTTGTTTTTCTTTTGTTGGTTTAACGCAAGCCGCAATTTTATCTAATGTGGGTGTTTTTAAGGCGCAAGAAAATTGAAGATTTCCGGCTATGCTTTTTACTTTTTTTCCCTTTTAGATTTTTAAACCTTATAGGTTTGAGAACCTATAGGGTTGGATTTTTATCTAAAGAATACAGTCTTTACCTTAAAGCACAATATTATTCTTTGGAGTAATGGCTGGCGGAAGGTCGGATTCATCCAGCATATCTCTCATATCAATCTCTATGGTACGGCTGATCTGGGTGATCGGCACGTCATTCGGGCTGCCTTCAAAAGGGTTTACTGAAGCTTCTCCTACACTGTCCAAAGTATGGAAACACCAGGTTACCATCAGTGAAAACGGAATATTAAACCATAATGTCCAGCCTTCCAGCATTGTTCCTTCTCCTAATTTATCAAGCTCTTTGAGTAATCCAAAAGGAACGAAAAGAATAAACAGCAATAGTAAATAGGTGGTGATGGATGAGAAGTTTCTCGGATAGGGAAAGTTTTTTATTCTTTCTGCTTTTCCCTGATCGTCCGTAAATTTTACGAGCTGCTGATTGATCTGTGTCCACTGAAAGTCATTGATCTCTCCTCTGGCATAGGCATCGGATAATTCTTTGCTCTGGCTGGCCATAAGCTGGGTTGCCCTGTTTTTCTTGCTTAAAATATATTGAAGCTCGGTTTCGGAAAGATAATTTTTCAGTTCGTCATCCAGCTTTGTCAGTCTTTCCGGGATATCGTATTTCTTAGAATACTCGTCATACTGCGCTGTTCCCATATTCTCCCAGGTTCTGGGCTCCCGAAGCTGAAAACGAAGTGCGGTAAGCCATGCATAATGACGGTGAAACATTTCTTTTACTTTTTCCGGATCTTTCCCTGAAAGTGCATCTCTCAGAATATATCCGAAACTGCGGCTGTCATTGATGATTGCTCCGTAGATCTGCCTGGCTTCCCACAGCCTGCTGTAACTTGCATTGTTTTTAAACCCTACAATAAAGGCAACCGCCGTTCCTAAAATGGCGATCGGCTGCCACGGAACGGAAAGGAATTTCCATCCTGAAAAATAGAGAACTGTCGGTATGGCCGATAGTATCGTTAATACATAAATACTGCGTCTCGTCCAAACTGCGAACTCCAGCGCTCCAAATCTCTTTCCTGAATGCATATGTGTTTATTTATTTTTTATCTGTTGATTAATTTTATAAACTAACAGCTTTCTCTTCATCATGGCATCCGGCAAAAGCTGTCAATATTAATTTTTAGTAAAAGGAATATTATTATAAAAACCAATCTGGACCTGTCCTCTGTTCTTATTTTCCTGGATCTGGTTCATGTATCCTGCTTCTATCCTCATGTTTTTATTGATCACATATCCTAAAGCTCCGTACACCCTGTTTCTGTCAAAAACAGGACTGTCAAAATTCAGGAATATCTCATTATATACAGAAGCATACAGTGATTTCGGAAGCATTTCTTTCTGGGTGATCGGAATATTCAGCCCGATCATATAACGGAACCTCATTCTGAAATCATCCTGAAGAAAACGCTCTTCCAGACGGTATCTGTGCTGCAAATTAAAACGTCCGAACTTCTGCTTGGTAATAAATTGCTGGAAGATCCTGTGTTCTATATTCTCTCTTTTTTCTCCGTTCACATAAGGCCGGCTTAAAATAAAACCATACCCCAACAAAACGTTATTGTTGTTCTCCGTAAGGTCATAGCCTATTCCTGTACGAATTAATAACTGTTCAAGGTCTCCCACTGCATTGAAATTTCTATACTGGATTTCGTTATGTAAGTTCAATTTTTTGCTGATCTTGTTGTTTCCAAAATACATATACCACGCTCCCAAATCATTTTCCTGCGCAAACGTTGTTATTGACTCCAAAATTAATACTGTAAATGCCAGCTTCGTAAAGACCTTTCTCATATTATTCAATTACTATTATCTATCACACATAACAAAATTAATAATTTAAATCAATAATAGCAAACAATATTGACTAAGAAAGATAATTCTTAATTCATACTTATAAGTAATTAAAAATAAACAGATTACAAAGTTAACCATCTTTATTAGCCTGTAATCCACTCTATCAGGATTTCAATTCCTTCGGCATCTACAATTGCAAATTTCATCTTTGTTAATTTTTTGCTTGTTATTATAAATTTCACCGCTGGATTATCCCAAATTTAAAATTTTGAAATGCCAATGTATCATAAAATAAAAACCGACAGATTGTTCTGCCGGTTTGTTTTCACTTTATTTCGTGTATGAAATACGAATCTTATGGTTGCTGCTGCATTTTCGCAGGATCATCGTAGTTAACCATCCAGTTGATGTCAAATTTATCGGTAAACATTCCGAAATAAGCTCCCCAGAAAGTATCTGCCAATGGCATTGTTACCTGACCGCCTGCAGAAAGTCCGTTGAATAATTTTTCAGCCTCTTCCTTAGATTCTGCATTGATGGAAATAGCGATATTGTTTCCAGCTTTGAAGTGTGAAGCCCACTCACCGCCTGTATCACTTCCCATTAACGTGGTTTCTTTTGAGATCGGAAGAGAAACATGCATAATTTTGTCTTTGTCTTCTTCCGAAGTTTCTTTGCCTTCCATTGGAGGCATTTCCCCGAAAGTTCCGATGTAAGGATATTCTCCTCCGAAAACTGATTTATAGAAATCGAATGCTTCTTTACAGTTTCCATTAAATGTTAAATAAGCGTTTACTGATGCCATTGATTGTTTTTTTATGAGTTAAGTTTTAATGAGTTTCTTGTTTAAGGTTTTTCAGATAATTCCTTTAGTTTTAAGAGCCCTTTCTGGTAGTCTTTTCCAATAGCATCTTCCATGTTCATAAACAATTTCATTACCGTAAAGGGATAAGGTATTTTTGAAGTAAATCCCCATGTTACTTTACTTCCATTACCTTCAGGAATAATTTTCACGTAGGCATTGGCTTCACTTTCATAAGGTGTCAAAAATTTGATGTCCGTATCAATTCTTTTTCCGGCAGTATCTACTTTTTTCACTTCCTGGCAGCCTTTTCCTGCCGCATCTTTTTCACTGTCCCAGCATACTCTTTCGCCCGGCTGCCCTGTGGTTCCTGTCCAGTCTTTTTTCATGTTCGGATCCAGGTCATTCCATGGGCTCCATTGATCCATCGCTCTTAAAGTATTAGTCTGCTCCCATACTTTTTCTACCGGTGCATTGATTGTTATTGATTTTTCATAGACACAGTCTCCTGAAATCAAAGCGGCTACAACCATCCATAAAATAAGGATGGAGCCGAGAACGAGAATAATTCTTTTTAGTATTTTCATGTGTTGATTATCTGTGTTGGTCAATTAAGATCATATTTCCGTCCGGATCTTTCAGGAAGATATGTTCCGGTCCTGAAGTGGCTTCATCAGCTGATTTTTCAAGTTCAATTCCATTTTCTTTTAAATGTTTCTGAATAGCACGTACATCGTCAAAAGATTCCAGATTCCCGGCATTTTGATCCCATCCCGGATTGAAGGTAAGCATATTTCCATCAAACATCGCCTGGAACAAACCTACTAATGTACTGTCGTTTTTCATAATCAGATAATTCTGTTCCATGGTGCCTGCCATGGTAGTGAAACCCAGTTTTTCATAAAAATCCTTCGATTTTTGAAGGTCTTTCACGCTTAAACTGATCGAAAATGCTCCTAATTTCATATCGTTTTTTTCATTTTTAAAGCTAATTTACTTCCTGCGAATACCAATCCCCAGACCAGTATTCCTAAGATCCAGAACCAGATCGGAGTAGGCAAAGAAAACATCATGTAGACGGTCATGAACAGAAAAATAACTCCACAAACTGCTGCAGAAGTATGTTTTCCATTATTTGCCACTTTTGAAGCCGTAAATCCTGAAACGACAGCGGCGAATATATACCCAATGATCACAAAGAACAGTGCCATAAAAGGGGCCGATGCTACATATTCTTTCATCGCGCCCATATCTCCACTTCCAGCTGCTGAAGGAGGCGGATACCACTCATGTCCTATTTTTTCGACAATGGTAATACAGATAACTCCCGCAATCAATCCGGCAGGAACAGCTAATATCCGTCTTACCATGATTACTGGTTTTTTAAATGGGTTTTAAAGTCCAGCGTTCCGTCATAGCTTTTCCAGTCACCAACAAATTCGATGTACTGTCCTTCTACTTTTTCAGTTTTCTTATTCCATTTGAAGGTATAAATGAATTTACCTTTAAAAATACCTGAATGTTTTCCTTTGGCTTCTTCTGCCAGTTCATAATCCCCGAATACCACGCCTTTTCTTTTGGCATCTCTATATTTGGTGATGGTAACTTTCCCTTCGTATTTGGAATAACTATCATCCACGAGAGAATATCCGGAAATAAAGTATTCCTGATCGTTTTTTTTATTCTGTTCGGAAATATTGACCTTCAGTTTCAATTGCTGTCCACGGTCGCCAATGGTTCCGGTATAAGGTTTACTGTTGTTCAGCCAGACATTTGAAATATCCGGCATTTGCCCCCATGCAAAATTGCAGGCAAGAATGAGGATCCATAAAAGTTTTTTCATAGTGTGTGTGTGTTATTTAAACTCCAAATTGGGACAAGTGATGATTCAGATGTTTGGCAAACATATTATTCCACTCCTGTGAACTTAATTTTCCAAAAGAAAATGATTCTTTTCCGTCGAAGGCTTCAGGACCCAATTGCTGAGTTTTCTGGATAAAGCCAATCAGTCTTTTCTTTTCTTCATCAAAATTTTTCCTTCCGGTAATTAAAAACTGTGGAGCTGTTGGGGAATCTCTTGGATAAGCCTTTTCTCCAACCACTTTAGATTTCACAAAGGTTTTTAAAATAAATTTTGCAATAGATCCCGGTTTCTTATGTTTTTCCGGTTCGTAAACCATTTCGTAGGATACGCTGCAGTGGGCAAGCATCTGATCAACTGTCATTTTGCCCCACATTCCGTGGGTATCCTCCACCAAATTATTTATCCTGTCAATATAGTTCTGAGCATCTTTTGCATCAAATACATTTTCCATAATATGTCTAATTATCTGAAAGCAAATATATCAGTTTTTTCTTTTGATTTTTACAGGGTGATGAAAAAAACGGTGACGTGTTTGAGTTGCGAGTTCCGGGTTGCGGGATATCAGTTCCGGGATGTGATATACGGGGTATGGATTATTGGCTGTCAGTTGCTAGTTATCAGTTGCGGAATACGGGTTTTCAGATGCAAAGTGAATAATTAGTGAACTTGAAGTTTACCATCAATCTCGACGCACTCTAAAACCCTCTTACCCCTAAAACGCTCCTACTCTACAATCTCCTTTACCTCTTCAGAACCTGTATTTCTAAAAACAAACCAAAGTTTGATCTTTAAAGCAATCCAGCCAATGATGGCATACACTACGAGTAAGATACTTAAATGCTGTAAATAGGGATACGTAAGTTCTACAGAACCTTTCTGTATCAGTAAGATTTTAAAGGCTTGCAGGAATGGAGTCAGGGGAATAATATTGGCAATAAACTGCACGAAAGCGGGCATTGCACTCAACGGCCAGGTAAATCCACTGATGATGAATGCGGGAGAAGCAATGACCATCAGGATTTGAGTTGCCTTCAATGCGTCAGGAATCAATATACTGATGAATACTCCTAAAAATGAAGCCGATCCTACAAAAACAGCGGTCAGAAGAATAAAATTGAATATTCCTTCCGGCATTGGAACCCTGAATATCATGTGCATAAAATAATACACACTAACAATGAGAATGGAGAATATCCAGATCGGGATCACCTTGATGAGCATTGTTGGGAAAGCCCATCTTTTCATTTTGCGGTATTCTTTTACAAAGGATCCTCTTTCAAATTCCGCGGCAAAACTTACGGCCATTGCCAGAAGAATAACCTGCTGAAGAACTACAGCTAACATGGCCGGCCACATAAAGATCAGGTAGTTTCCGGTGGTGTTGAAAAGGGTAATATAATTGGCTTTAAAGGGCTCATATTGTGTTGCTGCTTTTGTAGCGGGCATTCCTGCTTTCTGTAAAGCTTTGATGGATGCTCCGGCTGAGAATGTTCCTATGGTGAGCTGAAGAGCTTTGGAAGCAAAATTAGCAGTCAGGACGTTGCCGGTATTGACATATACATTCAGTTCCGGGTATTTTTTCTGAAGCATATCCGCCTCAAATCTTGAAGGAATAATAACTACGGCTGCAGCTTCATGACGAATCACCTCATCTTTTATACTGAAAGGCTCCTGGACATATTTTATGATGCTGATGCTTTTATTATCATCCAGCATATCGGTAAGCTGGCTGGACAAAGGGGTATTATCTCTGTCGATGACCAGTACCGGTGTGTTTTCAACTTTTCCGCTTTTATAGACGAAACCAAGCAGCGTGGCATAAAATACCGGGGCCAGAAAGAACACGGTCCTGAGGGTAGAGTTGCCAATGAAAAGCTTAAACTCCCGTTTTAAAAGCCGGAAAAATTCTTTCATAATTACTTCAGGATTACGTTAGCATTTACCAATATACTTTTAGCTTTATTCATATCAGTCGGTTTCACTTTAATCTCGTAGACGGCATCCTGTAGCTGATAATCCGGATAAGCAGTAGTAATATCCGCATATCTTGTAAGCTGTTTGATATAGACTATAGTTCCGTTCAGGGTTTCTTTATTGTAAACGACCTGCATACTTACCTCCTGCCCTTTCTTATATCTTGAAATATAGCTTTCAGGAACTGTAAATCTGAAATAGGTACTTTCCGGAATATACCCATTGAATAAAGCAAAACCTGCGGTAGCCAGTTCTCCCGTATTAAGGCTGATGGTTTCTATTTCCATATCATTGGTGGCGATAATGTATCTTTCTGAATAGGCTACATTGGCTTCCTGAAGGGCACCTTTGGCTTGTGAAGCCTGACCCGCCGCCATTTCTACTTTTTCAACTCGTGTTCCTCTTTTCACATCATCCTGTTCAGCAACAACGGCATCATATTGGGCTTTTGCGCCCTGAAGCTTTGCATAAATTTCATCGTAGGCCTGTGGAGACATAAGGCTGTCGCGGTACATATTGCTGGCTCTTTTAAAAGATTTCTGAGCGAATTCATATTGCTCTTTCAGACCTTTATATTTGGCCTGAAGCTGTCTCAACTGATCTGCTGTAGCTCCGTTTTTGGCCATCTGTTCCTGAGCTGATGCTGCACTTACTGCGCCTTGAGCCTGTGCGATCTTGGCAGAAACTTCCGGTACATCAAGCAATGCTAAAGTATCGCCTTTCTTTACGGTCTGGCCTTCGGTTACGTATATTTTTAAGATTCTCCCGGTAACTTTTGGGGCAAAAGAAATAACATCCTTTTTGGTCTTACCTTCAGAATCATTGAGGTTTTCTTTTTTTTCACTGCAGCTCCCTAGTATTAAAAGAGAAGCAAAGGCTATGAATATATTTTTATGCATCATTTTAAGGATAAGGGATTAATAAAGTTTGGTAATATCAAGTTCCTGGGTAGATCTCATCAGCTCTATTCCTGCCCTTCGCTGGTTGAAAAGTGCATTTTGATATTCAAGTTCTACGACTTCAAGGTCGTTTTCAGCATCAATAAGCTGTGAGGATTTGCTCATTCCGTACCTGAATTCTTTTTCCGCCTGAACCAGAGCATTTTTGGCGAGTTCTTTTTCTTTGGCCTTTAAAGTGATCTGAGCGGTCGCAATATCATAATTGGTTTGATTATTTGCCAGATTCAGGGTCAGTTTTTTAAGAGCATCTTCTTTTTTGTTCTGTAAGACCTCTTTTCCTACTTTGGCCGTTTCTTCTGCGTGTTTTCCTTCCCGTCCATCAAAAATTTCCCATTTGAAACCGACACCGGCAGTGAGTAGTGGAAGAACATTAATATTGGTAGGTCTCCAGTCTAGTTTCGCACCTTGATATCCTAAAGCGGGAACTGCTGGAATTACATTTTCTGAGGTTTTGATACGGCTTCCGTAAAGACCGATGTAGTAAGCGGATGCCATCAGCTGCACCTTCGGGATCATCCAGGTTCTTTCCGCTTTTATTTTGTAGTCTGCCGCTGCTATACCATGCTCCAATGCACGAACTTCTGCCCTTTCTTCGATTCCTTTTTCCGAAGTTAAAAGTTCCAGAGGAGAAAGTACCGGATCAATCATTTTGAGACGTTCTTTGTTGATTCCCGTCAGAATGTAAAGCTGGGTGAGAAGAAGTTCTTTTTTTCCTTCATACTCTACCATTTTGGCATTGAGTGTAGCCTGAGCCAGTTCTATTTTTTTATGGTCGTAAGGTGTAATCAGGCCATAGCCTAAAGCTTTATCGGCTGTTTTCCGGTTGATGTCCAGTCTTTTTTTGCTTTCGTCCAACACCTTTTTAGACTGATGGATTAATGCCAGCTGGTCATAGGCTTTGGAAATGGCCGCTACTACCTCATCTTTTGTTTTTTCAAGGAGGATATCTTCGGATATTTTCTTCTCCTGAATTGCCTTTTTGAGGTATTTCACTTTTCCACCTGAATAAAGAAGCATTTTGGCATCTGCTTTTGCTATCCCGGAAAACCCGGAAATATTGAGATTATTATTAAAGCTTCCTTCGGGAATATTGATAAAAGGTGCCAGATTAATTTCCGGTGACGTTAGTCTTGTGGTAGCATTCAGATATCCGACCTGTCCGCTTACTTCCAGGGTGGGAAGAAAGAGGTCTTTCAGTTTATGTTCGTCAAGGTCTGTGAGTTTGTTTTGAGTAATCTGCATTTTGAGATCAGAATCCCGAACCATGGCACTGTCTAAAAGTTCCTTAAAGTCCGGGGCAGACTGTGCCCAACCAAAAGCAGGGAAAGCCAAAAAACTAAACGTAAAAATCAATAAATTGTTTTTCATGGTTTATGTTTATAACAAATATAATGCAAAAATTTGTTAATTCGAAGAAGATAATTCGTCAATATGGTGAATTTAAAGTAAGTTTAAAAAGTGTTTAGTTTTAATCCACTATTTGTGACAAGGATAGCAGATCCGTTTAAGATTAATTTGAGGAATGTTTTAATTGGAAAAAAGATGAATTTTCTTTTATTCATGGGATTTTATTATGCTGTTTGATTAGTGAAAATTTAAAAAAATATTAACCACGGATTTCACAGATGGACACAGATGATTGTGTATATATTCTTAAACTTGATGTTTTAATTGATTTGGTCTCGCGCAGATTTCTCAGATTGGCAAATTCTTTATTGTAACAACTGAAAATTTTAATTTTTGTAAAACTTAAGTGCTCTTTTTCAGGATGAATTTTTACTTCAGATAAACTAAAGTGTTAGAAAACTTTTGTGGCTTTTGTAATTAATAATTCAAGGCATGATAAAGATTAGATCTGCCTGATCAAATCAATCTGCAAGAGAAAATATTAACGTCTATTCAAAAAAATCCGATTTAGTGCAAACAAAAAACTCCCCACAAAATGTGAGGAGTTGTTATTTAAAATCATTCCGATTATCTCTGAACCGCTGACTTCATTTTAGCATCAGGACGTAATATTCTGTAACGAACCTCAAGATCTTTTGGTACATAAAATACCAAAGGAAGCTTACTGTTGTATCTCACGATCTCCGGTTGAAGGGTTACGAACTTTTTGGTTTTCTTTTGATCCAAACAAGCCATTAAGGTTCCTCCCGCTTCACCGTTGGATTCTACTTCATAATAGTTGTAGCCCCATCCCTGAAGATCCTGTGTTTTCACCTCTCCCATCAGGAAATATTTATTACAGTCCAGCATTTTTTCAGCACCTACAAAAAATTCCACTTTTAAATCGCTTTCATTTTTTGCAACAGGCAGCTGAATATATACCTGCTTAAATCCGTCTTTAGCTTTTGGGAACATTTCAATTTCCAGCTTCTCAAACTTTTCTGCCTTCTTTTGTGCGAAAGCATTTACACCTGCAAACATAATTAATCCTGCCATTAAAGTTTTTGAAAATCTCATTTTGTTTGTTTTTTAAATTTCTGTTGTACTCTCAAAAATCATTCCAAAATTAAACAAATGTTTAATTTTATAAAATATTAATTCTCCAGCCGGATATGTAATCTTCTTTTGAAATCTATAAATAAAAAAACTGCAGTAAGAGGCTACTACAGTTTTCTGTTTACTTTATAAATTACTCTGAAATTGTCACATTGGTTCCTTTTGTATGGGCATTCATCTGCGGAGCATAATAGTTCTGCATCGTTGTGATCCCGTTCGAGAACTTACCGGCTGCATTGGATACAAGGTCATACTCAAAAACATATTTTCCTTTTGGCATATACTGAATGTAGAAATTGGTGGAAGCATCTTTGGTAGACTGATAATAGCCCAAGCTGTTTTTCCATTGATAACCTGACAATGCATCTGTTGGTTCAAATCCTGCGGCACGCATATCTTTAATATGAATGAATTCCATGGCCCGGTCTGTATTCAAGATCATTCTTACCGTTACTTTATCCCCCACTTTTAAAGGAGTGTCTGCGGAGATTTTCTGAAGTTCTTCTCCGTTTACCGTTTTCACTTTTTTATAAAGCTCTTTGGTAATGGAGATGTAGTTTTCAGAAGATTTAATCTTGTCTAAATCTTCATAATATTGCCAGAACAATCCTCCCTGAACAATTCCAGGACCAGGTTTGGTCACGGTAACCGTTCCTAAGTTTTTATCTACAACATCGGTTTTCACGGTTGATTTCACATAACCTGTAGCCTGGGTTTGTGGAGCTAATTCTTTTCCGCCCCAAACAATCGTTGCTTTATCACTTTCAGCACTTGTCCATGACTTTCCTGAGTTTAAGATTGTGAAGATCGCTTCTGAAGTTCCTCTTGAACTTCCCCATGAGTTAACTTCTTTCTGTGTAATCAGCCAGATTTTCATGTCTTCGATCATTTTCTGATCGTTAGGTTTTAATGTGTTGAATGCTTCTAAAGCTCCTGCATGATTCACTACTTTAGATCCGAACCAGCCCCAATCGTTTAAGTTCTGTTTCCAGTAAACGCCCTGAGTTTTTGTGTCGGTAGAGGTTTCTTTCAGGTAGTTCATTAATTTATCTGAAACGTCTTTTAGGCCGTAATCATCCATCAGTAAAGCGGCACGGTGCAGTCCAAAGAAGGTGAAATCTGTGATCTTAGCTGTTTTTGCCTTCTGTTTTACCAGTGTTTTCAAAGAAGCTCCTTTTCCTTTAAGAGGATACTCTTTTTCCCAATAGTTTCGGGTATCAAGATAATCAATGGTCCAGTTGTTCCAGATGTTTTCTTTTTTCGCATCCCAGTATTTGTCGATCTCGTTGTCTACATACTGAACCAGTTTGGTCACGAATTCTTTCTGTTCTGTTCCCTGATAATCTTTTGCATTACCTTTTAACCACGCATTGATCTTTCCTAGGTTTTTAAGGATGTAAAGAGAGGTCCCGTAAGAACTTGGATATCCCGGATACCAGGAGAAACCTCCGTCCGGATTCTGCAGTTTTTTAAGATCATCCCAATCCTGATAGATCGAGTTTCTCATCGTATTGGCGTCAAATAAAAGAGCCAGTTTCTGCATCTGTTCGCCTTCATTTTTACTTTCCAGCACCCAAGGTGTCTCCTCCAATAGAAGCTGTTTCAGCTCCTGGTTTTTCTCAAGGTTTGAATTCAGTAATCCTTTATTCTGGTATTCTTCAAAAACGGTCTTCATTTTTGGGTTTGCTTTAAATATTTCAGAAGCCAAAACATCGGCAAACCATTTATTGAAGATCACATCGGCAGAACTGTTCTGATCATTTTTCAGGCTTGGTAATGCAAACATAATTTCCCAGATCGGGTTTGTGGTCAATTCCAAAGTATTTGAAACATTGGATATCGTTGTTGAGTTTGAATTTTTAAGATTATCCAAAACAAATGTCTTGGTTTCACCTTCTTTTACAAATACAGGGACAGCATCCGTTACCAGCATTCTGTTCGGAAGTATGGCAACCGCCTGCTGCTCTCCATCTGAATAAGCTCCTGCTTTTGCCACTACTTTTAAAATAATGGAAGAGACATTATTCGGAACTTTTAGTTTCCATGTTAAAGCGCCATTTCCGTTTTCATTTAAATTAAAGTTCTGTGCTCCTGTATTAATCCCGAATTTGGAAGAAATATTTTCATTGGTAAAAGCATCCAGAATCTGAAGTTCTGCGGAACCGCTTAATTTTTTATCGGTAAGGTTAGACAATTTAGACTGAAGATTCAGTTCGTCACCCTCTCTTAAGAATCTTGGATAATTTGGTGTTACGGAAAACTCTTTCTGAGTCACGACCTGTTTTTCCAATACTGCTGCTCTGGCATCTTTGGTATGAGCTAAGAACATCAGTTTCCATTTGGTCAATGCTTCAGGAGAAGTGAATTCAAAATTTACATTTCCTTCTGCATCTGTTTTCAGATCGGGATAGAAGAATGCGGTTTCGTTCAGGTTTTGTCGTACGGGAACTTTATTTAAACCAGTATCTGTTGGTGCTCCATTATCTACTTTAGGGGCTTTCATAGGTTCTGGAACAACATTTTGAATAACTTCAAGTTTATCCTCCGCAGCAGCTACTTCGCTTTTTCGTGCCATCTTAGCCCGTCCTGCAATAGGTGAAGGAGGAGGTGCATAAGCAGATGACTTTATACCCTCCTGATTCGCTAATCCAACTATTGTTTCAATTTGAATCTCCATTGGATAAATAGATCCATCAAACCAATTAAAATTTGGTATATCGACATATTTTCCATTGTAATATTTCAATCTTTTCTGATAGTACTGCTGAAGCAGATATTGTCTGATATCATAAGAAGTCACGATAGAATACGGACTGTATAGATTCTGCCAACCGAAGCTATTTGCGGCAAACTGATCCAGTGACATATCATACATATTGGCCAGTACTTCTGCATTTACTTTTTCTTTATCGTTTCCTGAGACTTTTACTGTCCATTTCTCTTTTGAATTGGGTTCCAGTTTATCTCTGAACGTAACGGTTTCAATTTTTAAAGGCTGCTCAGTATCTTTTATTTTTAAAGTAACGGATTGGGTCTGTACATCATTGAATGCAGCAATCTGGAACTGGATATTCAAGGCAGATACACCTTTATCTTTTGGAATATCTGTTGTGAATTCCAATACTCCTTTTTTCAGCTGATGAACTTCTGAGACCGTCTTTCCTGAGCCATCCTGTACAAAAACATTGACCAATGCATCCGGAACTGCTGAATACACATATACTTTTGCTTTTTCCCCTCTTGAAAACTCATTTTTAGGCTCAATGACAGTCAGGAAGGTTTTCTGTGAAGGTTTTAAAGCTTCTTTATCCCAGATACTGAAATTCTGGGAAGATTTTATGGTGTCTTTTCCTTCAATATTATACAGTTCGAGCTGATAATCTCCTGCTTCCAGTTTCCCTAAGTCTAGTTCTGTAGCGGGTTGTTGCAGTCTTTCAGAAATTACTTTTTCGGCTTTCCAGTTTTTGGTTTCTTCACTTTTATCAAACAGATCGTGTGGGAATTTGCTGATAAATTCTTCTTTTGAATATTTTGGAAGATCCTGAACTTCTGCTGCAAAATTATCTCTGAAAATTCTATTGGGTACATTCAGTTTCGACAGTTTTACGTTGTAAGATTTTTTAAGATCCTGTTCGTTATAGTTCTTGGTTTCTACCTTCAGTATTACATTTTCATCACTGAACGTATTTTTAATGTTATCTGCTTTAATGTAATGTGATACTGAAGCAACTTTCAGCTGCGTATTGGCTGATTGTGTTTCTCCATTGATATCCGTTACTGACGCATTGATCTCATAATTATCGATCTGTATTCCTTCCAGCTTTTCATCTTTTTTAAGATCGAGACGGATGACAAATTCTCCCTTCTCATTGGTCTTGGCTTCGCCAAGGATAGAGTTTTCATTGTCATCGCCTTGGGGATACCACCAGAAATATCTCCATCTGATGTTGTGTTTTTTAATCTCATAATTAACGGTCGTATTGCTAAGAGCTACTCCCGAAAACATCATTGCCTTTCCTTTCAGCTCGATGGTCTGGCCGTATTTGTATTCTTCTTTTACAGGATCAAAAGTGACTTCAAACTTGGGTCTTTTGTATTCTTCAACCCTGATATCTTTGAAACCTTGAGATGCCTCATCGGTTCTGAGATAAAAAACTCCGTTCAGCTGTCCTTTTGGAAGGATAAAGCTGCCATGGTAAGAACCAAATTCATTGGTTGTAAAATCCTGAGACGTGACATCCTGACCGTTGGTATCCTGCAGAGTGATCTTTTGCTTCAGGCCTGACGTTACCGATTCTATTTCTTTATCAATTTTTGTATTGATCACCTTGAAATACACGGTTTGTCCCGGTCTGTAAATGGCTCTGTCTGTAAAAATTTGCGCCTTGGTACGGGTCTGTTTATTAGGATTATAGTCTTCGGCATTTCCTCTGTTTCCATAGACCTGCATCATTTGGAAATCATTGGTTTTAGGCTGGCGGATCAGGAAAGTTCTGTAATATTCATTGCTGGCTGAGGAAGGAAATTTAAAAACTCCGTTCGCATCTGTCTTTCCATCTAATTTACTTAAAGTTTTATTGGCAACAAATTCATAGAACGTAAGACTTTCATTTACTGCAGGCCTTCCATTTTCACTGTTAACCAGCTTCATTTCATTGGAAAGCTGATCACGGTCTGTTTTGGTTTGGTAGATCACCCTGTTTCCGGAAACCAGGAAATAAAAATTCTGTCTCGAATCACTGTCTTTTGCCTCTGCTCCTGCCACGGAATATTCAACAACATAAACTCCTGATGGAAGAGGCTTGACCTCCAATGAGGTTTTATGCACCTGATAATCTTTAGGATCCGTAAGCTGGAAAGTTTCTTTTCTTACCAGGTTTTTTTTAACTTTTCCAAAGGTATTGCTGTAAGAATTCTGTACATACTGCATCAATGTTGTAAAATCTTCTTTTACTTCATAAATGTTCAGAGAGAATTCAGTTACGTTTTTGTGATCCGCTACAAAATGGATTGGCAGATTATTTTGGGTCTGCTGTTCATATTTAATAGTAAGAAACGGATTGGTGATCTGGTTTTCTTTATTTCTTATATTTTCGAGAAATGGTGATTTCGGATATTGCTTTTTCGCCTGATCAGCTACTACAAGAGCTTCTTTCACCTTCTTTTTGTCAATAAGTTCATTCATGATATCTTCCATGATGATCACTTTATAATCGCCTTCCGTATCAGATTTTGCAAGATTCTGCAATTGCTCAAGCTTGTCTTTACATTGGCTATAATTACAGTTTTCCATCAGCTTTTCCTTCATGAAATACAACCTAGGATTTCCGCTGTTCTGTGCAATCAGTTCATCAAAAGTAGCATTAATCTGCGTTCTGTTCTCTGTAAGTTCATTCTTTGTAAAAAGTCCGTTTTCAGAAAGGAAACCGATTTTTTTCATGGAATACCAATCCAGTAAAGTTGGAAAATAAGCAATATCCTTGTTCTCTGTAAAAATATCTTTATACTTGGCCAGAGAGATTTTCTGCATCTCCTGCTTCTGCTGATCAAGTTCATGATAACTCTTTTTCAGATAATTTTTAAAATCAAGTTTACTCCAGATTTCAATTTGAGATACATCCTGGGTATTGATATTCGTTCTTCCGTTAATTTCCCAGGAATTCTGGTTATAATAGTCCATAAAGAAACCATTCAAAAGGACGTTGTAAACTAACTGATCTCCGCCTTTCAGTTTTGTTTGAGCATCTTTCAGCTTGGTAAAAAATTTAGAGGCAGCATCATTCTTCTCGTCATCTGTGGTAAGATTGACAACACTGAATTCAGCTTTCAGGGAGCGGATTAGCTGTATCGCATTATTTTCTTTCATTGCATGGTTTTGGATGTCTAAAATAATGGGTAGATTGGATTTGTAAGTACCTTTGGCACTATTTTCAGCGACTCTCTTCCATTGGTCGTCGTAGTATTTCTGTGCAAAGACCTTTGAAAAGCTCAGCGTTAGAAGCAAAAGCATAAAAATCTTGGAAAATATTTTCATAAATGTTATTTTTGATAAATGAACTTCTTAAAAATACTGAAAAAAACTGTTATAGACAGTCAAATTTATGTCTCATTAATGGGAACTCTTTTTGCAGTATTTTTCATGACAGAGCAAAACACATTCCGTTTCCCTACTGTTCTGTTTATTTTCATCACCTATTTCAGCGGCTACATTTACACTAAATATCAGTATACCAAGCATTTTTTTAAAATCATTGTTCTTAATGTCGCAGCAGGTATTGTCTGTGCCTTCCTGATCATCCACAACCATAATGGAATAAGACTTCTGAAATGGTTCATCATCGTCGTTCTGGGATTGTTGTACAATAGCTTTTTCCTTGAGGTATATATCCGGAAGATCCCTTTGCTGAAAGTTTTTTATGTAGGACTTGTCTGGGCATTGGTCAATTGCTGGCTTACGCTTCCGGAATTCAGTCTTCCAATTTTCCTGATCAGTTTCTTTTTTATAACTGCCCTCGTTCTCCCATTTGACATCAGGGATATGAAAAGTGATACGGTACAGACTTTTCCGAAGCTGATTGGCGTTCAGAATACCAAATACATTGCTTATATATTGGTTTTTATCAGCATCCTTATTGCCATATTCTATCTTAAACCGATCTATGGGGCCGCATTTTTTCTGTCCGGAATCATTACATATATTCTTATTTATTTCTCTGAAAATAAAAGAGATGACGCTTATTTTTCATTCGGTATAGAAACCTGTTCTGCACTTCCTTTTTTATTTCTGCTAATATTGGAGTATTTTTGACGAATGATTATCAAGAAGCTTTCCCTTTACAATTTCAAAAACCATTCGGAGAAGAAGTTTGAATTCTCCCCTCAGATCAACTGTTTTGTGGGAAACAACGGCGCCGGTAAGACCAATATTCTGGACGCATTGCATTATCTGTCTGTAGGAAAAAGTTTTTTGGGAAATACCGATACCAATAATATCAAGAGAGAGGAAGACTTTTTTACCATTGATGCTGAAATTCAGAATGAGGACAGTGACGATGTCATCAAAATTTCCCAGCCTAAAGAAGCCAAAAAGATTATCAAAAAAAATGATAAAAGCTATGACAGGCTTGCGGACCACATTGGCTATTTGCCCAGCGTAATGATCTCGCCTTATGATTCTAACCTGATTTCAGATTCAGGGGAAAGTCGTAGGAAATTTTTGGATTCTATGATTTCCCAGACGGATTCGGAATATCTTTTTGACCTGATACAGTACCAAAAAACGGTACAGCAGAGAAATGCCTTATTAAAATATTTTGCTAAAAACAGAACCTGGGATAGAGATTCGTTGGAGATCTATGATTCTCCGATCACTAAATTCGGGACAAGTATTTTTAAAAAGAGAAGGAACTTTGTAGAAAAACTAGGCCCAATTGTGCAGAACTTTTACAGGATTATTTCCGGAGGAAAAGAAACCGTTTCTGTTCAATACCAGTCTGATCTTAGTGAAGGCTTCGACTCCGCTGAATCTGGTGGGGCTTTTCAAAAGCTTTTAGCAGAAAGTATTGAAAGGGACCGAATGCTGACTTATACTTCGAAAGGGATTCATAAGGACGATCTTATTTTTGAAATGGACCATGTTCTGATTAAGAAAATCGGTTCGCAGGGACAGCAAAAATCTTTTCTGATCTCCTTAAAGCTGGCACAGATGAGTCTTGTGAAGGAGCTGACTAAGAAAACGCCGATCCTTCTTCTTGATGATATTTTTGACAAGCTTGATGATACGCGTGTTTCACAATTGATAGAGCTTGTAAACCAGGAGAGTTTCGGACAGATTTTTATTACGGATACACACAGGGAACGTACGGAAAGCGTGGTAAAGAAAATTAATGAGGAGAGTATAATATTTGATGTTTGATGAGGTTTCTGAGTACGAGATTCGGGATTTGGAGTTAGAGTTGATATTCAGTCTTAAAAATATTGTAATTTTGAAATTACTCCGTAATCCACATTTAACTGCATTACCTCGAAACTCAACACACGAAACCCGCAACTCGCTACCATGAAGAAGAATAAAAAACGTGAATTTCAATCCTCAGAACTTGTAAAATCTTTTGCAAGAATTCATGGTTTTGAACATAAGCTGATTGCCTTTGAAATTAAAGATTATCTTGACGACTATCTTGATGAAAGCCTTTTTAAGGAGATCCGAAGTGTAGGTATTGAAAACAAATGTATCAGGATCAAAATAGACTCTCCTCTGCTTAAGCATGATTTTCAGATGCGTAAAAGTTTCTATCTCAAAAAGTTTCAGGATAAGTTTGGTGAAGATAAATTTGATGATCTTCAGATCATTTAAGCTCTGTTAAACAAGTATTAGTATTAAGCAGCAATATAAATTCAACTTAAATTGGCTAATGTTCCTCAGATTTATTAGAAATTGTGCTGCTCATCAAGTCATCAGCTTTTTTATCTAACCCGGAACTTAACGGAATGAAAAATTTAAATGGATGCTTAACAAAATACCTGAAGATTTCTCTATAGATCTCACTTACTTGTCCAAAGTTCATCTTTCTTGATCTGAACGCCAGGAACATTGATAAACTGAAACTTACAAGGAAGTTAAAGAATCCAATCAGGAAAACGGTGAAGAATGATATCCAGAAGGTATAGGCATCTACTGTGAAATCCTTTCCGTAAAGACCTAAAGCAAAATTTCCGGCAGCAAAAGTAATGTGTCTGATATCCAGATCCAGTCCGAAAAACATACCTACGGGTGCTGTAGCTCCCAAAAACACCCCAAACCAGAAATTGGAAACAATTCCCGGCCAGTTTTTAGCATAATATTTTGAGAGATTTTTGGCGAATTTTTTACCAAAGAAATTCCTGATTGACAAATTCTTGGCTATCCTTTCCGGAATCTGGTAAAACACAGAGTTGTTTCCGATATTCCCTGAAATAATTCCAGAAATAAAGAGGTAAAAACCGGCGATACTGGCGTGTAATATGGCTTTGGATTTAAAAGGATCAAGATCCATTAATAATTTATCTGATCTTTCAACAGCCAGGTTCTGGGAGAAAAAGACATCGAGACCGTAGATAATCGCCAAAGCTATCGGAAATGAGAGTAACACATTCCCTACAAAGGCAATAAACTGGCTTCTGAAAAGCTTAGATACGAGATGGGCAAATTCAGTATTGTTCCGTTTGCTGTTTCCTTCCTCAGACAATACCTTGGTCATGGTAGCTGCAGTCATTGCCGGTTGCTTTGTGGCTAATGTAAATCCCATCAGGTAAATCATCACAAATCCCATCGCATAGTTCATGGAATATAAAAATGCGTGCGAAAAATCACTCCCGGGAATGTATCCGTAAAGCATTTTCAAAACGCACAGCGCTCCTACAATGATCCCTCCGCCACTGGCTTTATAAAACATCGTCATATACTCTTTCCGGGTAGATGTGATGTAATGGGTACCTGTTTCTGCGGTATGATTGGTAATAAGGTGCGAGATCAGACGTGTACTGTCGTTGATCAGGTCTGCAATATTATTTTTATGGGACTTATAATTCAGAATATTAAAGATCAACTGTTTTGATTTGATCATAACATCTTCATCATTATCGATCACCAGAAGCTGTACAATCTCATAGATTCTTTCGGTCTGCTGACGGATCTTTAAAAGCGATTGGTTGATCTTACCCGAAATACCGTATTTGGCAGAATTTTTAAAAGCTAAATTCACAAATTCCTGACAGTGTTCCGTATAGATCTTGATCTGCTTATAGCGGCTGTCTTTGGAATGCAGCTTAACTTCCGGATCGTTTTTAATATCTTCTGTAAGGGCTTCCAGCTCATTTTGAAGAGCAAGAAACGGATTGTCCAGATTTCTGTACTGGGGAGCCATTCTCACCACCTCTACTTCCATCGCCATCCCTGTCACGCGCCAGGAAAGGATATTCATAGAAAAGATGAGTTCCTGCTTTACATTGGGTTTGATGATAAAATCTGAAGCGCCGAGAAGAGTCAAAAATTCATCGATCTCATTTTCGGGAAGATTGTGCAGGTATTTCAGATCTTTTTTAGGTCTCAGACTGACATTATCAATCATATACCACACCGTTTTTTCATTTTCTACAGGTGGCAGTATTTTATTCAGTATTCTTTTTTTTAATTCAGGAAAGAAAGCATTTTCTGAAAGAATATTGGCTTCGGTAAGGGAAAGGTTGAATGGTCTTCCTTTGAAGATATTGTGGATGTAATATTTGAAATTTTCAGCAAAATCCGGATTGTTTCTTAAAAAATTGAGGACATCTGTAAAATCTGCCCTTTTAATGCTCTCTAAAAACTCGGCAAAAGGGTCTAAAGAAAGGGTCTCGTTCTTAAAAGAGAAATATTTTTTAAGAACTGTTTCAAAATTTGTGCTGGAATTAAAAAATTTCATTAGTACAAAGATACTATTTCAAACTCACATTCCTCATCTGTCTCATGATCCAATTATGTTTCTTCCTTAAATAAGGTGATGGATTATTAGGATCATATTTTTTTGGATTAGGTAGTACAGCTGCAATCCAGGCTGCATCTGAAGCGCTGAGATCTTTGGAAGATTTTCCAAAATAATACTGAGCTGCTGCTTCCACACCAAATACGCCGCGTCCCATTTCTATAGAATTCAGGTATCTTTCCAGAATAATATCTTTGCTCCAGACTTTCTCTATGATAAAGGTATATACTGCTTCCAGTCCTTTTCTGATCCAGCTTCTGCCCTGCCACAGGAAAATATTTTTGGCAGTCTGCTGGGAGATCGTACTTCCGCCACGGATTTTTTTCCCTTTTTCATTATTTTTCATTGCTTTTTCAATGGCCGTATAATCAAAGCCGTTATGAACAAAGAATTTTTGGTCTTCAGAAGCAATCACCGCTTTTTTGACATTATTTCCCATCTCTTCATAGGAAATATAATCTCTGTGAAGCTTTCCATATTCAAAAAGGCCTCCTATCTGCGTAATAGTAATAGGCGGATTAAAAAACCTGCCCCAGATAATAAACACTACATTCAGTACAAGGACGATGAAAATGAACTGTTTAATTTTTTTCCACATAACTTTTCATAAAAAGGAACTGCAAAAATAAGCAAATCCCCGGATTTATTGAAGTTCTTTCATATAGGTCAGTTGATATTCAGGAAGAAGTTCGGGATGGAAGATCTTAATATAGTCTTTCAGGATAAGATCTGCTCTTACAGCACCACTTTCAAAAAAGTCATTGGCTTTCTGCTTTTCTTTTCCTGCAATAGTGTATATTTTCCCTTTGCTGAATACATCCAATTTACCATAAAACGGATTCATTCCCAACATTTCTTTTTTTGATGTATGGCTTCCGGCATTTACCCAATATTGTACCCCTGCTGATTTGGCATATACTTCTTCAAAGCTCATGGTCAGAGATTTTTCATCTTTATTATCTTTCATAATGTAAGAAGCATTGGCGTCTGAAATATAATTGGCCACTGATGTTTTACCACCCGGAAGATACCAGACTGATCCGTACATTTCATTGGCCAGCACTACGGGCTTTTCTTTTGCCTTTAAAGCCAGCTTTTTCAATTCACTATAATTTTTTTCAACTTCCTCATATTTAGCCTGAGATTCTTTTTCTTTTCCGAAAAATTCTCCAAAAAGTTTGATGTAAGCCGTTTTTTCTAATGGGCTTTGCTCCATATATTCATCAAGGAAAATTACCTGTATCCCATTATTCTTTAGCAATTGATAAGCATTATCAAAACTGGCAATATAGTTTGTGAAAATAGCATCAGGTTTCAGAGAAATGATCTTTTCTACATCATATTTCTGCTCGCTTCCTACGTTCTGGATCTTTCCTTCTTTTAAAAGATTTTGAATTTTTTCTGAATAAATATATTCCGGACTTGAAACCCCGATGATCATATCTTCAGCTCCCAATTCAGAAATATACCCTGCCATGCTTGCATTTAAAAGGATAATTTTTTTGAATGGCGTCTGATTTTGCTTAAAACTATAGGTGAAATTTCCCGACTTCAGTTCTAAAAGACCATCATGCTCCTTAAATTGGGTACGGTTTGAGATTTGAGTCCAGTCTGAGGACGAATTTTTTTGTTCTCTTTTACAGGAGATTAGCGCTATAACTGTAAATAAAAGTAAAATTCTCTGTTTCATCTTTCAAAGAAAAGAAAAAAGTGCTATATTTGCAAACCTTAAAACAACAAGGAAACAATGGCCTCGTGGCGCAACTGAATAGCGCATCTGATTACGGCTCAGAAGGTTACAGGTTTGAATCCTGTCGAGGTCACACACAGCCAAATGGCTCCATTTTAATCTAAATGGAGCTGTTTTTTTGTTTTTTATGCCAGAGCATACCAGAATAATGTTTTATAAAACTTTAATAAAACCTATTCAAATATTCATTTTTTGCGCAAAAGTTAATTTTTTTTACATCATTCCTAAAATGCCTCTTTTAGGTACATTATTTTTATTGATGATTTCAACCTCGCTATAAAAAAGTTCTTTCCATTGATGTTAACGCTGTCCTAGTACTAATAATTTGTTTCTTTTTTGTTGATTGTTTAATTTTAATATAACAATTTATACTGATAAAAATGCTGGACATGTAACCAGTTTAATAAATCACATTTTATATAATTTTTCTATTAATTATAAAACTTCATTAAAAATTGAATTCACCGACTCAATTTGCCCATTCACCGAAAAAGTCATCATTTTTTTAAGATTCATTCTGAACTTTACATCAGAAAAAGAGCAATACCGCTCTTACTTAAATCTTAAAATTATGAAAACAAACATCGGACTTACAGAGCAAAACACAGAAGCTGTTGCAGAACAATTGGCGAAATTATTAGCTGACGAAACTGTACTTTACATAAAAACCAGAAATGCCCATTGGAACGTGACTGGCGATAATTTCCACGCAAACCATATTTTTTTTGAAGAACAGTACAAACAGTTGGACGAGTTGATTGATAGCGTTGCAGAACGTCTAAGAAAAATCGGACATTACGCACCTGCCACAATGAAAATCTATCTTGAATTGACGCACCTTACCGAATACAGCGACAGAACCAATGACGGATTAGGCTTTATGAAAGATTTACTAAAAGACCACGAAAGCATCATCGATTTTCTAAGAGGAAACGTAACACCTTTCGCTGAAAAATACAAAGATTACGGTTCTAGCGACTTCATCACTGGCCTGATAGAAACGCACGAAGAAATGGCCTGGATGATTCGTTCTTACTTCAGAAATTAAAGAAAATAAGAAAAGGAATAATTATATTTGTGTCAACCATAATAAACTATCTCTATGAAAGCCTTGATTGTTGATGATAACGATATCGCGAGAACCACGCTCGCACATTTGGCAAAACAAGTCCCGAATTTGACGATTGTCAACGAATATTCCAACGCGATTGAAGCTTACAATCATTTGCAGAACAATCAGGTGGATTTGATATTTCTCGATATCGAAATGCCGGAAATGACGGGAATCGAACTCACCAAAAACCTTGCAGGAAAAGATATCATCATCATTTTTACGTCTTCAAATAAGGATTACGCACTCGAAGCTTTCGAACTGAATATCGCAGATTACATCCTGAAACCCGTAATGCCTGCAAGATTTTTACAGGCGGTAAGCAAAGCACAATCGATTTTGGAAAGCAGAAAAGAAGATGTTGAAGTGACCAAAGATGAGTTCCTTTTCGTCAGAGATTCCAATATCACAAGGCGTTTGAGGCTCGACGATATTTTTTATGCAGAGGCAATGGGCGATTACGTGAAGTTTTACACAAGGGAAAAAATGTTTGCCATCCACGGCAAGATGAAAACGGCGGAAGAACGTCTCCCGAAAGACCATTTTATCAGAGTTCATCGCTCTTACATCGTTTCGGTTGGTAAGATAGACACCCTTCAGGACGGCGGAATTATGATAAACGGAAAATTCATTCCCGTTGCTGATGCGTACAGAAGAGCGCTCAACACCAGAATGAATGTTTTTTAGAATTAGCCAGATTTATTAATTATTTATTTGGGCAGCTTTATCCGCCTTCCGCTCCCAATCTTTTTTGCAGACGATTTCAGTTTTAAATGGAAATTAATTCAAAGCAAAAAAGGATTTCCGCTCAAGTCGGGCTGCAGATTCAGTGTATAAGAAGTATTATCATAAAACAGTGTTTTGTCATTCCGTAGGAATCTCAACAGTTAGATTTCTACGAGATGACAAACTATATGTTATAAAGCACATATTCATTTATGAAAAAAATATCCTCAGTAATGGGAAACAGACGGTTCAGCTATTTCATCATCCTCACATTTATTGCGGGTTCTCTCCTATTGATAGCGGTTCAAATCAATTCGGCTAAAAATACCAAAGAACTTATTAAAAATAACAACAGACTTCTGAACGAGTTGCGTTCAAGTAATCATTTACGTGAAATCGACCGTGATATTCTCGGCGTGGAAAGCAGAATCAGAGCTTCCATAGCAACCAATGACACCACTCATCTTGAAGGAATCGACCAGAAAATTAATCAGATAGAAAATTTTCTAGATTCGCTTTCCAAAGACAATTCAGATGGCGTAGAAGAAAAGCTGATTCACAGATTGAGCGTTCTTGCGATGGAAAAGAAAACAACGAAGGATAAATTATTGCTTCGTTACCACACCCTTGGAAACATGGACGACAACACTTCCATTGCCAATCCAAGAGCCCGAAAAATTTCAAACGAAATCACTTTTATCACTGCAAAAATTTACGAAAGCCGAAAACTTCATATGGTTGACCTCAGCAGAGAGACTGAAGCGATGGGACAAAAAGCAAGGTTGTATGATATTTCCTTATTGATTCTTTTGATTTTAAGTGGTTCAATTGTCGGTTATCACATTCTACGTCAGTTCAAACGTCAGCGATTGTTGATTCAGGAATTGGATGTTGCGGAGAAAAAAGCATCGGTTGCCGCACAGACCAAAGAAAATTTCCTAGCCAATATGAGCCACGAAATCAGAACTCCTTTGAGCGGAATTCTGGGCTTTACAAACCTTTTACAAAAAAGACCTTTGGATGAAACCTCTAAAGAATTTGTCTCATCAATTCAACGTTCAGGAGAGAATCTGATGGCAATTGTTAATGATATTCTCGATTTATCAAAAATTGAAGCCGGTATGATGCGCATTACCAAAGGCATATTCAGCATCAATGGATTAGCTAATTCCGTTGAAACATTTTTTATGGAACGCGCCAAAGAAAAAGGATTGACGATTTCCAGCAAAATCGACACCTCAATTCCTGATACTTTGAATGGCGATGCCACAAGACTGACTCAGATTCTGGTCAACCTCATCGGAAATGCCATCAAATTTACGCATCAGGGAACTATCAATATCGAAATTTACAATAAACAACAGACCGAAAACGAAATCATTGTCGGCTTTAAAGTTTCTGACACGGGGATCGGAATCGATAAAGAAAAACTCATTGAAGTCTTTGAAAGATTCAATCAGGGCGAAGATTCAACGACACGAAATTACGGAGGAACCGGACTTGGTTTATCGATTGTGAAAAGCCTGATTCAGTTGCAGAACGGCGATATCGAAGTGATAAGCGAACAGGGAAAAGGGACCACTTTCCATTTTTATATTCCTTACACAATTGCGAAAGAACAGCTTAATGTAATTCCTAAAATTGATATAGATTATTTTAAAGATAAAACAAATACACCTTTGAGAGTGCTAATCGTGGATGATAACGCTATCAATCAAAATCTAATGAAGCACCTTCTCTCACAATGGAACGTCGATTTTGATACTGCAAACAATGGTCTGGAAGCAGTAGAATTTCTCAGAAACAACGACTGTGATTTGGTTTTAATGGACATCCAAATGCCGCAAATGGACGGTTACGTGGCCACACAAACAATCCGTGAAGAACTTAAACTGAACACGCCAATCATCGCAATGACCGCACACGCTTTGGCGGGCGAACGCGAAAGATGTATGAGTCGTGGAATGAACGAATACATTTCAAAACCTATCATAGAGGAAGAATTATTCAAACTAATTTCAAATTTCGGACTGAAAGAAAACGTAAAAACGGGAACGAAAACCGAAGAAATCGTTTCTAATTACGAGTTCATCGACCTTACTTATTTGAAGTCTATCAGCAATGGCGACAAAAATTTTGAAAGAACCGTGACGCAGCAGTTTTTAGATAATGTCCCAACTCATTTGCAGGAACTGAAACTGGCTTATGAAAACAAAGATTTCGAATTACTAAAATTGAAAGCACACGATTTGAAATCGAGTGTTGCGATAATGGGTTTGCTTCCTCTATTAGAGGAAAAATTAGATATTTTAGAACTAACAACCGAAGAAAATCCGGCATCAGAAAAAACTTTGGAAGAACTAGAAGATGTTTTGCTGAAATCTTTCTTTGAAACAAAATTATTTATGCAAGCCATCGATCATTAAATTATTAAAAACCAATCTCATTATGGAAACTCAAGGCGCATCTGTGGTTATCACACATCACGTTTTGGCCGGAAAACAAATCGAATATGAAAAATGGCTGGAAGAAATTCTACCCGTTTCCAAAAGTGCCAAAGGTTTTATCGACTGGCAAATCATTCGTCCGATTCCCGATCTGACGTTTGTTTACACGGTGATTATCCGCTTTGACACGATTGAAAATCTCAGAACCTGGATGGAATCTGATACCAGAAGAAAATTGATTGATAAAGCCCATCCATTATTCACAAAAGAAGATAATTACGAAATCAAATCCGGACTGGATTTTTTGTTCTATGGCGAAAAAACAGACACCAAAGTTCCGGTTCGATGGAAACAATATCTGACAACTTGGTCTGCCATTTTTCCTTTGTCACTCTTGATGCAATTGTTATTATTGCCCTCTTTAAGATTAATGAATATTCCTGCCAATGGTTATTTTGATACGTTAGTGAGTACCGGCTGTCTGGTTTTTTTGGTGATTTACGTGGTGATGCCGAATTACACGAAGCTGATTAGAAAATGGCTTTATAAGTAATTGAATATTCATCTAAATCTATTTAAAATCATTGGAATTTTCCAGTGATTTTTTTGTGCCATTTTTTGTAATTCAAAAAGAATCTAAACTGCCTAGATTCACTTCATCGAACCACTTCATTAGGTTTCCTACGTAATGACAAACTGTGTGTGTTGTTTTCGGTAAGTCAAGATTATTTTGCAGTTTGTTTCCCGCAACTTGTTTGAGACTAATGTACTTTGCAGTTCGTTTCCTGCAACTTGTTTGAAACAAAATGCATTTTACATTTATTTAAAATAACCTTGTTTGGAACCAAATAACATTGCAGACTGTTTACCGCAAACCGTTTGAAACAAAATGCATTTTACATTTATTTAAAATAACCTTGTTTGGAACCAAATAACATTGCAGATCGTTTCCCACAAACAGTTTGAAACAAAATGCATTTTACATTTATTTAAAATAACCTTGTTTGGAACCAAATAACATTGCAGATCGTTTCCCACAAACAGTTTGAAACAAAATGCATTTTACATTTGTTTAAAACAAACCTGTTTGGAATAAACAACTTTTTATTTTACATAAATAGTCTACGGAATATGACCATCTTATTTTCTCATTCAACGACACTTTCCGCCTGTTCATCGAACACCAATTGATTTTGAAATTTGTTGAATGTAGCTTTACACCATCAAATTAACATATACAAAAACTTAAACTTTAAACATTATGGAAATTATTCAAACACCAGAAAACGCATTATCTCACTCTACCGTTACAGCGATTATCAATGCCCCAATTGAAAAAGTTAACATCGCAGATTGGTTATTAAATCTTCCCGATGCAGAATATCAGAGATGTTCTACTCAGCACATTGGAGCAGCCATTTCGACTACGTATGATGGCGAACCGGTTTCTTTAAACGTCGAAACAATTGGAGATGCTTTGATGGTTCAGCATTATGTTGCGGTAGAGCACCGTCCTGATTACTGCAGAATGTTATCCATCTCAGATTCTATTACCAAAGGTGGCCGTACCAAAGTTCAGGTTTTATGGGAACTGAAAGCCACTAAAATTGATGATAACACGACCTTGTACACCAACGAAATTCACGCAACAGCCACTCCCGAAATGTTTGAATACCTAAAAGAACACAACGTGAATCTTGCTGATGCCGCAGCGTCCAGACAAGCCGCTTCCGATGCACACAATCACGAAGAAACGCCCAACTTTGCAAAAAGTATCGAAAACAAAGCGTTGACCGGAAAATACAATCAACCTTTCTAATTCAAAAAACATAATGGGCGTATTTCGGTACGCTCATTTCATTTAAAGTTATGGAAACACTTTTTGAAAAACTTATAGGAACCTGGACTTTGGTAGAACTCATCGAAGTTCCTGTCAACGGCGGCGAAATTACGCATCCGATGGGCGAAAATCCGAAAGGACTGATTATTTACAATCCTGATGGTTTTATGTCGGCACAAATTATGGATACGCATCGGGAAAACTTTCATCAGGAACACTGGACTAATGCCACGCCGGAAGAATATACACAGGAAGGCTCAACCTATCTTGCGTATTCGGGGCCGTTCAAAACGAATGATGAAAAACAGTTGGTGAGCCACACGATGTACATCTCGCTTTTCCCTAATTGGACAGGGCAAACGCAGAATAGAAATGTTATCTTTAAAGATGATTTTCTGCATCTAGAAAGTGAGAAACCGTTCACCAGCAATTTCAGATTAGTGACTCACAAACTGACCTGGAAGAGAGTTTGAAAATGAATGTGATACTAAAATTTAAAAAAAATGAAAGCCATCGTTATTACAAAATCTGGAGGTCCTGAAGTATTGAAATTACAGGATTACCCTACTCCCGAAATATCCGGAGACGAAGTTTTAATCGAAGTGAAAGCCGCCGGACTCAACCGTTCCGATGTTTTTCAGCGTGAAGGTAATTATCCTGCACCGGAAGGAGCTTCCGCCGAAATTCCAGGATTGGAAGTTGCCGGAACTATTGTAAAATGCGGTCCTGATGTCGTAGATTTTACCGTTGGCGACAGAGTTTGTGCACTTCTCGCAGGTGGCGGCTATGCTGAATATGTCGCTGTGAGAGAAGGTCACTGTTTACCGATTCCGGAAGATTTAAGTTTTGCTGAGGCGGCAAGCTTACCGGAAACTGTCTTTACAGTTTGGTCTAATGTTTTTCAGAGAGGAAATCTTCAACCGGGAGAAACCCTTTTGCTCCATGGCGGAAACAGCGGAATTGGAATCACAGGCATTCAGATTGCTCACGTATTGGGTTCAAAAGTAATTGTCACAGTTGGTTCTGATGAAAAAGGCCGGAAATGTCTTGAACTTGGCGCTGATTCTTACATTAATTATAAGACCCAGAATTTTGAAACCGAACTTCAAAATGAAGGTGTCGACGTCATTCTGGATATGATTGGCGGTGATTATCTGGCCAAAAACATCAACATTCTAAAACCTGAAGGCAGATTGGTTCACATCAATGCGGTAAGTGGCAGTCACGTAGATTTAGACATTTGGAAAGTAATGACAAAGCGTTTGACTGTTACAGGAAGTACTTTGAGAAGTCGGGAATATGAGTTCAAAAAACAATTGGCCAAAGAGATTCAGAAAAATGTCTGGCCTTTGATTGAATCTAAAAAGTTCAGACCTGTCATTTATAAAACATTTCCTTTCTCGGAAGCTGCGGAAGCTCACCGACTGCTTGAAGACGGTTCGCATACAGGCAAGATTATTCTTGTGAGATAGCAAAAATTTATAACTGATAACCAATGAATAGAGATGCGGTCTTCTATTCGTCCCTGATTATGGCTTTCAGTGCAGGTTTTGTCGATACAAGCACCTTCACGATTGCAGATGGATTATTCTCTGCCCATATTACGGGAAATTTTGTGGTTTTTGCGTACAAATTATCAAACCATCCTCAATTGCATGATTTTATCAATCTTGCCAGCTTTCCCGTTTTCATAATGGCGGTTATCTTAACGAGAAAAATGGATAGCCTTTATAAAAAGGAAAAAGGAATATTTGCATCTATTGGTATATTTTTGATTGTTGCAGGCTGTATCGCTTTTTTATTAAAACAAAATCATATTGCAACAGGATTTGTGTATCATTCTATGCTGATGCTGATTGTCTTTTCGATGGGAATTCAAAATACGGTAACCCGTTTGTACGCCAATTCCGCTTTTGGCCCGACGACGGTAATGACGGGCAATGTGACCAAAGCCATTCTTGATTTTTTCAATTACATCTCTACACAACATACCCTTGAAAAATTAGTAGAACTAAGGAAATCATTGGTACTTCTGACAGGTTTTTTGATTGGATGTATCTTTGGCGCTTTGATTTCTGCTCGTTTCGGATTGGTTTCAATGTTGATTCCGGGTATTTTGATTTCTGCTTACTACACGGTATCTACAAGAAAAGAATCTTTATCCTTGCAATAAATTCTTTTATCATTTAAATAATCGTCCTTCCCAAGTTAATTGAGAAGGATTTTTTATTAATAAAATGGACGTCGCTAAGAATCTTTCAATTGATAAAATTCGAATTGAAAGTCTTTTATCTCTCATCTATTTTCTTTACTCTAAAAACATCAACTACTCCTTTCAAATTCCCACCGACTCATTTTGCCCATTCACCGAAAAGCACTTCAAAATCCTTTGATTCCGAGGTAGCTTTACAGTAGAAATAAAGACAAACTATCATTCATCACAAAAACTTATCATTATGAATACTGCATCATTAAGCTTCAAATACGAATTAGAGAAAAAAGAACCAAGAACTAACGATGGTGGAACGACAAGAGGTGCTTCTGTAAAAGATTTCCCTGCTTCTATAGGAATTGCGGGCGTTTCTATGAGACTGCAACCGGGAAGTATGAGAGAATTGCACTGGCACGCCAACGCCGCTGAATGGGCATATGTAATTTCGGGAACGGTTCGTACAACAATTATTCATCCTGACGGACACAGCTACACAGACAATTTTGAGCCGGGCGACGTTTGGTATTTTCCAAAAGGTTATGGACACTCGATTCAGGCGACAGGAACGGAAGAATGCCATTTCATTTTGATTTTTGATAACGGTAATTTTTCTGAAGACCATACGTTCAGCGTGACAGATTTTGTTTCTTCAGTACCACCTGAAATCGTTGCGCAAAATTTGGGTTTAACTTTAGAAGAAGTGGCTGCTTTGCCGCAGAAAGAAGCCTATTTCGCAGCGGGAATTGTTCCGGATGAAATGTCATTCACAGCCGAGGCTCGTCCGGATGAATCCGATATCGAATTAACGAGTTTCCACCGTTATCCTTTGCATTCTCAACAACCGAGAATCGTTCCGGGCGGAGGTTTACAGAGATTGGTAACGAGCAAAGAATTCCCTATCAGCAGTACAATGTCGGGTTCTATTTTAGAATTGCAGCCTGGCGCTTTAAGAGAAATGCACTGGCATCCGAATGCTGACGAATGGCAATATTTTATTTCAGGACAGGCCGAAATGTCGGTTTTCCTTGCAGAATCTACTTGCGTTACAGAACAATTCAGTGCAGGAGATGTCGGTTATGTTCCAATGGGAGCCGGACATTACATCAAAAATACAGGCGATACGGTTTGTAGAATTCTGATTGGCTTCAACAGCGGAAAATATGAATCGATTGATTTGAGCGAATGGCTGGCGGGAAATCCAAAAGATGTTGTTGTAACCAATTTTGGTTTGAAAGAAGGCGAAATCGAAAAATTCCCGACTGAGAAAGTCTTCATTCAGCCTCAGAAATAAGATTAGAATAAAATCTCTCGAAATAATGGATAATTCTGTCATCAAAACAAACATTTCCGCTTCATCTGATTCGATTAAGATGCAAGAGAGATTGGCGATACTTTTAGCTTTAATTGCAGGTTATATTGATGCAACAGGACTGATTCAATGGAAAACGTACGTCTCTTTTATGAGTGGAAATACCACGTCATTAGGAGCGGCAATTTCAACCGATAAATCTGGAATTATAATTACATCAGTCACAGTTATCCTTTGCTTTTTAATAGGAATTTACACCGGAACCTGCCTGTTATTATGGAAGCGAATTAAGAACCAAATATTAACATTTTATATAGTTTCCGGAATTCTCATTTTCTATTCAATTATTGCTTATTTTTATGATATCAATAATTTGTTATCCATTGTAATTGTCGGATTTTCAATGGGATTGATGAACACGATTGTGACTTCTGTAGGAAACCAAAAAGTGAATACGGATTTCGTGACGGGAACTCTGAACAGTCTGGCAAGGAACAGCGCAATGCTGACGATGACAGATGATAAAATGGAAAAAGAAGAGTATAAATCCAACGCTATTCATCTTTTGCTGCTGTGGATTGGCTTTTTATCAGGTGCATTTGTCGCCCCTTTCCTACTCGATTATTTTGGAAAATGGACTTTGATGATTCCTGCATTATTACTAATGATTTGCGGAATTTTGATTTCAAAAAATAACACTAAAAACTAATATTATGTTACAGAAAAACGATGTTGCTCCAGATTTCACTTTGTACGCAACGCCAGACCAGAAAATTACACTTTCAGAATTCAAAGGAAAGAATGTCATCCTCGCTTTTTATCCAGCGGATTGGAGTCCGGTTTGCAGCGACCAGATGGCTTTGTATAATGAAACTTTGAAGTTTTTCAAGAAATACGATGCAGAACTTTTCGGAATTTCCGTAGACAGCAAATGGTGTCATCTTGCATTTTCGCAGTCAAGAAATTTACATTTTCCTTTGTTAGCCGATTTTGAAGCTAAAGGAGAAATCGCAAAACAGTACGGCGTTTATGATGATGAAGAAGGTGAATGTAAACGGGCATTATTCGTCATCAATAAAGAAGGCATCATCGAATGGAGTTATCTGTCACCAACGGCAATTAATCCTGGCGCAGACGGAATTTTAGACGCTTTAGAAAACCTTAACACAAAATAAATTATGTCACTAAAACCAAACGTCAGCCAAGCTGACCACTCACAAGGCAACTTAGAAGCCGAACTTGTTATCGTAGAATATGGCGACTATCAATGTCCATACTGTGGCGCTGCTTATCCTATTCTGAAAGAATTGATGAAAGAATATGGAAGTCAAATTAAATTTGTTTTCAGGAACTTTCCATTGTCTGAGATGCATCAATACGCAAGACCGGCGGCCATCGCAGCAGAAGCAGCCAATTTTCAGGGGAAATTCTGGGAAATGCACGATGCGATTTATGAAAATCAGAGAGATTTGAATGAAAACTTGCTGATGAAGCTGGCGGAACAATTAAAACTGAACATTCCTCAATTTGAAAAGGATTTGGAAAGTACTGAACTGGCTAATAAAGTAGATTCAGATTTTGAAAGCGGAATTATGAGCGGCGTGAACGGAACACCTTCATTCTTCGTGAATGGAAAGAAATATGATGGTGGCGCGGAAGATTTGGTTGAGCTTTTGAGGGAGAATACTGAGAGTTAAACTACAAAATATTTTTTGACACTTAAGTAAGTATAAGTTTTTATCATAGCGTAAATAAGAACACTTAAGTTAATTTCTGAAATCAAATCGTGTTATACCGAATCTGCAGCCCGACTTGAGTGGAGCTCTTTTTTGTCATTGCGATTGCTGAATAGTTCAACTTATTACTTTACGTTTTTTGCAATGACAAAAAAGCGGGAACGGAAGGCGGATAAAGCTGCCCAAATAAAAAATCATAAAAAATGTACGATGTTAAACTAGATTAACGGGAAACGAATTGAATCATCCTACATTTGCTAAAGAATTAAGACAATAAAATATTAAAATAAATTAATTACAACATTAAAAAATTAAAACAATGAGCACACTTAAATTAAAAGACGGAACAGAGATTTTTTACAAAGACCAAGGCGAAGGACCAACTTTGATGTTTCACCACGGATGGCCGTTATCATCAGACGATTGGGATGCACAGGTAATTTTTTTCCTGCAAAGAGGTTACAGAGTGGTAACACACGACAGAAGAGGTCACGGCCGTTCCAGTCAGGATATTTACAATCACACCATCGAACAATATGCTTCTGATGCAGCAGAATTAGTAGAATTCTTAGATTTGAAAGATGTAGTTCACATCGGTCACTCGACAGGTGGCGGCGAAGTAATCAGATATGTAAATAAATATGCTAATGGAAGAGCTAAGAAAGCAGTTTTAATCAGTGCAGTTCCACCAATTATGGTTGCGAGTGATAGCAATCCTGACGGTGTTCCGATGTCGGTTTTTGATGGCATCAGAGATCAGACTTTAAACAACAGACAGCAGTTTTACATTGATTTGACCTTTCCTTTCTATGGCTACAACAGAGAAGGTGCAGACGTGAAAGAAGGCGTACAGAGAAACTGGTGGAGACAAGGAATGATGGGCGGAATCGTGGCTCATTATGACGGAATCAAAGCGTTTTCTGAAACTGATTTTACAGAAGATTTGAAAAATGTTGATATTCCGGTTTTGGTGCTTCACGGTGAAGATGACCAGATTGTTCCTTACCAAAATGCGGCTTTAAAATCTATTAAATTATTGAAAAACGGTACTATCAAAACGTATCCAGGTTTTCCTCACGGAATGCCAACTACGGAAGCTGCGACGATTAATAAAGATCTTTTAGAGTTTATTGAAGGTTAAACAGAATATATATAAATGAAAGGGAATCAAAATTGATTCCCTTTTTTTATTTAATCGTCAGGTAAGTTGGTCTAACTCTTCTAATCTATAATACTCTAAAATACTATCATATCAGGGAACAAAGGATTTATATATACCTTTCAAGTTAATAATAATCTTTTAAAACTAAAATTAAATTTGAGAAATTTCCCTAAATCTTCTACCAAATATGGGTACAAGAATAATAAAGCCAACTAAGGATTTACTATTCTAATTTGCAATAAACCTAAATTAAAGGAAGTTATTTGGTAAAAATGAGTTTTGCAATTCTTGTTTAATTTGGCTTAAAAGAACCAAGTCATCTATAAAAGTGTTTGAAGATACGCTCGTCTTGGTCACCGACGACAATGTGCGCAAATTTATTTTTATATCATTCATAATCAAAAGATTAAATTATTTCAGTTTTCTATTTCAATGGTTATATTATTTATCCATAAGCCTTCTGCCTTGCTTTTTTTGTATATCCAAACTCATATTCCTGCTTCTTTTATCATTTTCGACTTCAGATATAACCCAAGAGGGTTAGCTATAATTTAACCCTGTCATTTTGTGAAGCTTGATATTCATTTTTATTATCTTTGCCCCTATTATCTCAGAAATAAGTCTGTAAAATGGAAGATGTAAATCTTTGGTTAGACCAACCGAAAAAAGATTAGTAAGAAGTTAAAATAGAGTGATTTTGTTTGAACAAAATCGTTTGGAAAGCAACCTTCATTTTTTATAAGGGATTTTATGCTTATCCATCAACGCTTTCAAGCTTATTTTTAACTTCATAAAGGACAAAAATGAATATTATTTTGTGGATAATACAGGGTCTTCTCTCTGCATTTTTTATTATGCCGGGCTATGGAAAAATTAACGGCAGCAAAGACCAACACGTCGCAGACGGTCATCTGAAACCAAACGAATCTATAATACCAATCCGAATTTTGGGCGTTCTTGAATTGTTAGGATGTATTGGCATAATAGTCCCGTGGCTTTCAAGTATCGCACCAATCCTAAGACCAATTGCAGCAGCATCTTTTTGTATAATTATGACAGCAGCAATGTTTGTTCACATTAAAAAAAAGGAATACAAAATGCTCCCAATGCTGATTATAGTATTTATACTGTCAGCAGTTGTGTCATACTTTAGGTTTGATGAATTAGCCTAGCAATAATCCCTGACCAATAATAACACCAGCAGCAGGTTATTTGTGATATTGAGCAAGATAGAAGTACCATAACACGTGGCTTCCGTCTTGCTTATTCAGCTAATTATCACCATTTTATTTGCAGACAACTTTCTAAATACGATTCATAGCAGACTTCTGTGTGTTGAGGCTAAAATGTGTACTTTTTATTTGTAATCTTATGTTGATTATTGTGATCAGAAAAATAAAATAATAGAAAATCGCTTGTTTTCAATTAATTATGTGTACATTTGTAAAATAATCAGGCTTCTGCCACGCTTCTTCTGAAACTTCGAGTTCACAACTCCTATATCAGTCTTCGCTTTTCAGCCGCTAATTTTTGTCCTCAATATAACAGGTGCAGTACCATTACATCTTGATATTCTCAAGATTCTAAAAAATACCCCTCATTTCTTGTTCACAAATCGATTTATTACTGTTTTGATGTAATTTCAATTCAGTGATGGCAATAGCCAAAAAATAATTTTTTAGTAATACAATAATTTAATACAATGCAACAAGGAACAGTAAAATTCTTTAACGATGCCAAAGGATTTGGTTTTATTACACCTTCAAATGGTGGTCAGGATGTTTTCGTACATAATTCAGGTTTAGTGGATACTATTCGTGAAAATGATGTCGTAACATTCGATTTACAAAACGGAAATAAAGGAGTTAACGCAGTTAACGTAAAAAGAGCATAAATTAAAAATGCTGTTTTGGTGTTATCATCAACAAAGTTATGGCAACAGGCAAAACAATTTATCAGTAAATACAACAATTTTAAATACAATACAATGCAACAAGGAACAGTAAAATTCTTTAACGATGCCAAAGGATTTGGTTTCATTACACCTTCAAATGGTGGTCAGGATGTTTTCGTACATAACTCAGGTTTAGTGGATACTATTCGTGAAAATGATATCGTAACATTCGATTTACAAAACGGAAATAAAGGAGTTAACGCAGTTAACGTAAAAAGAGCATAAATTAAGAGAAGCTTAAAAAGCTTTTCTCAATAGAATATTAGCAGAGAACTATAATCGTTCTCTGCTATTTTTTGTTTACTACCGAAAATAGTTGCACTTTGAAATGTTATTATTGTTTTTCAGGTTAATTCTATTTTAAAATTTATATATCAAAGCATTTATTATTATACAATTTCAAAATAAGTCAATAGTATGACAATATTGATATTTACAACAATACAATTTTTAGTATTTTGCTGGGATATTTTTAACATCCGGATAAAATCATCAATACTTATTTTAACCTTCCCTATTTAAATATTAAATTGCACCTACGATAAAAAACTATGGACAAATACAGTTTTTTGGAAATAGCAGCATTTATAGGAATATTTTTGGTGCTATTTCTTGTCTTATTTTTATTGACGGTAAAAACCAAGCACAAACTTGCAAATTGGCTTCTTGCTTTTTTTCTTTTTACAAATGCCGTAGATGCTTGTAAATTTTTGATGCGTGATTTTCCTGTTAATTTCATCAACCTCGAGGCTTTCCGTTGGAGTATTAACTATTTGGTTCCGGCATCATTTTATTTCTATGTATTATCTGTTTGTTACTCCAACTTTCGATTAAAGCCAAAACATTTATTGCACACGATTCCCTTTGTTGCTTACAATTTGCTTCTAATGTGGGGAATCTATTTTGTAGATAGAGCCTCGAAAGTACATTTTATCAATGGCATGAATGACATGCCTCTAATGCATTTTTTTTATTTTCTTTTCGAATTTCTATTTCAAGTTTATTTTATTGCTTCATTTCTGGTTATTAGAAAGTCCAAAACCGTCTACCTAGAGAATTATACGAACCCCAATATTTCCGTACTTAACGCACTATATAAAATAACAATTCTCTATTATGTTTTACATTTTATAGTCCTTATGAGATGGCTGGTTACTTTTATTTTTGGGTTGGGCGAAATCCGGGCCTGGATAGTAACTCTTGATGGGTTTGCCTTTTTATTTTGTACGTGTTGGTATTTATTTGCTGCGTTAAACAATCCTGAATTTTTCCGAGGAGTAAATTCCGATTTAAAGCCAATTACAGAAGTTGTTCCGAAACAAAAATCTTCTCCTGTAATTGATGACGAAAAAAATAAGCAAATCCTAGCTTTAAAAGAATTAATGATTAAAAAAGAACCCTATCTCGATTCTTCATTAACGATTCAGGATTTGGCAGAACAATTAGATATGCCCGTCAAAGATTTGTCGGCTTTAATTAATCTGTATATGAATAAGCATTTTTTTGATTTCATTAATGAATATCGGATCGAAAAAGCGAAGGAAATATTGAAAGATCCTTTGCAAAAAGAACTCACTATTTTAGAGATTCTTTACCAAGTCGGTTTCAATTCCAAATCGTCGTTTAGTACTTCTTTTAAAAAATATACCGGAACAACTCCAACAGATTTTAGAAAAAATCCAAATTAATCTATTCTTTTTCTAAGAAATAGGTTCGACTTTTTTTAATCGGTCGCGTACTGAAGTTTTTTAAAGCATCTTTGCTGAAAGTTTTTTTAAAAATATAATCTCAATGAAGAACAAGTTTTTCTTATTATTAACAACTGTTTTATTGACAAATACACTTTCTGCCCAAGGGTTAAATAAACCCAAAGAAACAAAGAAGATACCTCAAAATTCGGCTGAACAAAAATCAGAAATCAATCAAATTGATTCCTTGATGATGAAATCTTACGAAAGAGGTTTATTCAATGGGAACGTCCTTGTCGTTAAAAACAATACGATTGTTTATAAAAAATCATTCGGTTTTACCGATGAAACGAAACAAACTCTTTTAACTGATCAATCAATATTTAACCCAGGCTCTATTGCCAAGGAGTTTAATGCGGTTTCTATCATGATTTTAGTGGAGCGTGGTCTTCTTACTCTGGATGACCCGATTTCCAAATTTGATTTGGGATTGCCGAAATGGTCGGAGAAAGTCACCATACGCCATCTGATTAATTATGCCAGTGGTATTCCTCGAATAGAGTCAGGTTTAACTATCATTAATGATGAAGGCGCTTGGAATATTTTGAGAAACAACGATACCTTACTTTTTGAACCAGGAACCGGCTACAGGTATGATAATGGGAATGTCTTTTTACAAAGAAGAATCATTGAAAAGGTAACTGGAGTATCATTTCAAGAATTTGTTACTAAAAATATAATTAAACCGTTGAAAATGACCAATTCGGTATTTGATCCAACATTTGGTTATAAAAACCGTACGTCTTGTTATGATTTTGACAATGTCCGATGCCCGGAAATGCAATTTATTAGTGGATGGCTTTGGGTAGACATCAATGATCTCTATAAATGGATTGAAGCGATGAATTCTAATCGCTTAATTTCCAAAGAATCCTTTCAAACGCTGTTGAATAATCCATATGCAAAAGACGAAGGTGGATCACTTGGCAGATACTTAGAAAAAGATGAATTACAGAGACACAATGGGATTTCTTATAAATTTGAATCCATTTTTTTAAACGATTTTAAAAATAATATTACAATAATTCTGATGTCCAATAATCTCAATAGAGTTTGGGATTTAGGGTATACTATTCACAACTTAATGTTAGGAAAAGAGTATGAAATCCCTAGAAAATCTGTTTATCAAGCGATAAGAAAGGAATCTCCAAATGACATCAATAAAGCTATAGAGACTTACTATTCACTCAAAGAAAATTCTAAAAATGAATATAGCTTTGAAAACCCGGGTGAACTGAATAAATTAGGATATGAGTTATTAAGACTTGGAAAAATCAATGAATCAATAGCAATATTCAAATTGGCCACAAAAGAATTTTCTAAAGATGCTAATGGATTCGATAGTCTGGGAGAAGCCTATTTTACAAATAAGCAATACGATTTAGCATTAGAGAGTTATAAAAAAGCAATCAGTCTTGGTGGAACCAACGGCAATGCAGAAAAAATGATCGAAAAAATTGAGAAAGAAATGGGGAAGTAAATTTTCAAATCAAATTTTAAACAAAAAATCCCGTATTAACGGGATTTTAGTTTCTTTTATTTACATTTATTTGATTTCTACAGGAACTGAGATTTTGTCCCAATCCATGGTGAAGCCATTACTGTTTATTTTATACACTAAAGTTTCCTGTGTTGCCGGTAAAGCCTTTGTTTTTACATCCACACGTAAGGCATCTTTTGCTTCTTCGTACTTATAAGCACCCCACTGTTTTGGCTCTTTGTTAAAAATCGCAGTCCAGGTTCCGCTTTGTTTAGGAATTAAGAAAAAGCTGTATTTACCTGCAGGAAGTTTTTTACCCTGAACGGTAATGTCTTTATCCGTTTCGAAAGTAGTTGCTTCATTGGCACCTGCACGCCAAACTTTATCATAAGCTTCCAAACCACCCCAGATGGTACGCCCTTTAACAGAAGGACTGCTATAGGCTATGGTAATGGTTGCATCTTTAATTTTCCCCGTAGCAGTAGCCGGAGGGCTGGCAGGTTTTTTAGTTTCCTGTGCAAAGGCATTTACTGAAATCGTCATTGCAGCAAAAACTACAGCAACAGTTTTAATCATTGTTTTCATAATATTTTTGTTTGTATGTTTATTTTGTTTGTTTACGAATTTACTGCTTTCTGCTTATAAAACAATAAACCAATTGCCGAAAATATAATGACGGCCACCGCCCCGATTACGTTAAGCCAAAGGAAAGAAACGATATCGAATTGATAAACGGCAATAACCGTAATTTCTGATAAAATGGCAGCAATAAACACATTGGAGCCGGTAATCTTTTTATAGTAAAAGGCAACCAGAAAAATTCCCAATATTGGGCCGTAGAAAAGAGAACCCAATACATTAACAGCTTCAATAAGGGAACCCATTTGAGTAGCAAACATAGCTACACCGATGGAGAAGATCCCCCAGGCTAAAGTGTGCAGGCGACTGTACTTCAATTCGGTTGCATCATCTAGAGTTTCTTTTTTAAATATCAAATGAACATCTTTCAGTGAGCAGGCGGCAAGGGAATTCAACGCTGCGGAAATTGAACCCCAACTGGCTAGAAAAATGACAGCAAACAGTAAACCGATCATCCCTACAGGCAAGGTGTTTTTCACAAAATACAGGAAAATATAATTGGTATCCGTTTTCTCTGCATTATAGTTTGAGTGATTGATCGCTTCCTCTACCCTGCCGTGAAGTTCTTTTACCTCGGTTTGTGTGTTTTTAAAATCCTGAATTGTTTTATTAAGCTGGGGAGAATGAGTTTCTTTTAACTTTAGAATTTCTTTTGATTCTGCATTAAATTTTATTTGCAGATTCTGATGTTCTTTTTCAAAAACCGCAGCCTGTTCAGGTTGTGTTTCCTTTAAATGTTGGTAAGAGCGTTCGTTAAAATAAATCGGAGCCGGTTTTAGAGAAAAGAAGGCGAAAAGCAAAGCACCGATGAGAAGAATAGAAAACTGCATCGGAATTTTAACCAATCCGTTCAACAGCAAGCCCATTTTTGCGTTGGTATTGTCTTTCGCTGTAATATACCTCCCAACCTGACTCTGGTCAGTCCCGAAGTAAGAAAGTGCCAGAAAAAAACCACCAATTAGCCCGCTCCAAATATTGTATTTATCTTTCCAATCGAATTCCGTGGTGATTACATTGAGCTTTCCGGATTTTCCCGCCAGATAAAGCGCATCCTTAAAACCAATTCCATTCGGCATATTCTGAATAAGCAGATACCCTGCAAAAGCCATGGTTCCCAGAATAATAAGAAACTGTAACTTTTGGGTGTGAGCGATTGCTTTTGCACCGCCAACATAGGTATAAATCAACAGAATACCACCTGTTAAAACATTGGTTAAATAAATATTCCAGTTTAAAACGCTTGATAAGATGATACTCGGAGCGTAGATGCTGATTCCCGTTGATAAGCCTCTCGAAAAAAGAAAAAGCAGTGAAGTGAGCACCCTTGTTTTTTTATCAAAACGGTTTTCTAAATATTCATAAGCAGTATAAACATTTAAGCGCTGAAAAATCGGGATAAAGGTGATACAGATCACAATCATCGCCAAAGGCAAGCCAAAGTAATACTGCACGAAACGCATGCCGTCTGTATATGCCTGACCCGGTGCTGAAAGAAAAGTAATGGCACTTGCCTGCGTCGCCATAATACCGATCAGCACAATATACCAGGGCATTTTATTATCTGCTTTCAGGTAGGATGCGTTGCTTTTTTGGCCACGACCGATGAATACACCGTAAACAACCACTGCAAACAGTGTAAAAATAAGAACTGTCCAATCTATCGTACTCATGCCCAGAATTTAGTAAACAAATAATAAAATGCGATCTGTAATACCAGTGCAACTGCTAATAATATATACCAGATATTCCAATTTTTAAGTGGTTTGTTCATCAGTTTTTCTGTGCAGATAAAAAGTTTAAAAATAAACGTGCCGCCCCAACATTTCCCGTAGGCAGCTGTCTGAAAAATGACAACGGAGTATAAATGAAATTACCCTTCCCGTATTGGGCATATAAAGTTGAGCCCTGAAGAGAATCTTCACCTGTATCGTGCATTTCAAAAAGCGGTTCGTATGCTGCATCCCATTTCTCAGGGAAATAAGCACCACGCTCCTGAACCCAACCTTTAAAATCATCCGCAGTAATTTTATTCGGAAAGTTCAGTAATTTATGATTTGGATTTAAAAACGTAACCGCAGCATTTTCTTCAGTAACCCGCTTATTGGCAATGCTGAAATTGTACATTCCCAATTGGTCAACGGTTGTATCCTGATTGGTGTTATACTGCATCACCAGATTACCCCCGGCTTTCACATAAGACCATAAGAAAGGCATCCAGCGGCCCAACTTTTTCTCCGTGTTATTGGCACGAATACCCAATATGATGGCATCATATTGCGATAGCTTGTTTTGACTGTTGTTTCCGCCAGATTCATCTATGTTGCCATAAAAATCTTCATCTTTCAAAACATCTACCTGAATACCTGCAATCCGTAGAAACTCAGGAATGAAATCCCCTGCTCCTTCTATGTAACCCACTTTTTTAACCTTCGTCTGAATATCACCTTTCATTACGGTTACCGTGGCGGGTGCAAAATATTGTAAGGAAGGTAAATGCGGATACTGAATTAATATTTGTTTTTTATTATACGTTACTCCATCAGCAATAAAATTGGCATCCAGTTGCAAACGAGTCGCATTTATTGTGGCAAGCTTAGCTTTTGGAATAACGTAATCGATGGTAACATCTTTCCCGTTGAGCGAACTTACACCAGCACCACCTAACCGTTCCCCGCTATACATCAGGTTTACTTTACCATTACTGATTTTTTTGCTGGAATTAACCTTTACATTTAAACTCAAATGTAAATCTTCATTTTCTTTGACTAAATAAAGAGGTTGTGTAAATTTCAGTTCCAATGCAGGAACAATGCGCAAGGCTTCGACCACATCACCCCGCACCGGATCTAATTTCTTGAAAGATAAAGGAATTTTAACCTGAAAAATTTCAGAACCGATTTTTAAACCAACCCAAACATTCAATGGTGATTCTGCCTCAGGCAAACCGATTAAAGTATCATTCGGAACAAAGAAAGTTGCTGCGTTCGTGGGAGACTTTGCCAACCAGTAAGGTTCTGTGAGTGTTGCATCAGCAGGAATCTGAATGTCATGCTGAATGGTAATTAAAGAATCTTTTGATAGCTTTCTGTTGAAGCTTTCTGACTGACTTAACCATTGTACATTGTCTAAAACGACAGGATTTTCAGCCCTTGAAATCAAATTTAATCTGAAATTGTAATGATCCCCGGCAACCGCTTCAGCCTGATTGGTCACTACCTCGCCCATAAACCCAGCACAGCTTACAATAATATGGTCGAGAGATTTAATTTTATCCTTTTTAAGGTCTGAATCATTTAGCGCCATGACCTTTTTTCGCAAAGCAAGCAAAGCAGGTAAACTGAGGTCTGGATTATTGAAATTGAAAGCTGAAATAATTTTATCTAATGATTGGTCAATATCAGCGTTTCCTTTTGCGGTCCAGGTTTTAGCTACGCCGTCAAAAAGTGTTGCTTTTGCAGGCTCGCCAGTAACGTGGGCAAAATATTCTGTTCTGATCCCGGCTACAGACTGTGTTCCTGCACCCTGGCTTTTATGTAAACTTCTGCTTAATCCTGCCAATTCACCATAGCCCATTCCCAATTGCGCATCATATTGCCCAACGGTAACTTTCAGTTGATTTTCAGCTGTCGTATTGACCCCACCAAATCGGAAAGTGTTCCACAATACGCGTTTTGGCTGCCATGCATTAACATATTTCAGTTGATCCGGGAAAGCCGTTTTATCACCTGCCAGCTTAAAAGCTTTTTCAGCAACCACGGCCGAAGCCGCATGTTGTCCGTGGCCTGCCGCAGCAGTAGGAGGAAAACGACAAATGATCACATCAGGACGGAATTGACGGATGACCCAAACCACATCCGCTATAATGCTATTTTCGTCCCATTGCTTAAAGGTATCGGTGGTATTTTTAGAGAACCCGAAATCAATTGCCCGGGTAAAAAACTGTCGGGCACCGTCTAACTTTCTTGCCTCTAAAAGTTCATGCGTTCTGATTAAACCCAATGCAGCACCCTGCTCTGTGCCTAATAAATTCTGACCACCATCACCTCTGGTTAAAGACAAATAGCCTGTTTCTACATTTTGGTCGTTGATTAACCAGGAAAGCAATCCTGTATTCTCATCATCGGGATGGGCCGCAAGGTATAAAACTTTAGGCAGCTGTTTAAGTGTTTTGAGTTCACGGTAAATTTCAGATGATTTTGATGGCCGAACCTGCTGGGCCGAACAAAAAACCGTATAAAATCCAAGGATACATACAGTGCTTACTTTTTTAAACATTTAATTTTACTTTGCAGGGCAAATATAAGTAAATCATCTTTCTTTCAACCTCAAAAGAAAAAGCACTTACTCATTCCAAACATTCTATTATATTCTGCGTAAAATCTTGTGTGATGGTGAAGATCAACTATGCCAAGTTCGTTTGTCTTTAATGCTTAGAATTACATTGCAAGAAACTTTATCTACAAGATAATTTATCTAATAAAAATTAAGCTTTGTAAATAAATCATATTTTTCGATGATTTTTTGATTAAAAAAATTAACGCAAAGTTTATTAATAATTCTGCTTTATTTTAAGTTAGCAAAGTGATGCGACTTTGTCGCTGATGAAGCGGTCTGTTTCACATAGGCTTCGACGAATCAACTCCGTTGATTCTATCCTTTGCTTTCTTACAATCAACAGTTTTAAAAATGAAAACTTTGCGTCAGAAAAACACATCATCAGTACACGAATCATCTTTATCAATACCTCCCAACCTTTATTTACAAACAATCTTCTTATCCTGAATTGGTTTCAGCTATCTTCTTTTCTTTCCTTCTTTGAAGTATAAGGTGCGCAGCATCCAGCATTTTAATTGTATGAATGTAGGGCATAACGATATTCCTTTCCGGTAGATTTTCATAGACGCCCATTGAGAAATAGACGATTCCGGACATAAAATAATCAAATTCTTTGATGCTGTATTCTCTGAATGCTTTTTTGAAAACCAACAGAGGATTCCGGTATTCCTTATCCGAAAGCAGGCCAAGAACCCACGGGAAAATCTTTTCCGGTTGACTATCGACAATCCATTTCCTTTCCTTCAGCATGATGAGATATCCTGCCCGGATCAGCGACCTCATCGAATGGTAAAACTCAAAGATAACCGCCGGATCTTCATGGATCCAACTATTCCTCTTTACCGCATAATTCATCAAATTGCTGAGCCTTTCTTTGGAAACATCCAGCTCATTGAACTGAAAGAAAGTTTCCATCAGCTGCAAGCCGGAACGCTTTTTACCTGCCAAAAACCGGGGAGCAAAATCTGTTTTTATCTTTTTCATTGTTTGTATTTTTAGAATGCATAAAACCACCAGCCTACCGATGTACGCTGAGTTCTATTGTAAATGATGAATAGAAATAAAATCTGTGTTCCCGTGAAAGCCCTGAAGCCGCAATGGATTGTACACTCCATTGTATCCTATCATGATACTTTATGTGGTGAAGCGGCTTAGAAAAAGATGATTGTAGAAAAACAGAACGGCATGAAATAAAAAACGGCATGAGACTCTACAATATCCGATCTGAGGTACTGGTATACCTTACGTACAGATAAGAGAGCCCACGCCTAGGTCGTGAGCTTCCTGCTTATCGTCTCGTACGTTTAAAAATTACCAGTTTTCAGATCGAGATTCTAAGCAATAGCTTCTATTATTCTTTGAAGTATCGCAAAATTACTTTAATAAGTAATCTTTTCCAAATATATATAAAATCACACTGTAAACCAAATGGATTACAAAAGTTTTTATCAAATATTCTAAAATTGTTGAATGAGCCTTAGCAAAGACGATATTGAACTTAGAAATAAGATAACTCAAAGATTAATTGATCTGAGAAAGTCTACCGGATTAAATCAAAGCGATTTCGCCAAACTTCACGATATCGACAGACAACAAGTCAACAGATGGGAAAGTTTTGAAAGTGAACGAGGAGTTACCATTTACACCATAAATAGATTCTGTATACTTTTAAAAATTACAATACAAGATTTTTTTAATGATCCATTATTCAAATAAATCCTGACGAAAGTTGGGATTTTTTTTGTGACAGATTTTTCAAAATCTTTAAGAAATTCCGTGAAAATACTGATTGAAAATTTTAAGAGGGTTTTTATTTTTGTTGTTTACAGTAAATTAAAATTATTATCGATACAATACACTTAAATATGGAAAAAAAATTCAGAAATATACTTATAGGACTTTCAATATTTACGCTTTTATTATTTTTAATAGATTCATATTTTGATATTTCCAATTTGGAAAAAGATCAAAATATAATCTTCGATTCTGATAAATTGCAACAGTACGTTCGAGGATTGGCACTTTCTTTATTAATCCTTATTATTACAATAGCTATTATTGAAATTTATATTAGAAATCTTCAAGAAATTAAAAGAAGAGAAGAAAGTACCGCACAATTAAATAAAGCTATAAAACTATTAGTATTATCATTAAAGGCTTATCAAAAAAAATTATATTTTTTGTTATATGATGACTCAAGAAAAGACATAATAAATTACTCTCCAAATTTTCCTTTTAAATATCTGGCAAATATTTTTGATAAAAATATTAATTTAAGCAGCACCTTTTTAATTAAAACTAGGCTAAAGGATTATAATTATGCTTATAATCAATTTAAATCTGAACTTTGGTCAGTTTATTTAAATAGCAATCTACCAACAGATAGTAATTTATATGTTATTTTAAACGAATTAGTAGACAATTTAGAAGAGAATGAAAACTTCGAAAGCCTAATCGATTATTCTCAAAGTCCTAAACTTCAAGAATTTACTTTAAACTTAGTTCGTGAATCGAAAATCAAGATGGAGGTAACAGCTAGCAATGCGCTGAATCCATATATCTATCTATATAAATCCATCAATTCTATTTTAAATTTCAAGGAAAAATTGAAAGGATTATAATCTAATAGATAAAACTGTTTTTATTCCTTAACTCTCTGAAGTCTCCTAACTTACGGAAAACCGTAAATTAAACTAAAATATTATTCATATAATTGTTTTCTTAACTATTAATTATGGATAAAAAAATTTACATGCCTATACTAAAAGGCAAAAAAGGAGAATTTGATGCATTAAAAATGTTAAAAGAAGATGTTCAATCCGTCATTCTACCTCTTATTGAAGTTCCTGCAATTCCATGGGATTTTGTGAATGAAAAAGAAGCATCTTCTATAGACAAACAAATCTCCTCAACTGTTAAAAGTATTACATCTTCTTGGGATCCCCAAAATGAGATTTTAATTGATACAAATAGCTTGGATGAAAACTTTGATGCAGCAAGAAAAACAATTAATGTATTAACAGAAGCATTAATTGAAGAAGGATATTTACCTATTCCTGTTATTCATATTAGTGCAACTGACGAAGTTTTATCTAATTTAATATATCAGGATTTTGTATGTATTAGAATTAGTTTTGAAGACCAAGAAGCTTTTGATATTAATGATGAAATTGATAGAATAAAAAAAGTTTTAAATAGCGATTTATCAGATATTATATTGTTATTGGATATGAATTATCTGTCTCCAGAAAATGGTTTAATGGGGCAAATGTCTTCAAAAGCATTAGTTAATTCAATACAAAATATAGATAATTTTAAAGACTTTTATTTTGCTGCAACCAGTTTTCCAATTAACTTAAGTGGATGTAAAACTAATTCAGTTACTGAGATTGAAAGAATTGAAGTTTTAATTCATGAATACTTTAGGGCCAATGGTTCAAAATTAAATAGAATGCCTAAATTTTCTGACTATTGTATTTCTAATCCTGATGTTCTAGAAATGGACCCTAGATTAATGACAATAGGCGCATCAGTTAGATACACCGGAGAAAATCATTGGTATATTTTTAAAGGATCATCAATTAAAAAGCACGGTTCGGAACAATACTATAAATTATGTGCTGACATAGTTGCATCACAAGTTTACAGAGGTGAAGTATTCTCTTGGGGGGATGAGCAAATACATAATAAATCAACTAGAAATGGGGGACCAGGCAATCCTACAATATGGAGACAAATTGGCACTAACCATCATATTACTTTAGTTATTGATCAGCTTTCCAAGTAGTTCGAGATTTAAGATAAAAACGTACATTATCTTTTATAACATCTAAAGCTAACATTTCAGAGATATAAGCCCAAATTTCTTTTTTGGGTTTATTTTTTATTCTTTTATCCAAACCATAAGTATCTATAAGCTCTGAAAGCTCTTCTTTCCATAACAATTGAAGCAATGAATACCCCGAAATGTGTTTATTAGGCTTCGCTTTTCTTCTTTGATAAACCTTTATCTCATCGCTTTTTTCTTCAACTTCTATTATGCCCCACCACTTTGGAACATAATCTTTAATTACCGGAGCAAACTTTTTAGATGTAACAATATTTAGAAAGTCGAAAACTTTGTTATATTCAAGAATTTGTTTCTCCAATCTTCTTAAAGTATCATGATCCGACTTTATTTCATACCCCATCATACATCCATTAATAACAGCAATATCAATTATAGAACTACCCAAATTAAGCCCCATTTCATCAATAACTTTTGTATCAAGTTCTTCGAAATGGGTCCGAAATTCAATTTCTTTTATGGCTGTTCTTATTTTAAGATCATTCATGGTTGAACAAATATACTGTAAAAAGTTTGCAAAAATAATAATTTAGCTAAAATGAATAATTATTTTCTAAAGTTTTCTGGCTTTAGAGTTTGTATATTTGATCTCATAGATAATTTTTTAATATGTGGATAAAAGAAAAACCAACACATTTATTCGAATCTGGAAGAGCTAAAGCAAACTTTTTATATAATAAAGATAAAATCTATGTAATGGACAATCATCTGTGTGCAACATGGTGCTGGCTACAGAAAGCTGATAGTAAAAAAACTTATAATTTTGTACATATTGATAGACATAATGACCTTTTATCCCCAAGTCCATCAATAAAAGCAGACTTACTAAAAAACAATATAGATCTTTGCAAAATCACATTTGAAGAATATCTTAATCTTAATGAAAATGATCCTGAAGAACACAATATAAAAGTAAAACTCTTCCGTTGGGACAATTATATTTTAAATTTAGAAGAAGTTTATCCAGACTTTTTTGGAACTAAATATTTTATAACAAAAGAGGCATATCCAGATAGTGAGTTTATTGATTTTGAGTTCAGAATAGATGAATTTGTCAAAAATTTTGATTTGTGGCTGAAAGACTCTAAAAATGGCTGGATCATTAATTTAGACATTGATTTCTTCTACTCTGAACATAAAGGCATATATAAAGTATATTCGGATGAACTTGTCAAAAAGATTGCAACTATATTGTTGGAAAATATAGATAAGATTGATGTTATAACCATTGCATTGAGTCCAGAATGTTGTGGCGGGTGGAAAAATGCTTTTGAAACGATGAAAATTTTTAATGACATAATGGAATTGGATATGCAAATTTAAAATTCACTACCTTACTCCCTTGCTTTCTGAAGTCTTCCAACTTCAAAGCAAGTTCAAAAAGAATAATCTCATTTTATAGCTCAAACCCGGGAGACTTCCTACACCAAAGCACAATATTTAAAAAATGATGATGGACCATCATTTCTCTTTATCACTTATATCCTATTTTTGTAAAAAAACTAATGGACAAATTAAGTTTTCTGGAAGTTATTGCTGCGATGGCTGTTTTTGTATCGCTGCTGCTTGCCGTATTTGTTAACGGTAAAAACAGAAAGAAAACTGGAAAACAGATTATTTGCAGCGTTCCACCTGTATAGTGATATACATGTAAACTGAAAATAAATTTACGATGGTTTAATGGGATCAAAGAAATGACGGAAAAACATTGTAATTAAATCCTTAGCTTTCTTCAATGGTCAATAGCTTTACAGCAAGTTCATTTAAAAATGATAAAAAAAACTTAAAAAGTACCGGTATTACTATCAATTCACATGAAAGAGGTATATTTAAAAAATAATTACCATGAGATGCCCCGGCAGATCTTTACAACAACTTTTATAAAAAATTGATCTACACAACACTTTTAAATATTGCGATTTTCCAGGGAATCATCTTAGGCTTAGTTATTTTAAAATCTTCCCTATTCAATAGTAAATCAAATAAGTATTTAGCGTACTTACTGTTTGCACTTTCCATGGTTTTACTGAATTATGTTTTTGAACTTGAAGGTGCATTTAAGTCCTATCCTTTGCTGTGTTTTCTGGACTATATTGAGTGGATATTTTTACTGCCCGTTTTCATCTTCCAGTTTATAATAAACCGAATTGATGATACCGTAAAGAACAGACAAAAAACTTATTTGTATTACATTCCGTTTGTCTATTCCTCTACTTTTGTTATTCTATACCATCTTAATGATATTTTAGGAATTTATAAAATCGCAGGCTCAGGCATTTTCATACTCAATATACTTAGACTGATTCAGCTTTTATTTGCCTTTATCATCATCCTTTTTCCACCTTTTTACTCTTATTTTATGATAAGGCATTTAAAAGACCCACAAGAGAAAAAATGGGTCATTACCTTATTAACGACGCTCTATTTATTATTATCTACCTGGCTAATTACGTATATGACCGGCTTCTTTTTTGGAATAGACATTTCCTCTACCATGAGTGTACTGGCTTTATCGGCTACATTTATCATGCATTGGACAGCCTATATAGGCATTTACAAATACAAGCTTGCCAAAAACAAAGATGCTGTCTACCATTTTCTAAATAATGATTCAGCTGTTTTGTCTCCCAATCTGCCAATTGTAGAAGATAGTATACCACAAGAGTATAAAGAATCTATCACGGCAGATAATCTTTATTTTCAAAAACTGGAACTTCTCTGCAAAGATGAGCACATTTATACCGACAGTACATTGAACAGGGAAAAAGTAGCTGAAAAACTAGGCATAAGCGCAGGATATGTTTCACAAATTGTAAACACGATAACAGGAGACAATTTTGCCCACTACATCAATCAATACCGGGTGGAAGCTGTGAAGGAAATGATATCGGATCCGGAATATGAAAACTATACGTTGCTGACGATGGGACTAGAATCCGGGTTTACTTCAAAAACAACTTTTTATAAAGCTTTTAAAAAAGTAACCGGTCAAACACCCAATGAATACAAAAATACCAGCAAATAGGTACCATTTTCTTCAGTTTTAAGCTTTTGAAACCCGTTATAATTTGAATTATTTGAGTTTTGCACTTCAATAATTCAAATTAACTTTTTTATGAAAAAAACCTTTTTACTACTCATCATGTTGTTTGCTTTTTATTCTGTCAAAGCTCAAAATGAAAATGGAACTGATGCAAATCCTTATCAGAAAAACAATGAAATTAGATTAAATTTAATCGCGCCATTAGCCGGTGCTGTGGAAGCAGGTTTTGAACGGCATCTCAGCAAAAACTCATCACTCGGAATTTCTGCATTTTTCGTTTATGATAATTCAGAAAATGAGGATCTGAATTACTACATTTCCCCATATTACAGGTATTATTTTGGAAAAAAATATGCTTCCGGCTTTTTTGTCGAAGGATTTGGAGCGTTCACTTCCATTGATGGGAAAAAAATATACGCAGCGGACAACGTGACATTCACTGAAAACAAAGATGTGTATGATGTCGCATTGGGTGCCGGCCTTGGCTGGAAGCTGGTTACCAAAAAAGGATTAGTTTTTGAAGCCAATGCAGGCTATGGAAGGCTATTGTTCAATGCAGCCAAAACAGATCATGACATAGTTGCAAAATTTGGTTTGAGCATGGGCTACCGGTTTTAATATCAAATATTCCTAAAGCAAAACAAGGATTTTTTGTGGCAGGTAAGGAAAGAATAAAATCCCAACTCTTGTCGGGATTTTATTCATTTTTTCAGTTTACGATCACTTTATTTTCTTAAATACAATGCCTGAGAGATTAGCTCCGGATAATTCAAATTCGGCGATGTTATTATTTTTATCATACTTGAAATCAAGCTGTCCAAAATATTCTGTTGTCGAGTAAAAACTCGCAGGTTTTAATGGAAACAATTCAATATCGCCATTTAGTGGATGCCTGGCTATCAACCGATTGTTCTCAATAAGTAATTGATAGATCGTATTAAATTCTTCATTTCTATAAAACCCAACCATTTTATTCAAGACCATTTTATCTGCCTTGGGAGGATTCAGTGTTACTTTTTTTGCGGTATAGGTAAAATCAGCAATTCTAAGCTTAACAGATCCGTTATTGAAGGTTAAACTTGCAGTAGGAAATAGAATTAATCTTAAATTTATTATCACCAATTACCTGTAAGAGCTCTTTACCTTTATGGTTATAGGTACCTAGATAAAGATCTTTCCCTTCCGTTGATATTTCAAGATAATTTCCGGGATTAAGCTCATAAACTCCTCCAAATTGTTTGAGCTCTGACGGAGCATAACTTGTTTTTTGAGGCTTAACAGGAATTTTTTCTTGATCTTTAAGAAAGAAATCAACCAACTGATAAGCAATGAGCAAGCCGTCAAAACCTTGCCCATTCCCCAGCATTACAACAGAAAACTGTTGCGAAGGAACGTGAAGGATATAGGTACGATAGCCAACAGTACCACCCCCGTGAAATACAATATCCAAACCTTTATATTTTTCAGTTTGCAGACCCAGTCCATATTCGATGTTTTTTCCATAGTTTAACACGGTATTCTTTTGCATTGTATTATAAAGCGCACGGCTTCCCTGTATAGGATTTTGAAAATTAGCTGCCCATTTGCAAAGATCAACCAGCGTAGCATAAATATTGGATGAGCCACTTACCATTTGCCCGATAGGAAGTTTTACGAAAGTGCTGCCTTTTGGCTGATAGGATTCTGCCTTATTTGGAATAATTTTATCCGGATCATCTATTGCCAAGGTGTTGTTCATATGCAAGGGATTAAGAACATATTCCTTTGCTATTTGGCTGAAATCCTTTTTATAAACCCTGCGAAGAATTTCAGCAAGCAATGTAAAACCAGTGTTATTATATTGATAGTGCTCTCCCGGAGGAAAATTTACTCTTTTAATTTGCAAAAGGGTATGTACTGCTTCAGTATTGTTTACTTTAAATTCATCACCAAAGCCCTGCAATTTCTTAATTTCACTAAAATTCGGTAATCCATGGGTATGATTGGCTAACTGCCGAATTGTAATTTTATAGGGAAGATGGCTCAGTTCCGTTAGATAAACCCTGATATCGTCATCTAATGATAACTTTCCTTCCTGTTCTGCCAAAAGGGCAATAAATGCGGTAAACTGCTTAGAAACAGATGCAATATTAAAAGCCGTAGAATCTGTTATTGGGGTTTTACTTTCGAGGTTGGCCAGCCCATAAGTTCTCTTATAGATTACTTTTCCACCTTTTATAATGGCAACAGCCATACCCGGAGTGTTCTCATGTTTATATGTATTCCATAAAGAGTCTGCCCGGCTGATCGGATTTTTTTGATTGGATTGTCCGGAATATAATCCAAAACTAAATACAGAAAAAAGGAACAAGGTCCATTTGATTTTTAGCTTCATTTTATTAATTTTTAATGATGAAGCAAATCTGGAATTTTGTACTGATAAAAATATCCGGGTATCGGAAATCGAACTGTTTTTTTATATTAAATCAGTCCGACTTTAAGTCGAACGCTATTAAACCATTGATTTTCTGTAATCTGTAGGCGTTAAGTTGGTCTCTTTTTTAAATGCGGTATAAAATGAAGATTTTGAGTTGAAGCCCACTTCGTACAATACCTCCAGTACGGTTAATTGAGACTGCTCTTTTAGAAGCGTTTTTGCATCATTAATTCTAAACTCATTGATAAAATCGAAAAAATGTTTTCCAGTATGCTGATTGATCAATAATGATAGTTGCTTTTCTGGTAAATTAAATTGTTCTGCCAATTTCTGCAATGTCAGCTTATCGTCTAAATAAGGCTTTTCAGTTTCCATAAATTGCAGTAAATTTTTCAATTGTGAAGGTTCCTCCTTCAATTCATTCACCGGCTTTACAGGAACCAGGTCTTTATTGATACCAGCAAACAAATTCGGGCGATATAAGGCGTTCAGCACAAACCAGCTGATTACAAATAATACAAACAGGGATGTGAAGGTGTATAAATAGGCATGAACCGGGCTGCTTTCGTCTACAAAGCCCCTGATGAGCACAAAGAAATTTCCAATTAAAAAAAGAACAGTAGTTTGCATCAGCCATTTATAAGTAAGGTGATGATTACTGGAATAATTTTCCTGATATAATTTTCTAAAGTTCCTTAGTGTCAGGAATACAGCAATGATATAACAGTAATATTGAACAATGGAAAAACTATCAAACACTCTGTAATTCTGTTTTGAAATTCCTGAGATACTGAAAAAAATAAGAAAGAATAAAAAAGGAAGCGTATGTAAAAGATGCTTCTTATGAAATTTGAAATTGTAATAGCAAGCAGAATTGACATATAAATAATAGAGCGGCATTTGCAGTAATACACTGGCCAGTTTCCCTCCTTTGATTATTCTAGAATCTGGTGGTGATATAAACAAACCGGAAAAATCTATCACCGATACTAATAGAAAAGCAGCAAATAAATAATCCGGTATTTTTCTTTTAGATTTTGCCGTAATCAGAAAAACACTTAACAGTAAAAACAAGAAAAATATAATCTTACCTAAATCGTTGATTAATGACATATTTTAATTTGTGTATTACAAAACTACAATTATAACTTCTTTTTAGTAATTTAAGCTGGATAAACTTTAGCTTCTATGTAAGTAAAATCAAACGTCAACTGTCAAACAAAAGAAAACTCCCATAAACACAGGAGTTTTCTTTTATTATCGAAATATTTAAAATTATCTGATCAATAAGCATTCTCTTTCAAAAATGCATCGATTTCAGAACTTTCTATTTTAGGATTTGCACCGGAGTAACTTGCGACCAAAGCACCGACGGCACTGGCAAAATTAAGAGCTTCATCAGGATTTTGATCTGAAAGCAGTTTCGCAATCAGGCTGGCCAAGAAAGAATCTCCTGCTCCTACTGTATCTGCTACTTTCACAGGATAACCTTCGTGTCTGTACAATTGATTATTCCACAGCAGGATAGAACCATGTTTTCCTAGCGTTACACAGATTGCAGGCGTGTTTGTTTTTTCTGATATAAACTTGATATTTGATTCCAGATCCTCGGATTCAAATCCCATTCCGGCAGCAATTTCCAATATTTCCTCATCATTAAATTTGATAAAATCTGCCCTGTTCATAAGCTTTTCCAGAAGCTGAATATTGTAAAACGGCTTTCTTAGATTCACATCAAAAACTTTAAACATTTTATCATTGGAATCTAATATGGAGAAAAGCGTCTTTTGAGAAACGTCATTTCTGCAGGCAAGACTTCCATAGAAAAAAACATCCGCCTCTTTTACGGTATCCATTATTTTTTCATCAACACTGATAAAATCCCATGCAGAAGGAAATTTTATCTCATATGTTGCAGAACCACGTTCATTTAAGGAGACCTGAACAATGCCTGTATCATATTCCGAAGAAACAATGATTCCGGAAGTTTCAAGAGCATTTTCTTTGGTGTAATCCAGAATTACCTTTCCGTCTTCATCATTTCCTACCGCACTGATCATTGCAACAGGAAATCCGTAAGATACCGTTCTGAGAGCCAGATTGAGTGGTGCTCCGCCAATTTTCTTCTCTTCTCCAAAAACATCGAAAAGGACTTCTCCAAAACTTATTACATTAATTTTTCTTATTGATAAACATTAATTGGGATTTTTGATATTGATATTACTGAATGAACTCTCTGAAGAACTAAAAATACTCCATTTTTTATTAACGATATTATAAATTCTATTGGTAAATGCTATTTTATCATTGATATAGATCACACAAACATCGTTGCTTATGGAAGCCGTTACAGTATATGATGTCCCTGAAACCGAACTTAATGAATAAAAATTCATAAGATCTTCCGAACCGGAATTCATTACATAAGCTGCGATCCTCTTATTTGCAGGTTCAAATGCAATTTTAACTCCGCTTCCGGCATCGGTATCCTGTGCCAGAATAATTCCTGCTTTTCCTGCAGATACATTCAAGGTAAAGGTAATCTGATTGGCTTTCTGAAGCTTCGAAAAAGTGACCTGAGAATTGGCGGATAAATTAAAGTTATTGCCATTCTGAGATGCATTTCCAGTGATTTTATCAACTGATAACGGAGTATTTTGACCAAATACAGATGGTAATCCTGAAACCGGTTTCACAGCCAGTGTTCCGTCCGAATTCTGAACCAGTCTGTGAGCAACAATATTTCCTGCCCAGTCTTTTCCACCGGTATTATTTTCAGGAGTTTTTCTTGCGGTCCATCCTACTAAATAGCGGTTTGTATTATCTGAAACCGTTTTGGCTGCATAGAGATAAGAGCCGTCAAAACGGTCATTCTGAGGCGTAGTCCAAGGTCCGTTTGGTGAAGTCGAAATGCGGTAATGCGTTCCGGTATTGCTGCTCCAGTTTTCAGAAAAAACAAGATACCAATAATTGCCCATTTTGAAAAGATCCGGACATTCCAGCATAATATAATTTTCGGAAGAGTTGGTTGTATAAATCGGATTTTCTACGGTCCAGTTTCCTGTTGACGGATTGGTAGTAGTAAATTTAAGTACAACTGCTTTCTTGTCAGAGGTCTGAGCAGAAACCAGCATCCAGTATTTTCCGTCTTCAGAATTAAAGAAAACATGCGGGTCACGGAATTCATAATCATAATATCCTGCCGGAGCAGTGATTTTAAAATTCTTGACCTTCGTCCAGTTTTTCATATCTGTACTTGTTGCTAACAGAACGCTCTCCCGTGGATTGCCAGAAAGGAACGAAGCTACTTCATTATGACCGGTGTAATAGTAATAATAGGTATTTCCTACCTTTACAAGGCTTCCCGTTCCCACTCCAAAATCGGCTTCTGATGATGTTCCGTAAGAAATCTGTCTTCCATGATAAGTAAAATCTGTAAAATTACTGGTCTCGAAGCTATGAATATCGTGAAATCCCTCTCCTGCGGGTTTTGTTTTTGCATCGTGGAGAAAGAAAAGATGGAACTTTCCGTTTTCATAATAAGGCATTACATCGCCTGCATAGCCTTCCGTATAATAGGGATTGTTCTCTCCCATCCACTGATTGGGCGGCTGCGGAAAAATGTTGGTTTTGCTGTAAATATCTTCCGGATTAACCTCCGTATCCGAATCGTGATTCTGACAGGAGAATGTTGCCAGCGCAAGTACGGCTGCTACATATATTTTTTTAATTGACATGGGTTTTGGTATTAATGGGTTACAAGATAATTGAGACTGTTCTCCGTCATCTTTTTGATGTTATCCTGAAACGAGTTGGGCTGGCTCGGATTTCCGTTCACGGTTTCATTGTACCAGTCGTAGGCACCTGTACAGATGACCATACATTTTTTGTTGGCCGTTCCGCCGGGAAATTCAGCAATAGCAACACGTCCGTCCAAAGTATTATCCCAAGCCTCGCTGGCAATATTATTACCACCTGTCTGGCTTCTCCAGCCTGCACCATTTACGTAACCACCCCAATCCGGAAGGAACCACCACGCCGTATGATTCAAACGGAATGTCCCTTTCTCAAGCAGATTCGCTTTCCCGGATTCGTACGTCTGAAGACCATCGAAAACCGGATGATTCTCATATCCTTTGAAAGAGATTCCCCAATCACTTCCTGTATCTATAAATCCGTTTGGAAGAAAATCTCCAAAAACATTATTCGGTCCTTTTCCTGCAGGAACTATTCCCAATGCGTCAACGTATTGTGCAGCAAAGCTTGTAAGCAAAATATTTCCTCCGCCATTAAGATAAGTCTTGATTTTGGAAGTTACATTTGTATTCAGCGCATCGCCCGGCAGAGCGGTAGCCGAGTCAAAATGCCACCAGATCACATTAATTCCCGTAAGATTGGCTGCACCACTTGCGACATCAGCCATCGAAACGTACACTGCCCCTGAATATTTTCCAAAAAGCCAGTCAGAAGCTGCAATCTCATCCGGATTTGTCAATCCTGTTCTTGTAGCAGCCATTCCAAGGAATGCAACAGACGGTCCGGAAACAGGCGTTGTTACTTTAGCCGTATACACTTCCGTTATACTGCCATTAGAAACAGTAAACGAAACCGGACTAGTAAAATTAATGGTTGCTCCCGATGCAGGATTGATGCTGACACCATTTCCGGTTTCTATTACCGGCTGCAATGCGGTAAGATTTGTTCCCTCCGGCATTGTAAGAGAAATGGTTTTGCTCGAATTATTAATTGTTGCGGATAATCCGTTGATCTTAAAGCTGATAATCGGATCCTGAGCTTTTACAGTGACCAGATAATCTTTGTAGATGTTGCCATTTTTTACTTTGAATTTAACCGGCTGTGAAAAATCAACTGTTGCTCCTGAGATCGGCGAAACTACAGCACCCTGCGGAATTTCAATAACCGGAGCCAATGCCTTAACGCTTGTATCGTAAGGAAGCGTAACCGTGATTTTATCATTTTTATGGTCAATTTCCCCTGAAACACCATTCACGCTGAAAGAAGAAACATTGACTGAAACATCCGTAACAAGTCCATCTTCCACCTGACTGTCGCAAGACCAGATAAAAGCCGCAAACATCAGCAGAATGATGATCATATGAGTTTTCTTGAATATCGTTTTCATTTGTATCTTGTTTTAGTATCCATTATTTTGTTTGTACAGTCCCTGGCTGAAATTGATTTGAGCCAATGGAATTGGGCAATATTCTTCGATTCCATGGTCAAATCCTGCCTGAGAATAGTAAGCCCTTTTTGTTTTTTCGCCGGAATAATAGGTATTCATCGTTCCTGCCGTAGTTCCCCATCTCACAAGGTCAAAGAAACGGCTTCCTTCCATGGCAAACTCCATTCTTCTCTCCCATCGCAACGCTTTTCTTGCAAAATCCTGGTTCCAGGTGCAGTTCACGCCCGGTTCATATTTGCTGATCAAATTGTTGGTGGTGTAACTTCCTGTAAGAACTGTACTATTGGCAGCTCTCTGTCTCACCTGGTTGATTAATGGCAACGCTTCGTTGATTTGTCCGAGTTCAATTAAGGCTTCGGCTTTCATCAGCAAAACATCGGAATATCTTATGATGATTCTGTTTTTGGAATTTCCGTAAAAAGGGTCTACATTCACAGTACAGCCACATCCTACAGGTACATTTTCCTTCAATGAAGAATAATATCCATAGGTTCCCGGACTTCTGCTCCAGCTTTCCTGAAAGATTTTGTTTTCTTCGTATTTCCAAGGCAGTCCGGGCAAGGCAACGGTGTGATACAATCTCGGATCCACTTTGTAACTGTTTAGTTGATTGTAATTCAGATCCACATCATTAAAAGTATCGAACATCGGTAATCCCTGAGGTGTCGTTTTGAATGCGTTCACCAGATTCTGGCTCGGCTTATGAAAATCGCAGCATCCCAAACCTTGTGGCAGAGAAAGTACATCACCGTAATTGAGCCTTCCGAAAAGCGTTCCGTCATTGTCAGAATATTGAATGGAAAAAACTGCTTCCGGACCGTTTTCGTGTGCTCCCGGCATAAAATTATATCCAAAATCCGGCTCCAATGAGTAATTTCCGATCACCTGATTGGCAGCATCAATAGATTTCTGAAGCGTTACAGGATTTACCTGTGTTACCGTATAGTTATCATCCTGTTCATACGCCTGATACAGCCTTACTTTAGCAAGATAAGCATAAGCAGCACTTTTCTTTGGTCTTCCGACTTCTGACTGTGTTGCAGGCAGATTAGCCGCAGCGAATTCAAAATTAGAAGCAATCGCTTCCCATAACTGTTGGTCGTTCTTTGCCCTGTTGGAGATTTTCGGATAATCTTCAATTGGTGTATTTTCATCGACATAAGGCACATATTTAAATAACGTTTTCAGCAAAAAGTAGTAATGTCCTCTTACGAAACTCATCTCGGCAATCCGCTTTTGCTTGTTCGGGTATTCTGAATCTGAAAGCTGTTTAAGAGCTGCAATTGCTTTGTTACATCTGGAAATCCCTACATAATTGAGATACCATAACCTGTCTAATTCGCCAAAATCCGAACGGATGTTGTTTGAAATTTCAAAAAAGTGAAAGGTCTGGATATCATTGGTTCCGCTTCCTCCTTTGTACGCATCATCAGAACGGACATTCCCATAAGGCCAAAGACTGAAAGGGGTATCATAATGGTCGTTTCCAAGAGATGCATAGGCTGCAACCACAAAACCATCCACATTCTGAGGCGTTACAACATCGGTCTCTGACAGGACACCTCTCGGCTCATTGTCCAGAAAATCGTTGCAGGAAGTAGTTCCCAGCAAAAAGGCAAAAGCTATTGTTAAAAGTATATTCTTTTTCATTTTTTATTATTTAAAAATTATAGGGAAAAATTAACTCCAAAATTGAATGTCAGTGGTAACGGATAACCAAATGCCGGTGTTTCAGGATCTATTCCTGTAAAGCTTTTCGATTTTATTGTCCAAAGATTCTGAACACTTGCATACATCCTGAAATTAACAATGTTATAATGTTCCATTAAAGATTTCGGAAACGTGTAGCCCAACTGTAAAACCCTCAGCTTCAGGTAGCTTCCACTTTCCACATAATACGATGAGAATCTGGATTCTGCATTGCTGTCCACCGTCGTAAGCGCAGGAATATCCGAATTGGGATTCTGCGGCGACCAAGCATTCAGAAGCCTTGTCCCTTTATTGGAACCTACATCATCCACGCTCCAGAAGTCAGTCTGGTATTTTTTTGAATTGATGACATCTACATCACCGATGCCCTGCCAGAATGTTGAAAGATCAAAGTTTTTATATGAAAAGTTGAGATTGATACCATACATAAATCCGGGATTCGGATTGCCAATCCACGTTCTGTCTTTGTCATTAATTATTCCGTCACCATTTAAATCCACATAGCGAATTCTTCCCAAACCTTTACCTGACTGAGTTGCAGAATTATCCACCTCTGCCTGAGTCCTGAAAAGTCCATCAGCAACATAACCGTACATTGAGTTGACCGGGCGTCCCAAGATATTATCCGTTGTTCCGTTTCCACCGTAATTGTTGATAACGGATTGAGGAAGTTCGGTAATTTTGTTACGGTTCATCGAGATGTTTCCTGAAACCTCGTAGCGGAAACCACCTGCGGTTTCATTCTGATAAGACAATGCAACTTCAATCCCTTTATTCTCCATAGATGCACCATTGATCCATCGGTCTCCTCCTTCTCCGATCACACCCAGATAAGGTGGCAATACCAGGATATCTTTTGTTGCTTTTTTATAAACATCGACACTTCCCGTCAGTTTTTGATTAAAGAATCCGAAATCCAGACCGAGATTGGTCTGCGTGGTGGTTTCCCATCTCAGGTCATCATTTTTTGTTTGAGTTGCGATAAATCCTGATGGCAGTAATCCGCTTCCAACACCGGAAATATCGTAAGCCGTACCGTAAGATGTTGCCCACGTTGGATTTCCTCCTGCATAATTTGCTATATACAGTGAATACACCGCTGAATTGCTGATTTCCTGATTTCCGGTCTGTCCCCAACCTGCTCTTAATCTCAAATCTGAGAAAAAAGGAATCAGATTTTCTGCAAAATGTTCTTTATTGATTCTCCAACCTGCCGAGAATGCAGGAAAAGTTCCGAAACGGTTATTTTTACCGAACCTTGAAGAGCCGTCATAACGCATAGTTGCAGAGAACAGATAGCGGTTGTCATAATCGTAAGAGAATTTTCCGAAGTAGGACAGCAGACTGTAATACGTGGAGCTTCCACCGTTGAAAGCATCTCCTGTTCCCGCATCAGGATACATATAATCCGGTGTTTCTATCAGGAATCCTTCTTTTCTCAGCCAGGTATTTTTATATGTATCCTTGTACATTTCCATTCCGCCCAAAACATCAAAATGGTGTTTTCCTGCTTTTGCGGTGTATTGTGCTGTATTTGACCAAGTCCATTTTTCGGTGTCTGACTGGTCGATGTTCACTGCATTGGTTTTGTTTTGCAGGTAACCCGAAACATAGCTTCTCTGCAGCATTCTTTTGTAATAATTGGAAAGATCGATTCCGAAGCTGGATTTTAAGGTCAGATTTTTCACAGGCTGCAATTCGGCATAAACGTTTCCGAAGAATCTTTGGTATTGGTAACCGTTGTCTTTATTGTATTCCAAAAGTCTGACAGGATTCTGTCTGTCATTCATTCCGCCAACTGGTCCGCCCCACCCGATTCCGTCTACAGTATGAACCGGAATGATGGGCAAAGCACGTAAAGCAGGATCTAAAACGCCCGGATCCATCAGCTCATTGGTTTTATTGAAAGTGAAATTTTCTCCGATTTTCAGCTTTCCATCGAAAAAGTTATACGAGGTATTGACACGGGCAGATAGTCTTTTGAAATTGGTCAATTTCACGATTCCTTCATTATCATAATATCCCAGAGAGAAATAATAAGAACCTTTATCCGAAGAGCTGGAGGCAGCAACATCCAAAGAATTTGCGACACCGGTCTGCGAAACCTCATCGTACCAGTTGGTATTGGCTGATTTTATCGTTTTTCCGGCATCCAGATATTCCGGAACGTTGCTGTTAAATAAGGTTGGAACACCATTCTGAACACCCCAGTCAAAACTGTAGCTCAAATTATTGCTATTCGGGTTCAGTCCGTCATTGATGTTCGCCTGCCAAAGTACCTGTCCGAATTGTTTTGCATTCAGAACTTCTGTTTTCTTTGCATATTGTGAATACGCAGTATAATAATTGAGGTCGATTCTCATCTTCCCTTTTTTTCCTTTTTTGGTAGTGATAATGATCACACCATTGGCAGCCCTGGAACCGTAGATACTTGCTGAAGAAGCATCTTTCAGTACCTGCATCGATTCGATATCACTTGGGTTAAGCTCGTGCATCCCTGCTTTTGTGGGAACACCGTCTATTACATATAACGGATCTGTATTGTTCAAGGTTCCAACCCCACGAATCAGGACTTTTGTATTACCGCCCGAAGGAGATCCATCTGCTGTAATGTTAACTCCCGCTACCCTTCCCTGCAAAGATTTGATCGGATTGGGTTCGGCCTGCTTGTTCAGGTCTTTCATATCCACCACGGAAACCGCACCGGTAATGTCTGCTTTTTTCTGCTTGGTATATCCGGTTACGATCACCTCATCTATGCTTTTTATTTTCTCTGCAGCTAAAACGATATTAAGAACCGTCTTTTCATCTACCAAAACTTCGCGGGTGGAATAATCCGGATACGTGAAAATTAAAGTATTTCCTTTTTGCAGGTCGTTGATCTGAAATGCACCGCTGCTGTCTGTGGTAGTATTGGCTCCTGTTTCCGAAACGGTAACGATAACCCCGCTCAACGGTTTCTGATTTGAGGAAACTACCTTGCCTTTAATGACTTCCTGCGCAAATACATACGAAAAAGGCAGAAGGCAAAAGGCGATGGCTATTTTGTATTTCTTCATAGTATAGTTTTTTATTTGATATTAATCTGATGAGCATTGAAGTTCATTGTACTTCCTTTGGTATCTGTGGATACACTCAGTTCCGAAAAGCTTTCATTAGGGAAAAATATTTCGGTCATTACTTTTTCGCCGTTATTGAAGAAAATTTCGATGGAAGTTTTATCCAATACAATTTTGAACGTTGCATTTTGGTAGTTTTTTGCTAATGGTGCTTTTGAAATTCTGTCTGCAAAATTGTTCTTAAAATCTGTTTTCCCGGATTTCGTACGGTCAATAAAAAGTTCCTGATTATTATTATCAATTCCGAAAATCACTTGTTCCCCCAATGAATTTTTCAAAGCAAAAGTGTACACTCCTTTGGTCATTTTTTTGAAATCGACATCTATAACCGCTTTGGAAAGATCTATTTCTCCTTTGCTGATGAGCTTTTTATCAGAAACAAGGTTAATTTCTTTTTTAACTGCCTTCCCTTTGTAATTTTTAAGCTGGGAAACAGGAATATTTTTCAGAATGTAACCATCTTTTGATCTTTTCAAAGTCACTTCACGAGGAATAGTAGAACTTCCTCTCCATTTTTCGGTTGGCACATTCGGTGAATAATCCCAGTTTGACATCCATCCGATAATTACTCTCTTGTTATCCGGAACATTATCAAACGAGACACTCGCATAATTATCTCGCCCCCAATCAAGCCAGGCCACTTTTTCCTTTTCGAGCTGCTTTGTAAAAACATCATCCATTTTGAAGGTTTTTCCGTCAAAATCACCTACAAAATACTGTGCAGCAGAACCGCCGTTTGGACCACCCGGATTGATGTTGACGATAAGCACCCATTTTTCCTCATTGGTTCCTTCTACCTTTATAGGGAAAAGGTCCGGACATTCCCAAACACCGCCGTGACCGCCTAAATCTTTACCAAATTCTGAAAGGAAAGTCCAGTCTTTCAAATTTTTTGAGGCATAAAAATGCTGTCTGTCCTGCGCTGCCACTCCCATTATCCATTGACTTCTTTTCGCATCCCAGAAAACTTTCGGATCCCGGAAATCTTTGATCCCCGGATTTTTCAATACCGGATTATTGCTGTATTTGGTCCAGGTTTTTCCATTATCCAAAGAATAAGCTATAGCCTGAGACTGTGCATCGATTGCTCCAGCCTGCTCTTTTTTCATATCGTGATAGGTAAAAATAGCGACCACAGGAGTATTCTTTCCATCACCGAAACCTGATGTATTATCCTTATCCACAACTGCGCTTCCTGAGAATATGGCACCCTTTTCATCATAGGCAATGGCAGGAGCCAGTTCTTCCCATTTGATAAGATCTTTACTGATGGCGTGACCCCAGTGCATCTTACTGAAATCTGGAACACTTTGAAACGGTGTATACTGGTAAAATAAGTGATAGGTTCCGTTGAGATAAAACATTCCGTTTGGATCATTCATCCAGCCTTTTTGAGGTGTAAAATGGTAATTGGGTCTGTAAAGCTGCTCTTCAGACTTTTGCGAAACCGACTGTGCATTGAGCCCGGAATAAAACGTGGCAGCGATGATTAAAGTTGATATGATTTTCTTCATTATGATTATTTTAATAGGAAATTTTTGAATTATTTTAAAGACACATTAATCAATTTAAATAGGTGTTCTTCCCAATGATTATATAGATTTGCAAATCTATTTCGTCAGTGTTTTGCTTAATTTTTCAAGTGATATACCTTTTGTCTCCGGCATCATAAACATCACGAATAATAATTGGAACACCATTGCAACGGTAAAGACCAAAAACACGGTCCCTGCTCCGATGGTGGAAAATAATGTAGGAATCAATGATGGAATGATCGCTGCCAGAAGCCAGTGTGTGGAACTTCCGAAAGCCTGTCCAGATGCGCGAAGATGATTCGGGAAAATCTCTGAAATAAAAACCCAAATCACTGTTCCCTGTCCAATAGCGTGAGAAGCAATAAAAAGGAACAGGAAAATAGGAATCGCCAATCCTGACCAATGGAAGTAAAACGCCAGAGAAACCAGCCCTAAAGAAATGATATACCCAACTGAACCCAAATACATCAGTGTTCTTCTTCCTACTTTATCAATCAGATTGACTCCAACCAAAGTGAAAACCATATTTACGACACCAATACCGATACTGCTGAGAAGTGCTGTTTTCTCTCCCAAACCTGCTTCTCCAAAAATCCTTGGTGCATAATACAAGAATGCATTAATCCCCGACATCTGGTTGAAAAAGGCTACCAGAAAAGCCAATATTAGCGGAAAACGGTATTTTTTCATAAAGATATTTTCCTTTGGCGATTCGGCGTGGTCATCTTCCATCTGTGTGATCAAGGTATCAGAATCCTGATCCGGGCTTAGGATTTTCATCACTTTTTTCGCTTCATCTATTCTGGATTTGGAAACCAGCCATCTCGGACTTTCCGGAATGGTGAATACACATAATGTATAAATGGCTGCAGGAATTGCCTGCACACCCAGCATCCATCTCCAATCGTTGTCGCCGATTCCGCTTAATAAATAATTTGATAAAAATGCAATCAGAATCCCAAGGACAATATTGAACTGATACAGGGAAACCATTCTGCCACGGTCTTTTGCAGGCGCAATCTCTGAAATATAAGCCGGTGCAGCAATCGTAGAAGCACCAACGCCCAAACCACCCATAAACCTGAAAAATGCAAACAGATAAGGATCATTGGAAAGCGCAGTCCCTATCGCAGAAAACGCATATAATACACCAATAATCAAGAGCGTTTTTTTGCGTCCTAATGTATTAGTTGGTATTCCACCGAAAATGGCGCCTATCACTGTACCCCACAATGCCATTCCCATTACGACTGCTCCGTGAAATGCATCTGAGCTGCCCCAGAGTGTCTGCAGTTTTTTGTCTGCGCCGGAAATCACTACCACATCAAATCCGAAAAGAAATCCTGCCAAAGCTGCCGTGATAGACCACATAAGAATTTTATTCATCTGTTAAAATATTTATTTGTTTGTGGCTAATATATCCCGGGGCGGCAATGCGAGGGTTTAATTATGTAACTAAATATTTCGGCAAGGTTAACTATTTGTTAATTAATTATAACTAGCTAAATATCAATAATTTATTTGGAAATAATTTTATTAAAGTTTAATCAGGTTACAAAAATGTAACATTGTTTTATAAAAATGTTACATGCATTTTGGAGTATTTAAGGTTTAAGAACAATTAATGTAATGAAGATTTTAACCAAAAAAAGGGTCAAGGTGTATCGTTTTTGGATCAAGAACTCTTGAGAATTACAATTCCTATGAAAAGCTGTTTATTTTTCCGAATGAAGGTGCATTGTTGGGAAAGTGTAATAAAAAAACAGCAATTTGATTTACTGCTGCTCAATATTGTAAAAATATTAGATGTGAAAATTGATTTTAAATATAAATTAGGCTTTAAATTTTGTCACTATAATATTGTATTCAAATATGTAATCATTTGGTTTTGCACTTTTTTATCATTCATTCCCTGCAGACTTTCTAAAAGCATTAGGGGATATGCCAAATTTATTTTTAAAAACAGTGGAGAAATAATTCGGGGAAGAAAAACCGGTTTTGTAGGCAATCTCAGAAATCGTCAGTTCGGGATTTTGTAGCATTGATTTGGCCTGTTCAAGACGGAAATTGTTGATATAATCGCTCACATTCACATCAAACATTGCTTTTATTTTTTCTATACAACTGAATTCTGGAAATATTGAGCAGGTCTGCAAGATTTTCTACTGAAAAATCAGGATTGTCGATATTTGTTTTGATGAGTTGATTGAGATTGTTCACAAAAGTTTGCTCTATGCTTCCGAACGATTTGCTGTCTACAATTCTACCGATATTGTTTGTATAGTAATAACGTAACTTTTCGCGGTTGTAAAGCAACGCACGCAGCGACTGTATCAGAATCGGGTAACTGAAAGGTTTTGTGAGATAAAGGTCAACACCGGATTTCAGTCCTTGAAGATAAGATTCTTTATTATCCAAAGCGGTCAGAAGAATGACCGGAATATGGGATGTACGAAGGTCATTTTTTAGTATTTCACAGATTTCAAAGCCATTTTTGTCCGGAAGATTGACATCACAGACGATAATATCAGGAATTTCGCTCAAAGCCTTATCAATCGCATCTGTACCGTCAGAAACCATCACTTCAAATTCATTCTGAAGCTTTTTGCTTAAAAAGAAGGACAAATCCGAATTATCCTCCACCAAAAGAAGCGAGTAACGTTCGCCCTGAGATTCCTGATTTTGGGTAATCGTCCCGTCTTCCAATCCCGTAAAAACAGCTTCTGTTACAAGTCTTTCAGCACCTGCGAGACTAGGTTCTTTTACCATCTGGTCTTCGTTAAAATGCTTATTTCCTTTATAAAGACTGATGATAAATTCTGTTCCCTGAAAAGAGCTCACTTCTATCTTCCCAAGATGAAGCTCAATGAATTGTCTGCTAAGATGAAGCCCGATTCCAGAACTGTTTTTTCTGTTGTTGGAACCTTTAAAATATGCTTCGAAGACATTACTGATCTCTTTTTCGGGGATTCCGATCCCGTTATCTTTAAAGCTGATCACCGCCTGATTTCCTTTTTCCTGAATCATGATTTCAATCTTTCCATTGTCCGGCGTAAATTTGAAAGCATTGGACAACAGGTTGAAATAGACTTTATCCATCAGGTTTCTGTCGATATAAAGCTCAAGGTTTTTATTCTGTGAATGAATTTCGAATTTGATATTTCTTTTCTTAGCTTCATTTTCAAAATCACGAAAAATGGCATACGTAAAATCGTAAATATTCGTCTTGGAAACTCTCAGATTAAAAGTTTGATTTTCTATTTTTCTAAAATCCAGTAGGTTATCTACCAATCTTAATAATCTGTTGGAGTTTTTATTGATCAGCTCCAATTCATAGGGTGGTTTTATCCCTTTGGTTTTGCCGGAATCCATCAAAGATTCCAATGAACTGAGAATAAGTGTAATTGGAGTTTTAAATTCGTGAGACAATCCCGTGAAAAAATTAACCCTCGCTTCATTACTGTCTTTCAACTCATTGGCAATGGTTTCAATCTGGTTTCGTTGAATAGTAATTCTCTCGTTGGTAAGGGTAAGCTGCTTATTTTTTATCTTGATGGCATAGATAAGGTAAATAGCATAGGCAACCAGGCAAAACATCAATATCAGCAATATTACAGACCATCGGAACAATTCTTTTTGTGAGGAATAAAGCTCGATCTGTTTTTTTACTGCCTGTACCTGATTTTCTATAACGCCCTGCTGCTCAATAATTTTATCAAACTGATTGCGCATAATTTCCGCATTCATCCGGTCGATAATCGTTGTGCTGAGTTTAATGCGTTTGGGAACGGCAACACCGTTATAAATCTTAATCGCAGTCTCGATCGCTTCTGCTCCGCCAGTCGGATACAATAAAGTGGCGTTCAGTTTTCCGTCCAGAACCATTTGTATTCCGCCGTCTTTTGTATTCAGTCCGTCAACGCCGATAAATTTAATTTGATTTTCCAAACCCGTATTCCTTGCAACCTGCCACGCATTGGTGGCAAGCTCATCATTAAAAGCAAAAACGTACAGACTTTGATTTCCCAGGGAATCCAACGTTTTCCGAAAAGCATCAACAGGAAGGCCTCTGAATGTTTTTATAAGATCTGTGCTGGGATTGCTTTTGATGATTTCCTGAAAGCCTAGGCTTCTTTCTATGGTTGGGGAAGATTGGTCATCACCTTTTATTTCGATTATTTTTTTATCATTTTTGGAATCTGAAAGAATGTAATTGGCCGCTTCTTTACCAATCTCCAAGTTGTCGGCACCTATGTAGGTTGTATATTTTTCTGAATTGATCTTCCTGTCGAGCAAAATAACCGGAATATGTTTGGTAGCTGCTTTTTCCACCACAGGAACCAAGGATTCGGGATCAATGGGTGAGATGATAATCACATCCGCCTTACGATCAATCATTTTTTGTATGTCCTGAACCTGCTTGCTAACCGAATTTTCTGCTTTCTGGATATTGAGCTCTACTTCGGAATGGAGTGATGCCTGTATCTCCATCGAATGGTTCATTGCCAATCTCCAGGGATGATTTCCCAAGCCCTGTGAAAATCCGATCCTGATTTTGTCAGAAGTTTTCTGAGATTCTTTACAAGAAAAAAACACTAGGAAAAAAAGAAGAAATAATATTCTATAAGCCTTAGGAAAACCGAAAACTTTCAAAAATTTCATTGTTAACATATTAACACAATATTAATAAAGTTGATGCAGACAGGCAATTTTTAATGATAGTATTTTGTATTAAATCTTCTGTATTGAGTATGTGTATATATTTTTAATAATTTAAAGTTTATACTTGCTGTAACAATAAAAGCTGAAGTGGGTGACTTCAGCTTCTGTAATAGAAATTGTATTTAGTTATTGCTTATTCTTTGCCTGTAATTACATTGCGGGTACAGCTCCGATTTGAGTTAGTAAACCAAGCAAGTCAGGTTGTCCTACTTCTTCTATGATCTGGTTTTCAGACAAACGATAAAAATTCATTGCGCTAACTGCAATCTGTTTTCCGGTTGCGGGTACGTTAAAAAAAGTTCCTTTATGAGTTCCTTTCATGGTAAACCTAACCGCTACTTTATCATTCTCAGCAATCATTTCTTCAATACTCCACTGAATATCCGGAAAGCCGTTGCGCATCATTCCGATAATCGTCAAATAACCTTTAGGACCCTGCAATGGGTCGGCCTGGAAAGGTACGTGGAAACTTGCTGCCGGGCTTATTAACTGTTGTGCCAGATCTTCGTCAGCAGTATTGATGAACTGTACAAATTGATTAAAAAATTGTTTTGTTGCTTCCATTTCTATTTTTTTAGTTTGTAATATCGATTGGTTTTATCATGCAAAGATGGTTCACAATTGTCTTTCCAGCTCATAAACAAGCTTAAGAAATAGTCTTAATATAGTTTAAGAATACCTATTATTTTAATACTCTGTTTTTCCTGATCTTGCTGAGAAATTCAGGGGTGATACCAAGATAGGAAGCTATCTGAGTATTGGGTAATCTTGAAGCAAGTTCGGTATATTGTTCCAGGAAATCCCCATACCGTTGCTCTGCATTTGAACTGAAATTTTGTAACAAACGGTTTTGAAGCTCAATGAATTTTTCCTCCACGATTACCCGAAAGTTTCTGTCAAATTTTGGTGAATTCACAAAAAGATAAAGCAGGTCCTGCTTCTCAATTTGCAGAATGGTCGAAGGTTCAATTGCCTCTATGAACAGTTTGCTTGGTTTTCCTGAATAGAAACTTCCCAGATCAGCAACCCAATCGTTTTCTGCTGCAAACATCAGATTATGTTCCGTCCCTTTTTCATCGATCCCGTACATTTTAAAGCAGCCTTTCTCAACAAACGTATAATGTTTGCAAACGAAGCCTTCCTGCAAGATCATTTGTCTCCGTTTTATGTTTCTGGGTTTTATTCTTTCGGCAAGCAAATTGATCTCCTCAGAATTTAGAGGAAGGTATTTTTTAAAATATTCGATTAATGGTTGTATCGTCAACTTTTTAATATTGATTAAGATGAGTATTTAAATAATTTGCCACTTTACAAAATATTATAAAACTGAACTGCAAAAAATCCCGATATAAATATAGAAGATTTGTGACTCTCTGTTTAAAAAACTTCTGTAAAAGATACGCCAAATTATTAAAATTTCTTAAAGATAATAGATAACACAAGTAAATTCCAACGGAAATGCATACTGTCAAACTCAATAGCAAAATGATAAGTACATTAAGCTTACCTTCTATTTTTGTATTGATATCGGGTTCTTTGCCTTCCTCAACGATTTGTCTTTATATTGTACTTCAGTTCCAGAAAAAACGCCCTTATTACAAGAGCGCTTCAGGAAGAATATTAAATCTTCAACTTTTTATTTTAAAATAATTTATTTTGCCAAATAGGTCATACCTCCATCAACAAGCAATTCAGCACCCAGCATAAATGAAGAATCTTCAGAAGCTAAAAATACTGCAACTTTGCCAATATCGTACGGCTTCCCTATCCTACCAGCCGGTACGACTTCTGCAAACTGTTGCTTTACTGCATCTATTTGCTCGGCAGGAATAAACTTATCAAACGCCGGGGTATCCGTTGTACCGGGAATGATGACATTAGCTCTGATCTTTCTGTCTAGCAGATCACTGGAAAATCCTTTTGCCAAATAAATTACAGCAGATTTTGCTGCACCGTAGAGCGTGAAAGAAGCATAAGCACGATGTGCTGCATTTGAACCGATAAGAATAACAGAACCGCCATTATTCATATATGGCAAAGCTTTTTGAACCGTGAAATAAACAGCCTTTAGATTTAAATTCATTAATTTATCATAATCTTCTTCAGTAGTCGTTGCCACAGTTCCCACAGCCCCGGCCCCGGCATTTGCGACAAGAACATCAATTTTACCAAATTTTTCCGATGTTGTTTTAAATATTCTTTCCAAATCTTCAACTTTGGTCACATCAGCATTAATCGCAATAAAATCATTTCCAAGGAGTGCTATAGCACTATCCAAAGTCTCCTGATTTCTCCCTACAATTGCCCCTACTGCGCCTTCATTTTTTAATGCTTCTGCAATACCAAGACCTATCCCGCTGTTACCGCCGGTGATAACGGCAACTTTGTTTTTTTAATTTACTCATAATTGTACATTTTATAATTTTCAGATATGTTGTTCTGAATTATTGTACAAAGGTATTTCCTCAGTAGAAATGCATTCTTGACCTGAATCATTAAATACACTTGATATAAGTCAATACAAGGCTTTTAACCAAATGAGAATTACTTCACGGAAAGTGTAAAATGGGACTTATTAAACTAAGAATAGAGAAGAGTCTTGTATTTAGTTTTATTTTGAATTTATTTTTTTTCTCAGCCTACTTAAGGTTTCAGGAGATAATCCTAAATAAGAAGCAATCACATTTTGCGGAAAACGCATTAGAAAGTGTGGATAATTACTGACAAAATCTGCATAACGTTCTTCAGCTGTATAACTAATTGCGGCTTGAACCCTTCTTTGATTTGCAATCGCATTATTCTGCTTAATGACCTCCATCATCGCCGAAAAAGCTGGGATAGGTTTAAAAAACTCTTCAACCTGCGCATTTGTCACCTGCAAAACTTCAAGATCCTCCATTGCTTCTATGTTGTATTGGCTTGGAGTTAAATGATAAAAACTTTCAAAATCAGTCAGCCACCAATTCTCAATACTTAATTTAAGGATATTTTCATTTCCTTCTTCATCCACAGAAAATGTTTTGGCAGACCCTTTCACGATAAATCCGGTGTATTTACACACATCGCCTTCTTGCAAAAAATATTGTTTTTTTCTGAACTTCCTGAGTTTCATATGAGTCTCAATCACAAATTTCTCTTCCTCAGAAAGCATTTCTCCGGACAATTTTTGAATATAGTCGTAAAAAACTTCGAAATTGGACATTTACAGGTATTTATTTATACGCAATATACTAAGACGTCGTTTTAAAACAAAATCATTTTTTGGAGAGAAGCCCATTGAAAAACCTTTGTTTAGCTTTAGTAAATGAACCATAAAATTTGAATTTACAATAGATAAAATATCATGCATTGAGTTTACTATTTCACCTATGATAAGTGTGAAATTCTTTGTCCATTTTCCAGGTTTCACCGATATTGAAGCGTAATTGAAAATCCATTAAGGTTCTTAGTATTCTTTATCTTTTGGTTCACATCTAACAAACAGCAAAATTATTTTACTTTATAAAAGGTAAGATTTCATTGTAAGGTTTTCCTGAGATAATTCCATATAATGAAACAAGAAATAAAACAATTATGATGATCAAAAAAACAGGCTTGTACCTAAATACCATCCCTTTCTTCTGCGTATACCTGTAATTGATGAATGTACCTATTAAAAAAACACCAGTGAACAAGAGTATGAAATAATTTACCTGCATATTATAATTTTTTACTTAATACCGCCTTCTCAGGTTCAGAACCACCGTTTTTCTTTTTTTGAATCAATGAATTCATTAAATGTTGTGACCTGTCGTCTGTACTATTTTACTTTGTCTATTCGTACTTCAATAGGATAAATGGATGCTTTCCCGACTTCAAATGATACTTCAACTTTGTCGTTTGTAGAAATCGGTTTGCCTTCGTTATCATAAAATATGGTCTTATCAGATCCACGTCCTGCATCCTCGGGAACAAAAACACTGTTATGCCCGTTTTCCGCCCACTTCATTTCTACAGGAGTGATGGTTTCTCCATCATCACCCGGTGCCGTATTGACATATACTGTTTGTGGTCTGTCAACATACACCGTCATTCCTGCTGAATAATTCAAATAGCCGGTAATCGCAAAACGCTTCCCTTCATTTGCTTCTTTGTCGTCCAAAATTTTTTGTACCGCAGCTTTTGAGGATTCCATTGGCGTCCCCTTTTCACGGTTTTTACCACTTTCAAAATATGAGCACGAACTGACTGTTGATAGTGTTCCTGCAATTACTGCTGTCAGAAATAATGTTTTAGTTTTCATATAGATTTTATTTTGATGTTTTATTAATGAAATAAATCGGCAACTACTTCTTCCAGCTGTTTATGTAACGATCCTGTCTCAGTAGTTTTGACCTTCCGGTTGATTCTCATATCATTTCTAAGTTTGAGATAATCGTCCAATTCATTTTTTGTCGTCACGGGTTTAATCTGATGGAAATTTGAACTGATCCAATAGTCGCCTTTGCATTTATCATCATATAATTCTAAAAAGATAAAATCGTCCTTTTTATCTCCATTGATGTCTTTAATTACGTACGCTGGTATACTGATATCACATCCCTTTACAGTCAACACAGACTGAAACTGTGAAATCATTTGATTGGTCTTAGGGTTTATAAAAAAATAGGTCAATGAAGATGTTTCTTTATTATTTCCCTCTACCATGCAGACTGCCAATACAACCTGTTCCTGATCTACTTTTGTAATATCAGCTTTTTGTAGCGTGGCAGGATTCAACTCACCGTTATAACCATTTATTTTTTTAGGTATCACCTTCTCTGCATATCCGAAAGGATTATTTCTCCAGTCCGGTAATTTACTTTGGATATCCGTTTTGCTTTTTTGTGCATTGATACTTATAAATATCAACAGGAATAAGAAGAATAGCCGTCTTTTAATTTGTCTTATTTCTTTCATCTTTAAATATATTGAATGATTGCTGAATTTTTCAAAGATAGGATCCTGGTAAACTAGTCATTTGGCACTAAAATTCCGTCATCACTCAACTTATCTGGGATCAATTGCAATACAGAAGATCACCGGAACTCATCTTACCTATGACTTGGCTGGCATACTCATTTTTTATAATATAAAGGAAAGCTCTTATGTGAGAATTCTTTTTTCCGTTATTAATCTTCTTATTTTCTTGATCATCTTCAATTTTGATTGTATTGCTTTCATCATCAGTCACTACACAATATTTAATTATTCGGTCTGCTAAACGCCAGGTATAAATATCATAAGGTTTAATAAAAGTTTCTTTGCTAACTTTTGATTTCCCATATTTCTTATCTAATAACTCTACAAATTTTTTAGTTTCTTTTAAAGAGATCTCCCCTGCAACCGCATTAAAAACCATCATCTTATCATCGATAGTGGTTGCAAAATTAATGGCATTAAAATCAAAATCACCAAATCTTGCCAGAACATCTTTATTAGAAAAAATTTCCTGCCTGTATTCAATCCGTATTGGTTTTTCGTTCCCAATAAACTCTCCGTCAGAAATAGTATCAACGCCTATGACCTCAGACTTTATTTGATAATAGTTGTCATACGTTTTGTACTTATCTTTATCTGAGAAATAGGTTGACGTCTTATTATTAAAGTTAAAATTCTGCAATTCTATGACCTTTTCCTTTTTACAACTGGTCAGAAAAAGTAAACAGATGAAAACAAATATGATTTTTCCCATTATTAGTGTTGGATAAAGTTTATTGCTATATTGAAATAAAATTGCCTCTAATATATAAAATATATCTTTTTATTACATTTAATTTATTTTTAATAAAATAATCAACAAACAACTCTACATTCAACAATTAAATAAAAAAAATATAACAACAAATTAAGTAGGACAAAGCCCCGAAAGCTTGTAAGTCTTGTTTAAATTTGGCTCAAAAGATCCAAATCATCTATAAAGTGTTTGAAGATAATCCTGTAGAGGTCACAAACAAAATATGCACAAATTAAAAATCTGTGCATATTTTCATTTATAACTTTAATAATCAATGGATTAAATTATTCCCATTTTCAATTTTCATTCTCTTAATTAATATAATGAACCTACCGATCAGTTAAAATACAAATGATTGAAAATCAAAACATTATTACTTAAAGTGTTATACTAGATAATTGGAAATAAGTTATTGTATTATCTGGAAGCCGCAATTATTACTTCTGCTACTTCCTGTGGATGAGAAATAAATACGGCATGGCTGGCTCCCTTGATTTCAGTGATCTTTGTGCCGGATCTTTTATACATATTTCTTAGAATAATTGGATTAATACTCTTATCAGCCGTCGGTACAATTCCGAATGTCGGTTTTGTATGCCAATCCGCGGATGTCACCACATCTATAAATGATGATCCCAGAATCGGTTTTTGGGAGTGTGCCATAAATTCAGTCTGGTCATGACTAAGGTCTGCAGCAAATCCTGCATGGAATTTCTTCAGATCATAGTACACAAAGCCTTTACTGTCAGGAGGCAAAATGCCTGCTTCAGGAAGTCCGGGTTGAGAAGAATACCATGTATCAGTAGTTTCTCCCTTGTCCGGTTGAAATGCAGTAACGTAAACTAATGATGCAACATTGGCATGTGAACTGGCTTCGGTAATTACGGTACCACCCCATGAGTGCCCCACAAGAACAGCCGGACCATCAAGTCTATCAAGTGCCCTGCGGACAGTCGCATCGTCATCTTTCAGGGAGGTCAATGGAATCTGTGTCACTGTCACATTATATCCGCGTTTTGTCAAAATATCGTAAACGCTTTTCCATCCTGACCCATCAACAAATGCTCCGTGTACAAGCACTATGTTTTTGATTTTTACATTGGTTTCCTTTTTTTGTGCACTCATTTTGTTAAGGCCAAAAAATACAGTTAATAAAACTAAAATTGAAAGTTGAATTTTTTTGATCATGATATTATTAGATTATAGTTGTTGAAGTATTAATATTCCCGTGAACAGCCTTTGAATAAGGACAGGTTTGATGGGCAAGTGCTACCAGCTGTTCTGCTGTCTCTTTGTTGATACCAGGAAGACCGACAAACAACCTTGCCTGTAAAAAATAGGCATCCCCCATCGTTCCAAGATCCACCTCAGCATCTACATAAGTTTCTTTGGGCAGCACTATCCCCAGTTTTTTTGCTGCCAGTCCCAATGCTCCGATATAACAGGCTGACCATCCTGCAGCAAAGAGCTGTTCAGGATTAGTTCCTTTTCCATTTGATCCCGGAGCGGAAAGCAGGATATCCAATTTCTCATCACTGCTTTTTGCATTTCCTTCTCTTCCCCCCACCGTATGGGTTTTAGCTGTGTACAATACGTTTTCGATGTTATTCATTTTTCTGTTATTTTCTTGTTACTGATATTTGATATTGCAAAGTTGGTCTAATTCTGACCCCTTTACAATGGATAGATTTCCCTTTGAATTGCACATTTTTCTCTCAACCTCATTGATTTAATTCTAGTTGAATTTTGAAAACTTACTTATTAGTTTGAAAGTGAGTTTATTTTTTGATCTGAGACATAGAATCTGCCTCAATGATGGCATCTGCAAATGCTTCTGGAGCTTCCTGTGGTAAATTATGCCCTATTCCACCTGTTATCGTGTGATGTATGTATTTTCCAGTGAATTTAGAAGCATAAGTTTCCGGGGCAGGGAATGCAGCTCCGTTTGCATCGCCTTCCAATGTAACTGTTGGAACTGTAATATCCGGAGACTGTGCCAGTTTGGATTCAAATATATCATATTCTTTTTCCCCTTTAGCTAATCCCAGACGCCAACGGTAATTGTGGATTACGATATCAACATGGTCAGGGTTATTAAATGCCCCGGCAGTGCGCTGGTAGGTCTCGTCATTAAAAGCCCATTTTGGTGAAGCGGTCTTCCAGATCAATTTATTGAATGCTGCTGTATTGGCTTTATAACCTTTATATCCCCTTTCAGTTGAAAAGTAATATTGATACCACCATAAAAACTCAGCATTAGGCGGAAGGGGTTTTTCGTTTGCCTTTGGACTTCCAATCAGATATCCGCTAACAGCAACCAGCGCAGTACAGCGCTCAGGCCACAGTGCTGCAATAATATCCGCTGTTCTTGCTCCCCAGTCAAAACCGCCAATAATTGCTTTATCTATTTTTAGAGCATCCATAAAAGAAATGATATCCATTGCCACAGCACTCTGCTGACCGTTGCGTTTTGTATTGGGAGATATAAAGGTGGTGGTTCCGTAACCTCTTAAATACGGTATCAACACTCTATACCCTTTTTCAGCAAGTATAGCAGAGGATTCCTCAAAACTATGGATATCGTATGGCCATCCATGAAGAAGAATCACCGGTTTCCCTGATTTAGGCCCTACTTCTGCATAACCCACATCCAAAAACCCTGCTCTGATCTTTTTTATATTCTGGAAAGCTGATCTGACGGCATCATTTTCTAAGTTTTTTTCGCCGGTGGTCTGGCCTTTTAAAGATGATAATCCTATTCCTGTAAAAATAATCAGCGATAAAGCGACAAGCACTCTTTTACCAAAATTCAATGTTGTATTCATAATATAATCTTTTGTTAGGGGTAAAATTATTTCAAAATAGAAATAGTAAGAAGATCAAATAGGTTGAACAGGTCATATTGAACGTTGAAAACTGATTTTTTAGGGTTAAATCAGACAGGTGTTTATTCGAAAGGATTTAGCCTCATATTTATATAGGGAAAATTGACAATCATACCGGTGATTTACCAGTTCAAAAATTATTAATCAATTTCATGAGATATAAATTTATTTTTCCCACAAATCAAACATTATATTAATTTTCTCATTATATTTAAACCAATAATGAAATATTGTTAATAATATGAATAAATATCCAGTTCCTGCAAATGAAAGAGAACGAATTAAAAGACTGGAACTATTTGATCTATTAAGCCTTCCTAAAGATCCCCAACTTGATATTTTTGCAGAAACCGCATGTTTGGTTTCAGGCTGTGCCAATGCATTAATTGCCATTATGGAAAGTGAAACCCAAATTATACAGAGCTGTATTGGGATGTCTTTAGAGACTGTGGATCGTCAGAATACCGTTTGCCAATACTCAATCGCGAGTGGAGAGGTCCTGGTTATAGAAGATACTTTATTAGATGAAAGGTCATCTAGCAATCCACTGATTATTGCGGGAGGAATTCGTTTCTATGCCGGGATCCCGCTCATCGATAATGAGGGATTTGTACTGGGAACTCTTTGCATGTTTGATTATATCCCAAAATCTTTATCGGAACAACAAATTTCTGCGCTAAAGAAACTGGGGGAAGCCGTGACAAAACTGCTAATGGGCCGAAGAAAAAATATTCAGGCGGAATATTTCCAGCAGATTTTCAATATTTCAAATAATCTTATCTGTGTGCTGGATGATAATTTTGACTTCAAAGATGTAAACCCTGCTTTTGAAAAAGTTTTTGAAATAGACCGTAACCATGCTGTTGACCTGAATTTTTTAACCTTTTTTGAAGAACAAAATCCTGCAGTAAAAGTAGATATTGACCGTTCTCTTCAAACCGATGAAGAACTGTTTTTCACCACCTCTACAAATTCCAAGGGGACAGCTCATACTATAATAAAGTGGTATGTAAAGCGAAATCAAAGTCAGTGCGAAATCATTTGTTTCGGAATTAATATTACCCAGCAAATTGACGAAAAAATGCAACTGGAGAGCTCTGAACGTCGTTTCAGAAGCTTTTTCGAAAATGCTATAGGCTTAATGAGTATGCACGATATGGAGGGTAATATCCTTGAAGTTAACGAAAAAGGGAGAGAAACTCTGCATTATTCTGCGGAAGAAGTTAAAGGATTGAATTTAAAAGATCTGGTTCCGAAATCAAACTGGCCTCTACTTAATGATTATCTGCAACGCATCAATCAAAAAAAAGAAGATTCCGGAACCATGATTCTGAAAACTAAGGAAGGTGAAGAACTGGTCTGGATGTACCACAATCTGGTAGAAATCAATAAAGACGGAAACCAGTATGTTGTAAGTACAGCGTTGAATATCTCGGAAAGAATGACACTGGAAAAAGACCTTCTTTATACTAAAAAAATGCTTGAGCAAACCAGTGATGTTGCTCAGGTAGGTGGATGGGAGGTTAATCTTAAAAAAAATTCTATATTCTGGTCTAGGACGACAAAAGAAATTCATAAAACAAAGTCGGATTTTCAGCCGGATTTTAAAAATGCAGTAGGCTTTTATAAGGAAGAAGACAGACCAAGGGTTGAATTTCTATTTAACAGAGCGGTCTCGGAAGGAATTCCGTATGATGAGGAGTTTCAACTGGTACGCAATGACGGAATTACAATCTGGGTAAGGGTAAAAGGAATCCCTGAATTTGAAGACGGGGTATGCAGTAGAATATTCGGAATTATTCAGGACATTGATGACTTTAAAAATATGTATCTAGAACTGGCAAAAAAGGAAGCGATGATGCAGTCTTTCGTTACCTATGTTCCAGTCGCTGTGGCTATGTTTGACAAAGATCTTAATTACTTATCTGCAAGCAGCAGCTGGAGGGATGAATTTAATATGAATGATAGGGAACTTATAGGAAAAAACATTTTCACGATTTCGCCCAATGTTCCGAAAGAGAGAAAGGACATATACATAAATGCATTAAGAGGTATTGCCTATAAAAATGAAAACTTTATTCTGGAAAAGGAAAATGGATACGAACATTACAATCTGGAAGTAAGACCCTGGTATCTCTCTCATGGTGTGATAGGAGGAATCATCGTTTCTGTACAGAATATCACCCGTACGGTGGAAACTAATGAGGAGCTTAAAAAGGCCAAGAAAATGGCGGATATTGCGAGTAAAGCAAAATCTGAGTTCCTTGCCAATATGAGCCATGAAATCCGTACTCCTTTGAATGGGGTCATAGGATTTTCAGACCTGTTATTAAAAACACCGCTTAACGAGATACAGACGCAATATTTAAACTATATTAATGAATCGGGCGAAAACCTGCTCACAATTATCAACGATATTCTTGATTTTTCTAAAATAGAATCCGGTAAAATGGAGCTTCTTATAGAAAAATGTAATGTATATGATGTAGTCAGCCAGGTTATCAATGTTATTCTTTATCAATCCCAGAAAAAGGATATTGAGCTGCTTCTGAATATTGAACAAGGCTTGCCGAAAAGCCTTTGGATGGATGAGTCCAGACTAAAACAAATTCTAATCAACCTGTTGGGTAATGCGGTAAAATTTACACAGCAGGGCGAAATAGAACTGAAAGTAGAAAAGCTCCGTATGGATGGTAAAAATATATCCCTTCGGTTTGCAGTGCGTGATACAGGAATTGGAATTCCGGAAGAAAAGCAACAACATATCTTTGATGCTTTCACCCAGGAAAACAGTTCCATCAGCAAACATTATGGAGGCACGGGGCTTGGGCTTACCATTTCCAATAATATTCTGGGATATATGGGAAGCAACCTCAAATTAATCAGTACACCACAGAAAGGCTCTGTATTTTTCTTTGATATTGAATTTCCTTATGAAATGTCTGAGGCAAATGATGATGTAGAACTGAAAATACAGAAAGTGCTCATTGTTGATGATAATGAAGCCAACAGGATTATTCTTCAGCATATGCTGTCTTATAAGAATATTGAATCAAAATTAGCGGCTAACGGGATGGAAGCTTTGCAGATTCTATTGGCCGGAGAACGTTTCGACGTGATTTTAATGGATTACCATATGCCGGTGATTTCAGGCTTGGAAACGATAGAAAAAATTAAAGAATTATTTAACAAGCAGCATGAAACTTCTCCTCTTGTTATTCTTCATACTTCCTCGGAAGAACATGACGTGATCAATTCTTTCCGCCAGGAAAAAAATTCATATTTCCTGCTGAAGCCTATAAAATCTCAGGAATTGTATAGAACCCTAAAAAGGGTGATGGAAAATAATGATAAAGAAATACCTGTCATTAAACAATACGAAGATGAAGGGTCTACCCTATCCGTTCAGAACCTGCAGGTTTTGCTGGTAGATGATAACCCGGTAAATATGGTTCTTAACAATAAAATGATGAAGTCCCTTATTCCAGAAGCACAGCTAACAGAAGCGGTCAACGGTTTGGAGGCTCTCAACTATTGCAAAGACAAAGATTTTTCTCTCATCCTGATGGATGTACAGATGCCTGTAATGGACGGTATAGAAGCCACAAAACAAATCCGGCAGCTTCCGGGATATCAGCATATTCCTATTATTGGAATTACCGCAGGAACCATACTGGGAGAGAAAGAAAAATGCCTGGATTCGGGGATGAATGATTTTCTTCCCAAACCCCTACGACAGGCGGACCTTCTGGAAATGCTGAAAAAGTATGTTCTTAATGATGCTGCAGAAACAGAAAATGCACTAAAAACAGAAAATTATCTCGATCTCAGTCTCTTAAATGAGCAAACAGGTGATGATCCGGATTTTAAGGAGATGTTTCTGAATTTAGTTATTACCGAAATTAATCAGGCAGAGAACAATATAAAATCAGCTGTTGAAGAAAGAAATGCTGATGAGCTTGAAAAAATACTTCATAAACTCAAAGGTACTGCCGGAACTGCCGGATTGATTAAGCTTGCAGAAACTGTTTTACATTGGGAAGGTAAAGCAGATCAAAACATGGATTTTACTTCCATGCAACAGGAAGTTATTCATCAAATATCAATTGGATTAAATATAATAAAAGCATTAGTAAAATAAATTTACCGCAAGCTTGAAATTGTATCTGGAAACAGGCAAAGGTGCACCTTTTCTGAATCAACAAACAGTCATTAACGGAAGTGGTATCATAGGCGATTAAGCGTTATATCTACAATATCCTTTTCAATCGCACAAAACCTAACAGAAAAGATTTATAAAAGAAAAATGGCTACTTTTTGTAGCCATTTTTTATAATTCTTACGATATTTCTATCATTCTTGGAGGTTTTTGTTTCGCATTTTCCTTTTTAGGGATTGAAAGCGTCAAAAGCCCGTTTTCATATTTCGCATTGATGTTATCCTGGTCAACAACATCTTTCGGAAGCTCGAAACTTCGTTGGAAGGACTGATAACTGAATTCTCTTCGTGTAAAGTTATCATCTTTTGATTCCCTGCTGTCCTGTTTTAAAGATGAAATGGTCAGCATGTTTCCATCCAGCTTGATCTCAAAATCACTCTTATCCATTCCTGGAGCCGCAACCTGCACTTCAAAAACATCTGCATTTTCTTTGATGTTGACTGATGGTACAGTTGTGCTGGTTGATGAATAATGGTTATTGCCCCAGTTAAAAAGTTCACGATTAAAAAAATCATCAAAGATGTTTGATAATCCTAAATTATTGCTCATATTTCTCTTCATCAGATTATTCATAGCAATTTCCTTTTAATTAAAGTTCAACAATCATTTAATAACACGTCAGCTGGCCAGCTGTAACAAGAAAAATACAAAAAAAATGCCAGTCAGTACCGTATGATTTTTTTTCAGAATGGCTGTCAATTTTTCATAATTTCTGACAAAAATTCAGACATGTTTCTGCTTCACGGTGAGGTCCCGTTACGTTCTGTTTTCGTCAAGCTGTCTGTCTGGCCCTTACTGAAAAAAGTCCCAAAACTGATCCATATTGTAGAGAATAATAAAGATAAGCAGGTGATAGCCAATCCAGCCTTGTAAAGGTCATATCCCACCATATTACTTTTATAAGCGATAGAAAGTGCCAGAATTCCAAATTCCCCGGTCTGGGAGAGTAATGCTCCTCCATAGAAGCTGTCTTTCCATTTGAAATTTAATATCCGGAAGAAAATAGCCGACATAATGCTGTTACTCACCAATACCACTAAGGTACCTATAGCGATAAGCTTATAATTGGATAAAAGATAATGAATATCCATTCGCAGACCAATGGAAACAAAAAATAGGGAGACAAAAAAAACCTTGAAGGGTAGCAGAGCGTGCTCAAGCCAATGGAATGCTTTCATTTTACCTACCAGTACCCCGGCAATAAAACTGCCCAGCGCAGCGCTGAATCCTACAGCCTCTGCAACAAGCCCAAATCCAAGGCAGATGAAAAGACCGGAAAAAACCTGGAGGTCATGGTCGTTTTCCAGGAATGCACTTGACAGCTTAATTTCACTGATATGCCTGATCTTCCGGAAGATTAAAAAGATGGCAGCGCATATGGCTAATGGCAGCACAACGTTTAAAAGGCTGAGATTATAGCCATTCCAGAATTTCAATACTGTCAAAGCGGGTGCCAGGAGAAGGTCCTGTAACAGCAAAATATTGAGGATCACAATGCCGAAGGAAGTATGTAACGTTCCGTGCTTCTTTAAAAAATCGACGACTACAGCAGTACTGTTAAACGTAAAAAGCAGCGCAATGAGCAGCACACTTTTATTATCCAGATGAAGTATATTACCAATAAGATGAGCGAATATAAAACTCAGAATTATTTTAAGTCCCTGGGCTAATATAGGTTTGATAATCAGGCTTTTTTTATTAGGAATATTAATTTCCATGCCTATAAAAAACATCAGTAGTAATATCCCTATTTCACCGATTACTTCTATATCTTCGGCTTTGCTGAAAAGCTGTACCCCGGAAGGTCCCAATACTATCCCGGCAATTATATAGGCAATAAGGTAAGGCTGATTTAGTTTTTTAAGCAAAAACATCAGTCCCAGAATAGTCATACACAAAATACTTACTGTCCCAAGCATATTCTCTGTAATATAACGGTTCTATTTTACGTATTAAAAGTCTAGAGTTTGTGGTAAGAAGATCGTTATGGCAGCGACAGAGCATGGATACCTGCCTGCCGGTTTAACAATCTATATAATACCCAACAAAAAAAATACCAATACAGATACCTTGATGAATTTCCAGGATTGCTGTCAAAATTTCAGAAATTATTCAGAAACCTCACTACTTCCATTACGCCATTATAAGCCAAAACATACGCCAGAACCGTTCACCAAAACTGGCTATCAAAAATGTTTAGTCAAAATTTCATTTTCTAAGATGTAAAAATTCAGTGGGAAAAGTGCTACCAGGCTTATCTTACATAATCTATTTTTTGCAGCAATCGTTGCTGTCCTTTTTATTAATGAGCAGCAGCATGAGCAAAAAGTTCTGTTCTTGGTTCAGAAAATCAATTTTGAAAAATATAATCATTCTTTATTCTTTATTCTTTATTCTTTATTCTTTATTCTTTATTCTAAATAAGAATCTAAAATATCAATGCTCCAACCCTTTAAATCATTACATTAGCACCGAATTAAAATGCGTTGAGATTTCTATGAAAAATATAGTCTTTGTATTGCTTATTTCAATGGTACAACCTGTACTTGCACAAACTAAATTAGAAAAAGCACTTACCAATCTTGAGAATAATTACGAGCAGGAAAAAGTGTACTTACTTACCGATAAATCACAATATGCAGCTGGTGACAAAATGTGGTTTAAAAGTTTTGTATTTGATGGCTATAACCGTTCTGCATTATCTACTACTCTATTTGTTGAACTGTACAATGCTGATAAAAAATTAATAGACTGGAAAACGATACTCCTGACCAATGGTGAAGGCAGCGGAGATTTCCAACTGAAAGAAGACCTTCCCGAACAGGTGTATTTTGTAAGAGCTTATACGCCTTACATGACCAATTTTAACGATGATTTTCAGATCGTAAAAACTATTCTGGTGTACAATCCCAATTCCAAAGAATCATTGGTGATTTCTAAGAGCTCTGACTGGTCTGCAAAAGCCTTCCCGGAAGGCGGAACTTTCATTAGCGGGATTCCTTCGAAATTTGCCGTAAGATTATCAAGCAAGACTTCCCTTCCGGAAAACTGGGCCGGAAAAGTAATAGATTCCCAAAATCCCAATGTCCCTATAACTACATTTAAATCTTTTGATAGAAATGTCGCCTCTTTTACAATAACTCCTGCTTCAGGAAAAAAGTACCAGGTTATTATTCAGGATAATACAGGAAAAAACCAGACCATAGACCTGCCACAGGTTGCAGACAGCGGCCTCAATTTACAAGTGTACAGCTCCAAAGAAGGGATTAAATATACCTTAAAAGGTGCCAACCTGAAACAACAGCTTCAAAATTATAAAATTGTAGGAACCATCAATAACCATCTGGCTTATAAAGCAAACATCAATCAGCTAACCAACGAAGCTACAAGCCTTATACCTACAAAAATAAGCAACGGAGCTAACGGTATTCTGCAATTAGCCATTTTTGACGAGCAGGACAACCTGGTTGCACAAAGACTTTGCTTTATAAAACCCGGCAACTTAAAGATTGAAAAAGCAGAAATTGTAGGCCAGAACATCAAACATACTCCAAGATCTTTTAACAGCATTGATCTTTCCCCGGAGTCTTATTTTAAAAATTATACTGTTTTGGTAAGTGAAGACGACGGCACCCAGAATCCGGAAGAAGAAAACATACTGAGCGGACTTTGGTTAACCGGAGATTTTACTACAAAAATAGACAGCCCGGCACAATATTTTTCTAAAAATGCTAATACTGAAGCTTTGGATGCACTCCTTATTTCTGAAAGCTGGCAGAGATTTAACTGGAATTCCTTACTTAGCGGATCTGTACCCACCATTAAAACGAATTCTCAACCCTATCTTTCTTACAAGGTAAAGCCCATTAAAAACGGTTCCATGCTGATCAACACTCCTGTAAGCTTAGTATTGAGATTAGGTAAAAATGAACCTGCCATTAATCAATTTATAACAGATCAAAACGGATACGCTTATTTAAATAACATTAACTATGATGAGCCCCTGGATGTTTCATTATTTGTCAATTCAGAAAATAATAAAGAATCCGGTACTGATAATTTATTCGTCACCGTAGAGCCATTGGTAAATCCCGTAGCATTTAAAGGCAACTTCCCGGGGACAAAATATAAATTGGTAAAAGCCGGTGAAAATAAAACTCTTTCTCCCAGCATTTCCAGAGCCATCAACACTCAAAAAAACACAAAAAAAGTCGAAAATGCTGATGTACAAATTGAAGAAGTAAAACTGGTAGGAAAAAAGCAGGATCCCAAAGAAGAGCTAGACAAGCAACTGTCCACGGGAATGTTTAGTTCTGTAAACTCTACTATATTCGATTTCGTGAATGAAGACCAGCATATTGCCGGGTCAAATAATATATTCGACTGGCTACAGGGAAGAGCGGCCGGTTTAACGTTTCAAAGAAATAATTCAGGAGTCAACGTCCCTTATATCCGCAATCAGCAGGCTAAACTGTATTTAGACGAAACGGCTACTGATCCTTCCATGATTGCCAGCCTTCCTGTCAACAATATCGCAATGGTGAAAATTCTTAAAGGAGCCGGATTAATAGGTGATGCGGTACTCATCTATACGATGAAGGGTAATATGAAATCTAAAAGCAATGAAAAAGAAACACAGAAAAACAATTCATCCGTTATAAAAGGATATGATAAACCTTCGGAATTTCTTATTGAAACTTTAGATAATGATGATCCTGCAAAGAAAATTGAAAACGATACACGGGAAACCCTTTACTGGAATCCCAATTTATTTGACAGCGACTATGTTCCTCCAAGAATTAAATTCTTTAATAACGACAGCGCTAAACAATACAAAGTACTGATTATAAGTTTCGATGAAGATGACAATCTTCTCTATGATCAGGAAATCTTTAAATAATAGAATTCTCCGGATTCAAAAGCCTTTCAGTTTTTCTGAAAGGCTTTTTGTTTATTTCAATTCAACATTTTAAGCGATTTTTTATTGTTTTTTTCAAGTTTTTGGAAAGAATTTTTTGGAAGTCAGATAAGAACCGTCGGGCAGACTATTTTTTCACGCAAAGGTTTTATAAGACTCTTTTGATTTTAAGGAAAGCAAAGGATGGCGGTTTCACCGCTGATGAAGCGGATGGATAAAACGCCCGCTTCATCGAATCAATCAATGATTGATTCCTTCTTTGCTTCCTAAACTTTGCATTATTAAAATAAGCCTTTGCGTTAATAAAATTCTATTCGTTCGCTGTAAGTATTACCTCTCCCCGCTACCGCACGAATCCTTTCGTGTGGTTTTTTAGCATTATAAATTAAACATTCTAAAAACAACAATATTATCTAAAAGTCCTTTTTCATCAGAATAATCAATTGCACTGCTGTATCTATAATCTTCCGCACGAAAAACTAAACCTGCTTTTACCGGATTTTGATGTACATAATTAATTTTCTGCTCAATCACCCTGTTGCTCCATAACTCAATAGGTTGATTATCATGTCTCCAAAATTGATATTGGGTTACATTTGAAGTTTTTGCACCTTCTTTAAAGAAGAATTCTAATAAAAATTCTTTTCTGCTTTCTGTAGGATTTTATTTGATTGCTGTTATAAGTGCTTTACTTGTAAATCTTTTTAAATCACCAATCAGAAGTTCTGGTTTTTGTCCATTTATACTTCTGAAAACCAAGTGTACATGACTTGACATAATGCACCATGCATATATTTCCATTCCTTTACTCTTTTGGCAAAATCTTAAACTCTCTAAAAGAATTTCGTTATATTCATTTCTAATAAAAACATCCAGCCAGCCTACAACAGCAAAGCTTATGAAATATAATCCCTCAGGATTGTGGAATTTGTAATTACGACTCATCGCTTATGTTTTGATAAAGATAAAAACTTTATGAGAAAGGGGTTGAAATAAAAACCACACGAAAGGATTCGTGCGGCAGCGAGGGAGTCATTTATGATGGTATTTGAGATTACAGATTGTCATATTGCATCCATTTACCATAACCATAGCCATCTGATAATTCAATATTTGTAAAACCTTTTTCGTGTATCATATTAAAATAACCTAACGTTTCAAATTTTCTAAACCATACATCATTAAAAAGAACATATGTCAATTTTATTTTTTTATTATCCTTCCCAGAAACTATAATCTTAATATCTAGATTTCTGTCAAGTAATAAATTTCTCAAATCTTCTCCATATTTTAATCTTGCTTCAGATTCTTCTGCGGATTGTTTTTTGTCTAGGTCAGCAATCTGTTTTCTGCCAATTGCTTTTTCATTTTTCACTAATGAATCTCTAGTTTTTATAACTTTATTTTCAAATTCAGAACCTTTAGTTTTTTTAGCAAGCCCAGTAAATCTTATTATTTCAGTATCAACAAAATATTTTTGCGATTTTAATATAGAATAAGCATTTTTAACTTCATCAGATAAGTTTTTAATAAGAATTTCATGTTGATTTAAAATTTCAACTTCGTTTTTAGTTAGTCGCAAACGTTTTATTTCATTATCTGCTGCTAGTTTTTTAGCAGGAATTTTATCTAGCTCTTCTTTCTTCTTCTTTTCAGCAAATATTTCTTCTTCTGATTTATGAAAAATATTTATATAAAACACTGAAATAAATATCATTGCAAATCCTAAAATCAATACCGTTTGTCTAGATTTCTCCGTTAATTTCAAGTTTTCAGTTTCGGTATTATTGGGAAACTTATTTTGTGTAGATTTTACTATTACGAAATTTATTAGAAATACAATAAATAAAAATATTAGAATTGTTGTAAGAGTTATCATAGTAATAAAATAGTTTTAGTTAATAAAAGATTGTTTTCCATATTTTTTCCAAATGTAGATGATAGTGATGTACAAGAATTACGGAAAACCGTAGTTAGAAGATTTTTCACATCGAGGTATTAAAAAATCCACCATCTTTCAAAACAAACTCCCAAATATTCCGTTTAATTCTTAAATTTGGCTCATGCGAAATAATCTTTATCTCATCATTATATTATGTTCTCTTACCAGTTGCTATACGTACCAGGTAAAAAAGCCAGCAGATCCGGCGACCGACAGTAAGCAGGAATCTAAAAAAAGGACAGCTACTGCTGATAATATTGCCACGCCAATGAAAAATACAACAGCTGCATCCCAAAACCTTAACTTACAACCAACGCCGGCCCCGGTTAATATCCAGGAAAAACTTGCCGCAGGTAAAAATGTTAAAATAGACGTTGATGGCAGGAGCTATAAAGTAATCGTTGACAAGTGGGAAAGCGACAGCCTGGTGGCCCACCCGGTGCATAATCCTAAAAAAATCCTGAAATTCCATAAGAACCAGATCAATAGTGAGAAAATTGCAGAAAAACGTTTTTCACAGCCTATAGCTGATATTATTACGGTGGTGGCTTATGCCGCAATTGGTGTTGGAATCTATCTTCTGGTCCGCTAATTTTTTAAAATTTTCCGGAATATTAAAAACAAACAGCACCATTACCCAATGATGCTATTTTTTAATTTACAAATATAACAGAGATTTTAGTTTAAAGTTTTATTTCCCTTTTGAACAAAATCATTCCACTGCTTATTCAGATATGTGATGGCTTCCTTTTTCTGGTCTTTATTTAAAGAAGAATAATTAACAGAGTTAAAGACAAGCTTTTTAAGTGCCTTCACATCCAGCTCCCAATATATAAAAGCTACCCAGAAATCATAGCTGAGGCCTTCGTAGCCATACACTGACGGATCATCGCTGTTAATGGAACACTGCACGCCGTTGCTCATCAAAACCCTTGCAGGATGATTTCTCAGATCGCTTACATAGCCCAAAACCTGGTTACTGATGGGACTTACCTCAACCAGTTTGTCTTGCTTTCTGACCTCTTCCATTGTAGCTGGGAAATAGATCAGGTTAAGGCCATGCCCTATCCGTCGGTTATTCAGTAAAGCAACATCCAGAATATTTTTATTGAAAACAGAATTGCTTTCGCCGGCATGAAGGAAAAGCGGCATTTCTACCCCATACTTTTTAGAAAGTTCATTCAGCTTCATCCAGTTTTTCTGAAAATAATAAATGCTGTTTCCGGCAGCCTCATCTGCCACAAGATCAAAACCCGAAATCATGTCCGGGAATTCTTTTTTGAGCTCAAAAGCGGTTTCAAGCTGTTTTTCTACACCTTCGGGATCTAAAAATTTAAAGCTCGAATAAATTAATTTCAAGCTGAACTGCGGATTCGTTTGACGGACTTGTCTAAGAACGTCCTGCAAATCTGTAATTGAAGTTTTTAAAGGATATTTTCCATGCTGGAAATCGTAAAGCTCATCGAATATAAACCTGATCTCCACATGCTGTACATGATCTTTGGTCAGATCCTGAAAACCTTTCAGATAATATTCTTTGAAGAAAGGACGGTAAGGCAGCAGGAGGTTGATGCGTTTGAAACGCTTCTCAAACTCCACCCAGTAATCCGTATAGGTACAGAGCTTATCCCTTTTTAAGGTAAGAAGATCCTGCAGTTCTTTTTCAAAACCGGGGTCCGAAGCCAGTTTCTTATCCAGGCTTACAAATCCTGCCGGAACATTTTCCTTCGTAAAAAAAGCCAGCTGCCCGAAAATATACTGGTCATTATCCTTCTGATCATAAACATAGCATTCCTTATATTTTCTTGCCACCGAAATCACCCATTTTACATCTGCCAGCCCTCCGCTGTGGCTGTGCAGCAAACCTCCTTTCGGCATTGTCTGGAGGATTTTAAATAATCTGCTGGTTTCAATCAGAGGTTTTAATTCATTAAAAGAACTGTTGAACAGAGATATTTTTTGTGTTTCTGCTTCGGTAAGGACTTGTTTTCTTAGCTGAAATAGTTTTTTATCCAACACCATTTCCGCATCCGATAATTTTATGTCTGCATCAAAAGCAAGGGCTTCATTCTTCTGCTCGGATGATTTCCAGTCCTGAGCATAGGTAGATTGTCCGGCCATTTTATTCTGACCGCCGAAAAAAGTAAATCCAAGGAGTAAAATATAAGTAAGGTATCTTTTCATATTAATATGGGAACTTGTTTTGCATAGGTGATGCACTTATCATTAAAACAATTCTGACAAAAAGTTTTAATAAAACTACAAAGTTAATGCATACCACGCAATTCTCAAGGTATATCGGAATTCAAAGTCTTTATTTTGCCATTAAAATTCCGCCTCAGGATTGATCATTTTTCCTCTTTTAAATGGCTCAGAACAACAAAACGGGTTAAAAAAAAGGCATTGTAAATTATCATTACAATGCTTTCCGAACTATTAGCTCAGTTATTTCAATATACAACTATCAGTTTCCCAGATTATTATTCTTTAAAAACTCCTCTATTTTATTCCATTCAATCTGTCCGGCAATAGAATTGGAATTGGCATCAAAAACGTGTTCACCATAAGGAATTTCAACATAAGAGACAGGAAGCTTCAATTCTGTGGCTTTTTTCACAAATGTTCTTGTAGCTTCTACATTGACTACATGATCTATTTCTCCGGCAATAATGAATGTAGGGGAAATGCCTTTGGAAAGCTGGTCTATTAAATTCAGCTGGGCATAGCGCTGTGGAAATTCGGAAGGTGAACCTCCGAGATATCTTCTTGCTGCGTATTTGAGATCGATATTCTTTTTCTCATCTATTTTCTGCCAGAGCTCGGATAAGCTGACAGGCGGATAAATCGCAATAACTCCTGCCGAAACCGGAGGCTGTGGGGAATCATAAGATTTAGCAAAACCTTGTCTCAATCCTAAATCTGCCTGCATCACCAAAGCTGCTCCCGCAGAACCACCTACCAAAACTATTTTGTTTGGGTCAACATTGAATTTTTTTGAATTTTTCACAACGAACCCCATTGAAGTCACTACAGAATTAACCGCAGATTCCCAGTTGTGCCGGTCTTCTTTTCCTAAAGGATAATCTATGGAAAAAACGGTATATCCATGATCTTTAAACCAATTGGCAGCATAACCAACCTGAGTTCTGTTTCCTTCAATAAAAGCACCCCCGTGAACAAGAATAACAGGAATTGCAGGTGATGAAGATCTTTTTTCCGGGCGGAAAACATCTATATGCTGTTCTTCATTATAAATAGTGAGATAAGAATACGTTTCGGTAGGTTTTATAGGCTCTTCATGCCCTTTTAATCCCTGAGAAAAGGAAACTTTGGCATTGTATTTTTTAGCCGTGGAAAACATAACCACTGTGAAAAAAAACTGGGCAATGAAAAAAAGAACCGAAAGGATCAGGTTAACAATCAGTAATTTCCGCCAATATTTCCCATATCTATAGAAAAGAAAACAGATAATGATCAATACCAGGCTCAAAACAACAAACTGCGAATTGAACTGCATAGCAAACGAACTGCTGTAACCGCTCAGAAGCATGGGTGCTTTCAGATACACTGAAATCATAGGAATAACCAATAAAATCAGGATGATGAACAGTAAAATGGCTAAGAATATATTTAAATTTTTTTTCATGATATTAAAATTTATAGGTTACCGTAACATACCCGGAAGTCGGCGGAATGGCAATGGTAAAATAAGGAGTATTATTGGCAACCGCAGAAGCGTATTCGGCCTGGGTAAAGTTTTCGAAGCCTGCAAGTTGCTGCTGAAGAGTTCCCGGTCTCTGGTAGCTCATCACCCCATATTTGTTAAATACATTATTCACATTCACAAGCATACTGAGATTTTCATTTACATTATATCCTATTCCAAGGTCGAACTGGGAAAATCCCGGCAGTTTGTAGACATTGGTATTGCTGCCCTCCCTTTTACCCATATAATTCCAGGTTACAAATCCGAATGCCTTACCGATTTTCAGATTAGGAGTTACATTAGCCATAATTTTTGGTGTATAGGCTATGGTGGTTCCTGAATATGAAAACACAGTATCATCAGCAGGGCCAGGCGCGCTTCCGAGGTTCCATAGATACCCTTCTTTCACTTTCGGGTCCTGCAATGTAAGCACCGCCCTTATGCTGAAGTTGTCGGCAGGCCTGATGTTGGTTTCCAATTCAATACCATAGGTTTCATTCTTATTATACAATGATGGAGTGGTGTAAAACCCGCCTTTTCCGTCATCTGCCATAAAGCTGTAAGGAACATTGCTCAGCAAACTGTAAAATGGTGTTATAAAAGCATCAAAATAAGTTGTTTTCGTCTTAAATCCCATTTCCACCTGCTGGGTTTTCCTGGATTGAGGATCTAATAGATCTATGGTTTCCGGTCTGTTGGCTGCAAAGAACATATCAAGATCCGGAGATTTGCTGCCTTTTGAATACCTGGCATATACGGCAACATTATTATTGAATTTATAATTCAACGCTGCCGAATAGGAAAAGTTCTCCAACTGTCTGCTATAACCAACATTTGTAAGTTTTGTCAAAGCATTGTTATTGTAAAGGGTATAAATGCTGCCATCCGTACCGCCGTTTTTATCTGAAAACAAATAGGTTCGGGTATTATCTCCTTTGATCCATACTTTTTCATACCGTATTCCCCAATCCAGCGTCAGATGATCTGTAATGTCCCACGTATGCCCAAAAAACACGGCTCCCTGTTGCTGTTTAGCCTTGAATTCAATTAAATCTCCCGTGCTGCCTGCTGCCTGTGCAAAACCGTCATTATTGGTCAGCTGATATACACCGGGTTTTGTAAAGTCTAAAGTGGTAACCCCTGTTAAACTTAAGGTCATCATTCTTGGACGGTTCTCTAAGGTGGTAAGTCCTATCCCATTGATTCCGGAAAATCGCCATACATCGGAATAGCCGTAATAGCCGCCAAATGAGAAATTCATATTGTTCCATTTTTTATTAATGGTCAGCTGGTTCATAGATTCCTTCACCTTATTTTCATAAAAATTAAGAGCTGACATTAAAAATGAATTATTTTGAATAGACTGACCCGGCAACTGATTCTTGGTGATCTGGTAAACAGGTAATCCACCGGCTCCCGGGGCAGCATTCACACTGGCAAGTTCTTGCCCTGTAAGCGCATCTTTAAAGGAATAGGTTCCCACTCCCAGTCCGCCGACCAAAAAATAAGAGGTCAAATCATCCAGCGAGGTAAGAAAAGAATTTCCTACGCTGTTCTGCACCACATCATTATCAGAATATTTGCTTGCCAGGAACAGCTTCCATCCATTTCCAAGATTATGGTCCCAGTTGAGTCCTATGGAGCGGTATTTATTGCTAACCAGACGGCCTGAATTATAATCTATATTCCCGCCATGAATAAAATCCGGAGAATTGTATTGTAATTTCGGAATCAGCAAAGACGAGCTGCTGCTGAATCCTTCTGCCGGTTCGGGGTTTGAATAATTTCTTGTAGGAACCAACTGAGCATAGCCATTTTTGTCATCAAGATATTTTAGAAATACTTTTAAACTTCCTTTATTGTATTTTTTGACAATATTTGCTTTTACCTGTCCACCATTATTGAACGGATAGCCTGCATATCTTGCTCCTAAATCGTACCGGTAAAATCCTCCGATATTAAAAAACCAGTTATCTCCCAAAGGACCTCCAAAGTTGGCATCCATTCTATGATATCCTGAGTTATCTGCCCCCTGAACGCCATATTTAGCCCGGATTTCACCACCGAATTTATTGCCGCCCGTTTTAGAAATATAATTGAAAATTCCACCCGGTGCATTAGCAGCCGTAATAGAAGCAGGACCTCCTCTCACCGCATCAATCTGGGAAATAGTGGCATCTGCTCTCAGAAAAAAGTCAGGCCCGTAATTATAATAGGTGGTATTGGTTACCGGTAAACCATCTTCCTGCATAGAGATATACTCATAAGCAAAAGTACCGTCTGAAGAACCTGCACTGATTCCTCTTGAGCTTACATTATTTCTGATCTCTCCCAAGGATGAATTCACATAAACTCCCGGAACATTTTTAAGCAGGTCTGCAGCACTGTTGGGAACCTGTTTTTCAATGACGTCGCTTTTCAGAACAGAGATTGCGACCGGGGCATTCATTCTTGTCCTTTTAATCAAATACCCCGGTCATGATCACCTCATCAATATCTTTTGTTTTCGTTGTGTCAGCTTCCTTTTTCTGGGCTGTTACATTGGAAAAGGCTGCCAGGAAAAGTACGGCTACCGTAATTTTTGTATTTAAAAATGTAGTTTTCATAATATTTTAATCATTAATTTGTGCCATACTTTTTAAGCCATTCCGCCACATGGGTAAATACCACCTGCTCATCTGCCGGTAATTTTGTAATAAGATGTCCTGCTCCGGGAACTACGATCAGTTTGTACTGAGTACCTTTTGCCTTCAGAGCTTTTTCCAGGATATAAGCCTGTTGGATGGGAACTACTTCATCCTTATCACCATGAATAATCATTGTGGGAATCTGATTAACAAATTTTACAGGACTGGTTTTAGCGTAAGCTTCCGGGATAGCATCACCGGGATTCCAGACTGTTTTGTTTCCTGACATTTTATCCAGAACCTCCAAAAGGTTCGCTGCTTTTACATACGTCAGGGTCTGAACATCCGTAAAATCTACCGGACCACACATTTCTATGATGGTTTTGATCTGAGGATTTTTTGTGTAGGCATACATCAGCGAAACATGAGCCCCGGAGCTTCCTCCGGAAATTGAAAAGCCATTTTTCCTGGTATTCCATTCCTGAGCGTGGGCAGAAAGGTATTTTACAACCTGATCAATATCATCCAGAAGCTCCGGAAGATGAGTATCTGTAAGATTCGCATAACGGTAATCCAGATTGGCAACCGCAATTCCCTGTGAAAGAAGGTATTCAGAGATCTTCGTATCATAGGTCTTATCACCCTGCGTCCACGCTCCTCCGTGAATATGAACGAGAAATGCAGTTTTCGGGCTCCTGTCGGCAGGAAGATAAACATCCATCACATTTCTTTCATGTGACCCATATTTTATATCGGTGAGTTTTTCTTGTTTCAGACCCACAGAAACCGTTTTGTTACTTTCCGTATTTTGTACTGAGCAGCTTACTGTCAATAATCCAATGGACAGCAGTGCGATTTTAAAATAATTCATTTCAGCTAGTTTTTTAAGTTCTTTTTAAGTATTTTTCCTGTTGCGCTTAATGGCATTTCATCTATAAATTCTATGATTCTCGGATATTTATATTTGGCAATTCTTTCTTTTGTCCATAACTTAATATCTTCTTCGGAAGCCTTGCTTTCTTTTTTCCTTACTACAAATGCTTTAATTTCTTCCCCGAGTTTTTCATCTTCGATCCCGATAACGGCTACCATGGAAATATCAGGATTTCTCATCATCATTTCTTCTACTTCCCGCGGATAGACATTCATTCCGCCTCTGATAATCATTTCTTTTTTACGGTCGACAATGAAGAAAAACCCGTCTTCATCCTTTACGGCAATATCTCCGGAAAACATCCATCCGTTTTTCAAAACTTCCTCAGTTTCTTTAGGTTTTCTGTAATAAGATTTCATCACATTGGGGCCACGATAGATCAATTCTCCTTTTTCACCGACCGGCAGTTCATTGCAGCGATCATCTACAATCTTAACATCAACACCCCAGATAGGCGTTCCGATAGAACCGGGCTTCCTTCCTGTTTTCAACTGGTTAAATGTCACTACAGGAGAGCCTTCGGACATCCCATAACCTTCAATGATCGGAACTCCGAAGCTATTTTCAAATTCATCAATGATTTTTACAGGAAGAGAAGCCCCACCGGAAACACAGATTCTTAATTTTTTAATGCTATTGGTATTTTCTTCGGTATTGTCTTCATTCAGAAGTGCCCAATACATAGAGGGAACACCTGCAAAAATTCTGATATCAAAATGAGGAATAAGCTGGTAAACTGTTTTTGCATCGAATTTTGACAAAAGGACAAGATGGAGTGATCTCCGGATTCCTGCAAGCATCATTACCGTTAAGCCAAAAATGTGAAATAATGGTAAAACTACAAGCTGGGCCTCAAATTCAGCAGAAGCAATGATGGTTGTGCTGGCTTCTGCATTGGTAAAAAGATTAATATGCGAAAGCTCCGCTCCTTTCGGTTTTCCTGTGGTTCCGGAAGTATAAATAATAACGGCTGTGTCTTCTGAGGAAGTCATATAAGATTCAAAATCTGCTTTTTCATTCATGATGAGATTATCAAAATTCTCTACATCATCTGCTAAATTTCCAATACTTATAAAATCTCTGCATGATGGTGTCTTATCAAAGCCTTCCTTACCGAATTTCCCTGTTGGGAGTTCCGGAGTTCCGGCAAAACAGAAGAACATTGTACTGTCGGAATCGGAAAGGTGATAAGTGATTTCTTCAGGTTTGAGAAAGATACTGAGCGGAACCACAGTTGCCCCAGCCTTTAATATTCCGAAAAAAACAATTGGGAACTGAAGAATATTAGGGCAGAGTAAGGCAACCTTATCACCATGACCTATTCCTTTTTTTGTAAGTGCATGAGCAGTCTGGCAGACTTTTTCATGAAATATTTTATAGCTTAAAGTAGTTTTATCAAGACTTAAAGCTGGTTTTTCAGGATTTCTTTTTGCAATTTGTTCTACTAAAATAGATAAGTTAAGCATAGTTGATGTTCACATTACGTTAATATTGATATGGAATCCCTTTAACCAAGGCAGTTTCCATATAAACTAATCTTAACTCCAAATTAATGATAACGAGAACAGGTGCTGACACGAAAAGGAAATTCCGTGATACGAAAAGGAAATTTTTTTAATAGTGTATAAAAATACAAAATCTGTAAACGCTTTTACAGACTGCGTTTACATGATTGTACGGAAAGGTGTTTAATTTTACAAACGTTCTTCAGAGGGAAGTTTTCCGAAGTAACGGAGATAGAGCTGGGAAAAATGCCCGCGGTTATTATAGCCGATAAAATCGCTGATCTCACCAACGGATTTTTCGGTTTCCAAAAGCATAGATCTGGCCATCTCCATTCTGGCTTTAATAATATATTGATGGATAGGCAACCGGGTATAATCTTTAAATCCTTTTTTAAGATCACTGCTGTTGAGTCCGCAATAACGGCTTATTTCTCTGATGGCCAGACTCTGGAATGCATTGGTATCTACAAAATCTTTCGCCAGTTTTATTTTGTCTTCAAATGCTTTTTTGTGTTCAAATGTTTTCTCATCAGAAAGAAGGTAATGAATCCAGTAGCTTAGGAATTCCAGAATTCTGCTTTCGAGGATGATGCTGCAGGATGCGTCATCAAACGGGGTATCGAAAATAGTTTTGAGTTTTTCCTGGCTCAGGTAATTGCGCTGTGCATTTTCCAGCTTCTCTTTCAGCAGTCCGTTATCTTTCGGAAAAATACTTTTCGGAACAAAAATCCTTACCCCATCTATATCGGTAGTATTGTGCTCAAATTCTTTTTCGTTGTTGATGAAATTACTGCTGATCTTTCCTTCTTTATTGATGCGGAAATCCATCATTCCGTTATCCCCTACTTTATGGGGTGAATGGAAAATGGTGTCTTCCTGAAAGTTCCATTTTCCACGGAAAAAATGAAAATTCTTTTTACTGAAAAGAATCAGCTTCCCGCTTCCCAAATCCTCCGGCATTTCCAGAACAGTAGAGTTCAGAAAATCTGTATCACAAAATCTGTAATCCTGAATCAGACCTTGTTTAAAACCATCTGACTCCAGGTAAGGAAGAAGCAATTCCATAAAAACGGTAATTTGTTGGGATGTAAGTTAACAAAATTTTAAAACATGACAAATATCATGTATTTTACTTAAAGATATGCTGGGTAAACTGGTAAAGAGATCTTCTCCAGGTAAGCCATTCGTGGCGGGTTTCCGGAGATTTATACTGGAAATAAGGATAATTATTCTGGCTTAAATAAGTAGTCAAAATTTGGTTAAATTTAAAAAACAGCGCATCTTCTTTTTCCCCGATTCCGATAAAGAAGTAAGGTTTTTTCTTGGATTTCAATAAATTACCAATCGGAAGCTCTTTAAAAGGTTCAGCTTCCGTTCCTTCATAGATCACAGGACTGAACGCTCCGATGGCTGAAAATATTTCAGGATGATTAACCCCGATAAACATCGCCTGATAACTTCCCCGGGAGAGTCCTGCAATAGCTTTTTTACCTGTAGTTCTATATTTTTTTTCAATATAGGGAATCAGTTCTCCGGTAACAACCTTATCCAGGTTTTTGGTGGAAATAACAGTTCTGGGATAATTGTCCGGCATCTTTTCCTGTTCAGGATTCAATGCTACACCGTAATCCATCACTACGATCATTTCCGCAGCTTTCTTTTCGGCAAAAAGATTATCCAGAATATGAAGGATATAACCCTGTTTTTCCCATCCTGTAATATCTTCTCCGGTTCCGTGGTACAGATATAAAACAGGTAGCTTTTTAGACCCGTAATTTGGTGGAAGATATACTTTAAAGTTTCGTTTACCTTGTGTTATTTTTGAATTCAGACTATCGTTAATAATTTTTCCGTGCTTTACATTTTTCTCCAGAAAAAAATTTTCCCCGGAAGGAACCTCAATTCCACTGGTTGGCTGGCTGTACCCGAAATACAGCTGTGTGTTGGGATCATTGGTTCGTTTTCCATCCACATTCAGCCAGTAGTAATGAAAACCTATTTCCATGGGTGAAGTTGAGATATTCCAAAAACCGTCATGATCTTTGGAAGCAGAGGATTTTATACTTTTCATTCCATCTCCTCCATCTAAGGTTACAGATTGGGCATCCGGAAAGTAAACCCGAAACTGTGCTTTTTTATCAGAATCTATTTTCGGAAATTCTTTTCCCGGCAATAGCGTTGAAGCCGGTTTGTAGGTTTGGGAAAATACAGTGGAAGATAACAAAAGGAAGCCTAGTAGTATTTTTGGTGAGTATTGCATTATTTAAGTTTTAAAAGGTAAGAATTCAGTAATATCTTATAGCCTGGCGATATTTTGAAGACTGTATATTAAGCTGTAATCACAGTCAGTATCACAAAGTTTTAATCAATATTAAGAAAAATATTTTTCTTTGCTGTTAATCAGGTGATGCTGTGGTCCTGTATTTAATCCATGTCCAGATAAATTCTACAGCACTGTAGTTTATTTAAGAAACTGCTTCATCATTCTCAGCGTAATCTCCATATTTTCCGGAAGAGGCATTCCGTGGGCATAGCCTGTAGAAACATGTAACTCAGTAAAAATGCCTGCTTTGATCAGACGGTCTGCATAAGCCAGCCCACTGTCCCGTAAAGGATCTGCTCCGGCTACAAAAATTACGGATGGAGGAAGGTTTGAAACATCTTTGATATTTCCGGGCAGCACATATTTTTCTTTTGAGTTCCCATTTTTCCCGATATAAAAATCCTTTAAAATTGGAAAATCATCGCTTTTAAGTCCTGGGACTTTTTTAAATTCAATAACTGATGGATAGTTCATCCCGAAATCACCCGGAGGAATTTCCAGAACCTGCAAACTGATTTTAGGACCTTTCTGATCTCTTGAATATTGTGCCAGGCTTCCGGATATACCAGCTCCAGCACTGGAGCCACCCACGGCAATGAGTTTTGGATTTCCACCTATATTTTCTGCATTTTTATTTGCCCACAACAATGAGGCATAAGCATCATGAAGCGCAGCAGGAAAAGGATATTCCGGAGCGAAACGGTAATCTACATTGATCACGACTGCATTTCCCTTCAATGCATAATCTGCACATCTCTGATGATCCCATTTAGGTGTTCCATACACGAAACCACCTCCATGGAACCAAAGAAATATGGGAAGATCTTTAGCATTTTTAGGTTTGTAAATTGTTACGGGGATTTCAGGATCTTTTGAATTTAACCCTGGAATTTTAGACTGAATCACGTCAACACTGTCTTTATTCTTCAGTTCTGGCCAGGACATTTCTGCCTGGATTTTGCGTTCTTTTTTTACTTCGTCAAGTGTAATATCCTTAATCGGACTATTAATCATTGACCTGAACTGGGGCAGCAACCTTTTTTCTGCTTCCTGAAGGCTAAGGGAATGGTATTGCTGTGCAAATGATAAACCCGAGATCAGGAAAAGTATTAAAAACAACAGGTATTTTTTCATAATAATAGTATTATATCGAACTCTATTCTTTCAAAAGTAATATTATGCTTACCACCGGATGACACGAAAAGGAAATTTTGTGATACGGAAAAGAAATTTTTATAAAATTAATCCAATTATATATTTTTCACATCTTATCTATAAGTTGGGAAATTAATTCCTTTTAAAGTGATACAATTAAGCATATTCACCCTACTATTTTTTTACATGCCCAGACCTGAAAGGAATTGACTAATCCTTTCATTTATTTGATCCGGGAACTCTCCGTTTATTGCATGTGATGCCGCTGGCCAGACCTCAGCCTCAACATGATTTGAAAGATTTTTTGCGCAAACTAAGGCTTTAACAGAATTATGAACGATGCTTTTTCCAGCAAAAATGACCAAAACTGGAGGATGAATGGAATTTAATTCTTCAGCGGTAAACTGTTTAGGCGGTGGTGTTTTGATGGTAAATTCTTTTAATCCAATCGAAATAAGGATGGAAGTAGAATTTTGTGAATCAATTTCTGCTCCTCCGGAAATCCAGCTCATTGACTTTTCACGCCATTTTTCAGGGATAAAGGGAAGAGTAGTGATCAATGAAAAAAGAATAATTTTTAAAGAAAACGGAGCAAAAACCAAAGCTGGGTCCAACAAAATGATTGACGCAATGCATTTGGGGTAATTGACGGCATAATTCACTACCGACCATCCTCCGAAAGAAACACCCAGCAGGTGTACTTTCGTTAACTTCAATTTCATTATTACCTCTTCTACCCAACTTGCCTGTTGTTTATTATCTTTAATGGGATGTGTTTGAATACTTAAGCCAGGCTCTCCCAGAAGGTCCATAGCATAAACATCATGAGTCTTAAGCAGACCGGTAAGATTAGGTTCCCACATCGGAGTTGAAGCTGCCCTCCCGGGGAAAAGCAGAATAGGAATCCCTCCCCGATTTCCAAACCGATACACTCTTACATTTCCATAAGCAGTATTTATATCAAATGTCCCCTGCGGTACAGGCAGTTTTTCCATAGCTTCATCATAAAATTTAAGAAATTTCTGATGTGCTTTCTGTGATTTAAACTGACTGTTTTCCATAAAAAATTTTATTATTTGTTGAAAATAACGGATATTGAACAAACAATTTTATAGCGTTGTTTCTGTCCATCTTAGTTTAGAACTCAATACGGTTAATATCAAGATTAATCTGACTAAGTTATAACTTAAAAATTAGCAGATCGTTTTATAATATACTTCTGAGTATCGTTTTACATAAATTCCGGTATTCGTCCGCACTGGATTTTTTATTTAATTTTTCAACTGCTTCCGGAAGGCAGCAGCTGTCATGCCCTTATGCTTCTTAAACTGCCTGCTTAAATGGCTTTCATCAGAAAAGCCTAAATCATCTGCAATTTGTCCTATTGAATAGTCACTGTAGAGCAGCCGCTGTTCAACAAATATTCATTTTATACTGGGTGAGATAACAGTGTAAACTATCTCCTGTAAGATTTTTAAAATATTCACCGATATAATTGGCAGAGAGATTAAACTGTTCTGCAAGATGCTTTATCCTTAAATTTTTAGGACAGTGTATTTGCTGATGCAGATAAACCAGTATTTTATTGATCAAAGGTTCATCCATCGTTGTATCTGATACAATTTGCTGGGGATTGACATTCCGGGCAATAATATTTAAAACAAGAATTACCAGATGCTGTAGATTTTCATCAAAATAGGAAGGTTTATCGTTGTATTCTACGAGCATATTTTCGATCAATGAAGAAATCATGTCACAATCTCTCGGCTCTTTAATCAGAACCTGCTCAAAGCGGTTGTGATGTGTAAAAATAGCTTCCAACTGTTTCAGCCATAGCAGAACTTTCTCTTTTTCATTTTTGGTTTTGTACTGTTCAAGAAAAACTTCAGAAAAACGGATGGAACAATACCGTGTATTTGTAGTACTCTCAAAACCTCTGCAATCTAATGGGGTAAATAAAAAAATGCTCCCCTTACGGTATGGAAACTTGTTTTCATTGATAATCCTGGTACCTTCCCCTTCTATGATCTGCACAATTTCGAAGAACTGGTAGATCAGGGGACGTTCATTCCAGTGTTCCATATCTGAGACAAATATATCCAAAGGTTTATATAGATGCTTCGTTTTCATTACCCGAAATGTACAAAAAAAACCGTCCGATATCCCTGTTTTTAACTGTTAATCAAAACTAATTTTGTAAAAAAAAGATGTCACAGAAAAAATTAACAACTCCGTTTACAAATGAAAACATTTCCCTTTCAAACAGGGTTGTAATGGCTCCAATGAACCGCCGGAGAGCTGTAAATGGACTACCGTTACCATCCATGACCACTTATTATCAGCAAAGAGCCGGTGCCGGATTACTGATATCAGATAATATTGCTGTTTCTTCCAATGGCGGTGCTTATATGAATACTCCGGGAATATATCATGATGAACAAAAACTAGCCTGGAAAAAAATTGTGGAAGAGGTTCATCAAAAGGGCGGAAAAATATTTGCCCAGTTGGTACAGGCAGGCCGGGTAGGACATCCGGCTATTCAAAATAACGAGCCATTAATCGCTCCATCTGCCATAGCTGTCAACGAAACCATCCGTATTCCTGATAACAGCTATCAAAATATGACAATACCGATTGCTATAACCACTGAAGAAATTCCGGTTTGGGTAAATGTTTTTAAACAAGCAGCCATCAATGCAATAGAAGCAGGATTTGATGGAGTTGAAATTCATGCAGCCCATGGTTTTCTGATCGACCAGTTCATCAATCCTTTCAGTAATACCAGAACAGATGAATATGGCGGAAGCATTGAAAACAGAACCCGTTTTCTCTTTGAAGTCATACAGGAAGTAATTGCCACAGTTGGAAAGAACAAGATCGGAATAAGACTTTCCCCTTTCCGCAAAATTTATGATTTGAAATCTTATCCCGAAGAACTGGCAACCCACGAATATATTCTTGATGAATTGCAGAAGCTGGATATTCTATACATTCATTTTTCCAATGCAATAAGTGATGGGCAACCTTCAATCCCAATAAGTTTTTTGCGTAATGCAAGAGAACGTTTTAAAAATATAATTATGATTGCAGGCGGATTTACAGTAAAAACGGCTGAAGAAATTTTGCGAACAGGGCTGATTGATCTGGTTGCTTTTGGTAAACTGTACATTTCAAATCCTGATTTAACGGAACGTATAAAAAATGATTTTCCGTTGGCAGATTGGGATGAAGAAACTTTTTATCATGGTGGAGACAAAGGCTATATCGACTATCCGAGTGTCTCTTTCAGCAAGTGTACAGATTATTAAACAGGAAATCAACAGACATTGATTCATATTTTCAATTGTATAAATCCCCGGACAACTTTTCCGGGGATTTCGTCTTCAATCGGTTATGTCTTGCTTTTCTTGTTTAAGATTTTGTATTTAAGCTTTGAGGAAGGATTTTCAATTATAAGCCTATATAATAATCCTCCGGCAATGCACCCGAGAAGGCAAATCAAAAGACCGGTATTACCTGATGAATCTATACCCAACCATTCAAGAGCATTCTGAATCATGTGGATAATTCCTTTATGTGAAAGGTAAACTGCATAGGAAAGCCCTGCCAGCTGAGCAGTACAATATGATTTTGTCCTGAAAAGAAAAGAAGATCTTGAAACAGCTGACAACAGAATAATACCATAACTCACTGCTACAAAAGTAAAACCGAATATAGAAGCATGTTGCGAAACCTGATCATTGCAGAACCAAAATGTAATTCCCAGCATCATAATTCCAAGAATAAGAAGTCTGTTCCCATTATTATGGACTACATTTTTAAACCGAGAAGAATACTGCATTAAATAACCAACTATAACTCCCGTTGCCAGACTATCCAGACGGGTGTGGGTGGGATAATATATTTTCATATACCATGCTTTCCAGAAATCTTCAGTATCCAGAAGAGGAACAATATATACTTTCCATAGGATTAATCTGGCTGCTAAGGAAAAGATGATGAGAAAAACAGAAAAAAAGATGGTATATCTGATGACTTTTGCTTTTACCGCAACTAAAAGCATTAAAGGAAGGAAAAGATAAAACTGCTCTTCAATACAAAGAGACCATGCATGCGAAAATGTTCCCCGATGTATGATATCAAGTCCATAATTCTGGGTAAAAGTGATGAATTTCAAGAAAGAAGACAATGCCTCCCGTTCTCTGAAAAAGGGAAACAAAAAGTACACAGCCAGCGTAAAAAAATAAGGCGGAATGATCCTGAAAAAACGTTTGATAAAAAATGTCTTTAAGCTGATATTTCCACTTCTTTTAATTTCTGTAAACAGCTGACCTGATATCAGAAAGCCACTCAATACAAAGAAAAGATCCACTCCTGTCCACCCAAATCTTCCTATCGCATCAATCCAGGCGGGATGCTTAAATGCACGGTAATGATACATTAAAACCATTAGAATGGCCAGAGCTCGTAAATGATCTAAGCCGTAAAGTCTTTCAGAAGAATATTGGTCTGCAGGCATATTTTTTCTGCAAATATTATAAAACAATAAACCGCCTGAAGATCATCATTACAGAATACAGCGATTCGGATGCAAACAGCAGAAAATGCTGTCTGAACAGCAAAGCAGGTTTTTTATCACCAATTTGAGCCATTTCATCAAAATACTATAGTCTTTGTCTAAGGATTGTATATTTTTGATGGCTATGAAATTCGGAAAGGAAAATAATCTGAAGCGGAATATCTATTTCCAGCTGTTCTTCTGGACAGCTCTTTTTTTATTCGGAACAGTGAGAGGTTACGGAGATTTTAGTGATGAAATATCTGCTGAGATCATCATCTATAATTTCTGTCACTGGATCTTTCAGATCGCTGGAGCCAACTTCATCTACTCTATTCTGATCCGCCATTTTTTTGACCGGAAAAAATACATTGCTTTCTCAGTTTACCTTATCATCAGTTTGTATATCATTTCTGTGATGAATAGGATTTTTATCGTATATCTTGCGGAACCTTTTTTCATGGATGTGCCGAAAGACAGTCTGAACCGTATTTTCACTGACCTTGGTTATCTTCTGATCCATTATACGTTTACGATCATCAGCGGGACTTTTATTTTCATTTCCGTAATGTTTGTGATTCGATATCAGGACGAAAAAGAAAATACAATCAAACTGCAGAAAGAAAAGGCAGAACTTGAACTAAGGTCTCTTAAATCCCAGCTGAATCCGCATTTTCTGTTCAATACCCTGAACAATATTTACTCTCTTTCGCTCAGCAATTCTGAAAAAACTTCGGAATCTATCACCCGTCTTTCTGAAATTCTGGATTACATTTTATATAAAGGTCCTAACAAGGAAGTCCTGATATCCGAAGAGCTTAGCATTATTGATGATTATATGCAATTGGAATGTCTCAGATACAGTGAAGGAAGGTTGAAGATCAATAAAAAATCCGAATTAAATCCTGCCGCCACCATTCCTCCTCTGATTTATCTGACCTTGGTAGAAAATGCTTTTAAACATGGTGCAGGAAAGAATATGGAAACAACAGAGATAAAAATTGATGTCTCTTATGACAGCAGATACTCAGTTTTCAGGATTGAAAACACTTGTGAAAATAATGAAAGTTATAACGCAGATGGAATTGGGCTCAAAAATATTGAAAGACAGCTATGGCATTATTATCAGGATGATTTTATATTCAACGTTTCAAAGGAAAATCATATTTTTAAAGTTGAAATCAAAACCCCAGCCGCATTATGATTAATTGTATCATTGTAGATGATGAACCTCTGGCAGCCGCTCTTCTGGAAAAACATATTTCCAGCACCGGTCATTTAAAACTTGTAGGAAAGGCTGAACACGCAATGGATGCTTACCAACTCCTGCAGACAAGATCTGTAGACCTTATGTTTCTGGATATCCAGATGCCTCATTTAACGGGAATTGATTTTTTAAGATCACTGTCCAAGAAACCATCTACCATTTTCACGACGGCTTACCGGGATTTTGCTATTGAAGGTTTTGAACTGGAAGCGGTAGATTATCTTTTGAAGCCTATCACTTTTGAACGTTTTTTCAAATCTGTAGAGCGGGTTTTAAGAAGCAGAACAGATTCTCATCAGAATTTTATCATCATCAAAGCGGAAGGAATGAGCCGGAAAGTCCTGATCGAAGAAATTGCTTATTTTGAAAGTCAGGGAAACGATATCAAAACGGTCCTGATAAGCAATGAAAGTATGATGTCAAAGAATACAATGGCGGATCTCGAATCTGTTTTATCAGAAAAAGGTTTTGTAAGGATTCACCGTTCTTTTATGATCAATTCTCAGTTGGTTACTGCTTTTAATGCTCATGAAATAATGCTTGGAATTCATCAGATTCCGGTGGGAAGAAGTTATAAAAACGAGTTTGATGCTTTGGTCATAGAAATTTCACAACGCTCTATTAATCAGTAAAAACATGCCTCCTAGCTACGTCTGACTATAAAATACGCCAGCTCGCTATCGGCTCTTTTCAGATTATCAATGCGGCTGAAACCTGCTTTTTCCAGCACTTTCTGTGACCCAATATTATCCAGATCTGTCACCGCTACAATTTCATTTCCTTCAGTATTTAAAAAACAATAGTTTGTCAAGGCACGGCTCACTTCCGTTGCGATCCCTTTACCCCAATACTTTTTGCTCAGGGTATAACCAATTTCTATCTGGTCAGGTACATCTGCAAAATTCCTGGCAAGGCACATTCCTATAAAATCATTGCTTTCAACATCAAATATACCAAAACGTCCAAACGGTCCTTTGGTATAATCCTCAAGAGCTGCTTCAAACATTTCTGCATATTGTTCGGGAGAACGGTAAGGAAGGTATTTTGTAACCTCTTCATCTTCAAAAAGATCGCAAAATAGGTTTTGCTCTTCAGCTGAAAATTGACGGATAACAAAATTTTGATTCTGGTGTAAAATAGACATGTATAAAAATTTATAATAAATAAAATTACAAATTATATACGATAATTGCTCAAAGTAAATTCGATTGTGCTGATGCTTAAATGAAACGATTTCAACCTAAAATTTTTGTCCCTGGATCTGTAGAGGTATCCTATCTAAGATTAGGGACTGTACAAACAGACATACCTCAATTCTGCCCTCTTGGGACTGCCTCCTGATTAACTGTGGAACATTCAAGACTGTTCATATCTGGAAACAGACCCCGGAAGGCTGGAAGATTTCAAGGGTTGTGAGTTTATAGACATTAAATTTAAGTTAAAAATATTACTTTCTATAAATCAATAGATTACATTGGAAATAAATCTGATATAATCATTGTCATATATTTTATATTCTCTATTTGTTAAATTTCTAAAAAGTTTACACACAGATGATTTATAAGCTTTTGTACATTAAATGGAATGCATAAGATCAGGAGGCTTCGCATGATGGATATTAAAAAAAAGTGTTACTTTTGCTTGAACTAATAAAATTGTTTTGCAGCATTTTTATTAGTAATTTTAGTACACCAATTTTATAAAAACAATTAAATCCATCCATATGAGAAAAATAATTCTACTCATTACATGTATGTTCGGCGTTTCCGTTTTCTCACAGATCAAAGTGCTGAAAAATGAAAGCCTGGTGGAAATTGGCAAAGATAATTCCGTAGGTCTATATAAAAAAGAGGATAAATTTACCATCAATTATCAGGATCTTAATACGAGCAATCTGAATACCATCAGATCTTTTTCTTTTCAGAATCTGGACAGTGATGTATCCGGGCTTTACAAACTGATCATAGATGGTTTTATATCAACTCCTGACGAAAATATCATCCTGGAACTTCCCAATGATATCATTGAGCTTCACTATGAAAAAAACTACGGCCAGCCAACGGTTCAGTTCATCCAGTACATCAATAAAAACCGTAAATACGTAGGAAAATCTCAGTTTTTAAACAGAAAACAGGTTGAAAAAGTTTTTGGGAAAACCAATGGTAAAGCTGCCATGTATGAAAAACCGGGTACTATGCACCAGATCAATGGTACAAAGACCTCAAGCCAGGCCTCTACTGCTGCTCCAACATCAGGCAGCAGCAACAAAAACAAAAAATCAAAGAAATAACACGATTATTTTTCAATAATACTGAACTCATTCATCCGAATGAGTTTTTTATTTTTACTTTTGCATAAAGACATCAAGAATATGCCGCTTCAGATAATCAATTTAACCAAGAAATTTGGGGAACAGACTGCACTAGACAACATCAATATTTCTATTGATAAAAATGAGATCATTGGTCTTCTGGGTCCAAACGGAGCCGGAAAATCCACGCTGATGAAATCTATTGTCGGAGCCCTGAAAATTGATCAGGGCGAGATTATTTTTAACGGAATGAATATATCGGAGAATGAGATTGAAAGCAAGAAGAAAATTGGTTTTCTTCCTGAAAACAATCCTTTGTATCTGGAAATGTACGTGAAAGAATATCTGCAGTTTGTGGCAAACATTCATAAAATTCCTTCTGCCAGAGTGGATGAAGTGATTGAGCTGGTAGGAATTACTCCAGAAAGATCAAAAAAGATCGGACAGCTTTCAAAAGGCTATAAGCAAAGGGTGGGACTGGCACAGGCGATTATTCACCAGCCTGATTTACTGATTCTGGACGAACCTACAAACGGTCTGGACCCTAATCAGATTATTGAGATCAGAAATGTGGTAAAAGAGATCGGACAGCAGAAAACAGTACTTCTGTCTACCCATATTATGCAGGAAGTAGAAGCTTTATGTTCAAGGGTCATCCTGATCCATAAGGGCACTATTCTGCAGGACTGCCCTATCGATGAATTTAAAGGCAGATTTGACAGCCTGGAGGAAGCTTTTGCAAGCTATACAGCCGTTTCATAATTTTTTTCAATGGAAATTCACATCACTCACGGACAGAACGTTATCAAAGTTCTGTACGATGGTTTTGCCAGCTGCTTAATCATCAAACGTCCTGTTGTCGTCAACTGGCCGGATTCCAGAGGAAGTGTGGGTGAATATTTTTCGGTATCAGAACTGTCTGAGGAAGAGAAAATAACATTGGCCGATAAACTTAATCGCTCACTTATTCATGGAACAGAATCTGAGATTATGTCTGGCATTGAAGATTTCCTCAGTCTTTTTGAAAATGGAATTTACCAGGTAAATCTGGGTACAATCCCGTTTGAAAATTCCAACTTTTATATGAGCAGGCCTGTACCTGAAGATGAAAATAATCCTGACAGCAGGAAATTTTCCGGCTGGTTCTACCCTTTTCAGGATTTTAATTATTTATATACCCTGGAGAGCAACAGTATCGATACAGACAGAGTGAAATATTACATGGATTTGATCAGAAAAGGCGGCCGGCCAAAACCCATTATATTGTATAGTCTCTCTAACCAGAATCCACAGATGAGCTGTGCCTTCGTACTAGATGGTCATCATAAAATTGAAGCTTACACAAAGTTGCAAATGGATATTCCTGCAGTATTTATTTCCAAAAACAGTGACGGTTACAGTACATCTTCAGAGTTGATGCACGGAGCACACGCCCTGCTTCATAATGTAGAGTTTGAACACCTTTTTCAGAATAATGATGACAATCTGCCCCATATTGATTTTCTTAACGATGAAGTACTGACTAATGCCCTAGACAGAATGCTGCGGGAATCAGAAAGAATTGACATTGCTATTATTGAAATCCTAATCAGGCATCACCAGTCCGGCTCTCCGGATGAAAGAAAATGGCTGGACAGACGACTTGAATTTTTAAGAGAAAACATCCACCTTAATCTTCTGAATGGCAAAAAAGGCTTAAACCTATATTTCCGTCAATATATAGAAGATTATAAGACCAATACCTGGTTTCTGAAAACACTTACCAATACAGCGGAACTCAATACATGGATTTATGAAACAATCCTAAAATAAGGATCAAATGGCTTTATATTTGATTGGAATGTACTACAACCAATAACTCATATTATAATGATCAAAAAGATTTTACTAGGTGCATTCTGCATCGCCCAGTTTTCTTTAGCTTACGCAAACGAAAAACGAGCTGTCATCAATAGTTCCAAGGTATCAGATGAGGTACAGCCATTTCAAAAGATCCCTAAAACAGTGATCATCAAAACAAAAAAGTTTAAGATCAGGATAGATAAGCAACCCAACGGAAAGTATCTTTACCAGTCATGGGCTGCCAACGCCAAGATCACTTCAAAACCGAGTATGATCATCAGTGATGGAGAACTGATTCCGGATGGTACAGGAGGAAATTACTATTTCAGCTTCATTAATAAGGGCTTTACTTATCAGGTATGGAGAAATTACCTCACGGATTCAGCTTCTAAGGCTCCTTATACTCTAAGTGTGAGTGATGAGAACGGTAATGAAGTTGTCAATCAGGATGGATTTGTAGTGAAGCAGTAGGAATATACTTATAACCTGCAGATTATTCAGATTTCCAGATCCATCAACGTCTGCGCCATCTATATAATCTGCGGGCTTTTGTAAAATCGAATTGAAAGCAAGAAGAAAAAGTATGAGTAAAATGAGCTTACCCTCTTTTTAAGTTCCGGACTGTCTCAATTCTGTACGGAAACGACTTCCCTCATAGCTTTCTTTCGCCGCTTTATAACCGATATTGAAAATCTCTTCCAGGCGGTCTTTACCCCGTTCAAAAGCTCCGTAAGAAGACAGTTTCTGTGACGTAATAAACCAGTCACAATATTCAAACTTCCCTTTCTCTATTCTGTAAGAAAGAAGATCATAGGAACGGGAAACAATGGCTTTAATTGATTTTAAATCTTTGATATTGGTATCGTGTGGCGGGGATACAAAAACGCCGATCAGCTTATCACATTCGCCCCTGATAATATCCGCCGGAAAATTATTCAGTACACCTCCATCACAATACATTTCTTCACCGATAATATAAGGTGTTGTCACTCCGGGAATGGAGCATGATGCAATAATGGCATCTACTACCTCAAAGTTGTCATCAAAAATTTTCTGGGTTCCGGAAACAAGTTCGGTTGCTACAATCTTCACTTCCTTATCCAGATCTCCCAGCTTCATATCGTGGAAAATAGGCTTCAGATAATTCCTGAAAATAATGGAAGAAACCAGTCCCGGCTGATTAAACGCAAAATGTTTCCAGTTGAAAAAATATACTGAATTGAAGAAATCCAGGATCTCATCCGGTGTTTTTCCTACAGCATAAAGACATCCAACAATAGATCCGGCACTGCAGCATGACAGCACATCAATCTCTATATTGTTTTCGTTCAAGAATTTTAGCACTCCTGCATGGGCAATCCCTTTGGTTCCACCACCTGACAAAACCAGCCCTGTTCTCTCAAAATTCATAGAATAAATGTAAGGAAACAGGGCGAGAAAATAATCGTAATTTTATTAATATTATATTAAAATTATTTCAAAAGATATTCCTGCATAAATCTGATCACTGCAAGGCGCTGAAAATCCACATTCTCTTTTTTTCTGAATCCGTGGCCTTCGTTTTTAGCTTCAAGGTACCATACCGTTTTACCTTGTGCTTTCAGCTTATCTCTCATCTGAACAGCTTCCGTAACAGGCACTCTCGGATCATTGGTTCCCTGGATAATAAACATCGGTTTCTTGATTTTATCGATATTGTTCAGAGGAGCAATTTTAGTAAAGAATGTTGCCATTTTAGGAATTCTTTCATCGCCATACTCTACCCTTCTGAGATCTCTTCGGTATTCTTCTGTATTTTTAAGGAAGGTATTGAAATCCGAGATTCCTACAATATCCACGGAACATCTGATCTTATTGGCATATTCATAAGCTGTGGCCAATGTCATAAAACCACCGTAGCTTCCGCCCATAATCATAATTCTGTCTTTATCCAGCTCGGGTTGTTTTGCAATCCAGTCCAGAAGGCTTCCAATATCTTTCACGGAATTCATTCTGAGATCCCAGTTATCAGCGGCAATAAATGTCTTTCCAAAGCCTGAAGAACCTCTTACATTAGGATAGATCATGGCAACGCCCATTTCATTGGTAAAATAGTTTGAAGAGCCTATAGACGAAGCCATAGACTGTCCTTCCGGACCACCGTGGATATTAATAATCACGGGTCTTTTTCCGGTAAATTTAGGTGCTGCCGGATAATAGAATCCCGAGATCTTCATTTGATCAAAACCTTTCCATTCGATCAGCTTTGGAACGGACATGTCTGATGGCTGCATTTCGCCCTGCTCACTCTCGGTCCATCTTTCGATATCCTTACTCACCAGATCCATTTTATAGACATCCGAACCTGAATCTGCTGCAGATCTTGCAAAATAAAGGGATCTTCCGTCATTAGAAAACTTCACTCCTCCGATCAATCCTACCGGGACCTGACTTACAGGCTCATATTTTTTAGAATCTGCATGCAGTATGTACAGCTTGTTTATTCCACTTTCATTGGTCACAAAAGCAATTGTAGACCGGTCTTCAGAAATATCGTAGTTTTCTACATTCCATGGGATAGAGGTAGTAAGATATTCTGTCTTTTTGTTTTTTAAATTTAAAACAGCCAGTCTGCTGAATTCATTATTTCGGTCTGTGATGTAGAAAATTTCATCAGGATTTTTGCTGAAGGAAGCATTTCCCTGTACTATTCCTTTTTCTTTTCTGTCAGTAATTGGTTCCAGCTTTTTTGTTACTGTATCATACATGTACAGGTAGGAATCATTGGCAGAAACATATTCACCTATCAGTAATTTCTTTCCATCGTCTGAAATGCTGTTGATGCCCCATCCACCGCCTTTCAGCTCCAGAATCATTTGTGTATTTTCCGGTTTTAAAGGATCCATATAATAAATATCTCTGTCGCCTCCGTTTCTTTTCGTCGATGAAAAGTAAAATCCTGAACCGTCTTTCTTCCAGATAACGCCACCATTTTGGGATCTTCCGCCATCAGTGAGAAGTTGAGACTGTAAAGTCTTCAGATCAAGCTTAAAAAGCTGACCGAATTCATTTCCTCCTGTATCTTTTGTATAAATCAGATATTCTCCTTTTACAGGTTCATAGGATGCTCCATTAACGGGTTCATCAAAGAAAGTAATCTGTTTTCTTGCTCCCAGCGGTACAGCAATTTTATGGAGTTGGTTGGTAGAAGCAAAACGGGTCACTGCAATGATCTCTTTGCCATTGGGATGAACGTCTGCAAGGCCTGCATTTCTGTTTTCCGAATATTTTTTTATCGCCTGGTTAAGGCTTTTAGGAATAGGCAGGATATTTTCTGCAATAAGATTCTCATTGGGGCTTACCCATTCATTCTTGTCCTGCGCAGAAAGTATTCCGGCTAATGAAAGAGCAAGAATAATATATTGTTTTTTCATTTTTTAATTTTGCCTGAATTTACAAAAAACCACAGAAAAATCTGTGGCAATTATGTATTGATCCGTAAAAACTTCAGGTTATTTTCATCTGTAATTTTAATATACTTCAGATCATTGGGTTCAATCCATCTTTCATTTCCCTGCTCATCTTTCATTTTCATTTTAAATAAAACGGTAGCGAAGTAGTATTTTTTATTGGTGAATTTACCTACGTTTCTGACCTTGGCTTTTATGTATCGTTAGAACTTTTCAGAACATACTGGGCCGGAAAAAATCCCTTTAATTTCTTTTTCCTGGGAAAAGATGAGAATAGAGAACAGGGAAAATAATAAAATAATTTTTGCTTTCATAGTGAATGATTAAAAGCCCAGATTAATCTGGGCTTTTAAATATTTGTACTGTTTAATTGTATCAGTTTAGATGTGGATCACTTCACCATAAGCTGCAGCTGCTGCTTCCATGATCGCCTCAGATACTGTAGGGTGTGGGTGGATAGATTTGATAATCTCATGACCTGTAGTTTCTAGTTTTCTGGCCACTACGGCTTCTGCAACCATATCTGTAACTCCTTCTCCAATCATGTGGCATCCTAGCCATTCACCGTATTTAGCATCAAAAATAACTTTGATAAATCCGTCTGTATTTCCATTAGCAGTAGCTTTACCACTTGCAGAAAGAGGGAATTTACCTACTTTGATTTCGTATCCTTTTTCTTTAGCCTGCTTTTCTGTAAGACCTACAGAGGCTACTTCAGGATGACAGTAAGTACATCCAGGAATATTGCCGTAATCAATCTTTTCAACATGCATTCCTTTGATCTTTTCTACACAAGTGATTCCTTCAGCAGAAGCAACGTGTGCTAAAGCCTGAGTAGGAATAATATCACCGATAGCAAAGTAACCCGGAACTGAAGTTTCGTACCATTCGTTGACTAAAACTCTTCCTTTATCTGTCTGGATTCCTACTTCCTCCAATCCTATATTTTCAATGTTTGCAGCAATACCTACGGCAGAAAGTAAAATATCAGCTTCAAGGGTGATGTTTCCGTTTGCTGTTTTTACAGTAGCTTTTACACCTTCACCGCTTGTGTCAACGCTTTCTACTGATGCATTAGTCATAATCTCGATACCTGTCTTTTTAAGAGATTTTTCTAAGTGCTTAGAAATTTCTTCGTCTTCTACAGGAACGATATTTGGCATGAATTCTACAACGGTTACTTTAGTTCCCATTGTATTATAGAAGTCGGCAAATTCTACCCCGATAGCACCTGAACCTACCACGATCATAGATTTCGGCTGCTCAGGAAGAGATAATGCCTGTCTGTATCCTATCACTTTTTTACCATCCTGAGGAAGGTTTGGCAGCTCTCTAGAACGTGCTCCTGTTGCAATAATGATATTTTCTGCTGCATATTCAGTCACCTTACCGTCTTTATCTGTAACAGAAACTTTTTTACCTTTCTGAACTTTAGCAGTACCCAGGATCACATCGATCTTGTTCTTCTTCATCAGGAATTCAATTCCTTTGCTCATTTTGTTGGCTACTCCACGGCTTCTCTGGATCACGTTTGGAAATTCAAAACTTGCCTCCACTTTATTCAGACCATAGTCTTCAGCATGGTTGATATAATGAAAAACCTGTGCAGACTTCAGTAAAGCTTTCGTAGGAATACATCCCCAGTTCAGACAGATACCTCCTAAGTTTTCTTTCTCGACAATTGCAGTTTTGAAACCTAATTGTGCTGCTCTGATCGCAGTAACATAACCGCCAGGACCGCTTCCGATGACAATGATATCGTAGTTCATTATTTTAAAAATTTTATGCGAATTTAAGGAAAAATATTGGATGTTCTATGTTCTGCCATTTCATATTTAACTGAACATTAACTTCATTTTACCTGCTGCATTATATCTTCACACGCCCAATTATCTTTTTTTAATAGAATCGTAAAAATTATCTGAAATTTTTAAATTGAAGCTGAAAATAAAAAAGCCGTTTTCACCTTGTGAAAATGGCTTTTTTATTTGTTTTTAATGTGTCGTTTTAAAAAGATCCGGGATTACATTTTCTTAAGTAATCTTTTCTCGGTTCGATATCTTTCATTTAAAGCTTTCATCTGATCTCTCTTCATCTTTTTGGTGGCAAGCGGATGATTTAAAATCAGTTTCTTTTCTATATTATATTTTTTGTCCAGCTCACGCGACTTAACACTGACCAGTTCACTTTTGGAAGGATGTGGGGGAGCCGGTGGTCGTTTCTGGGCATTCACACTCATCGATAAACCTAATAACAATACGGTTGATATAAAAAACTTTTTCATGACATTTACTTTTTATGAATGATTGTAAAATGATTAATTAGTATCTATTCAATTCATTCAGGTTTTGCAGTGAATATTACATATATCATACCATAATTTTATCATATTCAATTCAGACTTTCAGACAAACCGAAAAAAAGCAATCTTTAAATTTTTACATAATTAAAAAATCATCTAATATATTTCTTTGTATTCACTTTAATTTCAGAGCCTTCTGCAAGCATTACTGAAACAGGAGTCTGCCCGTTCAGAAACTCAAATTCTTCTCCATAAATGGCACTGAAATCTATATCCAGCTGATAATCTTTAATCTGATAATAATTCCATTTCGGGTGACAGACTTCATATTCTGAGGTTTTATTTTTTCTTTTGGTGAAACCGAAATAATGTTCTGTAATGAATTCAAATTCCGAATCATTTTCCATTGGTATTGCATTAGAGTCGGCTGTGATCCTAAGAGAATGCCACCTTTTGTCTTTCCAGGAATATTTAACGGTCAGTTTGTTTCCGTTCATCTGGATAACATTATTCATAGGCATTGTTTTGTAGTTCTCTTTATAAAATGTATTGGCTACAAAGCTTAGCGCGTATTTAGGAACAATCTCTCTGATAAAAACCACTCCTCTTTTCCAAGTATTTTTTTCTTTCTTTTTAACATAAAATCTCAGATTTACTTCTTCAAAATTTCGGTAAAAAGGAATTGAAAGATTCAGTAATCTGGTATTTAAAAACATAAATCCAACCAAACTCACATAGCACTTTCCTTGGTAGAAGTCGAATTCCGTACCTTCAGGAAGATATTTCTCCAAAATTTCAGGATCTATTTCATAATTGATGATGGCCAGCTTCCGCCATTCTGCTTTCAGGAAGTTCATTTTTTTGTTGCTTATTTTTTCGAGGTATGAGGTAGGCGCTGCTAAAAATCTGGTATAAATTGTAGCCATTATTTTAATTTTTAAAAGTTTGGGAACTCGTCAATAGAAATCTATTCTAAGGAAAGCTTCCAGACTATAAATTTTTAAAGGTTTAAAAAATCTCCTCTTGTTCTTTTATTCTGAAATTTGAAAGTGAAGTACATCCAAATTTTAAAGATTAGTGTTTTCATGTTGAATGAATTTTTCTTTATTTATGGCATGTTTACGCTCTTTCAGAAACAGAAGTAGGTTCAGAAACATCATCAGTCCGAGATAAATGAAAAGCCTCCGATCTTTTTACTCAAAGCAACCACAAGTCTTTCTACGGTTTCAATCTGAAAAAATTCAATGATGCATAACGCAAATCCAATATTCAGAAGGCAAAAACCAATTTTAAAGAGGGAATTCGTAGCCATTGCAATGTCTTTTTTCTGATGAAAAATATCGATCATAAATGTTTTTGAATTTTTGAACAGAAATAGGGAAACCAATACGGTAAGACTGATTACGATTGGCAAGTAGATCATATACGCTGAAAAATTGTAGTTGGTAGTTAAAACGGTTGTGATCATAGCTGTATTATTTTAGGGTTAGTTTATTTCTTAAAAAATAAAGGGTAAAAATGTTCATATAATGCAGTACACAAAGAATCAATGCTATATATCCGATACGGACGGCAGAAACTGCAATAATTTCTTCGATAGAATTTACAGGATTCCAAAATGCGAGGTTGACTGCGATATAACCCAGATTTAAAAGGTAATAGCATCCTAGAAGTATCCTGTTGATGGTAAGACACATTTCTGCATCATGAATAAGATATTCCAGATAAGATTTCCCAGCCTGAAAGCATCTTCTCCCGACATCTATCGTGATGTAAAAACTCACGGTAAGGAAAATAATGTAGGATATGATATTAAACATCTTATAAATATTATATTTTCAGTAATTTTTGAAAATTAAATTCAAATAAAAAAGGATGATATCCTCTTCTATTTTAACAGGTTGGTAATTTTTCCTACCAGCCAGTGATCATCACTTTTAATGGCCAAATCCATAATATTGTTGATCTTTCCTGTCACAGAACTGAAATCACTCATCAGTTTGATGAATTCTTTCGCTTCTTCAGAGTCATTATCTTCAATGTTCTTTAACTCTTCCAGAAAAGAAATCACAGGTTCTATTTCTCTTTTTCTGCGTTCCTTAGTGATCTGCTTAAAGAGATACCAGACATCTTTTTCTGCAATAAAATATTCTTTACGGTCTCCTTTTACAAACTCTTTTTTTACAATTCCCCAATCTATCAAAGCCCGGAGGTTCATATTGGCATTTCCTCTTGAAATCTCCAGCTGCTCCATCACCTCATCGGTAGAAAGTGGTTTTCCGGTAGCCAGAAGCAATGCATGGACCTGTGCCATTGTCCGGTTGATTCCCCAATTGGTCGCGAATGTTCCCCACGTTTGGATATACTTTTCTTTTGCTTCTGAAAGTTTCATTGATTGATTTTCTTTTATTTCTATAACAAATATAATTATATTTTTTGAATTTTCAATAATTTCTGAAAGTTAATTTTAAATAAAACAGACATTATTTTAAAATGTCTGTTTCCATATTATTTCTGAATAGATTTGTATGATTCTATCAATCTGATAAACTCAGATCTGTATCCTTCTTCATCTTTATTTTTGCCTTTTTTTGCAAGGCTTTCAATGCTGTTGAGGTCTTTTTTATCAATCAGTTTGGAATCTCTCAGGACCAATCCGAACCATGCAACCGATGATGCAAATTTGAAATCACAGGGCTTGCGGATTCTATAGATTCATCAGAATTTTTGATAACCTGATTGATCTCAACACTTTTGTCTTCATCAGGTTTTTTATATCTGAATTTTACTATACCCAATTCGTCTCCAAAGTTCTTGGAATTCGAAGTTGTTGAATATTTCAATTTAGTTTCTTGGGGGGCAAAGACTGATTTCACGTTTGCAGGGATAATCTCATATAAAGCCGTTACGGTGTGTCCGCTTCCTAATTCTCCCGCATCGATCTTATCATTGGTGAAATCTTCGTTTCTCAGCTTCCTGTTTTCATACCCGACCAGACGATAAGAACTTACATATTTAGGATTGAATTCTATCTGGATTTTCACATCTTTGGCAATAGCATACATGCTTCCTGCAAATTCTTTTCCGAGGAATTTATTAGCTTCCTGCATATTATCAATGTAAGCATAGTTCCCATTTCCTTTATCAGCTAATGTTTCAAGCGTATTATCTTTATAATTGCCCATCCCAAAACCAAGACAGGTAAGGAAGACTCCTGATTTTCGTTTTTCTTCAATCAGAGTTTTTATATCAGAAGAAGAGGAAGCTCCAACATTGAAATCTCCATCTGTAGCGATAACTACACGATTGTTACCATTTTTAATGAAATTTTCCTGAGCTAGTTTGTAGGCAAGTTCTATTCCTGCTCCGCCAGCTGTGCTTCCACCTGCCTGTAAATTGTCCAGTGCGGAAATTATTTTTTCTTTTTCTTTGGCGGAAGTCGGTGAAAGAACCATTCCTGCACTTCCTGCATAAACTACAATTCCTACTTTATCCTGTGGTCTAAGCTGATCTAACAATACTTTGAAAGATGATTTGAGAAGAGGAAGCTTATTCGGTTCATTCATAGATCCGGAAACATCAATAAGGAATACCAGATTGGAGTTGGGAAGATTATCCGTCGGGATATTTCTCCCTTGAAGCCCTATTTTTAAAAGCTTATGACCGGGATTCCACGGAGTATCGCTATATTCGGTATTGATTGAAAATGGTATTTTGTTTTCAGGCTGAGGGTAATCATACTTGAAATAATTCATCATTTCTTCAATTCTCACGGCATTTTTATCTACAGTTTGCCCGTTATTAATCATTCTTCTTATGTTGGAATAGGCAGCATTATCCACATCAATAGAGAAAGTAGATACCGGCTGGTTTTTTGTCAGCTCAAACGGGTTTTCTACAAACGCATCGTAGCCTTCATTATCTGAAGCAGAATTCTGTTTATATGAATTGATAGTTTGTTCTATCTCCTCCATTCTTTTCTTTTCCTTTCTGGAAAGTCTTTTCGTCTTCACTACAATGATTCCGTTAGCTCCTTGGCTTCCATACAATGCCGACGCAGCAATTCCTTTTACAACTTCTATGCTTTTAATCTTTTTAGGATTTAACGTCTTGAAATAATCATGGTTCGCTATTTTACCATTAATAACGATTAACGATTCATTGGTCCCACTGAGGCTTCGCATCCCTCTTATAACAAGTTGATTATTGTTACTTAAATAACCATTATTTACCGCATTAGAACTATTTTTAATCTCATTATTCTTTCTTCTTTTAGTTCCAAATGCTTGTATTTGGACTCCCATCACACTTCCTTGAAGTGCCTGAGTAACGGTATTTGATGCAATATAATTGGACTGTATACTCACAACACTTGAGGTATAGTCCTGTTTTTTTTTAGGCGTAAATCCTGTTAAAACAACTTCCTCGATATTCTGTGTTGCAGTTGTATCTTTCCATTGCCCGCCCCTTCTTGGCAAAGCCGGGATATCAACAGTATTCTTCTTTTTGATATAATATTCACCCGTTGAGTAAGTACTTTTTCTTGAAGCATAGATTTCATCATTCTTATTAACAGCTATAGTTTCACCCATACTTTCAGGAACTTTTATAGCTTCACTTTTTGCTAAAACAGGTCGTTTTTGAGACGATTTCCCAGCTTCAGCCTCTTTTTCAATATTAGATTTAATTGTACTGTCTATCGTGTGGATATTATTTTTCTCAGGGTGGTTTTTAGTTCTGTTCTCTACAATTAAAGGTTTTAAATTTTCAACAGTTTTATCTTTATTGATAAAATAAAATGCACCCAATCCGATTATTAAACTTGCCGCAACTCCATAGGGAAACCAAATTGGCAGTGCTCTCTTTTTCTCTTCTTTTTTATCTAGTTTGTCTTCAACTTTAGCCCAAACTTTATCAAAACCCGGAAAAACAGCCGGCTCTTCTGAAAGCTTAGAAGCATCATTGAATCTTTTATCTATATCTTGATTATTTTCCATTGCCTAAAGTTTAAATGTTTTGATTGATCAAAAGTTCCTGTAATTTTTTCCTTGCGAAATTGAGCTGGGATTTGGAAGTCCCTTCACTTATAGAAAGCATAGAAGCAATTTCTTTATGTGGATAGCCCTCAATTGCAAATAAGTTGAATATTGCTCTGCAGCCTTCAGGAAGAAAATTGAGCAGGCTAAGGATATCCTTCTCAAACGAAATGCTTTCTGACAAGGTGCCGGATGTTTCTATAAAACTGTCGTCCATAGAAACAAACTGCGCTTTGGCAGCTCTCAGTTTTTGAAGACATTCGTTGACGGCAATCTTTTTTGCCCATCCTTCAAAAGTGTCCAGATTTTGGAGCTGGGTGATCTTTGTGAATATTTTGTAGAAAGTATCGGCCAATACTTCTTCAATATCTTCATCGTTTTTGAGATAGCGTCTGCAGACTGAATACAGCCTGCCGGCCATCTTCTCGTAAACTTTCCGCTGGGCACTGCGGCTGTCACGTTGGCATTCTATTAGTAATTCTCTTTCCATAGTCAGGCTTTATACTTGTATAGATGCATTAAATTTTAAATAGGTTGGAAACATTTATTTTTTTATTCAATAAAGAAAAGAAAGTTAAGCTGAAAATCAGTGAATTGATCTTTTGACACTGATAATTCTCCGATTTTTTCACTTTCAAATTTAACTTTTCCCTTTGTAACAAATCTTTAATATGAACGACTATTCGTATAAATAATCTTTTTACAGTAATGAAAAATACCAAAATTGCCTCATTACTTTTTGTTTTGTCTGCAGGAAGTATGATGTTTGCCCAAGATGACTTGATCAACAAATTAAAGAACAATCAATCTCAAAATGCTAATTTTCAGTTCACGGCGCTAAAAGACGTTGGAGCTACCTCCGTAAAAAACCAGGGTTCATCGGGAACTTGCTGGAGTTATTCCGGAAACTCATTCCTGGAGTCTGAAATGCAGAGAATGGGTAAAAAACCTGTAGATCTTGCTGAAATTTTTACAGCGAGAAATTCTTACCACGATAAAGCTAAGTTATATGTCCTTAACAACGGTGCAATCAGCTGGGGTGACGGAGGCGAGCTGCATGATGTTGTTAATATGTACAAAAAATACGGCGCAGTACCTCAGGATGTTTATACAGGACTGAAATCGGGGCAGAGCCTTAATAATTTCAAGGAGATGCAGGGAAAACTGAAACCGGTTCTGGACAGTCTTGTTCAGGCAGGTTCAAAAGGACAGCTTACAGACAACTGGATGGATTCTGTAGATGCAATTCTTGATGAATATTTAGGAAAAGTTCCTGCTAATTTTACATATGAAGGAAAAAACTACACGCCTAAAACTTTCGCTAAAGAAGTGGTAGGAATCAATCCTGAAGATTATATCGAGATCTCATCTTACAAAGATTATCCATATTATCAGAAATTTGTAGTTCCCATCCCTGATAACTGGAGCCATGATTCTGACTGGAATGTTCCAATGAAAGATTTGACAACCATTATTGACAATGCTGTAAATAAAGGATATTCTGTAGGTTGGGCAACAGATGTTTCTGAACCTTATTTCTCATACAAAAATGGTGTGGCGTATGTTCCTGATATGGATCTGAGCCAGATCACTGCTGAAAACAAACAGACTTTGTTCACGGAGCCTAAAAAAGACAAAACCATCACGGAAGATATGCGTCAGAAAGCATTAAACAACCTTTCTACAACGGATGACCATGGTATGCACATCGTAGGATTAGCTAAAGACCAAAGTGGTAAGGAATATTATATGGTTAAAAACTCCTGGGGAGTAACCAATGATTTTGAGGGCTATTTATATGTAACAAGACCTTATGTGGAGTACAAATCAACTGCAATCCTTGTTCATAAGAATGCAGTTCCAAAAAGTATTCTAAAACAACTGAAACCTACTAAAAATATCGGTTTATAATGAATCACTGTTGCCATTAAGGTAATTTTAGATATTTAAATCTGTTAAAACTGCGCTCCAATTGATTTGGAGCGCAGTTGTTTTATTATGTCTTATAATTATTTGTTAAATTATTACACAATATGGTGAAAATATTATATTTTTAATGATCAACAAATTATCTAATATGAAAAACCTAAAGAAAATAACAAACCCTGAGCTAAAGAAAATTAATGGCGGAAATGCACCTGAATGTCCGGAAGGAACAACAGCCTGCTATATCCCACCCAAAAATGGTTTTCCTTCACGATGGAGGTGTATTTCTGTTACCACGGAATGCCCCGATTAACCTATAACCGAAACCCGCTTTCAGAAATTATGAAAGCGGGTTTCTTAAATAAATAGGTGAAAATTAAATATAAATTAAAGAAAATTGTAATGTAATTATGATGAATAATGAATTAACTCTGCTGTCAATTTTTTACTATACCCCATTCACTTGCGAAGCAAAATTAACCATTCACCATTCACTTTAATATAGTTTGGCCATACTTTCAGCTGAAAAATCCAACAGCCCTTCAGTATTTCCGTTTTTTATTTTTTGTACCCATTGAGGATCCTGTAAAAGTGCACGCCCTACTGCGATAAGATCAAACTCCTCATTGTCCAGTCTTCTGATAAGATCTGTTAAATCAGCCTTTTCTGTTCCCTGTCCTGCAAAAGCACCCATGAAATCTCCTTTTAAACCAACAGAACCTACAGTAATTGTTGGCTGCCCTGTAATCTTCTTGGCCCAGCCAGCAAAATTCAGGTCAGAGCCTTCAAATTCAGGTTCCCAGAAACGGCGTTGCGAGCAATGGAAAATATCAACTCCGGCTTCTTTTAACGGCAATAGCCATTCTTCCATTTCCGCTGGAGTCATAGCCAATTTGCTGTTATAATCCTGCTGTTTCCATTGGGAAAGACGAAGAATAATAGTGAAATCCTCTCCTACAGCAGCTCTTATTGCTTTAATGACATCAACTGCAAATCTGTTCCTCTCTTTTAATGTTTTACCGCCATATTCATCCGTTCTCGTATTGGTTACTTCCCAGAAAAACTGATCAATCAGATAACCGTGAGCTCCATGGATTTCAAGGACGTCAAAACCCAGATCCTTAGCTGATTTTGCAGAAGCTGCAAACTGTGCAATCGTATCCTGAATATCTTCTAAAGTCATCGTGGATGCTTTCTCCATTGGAGCTAAAGGATAATCTTCGGATATTCTTGTATCTCCTACATGCCAGATCTGTGGGCCCATTTTACCACCATTCTGATGAACGGCATTGATTACGTTTTTCCAGCCTGCTAATGCTTCATTTCCATAAAAATCAGGGATATTCTGCATGTTTTTGGAAGCAGTCCTGTTGATAACTGTTCCTTCAGAAAGGATCAATCCAACGTCGGCCGCAGCTCTTCTTGCATAATACTCGGCAATATTTTGAGTAGGAACTCCATTATCAGATTGTGCTCTGGTCATAGGAGCCATTACAATTCTGTTTTTAAGTTCCAGATTCTTGTAAACAAACGGTTTAAATAATGATTCTGTGCTCATTTTTAAATTGATATTTTATAATTGTTACACAAAGTAACTAATAATAGTTCGTTTTTGTATCTTTTGTTGAAAAAATAGTGGTAACTTTGCAGTAACTTACATTAGTAACTTAAAAGTAACAGATATGAAACAAAATGAACTGATGCAATACAGCTGTCCACTGGGCAAAGCAATGTCTGCTCTGGGAAGCAAATGGAAACCAATTATCGTTCTGGTTATTAAAGACCGAAAGCTGCGTTTTGGGGAGCTTGCCGTAAGAATTAATGTCATCTCCCGAAAGGTGCTTACAGATCAGTTAAGAGAAATGGAAGCTGATGGATTGGTGATCCGTGAAGAGTTTAAGGAGCTTCCTCCAAGAGTGGAATATTCGTTGACAGAAAAGGGATTGGCGTTGTTGCCTATTTTGTATCAATTGGAAGAATGGGAGACGAAATATCATATTTATGACCCCAATAAAGCAAAGGATTGTAAAACTCTTTTGGAAGAGAAGAAAATAAAAAAGGCTGTTGTTTAATCGTATTTTATCTTAAAAATTATAAATTTCCTGATTCCCAATTTTTCCAATTATTATTAGATTTTAAAATTAGCTTCCAATAAGAAGTATTTTTAGTGATTAAAACTTGAGAAATAAGTTTATACGTTTCCTGCTTACTTGGCAGAACACTTGGATCATAATGAAAAGTATCAATTGTCAACAATTTTTGAAGATTTTTAGGAATGCATTTCTTTATTTCATCTTCAGTCGCAGAGATTAAGCTTGGATTTGTTTCGTGGAAATATCTTATTAAATCACCAAAGCTTATCAATTTTTTGGGGTTATCAAAATCTCTTAATCTAACTCCTACTTTTTCATAATCTTTATAATTACTATTAAATATAATTAATTTAGAATGAACTTTAATTGCCTGAACATTCTCTCCAACAAGTTCAAAATTCTCCATATCAGTAATGCCTTGCTTATTTTCAATTCTTGTATATTCGTCACTATCAATTAGTACAATGTTACTTGCATTTGTAATATAATTTCTTTCAGGATATTTATCAACTGGATAATCAATACAGTTACCAATATAATCCAATTCTATTTCAGCTGTTTTAGCTCTATTTTGATAACCACTTTTCTCAAAAACAATTGCCCATCGTTTTTCATCAGCATACAAATGAATTCGGCTTCCTGCAGTTTCACAATAACCATGCTCTAAATCAAGAAAAAAATTATACTTAATATCTTGTGGTCGAACTTTTGGATAATATTTAGTTGGTAAGCCTGTGAAAGCCATATCTAATTGTTCTAAAATTTCACTTTCAGTATAACTCGTTTGTAATTTGCTAAATTGTTTATTGCATGAAGCCAAAGTAAATAAAACGATAGTAATTGATATTAATTTCATAAAGTTATCATCAGTATTTCAGGCTAATTTAACAAAAAACCGCTTCCCAAAGAAAGCGGTTCAATTTTATCTAAAATCACAATTAAAATATCGCAGGATATTTCTGTGGATTGGTTTCATTAAACATGGCGTAAATCTTTTCAACCATATCATCTGAAGATGGCTTACTGAAGTAATCTCCGTCACTTGCATACGCAGGTCTATGATCATTGGCCGCGATAGTCAACGGATCTGAATCCAGGAATCTGAATGCTTTTTGTTTTTCTAAGATCTGCTGAAGGATAAACGCTGAAGTTCCACCTTCCACATCTTCATCGATTACGACTAATCTGTTGGTTCTCTTCACGCTTTCAGCAATTTCATTCGTTAAATCGAAAGGAATTAATGACTGAACATCAATAACCTCCGCAGAGATTCCTAATTTTTCCAATTCTTCTGCTGCATCCATCACTACTCTCCAGGTAGAACCGTAAGTGACCAAAGTAACATCTTTTCCTTCTTTAGTTACTTCAATTTTTCCTACAGGCACAGTGAATTCACCTAAGTTATCAGGCTGTTTTTCTTTTAATCGGTATCCGTTCAAACATTCAACGATCACTGCTGGATCGTCACTTTGAAGCATGGTATTATAAAATCCGGCTGCTTTTGTTAAGTTTCTTGGTACCAAAACCAGAATTCCCTTGGAAAGGTTTAGAATTCCTGCCATTGGAGAACCTGAATGCCAAACACCTTCCAGTCTGTGGCCTCTCGTTCTGATGATTACCGGAGCTTTCTGACCTCCTTTTGTTCTGTACTGAACCGTCGCCAAATCATCACTCATTCCTTGAAGACAGTATAAAATATAATCTAAATACTGGATCTCAGCAATAGGTCTCAAACCTCTCATTGCCATCCCGATACCCTGACCGAGAATGGTAGCCTCACGGATTCCGGTATCTGCCACACGGACATCACCGTATTTTTCCTGCATCCCTTCAAGTCCCTGGTTCACGTCACCTATATTTCCGGCATCTTCACCAAATACTAAAGTTTCAGGATATTTCTCGAAAATTCTGTCGAAATTATTTCTAACCACTACTCTTCCGTCCACATCTTCAGAACTGTCAGAATAGACAGGCTTAATCTCTTTCACATTTTCAGCTTTCCACTGAGACTGTGAATATAAATGGGAAGAATAGTTATCTTTTTCTACTTCAAAAACTTCATTGTACTTCTGCATCAATTGGGTTCTCTCTGCAGAATTTGTTCCTCTTGTCATCAATAAAGCTTTTCTTGCTAAATGGAAAATATCTTTTTTAGCCTTAGAAACCAATTTACTGAACTGAGCAATATAGCCTTCGATCTCAGCATTCTGACTTTTAAGGTTTTCAATCAATGGTAAAACAGACTGAATAAGATCCGAAATGGTTTTCTGATAGTTTTCCCAAGCGTTTTTCTGCCCGGCTTTTGCTATTTTTTTAGCTTCGTCATCTATCGCATTCAATTCTTCAGCTGAAGCAATAATTTCTTCTTTCCCTTCAATTTCAATTGAATAGTTCAAAATCCATTCTCTGAATTTCAGTAAACCATCAAACTGAGATTCCCAGGAAAGGCGCTCTTCATTTTTATATCTTTCGTGAGATCCTGAAGTAGAGTGACCTTGAGGTTGTGTAACTTCAATCACATGAACCACTACAGGAACACTTTCCATTCTTGCAAACTGCTCTGCTCTTGCGTAAGCATCCAATAATGCAGGATAATCCCAAGCTTTCACCTGGATGATCTCACATCCCTGGTTCTCACCTTCTTTTCTTTGGAAACCGCTTAGCATTTCAGCAATATCAGCTTTTGCTCTCTGATTTTTCGTAGGAACCGAAATTCCGTAACCATCATCCCAGATAGAAACAATCATAGGAACCTGAAGTGCACAGGCTGCATTCAGAGTTTCCCAGAAATGTCCTTCTGCTGTAGATGCATCACCAATCGTTCCGAAAGCAATTTCATTACCTTCTTTAGAGAATTTTTCAGACCCGTCAAATTTTACACTTTTATACACTTTAGAAGCCTGAGCCAATCCTAATAGTCTCGGCATCTGCCCTGCTGTAGGAGAGATATCGGAAGAGATATTTTTCTGGGCTGTAAGATCTTTCCAGCTTCCGTCATCATTTAAACTTCTTGTTGCAAAATGCCCGTTCATCTGTCTTCCTGCCGAAGCCGGCTCTCTTTCAACACTTGTATCTGCATAAAGCTGTGCGAAAAAGCTTTCAACCGTTAAAGCATCTACTGCTAATGCAAAAGTCTGATCCCTGTAATATCCTGAACGGAAGTCCCCATTTCTGAAAACTTTCGCCATGGCCAGCTGAGGAAGTTCTTTACCATCCCCAAAAATTCCGAATTTAGCTTTTCCTGTAAGTACTTCTCTTCTTCCAAGATAAGACATTTCGCGTGATATCCTTCCTAACCTGTAGTCTTCAAGTATCTGATTTTTAAAATCCTGGAAAGAAATTTGCTGTGTTTCAATATAGGTTGTCTGCATAGCTAGATATAAAAGTTTTTATTCTTCAAGTATGGCGCTAATATACAATTTTTAAACTAATTTTAATTTTCAATAATTTTTTTTAAAAATTTGATAATAAATAAATAGTGTTTTATATTGTAAAAAATTGTAAATGATGGAAAAAAAATCACCTCATATCCTGAATGCATCGAGCAATCTTTTAGGTTTTTCCCTGATTATCATCACGTCACTTAAAATCACAAAAATGAGTGCCCATACCCATCTTGATGAGTTTGCAAGTCTGGCGTGTCTGCTGTTTGCCTGTAGCTGCTTTTCTTCGTTTCTGGCGATCAGGACAAAGAATGAAAAGCGGGAAACGAAATATGAGACTATTGCGGATTATCTATTTTTAATCGCTTTATTTTGCATTGTTTTAGCAGTTGTCATTGTGACTGTTAAAATAATTGATTAAAACTATAACCTAATAATTTTAGTTTACAAAATCTTTTATTTTTACCTTTAAATAATCACATTTTAATCCTTATTAAAGAAAATTAATAAGCTTTTTTATACAAAATTAAATCTATAAAAAAGAGAATTCCGTCATGCAGCCTGTATTTTTTCTACAAAAATTTAATCTTAAAAATAAAAACCGGAATGCAGTAACACATTCCGGTTTTTTATTTTGTTTATTTTAAGTTCTTAAAATTTTCTTTCAATTACATAGTCAAGCATACTGTGCAGTGATTTTCTGGGTTCAGAATCCGGAAATTCATTCAGGATATCTTTTGCCTTCTGCTGAAAATCTTTCATGACTTTAATGGCGTAATCCATACCACCGGAATTTTTTACAAAATCTATAAGTTCTTTAACACGCTTTTGGTCATTATTGTAGCGCTTTATCGTGTTAAAATAGTACTTCTTATCTTTCTCGCTTGCATTTTTCAGTGTATAAATCAAAGGAAGCGTCATTTTCTGCTCTTTAATATCAATTCCCACCGGCTTTCCGATAAAATTTGAACTTAAATAATCAAAAAGGTCATCTTTAATCTGAAATGCCATCCCTGTATACGTCCCGAAATCCATCATTTTTTTAGCAAGTGCCTCATCTGCATTATTGGATAAAACTCCTATCTCGCAGCATGCAGCAATCAGAGTCGCGGTTTTCTGACGGATAATTTCATAGTAAACTTCTTCGGTAATATCCAGTTTTCTAGCCTTTTCCAATTGCAGAAGTTCACCTTCGGACATTTCACGGATCGTTCTTGAAATTACTCCTAAAAGATCGTAGTCTTTATGGTCTGTAGACAGAAGCACTGATTTTGACAAAAGGTAATCTCCCACCAAAACAGCAATTTTATTTTTCCATAAAGCATTGATTGAAAAAAAATTACGACGCTTAAAGCTTTCATCTACGACATCGTCATGAACCAAAGTTGCCGTATGAATCAGCTCAATCATAGAAGCTCCACGGTAAGTTTTTTCTGTGATTTCCCCTACCAGCTTTGCACAGAGAAATACAAACATTGGACGCATCTGCTTCCCTTTGGTAGTAACAATAAAACGGGTTACTTTATCCAATAAAGGCACTTTGCTCTGCATCGATTCATAAAACTTCTGCTCGAAAAGTTTCATTTCCTCATTGATCGGTCGTTTGATTTCTTCTACGATATTTGCCAAAATCTATGAATGATAGGTAAATAATTATTTATTCTCACAAAGATAATTTTTTTCACGCAATTTCAGGACAAAATTAATCTTTGAGTTCTTCTTTTGGAATAAAATATAATGCCGGCTGCGCAGTCCCCAGCTTGGATCTAAATTTTTCCCCAGAAATATAGATCCCGGTTTCATTGACAGCAACACCTTCTATCTGTCCGACTGTCAAAGCACTTCCAAGATAGTAATGTTTCGGTTTCTCCTTAAAAAAAATTCCCGGTTCTGTTTCTTTAAAAACGTTCATAAAAACTTCTGTTTTCTTCGTATAACCAACCAGGTAAAGTTTTTTATCAAAATAGGCAGCATCAGTTACCACAAAATTAGTCTTGTAAGATTCTGTTTTCTCAGCTTTCTGCTTCTCAGATATGTTGGGATCAATAATATAATGGGTCGTTGATTTTGACTTCCATTCTTTGGTAAACAGGTGCAGCTTTCCGTTGAGCCAGATCATCGCTTCGGCATCAAAGTCATTATTGGTGTATTTAGGAATGAACTCGGTCTGTTCAGGATACTCGAAGGAATTTTTTGTAATAGAATCATTCTTTGGTGCATTATTCTGAAAAGGAAGTTTATAGATTTCCAGATCTTTTCTGGTTCCGCCATTATTTCCGAAATCTCCGATATAGAAATTCTTTCCGTCATTGGTCAAAGCTTCCCAGTCTTTGTTTTTAGCATCAATTGTGAATGTACTTTTTATGCTGCCGGAAGTTTCATCCAGTTCAAAAAGTTCGGGGGCATTTCCGCTGTCATTAAAAGTATACAGCTTTCCGTTCATAAAACTCAAACCCGATGTTTCCTGGATTTTATCATCTAAATAAGCAACCCTGAATTTTCTTATTTTAAAAAAATCAGCCTGCTGCGAAAAGAAGGACTGGAAAATGATAATGGTAAGGAAAAGGAAGGTTTTTTTCATGGAACAAAAATAGAGTTTTGCAGATGACTGGAAAAATTTGGAGTCGTTTTGTTTCTTGTGAATTCATAACCACCCCGTCAAAAAATTCTTTGAATTTTTGCCACCACTCCAAAGGATGGGAATTTTGATCCGAGGAATTTACTTATTCCGAAAATCAGAGATAAAAAACTTAAGCGTTCAAGAAAACTTTTACCCTTTATATCACGCTGATTAAACAGATTGAGCAGATTTCTTATTCTGTTTGTTCCAGTCTTTTGGCCTGTTTCTTTAAATAGTCTTTTTGGTATTGCCTTACCGTTTTTCCGGTACCATCATGCCTCCAACCTGGCGAATTGAAAATATAATTGATTCTGTCGGAAATTTTCAGTCCCGGCTGTCTGATATCCTTCCAGATCTTTCGCCATTCATAAAGAAGAACAGTGTCCGGTTTGTTGTCCGGCATTTTTGGATAGATACCATATTTTATGGGAACACTTGGATCTTCTTTTTCGAAGGTTCCGAAAATCTTATCCCAGATAATGAGGCACATTCCCATATTTCTGTCGAGGTATTTAATATTGCATGCATGATGGACTCTATGATGTGAGGGGGTTACCAGAATATATTCCAGAATGCCCAGCCTTTTCACAGTCTGAGTATGCACCCAGGTTCCATACACCTGACCCAGCGCATAAACGACCATAATATGCCATGGATTGAAACCTAAAAAAGCCAGAGGAGAGAAATACAGATACCTGTAAAGCGGCTGCAGCACAGGGCTTCTAAAACCTGTCGTCAAGTTGAAATATTCAGAATTGTGATGGGTAATATGAACTGCCCAGAATGCCCGGGAATGGTGATCTACATAATGCAAAACGTAATAGGCAAAGTCTGTGATCACAAAACAGATAAGCCAGTACCATACAGTAAAATCCCAAGTGAAAAGTCTGTGATTATAAAAGAAAAACATGACTCCCATGGCAAAAGCCTTCATCATCAGATCCAGCCCAAAGTTCATCACTGCAAGGTAAATACTTGTGGCAACATCCTTTTTGTTATATAGCTTAGCTTCAGAAACATGACTGTAGATCATTTCTGCTAAAATAACTGTAGCATGAAGTGGGATTGACCATGCATAGACATTTTCAAGCCCGTCCTCTCCTGTAAAGAAATCCAGCATCCTGTATTAGTTTTATGTAAAGGTAGGATTTTAGGATTTTTTAAGAAATGTTTTAAATCTTTTTTAATGAAATTTTAATCGGTAGCTTTGTTGGCAAGCTGTCCGCAGGCTGCATCAATGTCTCCACCGCGACTTTTTCTGATCATCACAGTAACTCCGGCATTTTCTAACTGGCGTACATAATTGTCTTCTGCCTGTTTATTGCACTGGTCATATTTTCCGTCACCAATGGGATTATACTGAATCAAATTCACTTTAGAAGGAACCTGCTTGCAGTATTTTATTAAAGCTTTGATGTCTTCGTCGCCGTCATTGATCCCCTTCCATACACAGTATTCAAAAGTGATGACAGAACCTGTTTTTTGGTACCAATACTGAAGGGCCTCCATAATATCCGTCAAAGGAAATTTGTCCGAGAAAGGCATAATTTCATTCCGCTTGGATTCTATTGCAGAGTGAAGAGAGAGTGCCAGTTTTACCCGTAATTCATCATCAGCAAGCATTTTGATCATCTTCGGAATTCCGGATGTAGAAACGGTAATTCTTCTGGGAGACATTCCCAAACCTTCAGGCTGGGTAATCTTTCTGATGGCTTCCACTACATTTTTGTAATTCATCATCGGCTCTCCCATTCCCATAAAAACGATATTGGAAAGCGGTCTGTTAAAGTACATTTTACTTTGGCTGTCGATCAGGGCAACCTGGTCTACGATCTCGGCAACTTCAAGATTTCTCATCCTTTTCAATCTTGCCGTTGCACAGAATTCACAGTTCAAAGAACATCCTACCTGAGAAGAAACACAGGCTGTAGTTCTTGTTTCTGTAGGAATAAGAACAGATTCCACCAACAGTCCGTCGTGAAGTTTCACTCCGTTTTTAATGGTTCCGTCTGTACTTTTCTGAAGCTGGTCTACAGAAACCGGATTGATGGTATACTCTTCGGAAATTTTTTCACGGAGAGATTTCGAAAGATTCGTCATTTCATCAATCGAATGGAGGTTTTTACTCCATAACCAGTCGTAAACCTGCTTCGCACGAAACGGCTTTTCTCCTAAAGTCAAAAAATAGTCTTTAAGCTGGTCTAGTGATAAAACTCGGATATCTTTCAAAATAGTAGTGATTTAAATTATAAATTTTAGATTAAAATCCTTTACAGAAGTTAGGGATTCAATCTAAAATTTATAATCTATAATTTAAAATTAATTACAAAATAAGCATTGCGTCACCGTAAGAATAGAACTTATACTTTTCTTTTACGGCTTCTTCATATGCATGCATAATAAATTCTTTTCCTGCAAACGCAGCAATCATCATCAATAATGTAGATTTTGGGGTGTGGAAGTTGGTGATCATTGCATTGGCAACTCCAAAATCGTGAGGAGGATAAATGAATTTGTTTGTCCAGCCATTGAAAGCTGAGATCTTTCTGTTGGAAGAAACAGAAGTTTCTATGGCTCTCATCGTTGTTGTACCTACCGCACAAACTCTTCTGTGAGCTTCTACAGCTTTATTGATGATATCAGCATTTTTCTCATCAATGATTACTTCTTCAGATTCCATTTTGTGCTTAGAAAGATCTTCTACCTCAATTGGGTTAAAGGTTCCTAAACCAACGTGAAGCGTCACTTCAGCAAAATCAATTCCTTTGATTTCTAATTTCTTCATCAAATGCTTAGAGAAATGAAGGCCTGCCGTAGGGGCAGCCACCGCTCCTTCTATTTTGGCATAGATCGTCTGATATCTTTCTGCATCTTCCGGCTCTACTGCTCTCTTGATATATTTTGGAAGTGGAGTTTCTCCCAATTCTTTTAGTTTCGTTCTGAATTCATCGTAAGAACCGTCGAATAAGAATCTTAAAGTTCTTCCTCTTGAAGTCGTATTGTCAATAACTTCAGCTACCAGAGATTCATCCTCAGTAAAGAATAATTTGTTACCTATTCTGATCTTTCTTGCAGGATCTACCAGAACGTCCCACACTCTGGTTTCTTTATCTAGCTCTCTTAAAAGGAAAACTTCAATTTTAGCTCCTGTTTTTTCTTTATTTCCATAAAGACGGGCAGGGAAAACCTTAGTATTGTTGAAAATGAATAGATCTTTTTCATCAAAATAATCAACAACATCTCTAAACAGCTTATGCTCGATAGTTTGTGTCTTTCTATCAAGTACCATTAGTCTGGCTTCGTCTCTGTGTTCAGATGGGTGTTCTGCTAATAATTCTTCAGGAAGATCAAAGTTAAAATCTGATGTTTTCATTTTTTTAAATTACGGTTTAAAAATTATTGAAATTACAAGTGTAATTTCGGAGTGCAAATATACGACATTGAATACCCCTTTGTCAAGTATTATTTAAAATCAATTTAAAACCGTGATTCTACGGTGATTTGTGAAGAAAAAAAAGATTATTTTTGGGGAAACATTAAAAAACTTTTACACTTATGAGCAAATATTCACTGGAAGCTTTCGTCAACGAAACAAAAGAGAACCCACAGCAGAGAGATTATTTCGAACTGGAAACCAAGCACCTTCTGGAAATCAATCTTAATAACCAGGCTGTATGGACTAAAAGAGGCAGTATGGTAGGTTATGTTGGAGATATTAATTTTGAAAGACAGGGAATGCTGGCTGGTGGTATCGGAAATCTTTTAAAGAAAGCAATCAGCGGTGAAGGAGCAAAACTGATGAAGGCGGAAGGAACCGGGAAATTATACGTCGCAGATTCCGGCAAGAAAGTCCGTATCCTTTATCTGAACAATGAAGCGGTTTGTGTAAACGGAAATGATGTTCTGGCACACGAGCAGACTGTAAAAAGCGACATTACCATGCTTAAAAGCGTTGCAGGAATGATGGCGGGCGGTCTTTTCCAGGTAAAACTTTCCGGAACCGGACATATTGCAATAACGACTCATGGTGAACCATTGACTTTAATGGTCACCCCTGACAGTCCTGTTTTTACGGATCCTAATGCTACTGTAGCCTGGTCTGGAAACCTGAGTCCTGATCTGAAGACCAACGTTTCTTTTAAAAGCCTGATCGGCAGAGGAAGCGGCGAAGAATTCCAGATGAAATTCTCAGGAAACGGATGGGTGCTGATCCAGCCTTATGAAGAAGTATATTTCACAAAGAAATAGTATATTAAAAATTAATTATTCTAATGGCTGCCCTGATTTGAAGAGCAGCCATTTCTATTTTCCAACCTGAATCTCGAATCTCGAAAGCCACGCTCCATATCCGTTACCTCACAGGATTTTAATATATTTAAGAAAAAATTTTGATGGACACCACCACTTCACGAAGAAATTTTATTAAAACAGCTACTATTGCCAGTTTTGGCGCACTGGTTTTACCCAATTCTTTATTTGCCTATTCCAATGATTTTAAATCAGATAAAAAAGTCCGTGTCGGCTTTATTGGCGTAGGACTTCGGGGGCAGGAACATGTAAAACTGCTGGCAAAGCGTAATGACGTAGAAATTGTAGCTTTCGCAGATCCGGACAAAAGAATGCTTCTGGCTTCTCAAAAAATACTGAAGGATAACAATAAACCTGCTGCTCAGGAATTTTCAAACGGCGAATATGATTACCGGAATCTTTTAAAACTAAAAACAATAGATGCCGTAGTTATTGCCACACCATGGGAATGGCATCTTCCGCAGGGTACTGAAGCCATGAGAGCAAGAAAGATTGTGGGAATGGAAGTTTCCGGAGCTATAAAGCTTGAGGACTGCTGGGAATTTGTAAAGGTATATGAGGAAACGAAGGTTCCTATCTTTATGATGGAGAATGTATGTTACCGCAGGGATATTATGGCTATTATGAATATGGCACGCAAAGGAATGTTCGGAGAACTGGTTCATGGAAGGGGCGGCTATCAGCATGATCTGAGAGGTGTTCTTTTTAACGACGGTGTTACCCCTTATAATTCTGGAGCTGAGTTTGGAGAAAAAGGGTTCAGCGAGGCTCATTGGAGAACAGAGCATTATGTAAAACGCAATGGCGAGCTCTATCCTACCCATGGATTGGGACCTGTAGCGGTGATGATGGATATCAACCGTGGAAACCGCCTAACCCGACTTTCATCTTTCTCTTCAAAGTCTGTGGGGCTGCATAAGTATATTGTAGAACATCCTAAAGGCGGAGAAAACCATCCTAATGCAAAAGTGAAATTCAACCAGGGAGATATTGTTACTACACAAATTGCCTGTGCCAATGGTGAAACTATACTTTTGACCCATGATACGAGTTTACAGAGACCTTATGACCTTGGATTCAGGATTCAGGGAACGGAAGGCTTATGGCAGGATTTCGGATGGGGAGATTTTAATCAGGGGCATATTTATTTCGAAAAAACAATGAACCACACCCACCGATGGGAAAATACGGAAAAATGGATGAAGGAATTTGATCATCCAATCTGGAAAAAGTTTGAAAATACCGCTGCTGGTGCAGGCCATGGAGGAATGGATTTCTTTGTCATGAATACTTTTATCGAGTGTATCAAGCGAAATATAGAATTCCCGATGGATGTGTATGATCTTGCGTTATGGTATTCTATTACGCCGCTCAGCGAAGAATCTATTGCCAAAGGAGGTCAGGCTGTAGATATTCCTGATTTTACGAACGGAAAATGGAAGACCCGTAAACCTGTATTTGGAATGACGGATGAATTCTAAAAAAACATTACTTATACTGGCAGGCGGCCTCGGAAGCCGTTACAAAGGACTGAAACAGGTAGACGGAATTCTGGATAACGGCTCACCGATCCTGGAGTATTCAATTTATGATGCCCTGAACGCTGGTTTCGGCAAGATTGTTATTATTGTGAACCGACTTATTCCTCACAGCTACATTGAAAGATTAAATACAATATCTGAAATAAAGAAATTTGAACTTCACTGGGTTTATCAGAAAATGGAAAGTTTTCTACCTCAGAATTCTGACTGCTCACAACGGCAAAAGCCTTGGGGAACCGGACACGCTGTTCTTTGTGCAAAAAATACGGTACAAGAACCTTTTGTCATGATCAATGCGGATGATTTTTATGGGAAAGAAGCTTATCAACTGGCAGCAAAAGAAATTGATCTTCATATTTCAGAATCGCAGTTTGGAATGGCTGCTTATCCGGTAAAATCTACGTTGAGTGGAAATGGAAATGTGGCAAGAGGAATATGTACAATGGATGCTGAAGGTTTTCTGATAAAAATAGAGGAGCAGACTTCAATACGGGAAGAGGGAAATTTAATCCTTTATACTGAAAACGGAACGGATATAAAAATTGCCTCCAATGCATTGGTATCTATGAATTTTTTCATTTTTCACCCTAGTGTTTTCGATGCTCTTGAGCTCTATTTTAATGGTTTTATCCAGTCAGGTCCGGAGCCCTTACTGGAATTTTATATCCCTTCCGCTGTACAGAGAATGATTGATGAAAAAAAAGCAAAAGTACTGGTAAAACCTTCTCCTTCTCAATGGATGGGTGTTACCTATGCTGAGGACAAAACAAATATTAAAAATTTTCTGAAATCAGAAATGGAAAAAAACAGATATCCTGAAGATTTATGGAACTAAAACAAATCGTGACCGGATTTATCGGAACTGAAAACTATAAAGTCACTCCTATTACCAACGGACTGATCAATACAACCTATTTGGTAGAGGATGATGATGCTGATCAAAAATTCATTCTTCAGAGACTCAACGGTCAGGTTTTCCAGCGTCCGGAAGTGATCATGCATAATCATATTCTGATCAACGAAATGCTTGAGAACGGCAATTATCCATTGATGCTGGTAAAACCCAAGCCTATTGTATCAGGAAGCTTTATGATGGATGATGAAGATGGAAATTCGTGGAGAATGCTCAGCTTTATACCAGATACCAATACGTTCTTTAAAATTCCTGATATAAAAACAGCTTATGAAGCTGCAAAAGCTGTCGGATGCTTTTTAAATACCATAAATCCTGAATTTCTTCCTGATATCCAGATTCCGATTCCTGATTTTATTAACTTCGAGAAAAGAATCCTGGATTACCAAACTTCATTACAACATGCCAATGAAGATCTTCTAAAGGATGCAGCCTTGGAAATAGAAATGATGAATGAGTTACTTTTTCTTCCAAAAAAATGGATCAAAATGGAAAAGGAGGGCCAATTGCCTAAAAGAGTTATTCATGGAGATCCCAATATCAGAAATATCCTTTTTGATAAAAATTCAAGACCTCTGGCTGTTATTGACCTTGATACGGTAACGGTTTCTACCATTCTGTATGACTTTGGTGATATGGCAAGATCCTATACAAATACACTAGATGAGGATGAAGGAAATGCTAATAACAATTTTAACCCGCAAATTTACAGAACGGTAAAAGACGGATTTCTATTATCATTAAAGGGAAAACTAACGTTTGAAGAGCTTGAAAACCTTGATTATGCCGCACAAACCGTGATCTATATTCAGGCGGTCCGTTTTCTTACCGATTATTTGAATGGGAATACTTATTACACTACGAAATACCTTGAACACAATCTGGACAGAACCAGAAATCAGCTGGAACTGTTGAAGGGGCTGAGAACGTATTTGAAATTGTAATCGCTCATAGGTTTAAGAGTCTATCATTGTGGGATCTTAGATTAGTCTTAGCCGAGATTGCTTCGCTGTGCTCGCAATGACTGAATATAAAAAAGAGGGTTCGGCAAGCTTTGCTTGCCGAACCCTCTTTTCACTTATTATTCAAAAACTTTTGTGCCTTTTGTGATTAAAATTCTATGCAGGTGAAAAATCTGCACCATCTCCTTAACTAAAATTTACACTAGAAACTCCAAAATCCTCTTCCAATCTTCCAATTTTACATCAAACGAAACCGTATGTAGCGGGCTTGTAGAGGGAAGCTGAAATATAGGCAGTCTATAATTTTTCCCTAAAAGCTTTTGCAAATTTTTATACGATTTCCCTCCGTTACAGAAAATTGCTTTGATGTTTAAATGCTCATCCAGCAGTTCAGCAATCTGATTGGCTTCTTCATTTTTAATTTCAGAATCTAAACTTCCTTTTCTCTCACAGGAATCAATGACATCCCACACTGCAATATGATGTTTTTTTAGAATCTTTATCCGCTGATTATAATCATCAGTGAATTCTTCATTGAACAGATGAAAAATAATGGGCCAGAATTTATTTTGGGGATGACCGTAATATTGCTGCTTTTCCAAAGATTTTACACCAGGAATTGATCCTAAAATTAAAATTTCAGATTGGTCATCAACAATAGGCGGAAACGAAGAAATTCTATTTTGCATACTCAAATATATAAAATTTGGCTAAAGCCATTGGACTCAAGACTTATAAAACAAAAAACGGGCTAAAAGCCCGTTCCTATTGATATTTTGCCAATAATTAATTAGAAATTTAATTCTTTTTAATCTTAAATTATAAAGTTTCCTTCAGCCAATCGAAGAATTCTCTCTGCCATACCAATCCGTTTTGAGGATGAAGTACCCAGTGATTTTCATTCGGGAAATAGACCAATTTAGATTTCAGACCTCTTAATTTTGCAGCCTGGAAAGCTTCCTGTCCTTGCTCATAAGGTACACGGTAATCGATACCTCCCTGGAAGATCATAATTGGTTTGTTCCATTTTTCAACAAAATTGCTTGGATTGAAGTCTGTATATGCTTTTGGAAGAGGTTTTTCCCATGGAGAACCAAGATCCCAGTTCGCAAACCAAAGCTCTTCGGTAGTAAGATACCAGGATTTCATATCAAACAATCCATCATGTGCAATGAATGTTTTGAATCTGTTTTCATGAATTCCCGCTAGCATAAATACACTGTATCCTCCATAGCTTGCGCCTACTGCCGCTACTCTTTCACCGTCTACATAAGGTAATGTTTTAGCATAATCTGTTGCTGCCAGATAATCTCTCATTGGCTGTCCGCCCCAGTCTTTTGAAATTTCTTCATTCCACTTTGTTCCCCAGCCCGGCATTCCTCTTCTGTTGGGAGCCACTACGATATATCCGTTGGCTGCCATAAGGGCGAAATTCCATCTGGTGCTGAAAAACTGTGTCAGTGCAGATTGTGGGCCTCCCTGGCAGTAAACGAGCGTAGGGTATTTTTTATTTGGATCAAAGTTGGGTGGATAGTGGAACCATACGCCCATTTCTTTGCCGTCTGTTGTTTTCACCATCTTCAGTTCCGATTTTCCCTGAGCCAGTTTAGCATAAGCTTCTTTATTAGCTTCAGTAACCTGATTCATTTCTCCGTTTTTCACATTGACAGAGAATAACTCGGTTGCATGGTTCACGTCTGTTCTTCCTACTAAAAGTGAAGATTTATTGTCGGTGAAGATTTCGTTAACGTCAAAATCACCTTTTGTAATCTGCTGTACTTTTGCTGCTTTAGGATCTAAAGAGAAAAGCTGCTTGGTTCCTTTGGACGCTGCTGTAAAATAGATCGTTTTAGAATCTCCGCTCCAGAATACATCTCCGGAAACGCTTTCATCCCAGCCGGCGGTAAGATTAGTGGTTTTACCAGACTTCCAGTCCATGATCTTTACATCATTTTTATCCGCTTCATATCCGTCTCTGGCCATACTCTGCCAGATCAGGGATTTTCCGTCCGGGCTGAATTTTGGATTGACATCATAGCCTTTATTGGTTTCTGTTATATTCTTTGTGGTTCCTGATGCCAGATCGTATGCAAAGATATCAGTGTTGGTACTTGTAGAATATTCTTTGCCACTTTTCGGTTTTGTAACATATAAAAGCTGGGAAGAATCCGGACTCCAGATGAAATCTTCTGCACCACCGAAAGGTCTTTGGGGAGAATCCCACGTTTTACCCTCTAAAAGATCTTTTGCAGATTCTGTTTTGTCTGCTGCATTGACTACAAATACATGGTTGTATTTTCCTTCATTGTAATAATCCCAGTGTCTGTGGTTCAGATCAGTATAAACCTGAGCGGTAGTTTTAGGAGTGTCACTGTATCTGTCTTTCCCCATTAGTTTCTCCACCAGAACCTGTTTGCTGAACGCAATTTTTTTACCGTCCGGAGAGATCACGACATTGTCAGCTTCGCCGATGGTATAGAATTCAGACCAGGTTTTCCCGTTGTCTTTTGAAAGATAGATTTTATCTCCTTCCTGAGCATAAATTCCGTTCTTGTCCCATTGGATAAGGGCTTTTTTTCCGAAATCTATTTTGGAAGACTGGTTATTAAGGACATTGAGAAAGTAGTTCTCGTTTTTCGTTTTTTCTGTTTTCAGATCTACCTGTCCGATTTTATAGATTAGGGAAGTCTGATCCGGCGAAACAGCCTGTACCCCAACTTTTTTCAAAGTCCAAAGGATTTCAGGTGTCATTAACTGTTGTGCATTCATTAAGAGCGGAGCTGCCAGAGCGAGCAGGCTGTACTTAAGTTTCATATGTTGATATTCATTTTAACGGAACTGTGAAATCAGAAAGTTTTATCAATTCCTTTTATTTAATTCAAAGATTTCCAAAGTTAGTATTTAAAATAAAGATGACGAAGGATAAATATCAAAATTTAGGGTTCAATCTAACTGACTGGTATTTTTTTCATAACATCAATCAAATAAAAAAGTCTGCCGTAAAAACAGCAGACCTATGATATCAATTTTATTCCTGACCTGTTAGTCTTTATCTGCGAACATGGAATTCGCCAATGAAGTCACAAAGGACAGTAGTATACTAAAGATAAGTGCCCACCAGAAACCGTCTACCACCATACTGTCTATAAAATAATCTGCGATTAAAATAATCAATGCATTGATCACTAAAGCAAATAATCCTAAGGTAATAATCGTAAGCGGAAGTCCGAAAAGACTCAAAATAGGTTTAACAATAATGTTTAAAACCCCTAAAACAATTGCAAAAATAATTGCTGTCGAAAATCCTTCAAAATGTACACCTGGTAGAATTGAAGTTAAGAGGTACGCAACTATTGCTGTAATCAGCAAGCGGATAATTAAGTTCATATTATATTTTTTTAATGTTATGGTTTCTATGTTGCAAATCCTGTTCCATTTGAAACAGAAAAAAGCTGTCAGCTCCTTTATTTACTCAATATTTTAGTAACTGTAACCTTATTTATTTGATCCTCATCATGGTTACCAGCGAAGTAGCTACATGACTTTCCGAAGCTGTATTGTCATCAATAACATAAATTTCAGTCCGGACCACAATAATTTTTCCTCCACCTTTTATAACGTAAGACCGCGATATCAGGGCATCTCCCAAAGCAGGACGTAGATAATTGACCTTCAATTCAACTGTTACTACATAACAGTCATCTTTGTAATGGCTTACCGAAGCATATCCTGAAGAAACATCCACCAGAGAAGCAATCATTGCGCCATTGAACATTCCGGCTTTTCGGGTCATCATCTCCATTTTAGGAATTTTTATAGAGACGAAATCAGTTTCTATTTCCAATAATTCGGCATTGTAAAATTTCAAGGTTTCGGAGCGTCCGAAACTGTCTGTCATCAGTTTCTTTTTTTCTGGAGTCATGAATATTTAATTTAATCTGAATGTGATTACAAAGTACATCAATGTTTTCAGAAATACCAGAAAAATTAAAACTTATCATATCAAAGGCACTTAAGTTCTATGAAAATCTTATGTTTATAACCTATTTTTGAATAGTTGGCTATTTATTCCCCTCCTCTGGAGGGGTGGCGAAAATTCAGAGAATTTTTGACGGGGTGGTTTCTACAAAACTCATAAAAACACTAGCTTTGTCCCCAACAATCATCTGTATGACCAAAAACCTTCTCACATCTATAAGCCTTCTACTTTGTTGTGTTTTTCAGGCTCAAACCCTGCATCTCTACGGCGGTTCCAACCAGGATCAATATCTTGGCTGCTTGAACTGTGATACTTTTGATAAAGATTCGATATGGAATTCTTTTGGTGATTATGGAAATATACTCAGCTCAAAATCGATCTGGAACGTCAATGGAAACTATGGAAGCACATACAGTACTTATTCTCCGTGGAGCAGCTATGCATCTTATCCCCCGGCTATTGTTGATCAGGATGGACAGTTTTATGGATACCTGACTTTAAATCCGTACAAATCTGAAAGATCAGAACTCGGACTGGTGCATATCTTATATAAAAATCATGATGCCATCCAGAAGGACGTCAGCGGATGGTATGACAAATTATTTCGTTAATTTTAAGATAACTGTACCTGAAAACCGTCTGCAAGCGTTAGAACTCCTTCTGTCAGAGCTTCGGAATGTGTTGTGAATCCTTTTAATTTTGAAGTTTTTCCTTTTAAAACGAGATCTAAAAGCTGCTTATCAGAAAGTTTCTTCCCAAAGATATCAAAGGTAATTTTAAAGCCACAGTTTTTAAAATCGGAACATCCCACTGCTGTTTTTCCTTTGATCAGATTGTGTTCTTTGCACTTGGGACATTTTGTTTCTTCCCAGGACTGCAGTTCTTTTTTTACAGCAGGTTCCCGTTTTTTCTTTTCTACAACCTCTTCTTTCTCTTCGTATAATGTAATCACTTTTCCTTTTCCGTCTACTACTTTCTTCGTCAGTTCCGTCACCATCTGGATCAGTTCTTCTTTAAACTGGTTCGCCTCGTATTCCCCTTTTTCAATTCTGCGGAGCTTTGATTCCCATTCTCCTGTCAGTTCAGGGCTTTTCAGAAGTTCGTCTTCAATGGTGTCAATTAACTGAATTCCGGTTTGTGTGGCGATAAGATTCTTTCTTTTCTTCTCAATATATTTCCTCTTAAAAAGCGTTTCTATAATGTTCGCACGAGTAGATGGTCTTCCGATCCCGTTGTTTTTAAGCATTTCACGCAATTCATCATCTTCCACCTGTTTCCCGGCAGTTTCCATGGCACGCAGCAGCGTTGCTTCCGTGTATGGTTTAGGTGGCGTAGTTTTCCCTTGGTGAATCATCGGATCATGAGGTCCGGTTTCACCAACTTTAAATTCAGGAATTGTCTGTTCTTCTTCTTTCTCCTTTTCTTTATCAGTAACTTCCTCTTTCGGTTCTTTAGCATATACAGCTCTCCATCCCGGTTCCAGAACCTGTCTTCCACTTGTTTTAAAGGGAATGGTTCCTACTTTTCCTTCTACCAGTGTATTGGAGATTTTACATTCAGGATAAAAAACAGCAATAAAACGTTTCGCTACCAAATCATAGATCAGTTTTTCTTCTCTGCTTAAATTTTGAGAAGGCGGAACTTCCGTGGGAATAATGGCATGGTGATCCGTTACTTTCGCATCATCAAAAACAGCTTTTGATTTTGGAATCGGGCCTTCCAATAATGGTGCTACGAGTTCCTGATAGAAATGCATTTTCCGAAGTATACCATCTATTTTCGGATAAAGGCTTTCTGATAAATAAGTGGTATCCACACGGGGGTAGGTCACATGTTTTTTCTCGTAAAGACTTTGGATATAATTTAGAGTATTCTCAGCAGAATATCCATATTTTTTGTTAGCTTCAACCTGAAGCCCGGTAAGATCAAAAAGCCTTGGATTTTTTTCCTTTCCTTCTTTAATTTCAAAGGATACGATCTCAAAAGGATTGACTTTAAGATATTCCAGACCTTTTTCAGCACGGTCTAAGGTTTTCAGCCGGTCGATCGCTGCGTTGAAAACAACGTCACGGTATTTTGTTTTAAGCTCCCAATATTCTTCGGTGGTAAAAGCATCAATTTCCTTCTGACGCTGAACCAGCATCGCCAAAGTCGGAGTCTGCACTCTTCCGATAGAAAGAACTGCTTTATTGCCTCCAAACTTTTTGGTAAATAGCCTTGTAGCATTGATTCCCAGCAGCCAGTCCCCGATCGCTCTTGCATTTCCTGCCAGGTACAGGTTCTTGTAATCTTCTGCAGGTTTAAGATTGTCAAAACCTTCTTTAATAGCCTCTTCAGTAAGGGACGAGATCCATAAACGCTGAACCGGTTTATTACATTTTGCCTTCTGCAATACCCAACGCTGAATCAGCTCACCTTCCTGCCCGGCATCACCACAGTTAATCACCTCATCACATTCCTCTACCAATCTTTCAATAACTTTAAACTGGTTTTCTACGCCTTTATTCGGAATTAATTTGATCCCGAAATTGTTTGGAATAATCGGTAATAAAAACAGGTTCCATGATTTGTACTGCGGACCGTAATCGTGAGGTTCTTTCAATGTGCAAAGATGTCCGAACGTCCATGTCACACAGTATCCATTACCCTCCATATAGCCTTGTTTAGGCGTGGTAGCACCTAATACTTTGGCGATATCTCTGGCAACACTGGGCTTTTCTGCAATACAAAGTTTCATGAATATTCGGGATTATTGAAGGGGAACAAAAGTCGGGATTTTTTTTGACTTTAACCAATTTAGGTAAAAATTAAGGCTGGGCACCTGAAAGAGAGTTCAATATAAAATACCATCAGATATTTGAGCTATGGTATTTGTACAACCTTTGTAATACAGAAGACCGGATCATCTATGATTTCAAAGATTGATTTTTCCTATTCAATGAAACAGGACAATTCCCGGATAGATTCAGACCTTACATCAGCAAAGAATACAGCGAAAGAACAAATGACGGCTTGGCCTTTACCTGCTGAGCAATCACGAAAGCATCATCGATTTTCTGTGTGGTATTGCTATACAAAAGGGGTGAATCATTTTGATTCACCCCTTTTGTATTTTGCTTTGTTTGTATTTCTATTTCTTCACTTCAGCAATTGCGCTTTGGATTCCTCCGCCCGCCACTTCAAAGAAAGAAGGGCCCGCTAAAAGGTATACTTTTTCCAGTTTTTTGGTTTTGGAAAGGTTATGTTCTTTTAAGTAAGTTTCAGAACGGTTGGCCAATACTATTCCTTTGACAACATTTCCGGCTACCAGAGCAGTTGGGGAATCTATTCCTGCATCTTTCAGGTCGCTGGCAAAAGCGAAATTGGTTACCCCCAATCTCATCGCTTCACGGGCTGCCACTTCGCCTACTGAAGTCATCAGGTCGGGTGTGAAACTGTTTCGGTCTCCCAGGCCAATCAGCAGCAATTTTTTAGCCGACATAGAACCTGCAGGAGGTGTTATGAGAAGAGTTTCCAAAGAATGTCCTTTAAACTGCCCGGATTGTCTGATCTTTGTAAACTCCCCTTTTAAAGCATCATCCAGATGGACCAGACCGTTTAAGTTGGCCGGTAAAGCCTGAGCACTGTGAATGTCGTTATCGGTATATTCAAAAACACAGGCCACCTGAAGCTGGGCATCAGCAGACGATGGTCCCTGAACCAGTCCTATCATTGAAATTCCGTCTACGGAACCCCAGTTTTTGGAGGTTCCTACTGTGGCAGGAGTGGCTGCTGAATTAGCAGTGGCTGTCTGGGAAAAACTTAAGGTTGAGAATGCTAATGCTGTGATCAGTAATGATCTTTTTAGGGTATTTTTCATGAGGTTGATTTTTGTTGTTAGTTGTTAGTGAATTTCTTTATGATATTCTTTTTGCTATTATAAGTTCAAAGGTAGTTTCTATCTTAAAAAATGACATTGATGTGGGATAATAAATACAGAGGGTTCGAATAATTTTCAAGGATAGTGTTGTTAAAAAATTGGGGACTATTTGTAGAGATATTAGCTAGCGATTATGCTTAAAATTTAAATACAATTCTGGTGTTGATAAACAGTCCGTCTTTGTCGTCTTCAATGATATCGTTTACAAATGCGCCGGTTTTGAAGTACTGGATTCCTGTATTAAAGGTTAAAAATTTGTTGATTTTATAATTAAAGCTTCCTAAGAAAGCTGTTCCGATATATTTTTTCTTTGAATTCATTGAGGTGAGGTTTAAAGATCCGCTGGGTCTGTAAATTCCGTCATTGACAGAGTATCTCCAGTTGAAAACCACATCGGCCTGAACGGTTATTTTGCTGCTGAGATCAACGGTGGCATAAGGATGAAGATCTATTAAATTGACAGGCCCGATCTGCGGATTGAATCCGAAGTAGCCTCCTTTCGGGTAAAGCGGGTTGAATGTTTCCAGCTTCCCATCCCCTTTCCGGCTGTCTCCGGAAATGTAATCGTTCCTCAGATTGATGGTAGGTTTTCCTTTTGTATTTTCAAACATATATCCAACGTCTGCAGAAGCTGTCCATGCGCTGATAGTTCCCTTATCAAAATTTCCAAACTGATAGGCTGCTTCAAAATTATAGATTAGCCCGCCTCCATATCTCCAGAATCTTCCTCCTATCGTATGTCTTGTTTCATCGGAAGTTCCGGCTTCAAAGCGTACATCTTTGCGGTGAATTCCCAGGTAATACAGTTCCAGGTTTCCGCTTTTAGGGAGAATCAGGGTATTGTAACTGCCCCAAAGATTGATGGATTTTGAGGGTTTATTGTCAAATGCTCCAGTATTGATTTCGCTGGCCATCATCATGAATGCATCGGATCTGAAATTTCCTCTTTTGTACATGACTTTTAGTCCGTCAAAATAGAGTCTTAAATTCGGGCCTTCCCGCACAGAGATCAGTCTTCCGCTTCCGTAATCCAGCTCCTGTCTTCCTGCACGAATGGTCAGTTTTTCTTTTTCATTTTTAATGGCATCCACATCTATGAAAAGGTTCTGAACATTCAGGTGGTCTTCATCAATTGCTCTGGGACCGTTTTTTCTCCCGTTTTCCCAGGCACTTCTCAACTGTCCGAAGATTCTGACCCTTGAACCGAGGTGGAGATCTGCATGTACAGTATATCTCTGAATCAGAAAAGGATTACTTCCTATGCCTAATCTTCCCCAGTCTTCATTATTAAATTCAACGAACTCGGCTCTGGCTTCTCCTCCCAATGATAAATAGGTATTGTTATTTTTTTCTGAAAGCGGAATATATTTTAAAGAATTATAAAAGGTATCGGCTGAGTCTTTATAGGCTGTGTAATCTTCATCAAACCTCATCAGCTTAAACTGTGCCGAGACCGATGCAGGAAAAAGAATCTGTAACAATAGCAGGATGGTAATTAAATTCTTCATTTTAGATCTTTCTTAAATAATTATCCAGTGAATATTTACCGGGACCCACCAACAGAAGAAACAAGTAACACAAACTGTACATAAACGGGGTGTCTTTGATGAGTAAAGCATCGTTCCAGTGAAGGATAAAATATCCCGTCAGCGTCACCGCCAAAATAGGTAATACCGCCAGTCTTGTAAACAGTCCGAAGATGACAAAAACAGGAAACACCAGATTGGCTGCATCTGCAAAAAGACTGTTGAAAGCTTCAGGAAGATGTAGCGGATTGGGTACCTGCTCAGCTTCTGAAACGCCTACACCCAGTTTTTTCAGACCGTGAGCTACGATTAATTCTACGGATAATAAAATTCTGAAACCTAATAAGGCAGTGTGGATTAATTTTCCTTCAAGGTTGGTATTGGTGATGATGTGAACGAGTTTTTTCATTGGTTTAAATAGTCTTAATATTATTTGTTGAACCATAACTCCACGGGAAGGGAATGTTTTGGCGGTATTTTTATTAATGGTTAGTTTTGATTATTTGGTCTGGTATCCTCCGTAATATTTTACAGGAGACCAGTCCGGAAGTACGGGAAGAGCTGCGGGAGCTGCATTTTTGTAAGATTCGTCTCCGTAGACTACTTTTCCATCTACGATGGTTAGTTTGGCAGTAATGTTTTTGATATCTTCCTCGTTCACAGTGAAATAATCTTTGTCCAAGATTGTAAGGTCGGCATAGTATCCTTTCTGAATTTTCCCTTTTTCATAGTCTTTGATCAGTTCATATCCGCCGTATGTGGAAAGGGATAAAGCTGTTTTTCTGTCTAAGGTATTTTCCTTTGCCATCACCTGGTTTCCGCCCAGTGTTTTTCCGGAAGTGATCCAGTATAAAGCTACCCATGGGTTATAACTTGCTACTCTGGTTCCATCTGTTCCCAAACCTACAGGAATTCCCATTTCGAGCATTTTCTTTACGGGAGGAGAGGCTAAGGCTGCTTTTTTACCGTAACGGTGGATAAAGCTTTCTCCCTGATAGGCCATTCTGTGCTGAACTGCAATTCCTCCACCCAGCGCTTTGATGCGTTTCATATTTTCTTCGGTTACTGTTTCTGCGTGATCAAAGAACCATACGAGACCGTTAAGCGGTGTTTCTTTATTCACTTCTTCAATAACATTCAGAAACCGGCTGATGCTTTCGTTGTAGGTAGCATGAATTCTGAAAGGCCATTTATTTTTAACCAGAAGGCTTAGGACATCTTTCATGCTTTTTTCCATGGTCGAAGGAAGTTCGGGTCTAGGGAACAGGAAGTTTTCGAAATCGGCTCCGTCTGAAACCAGGTTTTCACCGCCGCCTTCTACATGATAATCTATATCGTTGTGACCGTTGTGACCATGATCATCAATGTCTACCATTCCTACCCATTTGGTATAATCTGATAATTCGGAACCTTTCTTTTGAGCAAACAGATAATAAGGTAATCTTACGGTGATCTTTCCTTGTTTGTTTAGGGCATCCGTTGTTCCGTAATCGTCCGGGAAATTCTGGAAGCCTCCGCCTGCATCCATTACGGCTGTTACTCCAAGACGGTTCAGTTCGGTCATATACTGAAGGGTGGAATTCACTTTTTCTTCTTCAGACAATTCGGGTAATTTGGCTAATGTGGAATAAAGAATGAAAGCGTTGGGCTCTGCAACCAGTAAACCTGTGGGATTTCCGTGGGTGTCTTTTTCAATTAAGCCCTGCATTGGGTTGGGTGTATCTTCATTGATATTTAATTCTTTTAATCCGGCTTTATTCAGCCATGCTTTTCCATATAGATACATCACAAAGGCCGGCACGTCGCCTGTTGCTTCGTTTATTTCCTGTAAAGTAGGAAGTCTTTTTTCTTCAAACTGATATTCGTTCCAGCCACCGATAACTCTTACCCACTGCCCTTTCGGAGTTCTCTGGGCTTGCTCTTTCAACATTTCCAGGGCTCTCTTCAGGGTTTTCACGCCATCCCAGCGAAGTTCTGTGTTATAAAATCTTCCGCCCCGGATTACATGCAAATGGCTGTCGAACAGTCCGGGAATCACTCTGTTTCCTTTGGCATCGATCATTTTTGTGCTGCTTCCCTTTAATTTTAAAATCTGGGCATTGGTTCCGGTCTGGAAAATTTTATGATCTTTAATGGCAACGGCCTGAACTTCCGGATTTTTACTGTCCATTGTGGTAATTTTCCCGTTGGTGACGATCAGATCTGCTTTTTGAGCATTCAGTACAGTTGTACCTAAGATGAAAGAGAATAGAATGGTATGTAATGGCTTCATATTTTTACGTTTATAGTTTGAAGAAAAAGGCAGGCTGTGGTTCAACCTGCCGTAGTTGTAATTTTATTAGTGTTTAAGCATATCCTGAGCATACTGGATTCCCAATCCGTAAGCACCGCCATATTTTTTCATTAAATCGTTTACCGGTTTGTAAGTTTCTTTTCTTGACCAGTCTCTCTGTAATTCAAGAATATACTGAACGGATGTAATAGGATGTGCGCCAGCCTGAATCATTCTGGTCATCGCCTGATCGTGAGCTTCTTTAGAAATATCACCTGAAGCATCTGAAATCACATAGACGTCATACCCCTCTTCGAGCGCTGATAAAGCCGGTCCTACAACACACACACTCGTCCACAATCCTGCTAAAACCAGTTTCTTTTTGTTTTTGCCTGTAATGGCTTTGTGGGCATTTACATCCTCCCAGGTATTCATTGTAGTTCGATCTACATAACCGCTGGTAGCTTCAGGATATACCGCTGATATTTCCGGGAAAACAGGTCCTGCAAACGATTTTTCTGCGACGGTAGTTACCACTGTAGGAATGTTGAAGATCTTTGAACCGCCGGCAACTAATGCGACATTGTTTCTCAGTTCTTCCATACTGATGTTTTTTGTCGCAAATGCCATCTGCCCTTCATGATCAATTAAAACCAAAGCGTGGTTAGTTGGATTCAATAATGCCTGTCCTGGCTTCTGAGCCATTGCTGTAACGGATAATAATGCTGCTGCGAATGATAGGATTAATTTTTTCATAATGTCTAATTTTTTAATGTTGTTTGTTTATTTTAAAATCTGTTGATGTATTTCCTTGATTTTGATATGACAAATTTAGGGTGATGAAAAACCCTGTACATTTAACTAGTTTAATAAATCACATGTAGGTAAAAAAAATATAAAAATACTTTAACCATCGATCTTTAGCGAGATCCATATCTGATAATCGTGTACCATATTACATTTGAAAAACTGGAAAAAGGAAAGCCCGGATTCTATAATCCGGGCTTTCCTTTTTAGTGATACGGTTGGTAAGTATCTGCTTAATTATTTATGATAAAGTCATCGGTACTTCCATGAGTAAGATCTCCGTTTCTTCAGCTGTTGCTTTAATATTTAAACCGGTAATATCCCAGACTCCGAAACCATCTCTTGTTTCCAATGGCTGACCTTCGATTTCTGCACTTCCTTTTAAAATAAAGGCATACACACCATTTCCTTTTTTCCTGATCTGATAATGCGTTTCCGTATTGTTATCAAAATTCCCAAGATGAAACCAGGCATCCTGATGAATCCAGACCCCGTCGTCATCTGCGTTGGGAGAAAGGATTTGCTGAAATTTATTCTGACTTTTTGTTTTATCTAAAGTAATCTGGTCATATCGGGGTGTTACATTTCTTCTGTTGGGATACACCCAGATCTGAAGAAATTTGACAGGACTATCCGTATTTTTATTGAACTCACTGTGCATAATTCCAGTTCCTGCGCTCATCACCTGGATATCACCGCTTCTGATCACGGCTGTATTTCCCATGCTGTCTTTATGCTCCAGATCACCTTCCAGGGGTATACTGATGATCTCCATATTATCATGCGGATGTGTGCCGAAACCTCTTCCCGCCTCTACTTTATCATCATTAAGAACCCTTAGAACACCGAAGTGCATTCTTTCCGGATTGTGATAATTGGCAAAGCTGAAGGTATGGTTACTTTCCAGCCACCCGTGATCTGCTTTTCCTCTGGAATCGGCCTTGTGAATGACTGAATTATCTTTGATTTTTGAATCTGTATTGGGTAAATGATTGTATCCAATTGGCTCCAACGGCTCTATTTCATCAATGTCATTTTTCATGGTATTTCCCAATGATGCCGATGCCACAAACATTCCTGTTCCCAGTAATCCTTTTTTTAAAAAATCTTTTCTGTCCATATCCTGGTTGTTTTTATTGATTATTAATAAGACAAATTTAGTACGGTTAGAAATCTCATGCATTTAACTAGATTAATAAATTACTTTTATCCAAAAAAAATACCGAATATTTTTGATATTCGGCAATGAACTATTCAGGAAATCAATTGAAATTACTAATTTTTTCAACTTTTTGAAATAATCCGGAACTCCAAAGCATGAAATTATTTTCCTTTTGAAGCAAGGCGTTTTCTGATAGTGCTTACAAATTCCTTGGAAACACCCAGATAGGAAGCGATATAATATTGTGCTACCCTTTGTGGAATGGAAGGATAAACTTTAATAAATTCAAGATACCTTTCTGATGCACTTTCTGCTATGGTGCTCACCAGACGGTTCTGAAGTGTTGAAAGGTTCCTCTGAACAAGCATTCTGAATACCCTTTCAAATTTCGGGACTTCCTGCAACAGTTTTTCTTTCGTGGTAGGATCCAGCATATAGATTTCTGAATCTTCAAGGGTTTCAATATATAATTTAGAGGACACCTGATCCTGGAAAGAAGCGATATCACTGATCCACCAGTCTTCTATGGCAAATAATATCGTTACCTCAACTCCTTTATCATTGAGACAATACATCCTTAAACACCCTTTATGAATGAAGCCTTCAAACTGGCATATTTCTCCTTCTCTCAACAAAACTGTTTTTTTAGGTATGCTTTTACAAACCAGAAGATCGGTGAAAAACGTCTCTTCTTCGGGAGTAAGGCTAATAAATCGGGTTACATTCTTAAGGATATTTTCGTACATAAATTAAGTTTACGGCTGCAAATTAGGAAAAAGTGTGTAAACTTCGTTCTTAAGCAGTCCGCTTCCGCCACCATAATGTTCAATTACTTTAATCTCTCTGTCCTGATTTTCACAAAAAACTTTGATCTCTTTTTCAAACTGATCGTCCAAGCCTGAACTCAAAAGAACGATATCTACCTGATTACCTTTGATATAATCATAGCTGATATTTTCATCGTTCTGAATTTCTGCTGCCCATCCTTCATTATTTTCGATAATTCTTTTCAGGGTATCAAGGATTTCCTGATTTTTTCCAATGACTAAAAATTGTAATGTTTTCATTTCGTCTAATTTTAAGATTCAGTTTTGACTGACTTTTTATTTGATGTCATTAACAGCCTATTTTTCCATTAAATACTGCCTGTTTGAGACTAAGCTCATTAAAGATGTTTGTTTCCTGTTATCCTTAATTCAATTAGATCCAATTGTGATTCTGCTTTGCGGATCTCGTCGTCGCTGAAGTGTTTTTCTCTTTTTATTTTAAACAGCTCTTTTCTCTGCATGGCAAAAATATCGAGCATGATCGTGTGATATTCTTTCAAATCATTCTGTCTGTTCGAGCACATTTCAAGGGAACTTAAATGGCTTTGCTGAAGTGAAATATCATTTTCTATGGCATCTTTAAAATTTTCAACAAGACTGTTGCTTTTCAAGCTGGATTCATACTCCTCTTCCAGTCTTTTCACAGCCAGCTGATCCAGTCTGATCTGAATGGCCGCCTGCTGTTCGTGGGAAGGTAAAACAGGATCAATTTCTCCGATTTTTGTCAGTTTAATAATCAGAGGAAGCGTCAAACCCTGGAAGACCAAGGTCACAAAAATGACGACAAAGGTGATAAAGATAATAAGATTTCTCATCGGAAATTCCGCCTGGTCATTCATCATTACAGGAATTGACAATGCAGTTGCCAGAGATACCACACCCCGCATTCCTGCCCAGCCGATAATCAACGGGTTCTTCCAGCCCGGACTTGGATCTTTTCTGACTTTTTTGCTGAGCCATCTCGGAACATGTGCCACCGGATAGATCCATAAAAGACGAACTGCAATGACAATCAGACTGATGATCAGGCCATACTTAATTCCTTCCATTACAGAAGTTTCGCCCAGACCATTGATGATATCCGGAAGTTCAAGCCCAATTAAAACAAAAACCAGTGCATTCATTACAAAGATCAGCGTATTCCAGACTCCGGTCATGTTGATTCTTGTAATTCCTGTTTTAAAAATTTCATGGGAACGGAAAGACATAAACAATCCGCCGCTTACTACTGCCATTACTCCGGAAAAGTGGAAATGTTCAGCCAAAAGAAATAAGATGTACGGTGTCATTACAGTTAATGCTGCATCAATAGCCGGAGTTGTCGGTAAAAACCGGTGGATGGCATAAATAATATGAGCGACTACAATTCCTACTACAATTCCCATTCCTGCCACGATAAAAAACTGACCTGAAGCTTCCTGCATAGAAAACATTCCCGTCATTACGGCTGCCAGCGCAAACCTGAAAACGATCAGTGAGGAGGCATCATTGATAAGACTTTCTCCTTCAAGTATGGCAATGGTTCTTTTCGGAACTTTCAATCCTTTTAGAACTGTGGTTGCTGCGATAGCATCCGGAGGGGAAACAATTCCGCCAAGTAAAAAACCCATAGCCAGAGTGAATCCGGGGATCAGAGCCTGTGAAGCAAATGCAACGACCAAAGAGGTTAGAAACACCAGTCCGAAAGCCAACAATCCAATGGTGCGTTTCCATTTCCAAAAGTCATTCCAGGAAGTATACCAGGCGGCTTCATATAAAAGAGGAGGAAGAAATATCAGGAATATAATCTCTGGATCAAGCTTTAGAACGGGAACTCCGGGAATAAAACTGATCCCCAATCCAGCAAGCACCAGAAATATGGGATAGGCAATTTTGATACGCTGCGCCAGCATGACCAGCATCATGACGATCAGTAATAATCCGAGTATTAAAAGTAGATTTTCGTGCATAGTTTTTTATTGGATGGAAGAATCAGACTTTGCATTTCAACTTCTGAAATCTTGTGTCTTGTGTCTTGTATCTTGCGTCTTATTTACAATGAATAAACAGTGAGGTTCTCTCTTTTTTTTCAAGGTTTCTTGTTTTATGGCCCTTTCCGGAAGTGTCTTCCACCAGAAGGATTTCGCCGGTCTGGAACTGTCTTTTTCCTCCGGATGAAGTTTCTATTTCCACACCGCCATTCAAAAGTACGATATATTGTCTTTGAGGAGCGTGGTGAAAATCATAATCGTAGTCAGCAGCCACTTTTCTGAACTGTAATTCCTTTACCTGAACTTTGTCTGAAAGGAAACCTATTTCTCCCTGATCAATCAAAGGAATTTCAATATCCTGGAAATGAGATTCGCCTTTGCCGTCACTGAATATTCTTGTTATTTTCATCTTATTTTAAAGTTTAAACTGAGGGAAGACCCAATTTATTGATTATTATTTGGTTCCTTTTTATATTTAAATAAGTCAGAAAAATATCTCTATTTAAATACAATTGAATTGGCCAGTTCAATTTCTTCCTGATTGATAGAGTGTCCGAAATTTGCATAGACTTTTTCCGTCACATCCGCATTCATTTCTCTTAAAATATTGGCTGTTGCATACACTCTTTCTACCGGAACATGAAAATCGGGATTGCTGGTTCCAAGGAAAATCGGGGTTTGGGCAAAATCACCTTTATAGTTCTCACGGTTGATCTTATCCCCTACCACTCCTCCGATAATAGCTGCTGCTCCACCATACTTCTTGGCATTCCTTGCTAAAAATTCAAGGGTAAGACAGGCACCCTGGGAAAATCCGAAAAAGTAAATATTTTCATTTTTTATGCCTGCATCTATTGCGGTCTGCACCGTTTTCTGAACAGTTTCAACGGCAGATGACAGCCATGGTTCGTTTTGTTCTACCGGAGCAATGAAGGAGAAAGGATACCAGGTTCCGTTGGTAGCCTGAGGGGCAAGTAAAGCATAATCTTTTACATTCAAATGCTGGGACAGGCTTAAAATATCCTCAGCACTTCCTCCTCTTCCGTGAATCATTACTAAAACTTTTTCTGCCTGATCTAATGGGGTGCCTGATGTTTTTATATCTAATGTATGACTCATGATTTATCTGTATTTTTCTGTTGGGTAATTAATTTTGGGAAGAACTTCCACCAAATGTTCTCTTTTTTCTTCAAACTGAGAGGGCAGCATTAAATCTTCACCCAGAAATGCAAGTTCTTCGTCTATATCGAATCCTAGACCTGAAGTAGCAATCTCAAATAAGACGCCGCCGGGCTCTTTAAAATATACGGAAGTAAAGTACTTACGGTCTTTCACTTCGGTATGCTGCAGTCCGGATTTGTTTAATCTTTCGATCATTTCCAGCTGGGACTGGGCATCGGGTGTTGCAAAAGCAACGTGATGCACAGTTCCTCTTCCCGCCAGTCCTTTTAATGCATTAGGCGTACACAGAAGATCTACATATTTTCCGGGCTTATTTTCAGTTCCTAATCTTAACCTGTCTGAAGTTTCGGCAATCACCTGGTGATCCATCTGGTTGGTTAATAAAGCTGCTGTTCTTTCATAAGCCTCCAGCCAGATTTCCACATGGTGGATTCCTTTTATGGCATAATCCTTTGGAATAAATCCGTTATAATATCCTTTTCTATCGTCATTATCATTAAAAACCAGCTCTAAGCCCAGCCCGTCAAAATCTTCAAGATAAATAAACGCTTCACCTGAAAATCTCTGCTGAGGCTGCTTGTAAGGAATATTAAACTGATCGAGACGGTTTAACCAGTAATCGAGGGCATCCATTGACACTGAAAAAGCAGTGGTATTCAACATTCCTTTACCATGTCTACCGTTTACAAGGCCTTTTCCGTATGGGAAAGTGGTCATGATGGTTCCCGGTGTCCCGAATTCGTCACCGAAATAGAAATGATACACATCAGAATAATCAAAGTTGACGGTTTTTTTGACCAACCGAAGTCCTAAAATTCCTGTATAAAAATCTATATTTTCCTGTGAATCGCCAGTAACGGCTGTAACATGGTGAAGTCCTGTGATGAGTGCCATTGTATTCTTTTTATAAGTTGTTTTGCTTGTATTTTAATTCTTAATGATTGGATTTCAGATTAATTTTCTTTGAACCAGACATCGTTATATTCTTCCGGATTGCGTTTGAACTGGGCATGAACGTAAGGACATAGCGGTACAATTTTCAAATCGTTTTCCCTTGCATAGGAAACCAGTTGGTTCAATAACAATTTTGCAAAACCTCTTCCTGCATATTCGTCGTCAACTTCGGTGTGGTAAACGGTTAATTTATTTCCCACCACCGAAATGTCCATTTTTCCGGCTTTATTATCGTCTGAGAAAAGCTGAACTTCGCCTTTCACATTTCCTAAAACTACTGCTGTTCTTTCCATTTTTTTGTTCTTTAATTAATGATTTAAAGGTATGACCTTTCTAAAATTTGAGTAATGATCTATGATAACTTCGGTAACACTTCTTCTATTTTTTCTCTTAATCCTTCGTGCTCTTTTGGAAGCTTTAAGTTTTGTCCAAGTTCATTCAAAGGCTCATCTACTGTAAATCCGGGGTTGTCGGTAGCAATTTCAAACAATACGCCGCCCGGTTCACGGAAGTACAGCGAGTAGAAATAATCCCTGTCTATTTTAGGGGTGATGCTCAGTCCTGCAGCCATTACTTTTTCACGGTATTCCATCAGAATATCATCGTTTTTTACTCTGAAAGCAATATGGTGATTGGTTCCTGCAGCATTTCTGCCTGTAGGAATAGTGTCATTTTCAATAATATCAATTAAATTGGCTGTATCGATGGCATCGGTTGCAAAACGGTATCTTTCACCTTCCTGTTTCTGTAAATCATAGCCTAAAATATCGGTCAGCACTTTAATTGTAGGACCGGCTTTCTTTAGCGTTAAAGTCACATTATGAAAGCCTTTTAGTCCATTTTCATCTTTAATATCATCTGTAGTCCATACCTTACGGTCATCAGGTGTCGATGATTCAATGAATTGCAGCTGCAGGCCGTCGGGATCTTTAAAAGAAATCAGTTTTTCACCAAAGATTTCGCCTTCTACAACATTAACATTGAATTGCTGTAATCGGTTCTTCCAAAATTCCAGGCTTCCTTTTGGAACGGAATATCCGATATGCGTTGCCAGTCCGCTTCCATTGGTTCCGGAACCTATTCCCTCCCATGGAAAAAAGGTTAAGATCGTTCCCGGAGTTCCCGTTTCGTTTCCGAAGTAAAAATGGTAGGTTCCCGGATCGTCGAAGTTTACGGTTTTCTTTACCAGTCTCAGCCCTAAAACCTGGCTGTAAAAATCTAAATTTCTCTTTGCATTGTTTGCAATAGCTGTAATATGGTGCAGTCCTAAAATTCTGTTTTGCATGTCTTTTTATTTTGATGCTAAATTACAGTGACTGTAAATGCTGCACATTTAACTAGTTTAATAAATCGTGTTTTGGAGAAAAAATAAAAGATTAAGTGAGAGCATTTGGGATACATCTTCTGTATTAACAAATTTTAAAACAACATACAATACTGAAAACCAATATTTTAAAAATAAGAGTTAAAATATTTTTCAAAAAGTCTATTATTTTAGTGGACTAATGAAAATATATGTCCTATATTTGCAACCGTATTCAGGAAAAGAAAATTACAATGAAACAAGGATTCAAACATCAGACAGTGAAGAAACAGACCATCAAAACTATGATGATGTGCAACTGTATGCCTATGCATCAGGAATCCCGTGGCTGACCTTACTTTTATATCACATATTTTAAAGGCCTTACCACGTTGTAGGGCCTTTTTATTTTAATACACATCACACAAAAACATACACAATGAATACTTCAAAAAACAGCTGGCTGGTGCCGCTAGCATTTATCAATATTTACGTGATCTGGGGAATTACATTTCTTGCGATTTCGTTTGGTCTGAGAGGATTTCCTCCTTTTATTCTTTCCGGATTCCGCTTTCTGGCGGCAGGATTTCTGATGATTGGATGGCTTCTGGCCAAAGGTGAAAAAGAAAACTCCCTGCTCAACTGGAAAAAAAATGCGATTACCGGAATCCTCATTCTTACGGGTGGAACCGGTCTTGTAGCCTGGGGTGAACAATATGTATCGGCATCTGAAGCAGCCATTACTATTGCAACAGGCCCATTCTGGTTCATAGCCATTGATAAGAAAAACTGGAAGTATTATTTCTCAGATAAATTTATACCAATAGGACTGATCATTGGGTTTGTAGGATTAATATTATTTCTAAACGGAAGTGTTTCCAGTACAGCTCATGCAGCAGTTGACGGGAACTTACGGATCACAGCATTCATTGTACTGGCATTAAGTTCTGTAGCCTGGGTTCTGGGATCTTTATATTCAAAGAAAAATCCGGCCTCGCAGTCTACATTTATGAATATTGCACAGCAGCTTATCACAGCGGGTATTGCTTCCTTTATTATTGCTGCATTCAGAAAAGAATGGCACGGTTTTTCATTCTCGAATGTTCCGGCATCGGCATGGGTAGGTGTATTGTTCCTAGTATTCTTCGGATCAATCGTCGCTTACTTATCTTATATATGGCTGCTTTCTGTAAAACCGGCAGCTTTGGTAAGTACCCATACCTACATCAACCCAATTGTTACTGTATTTGCAGGATGGATCGTGGCGGGACAGACCATTAACGGAAGTCAGCTGTATGGATTATCCATTATATTATTGGGAGTACTTCTTACGAATGTGACGAAATATTTCAGGCTTTCAAAACGCTCGAAAGTGAAAATAAGAAGGCTGAAACGGTTTTTCAATAAGTCGGTAAGGCCGTACCAGCCCATTTAAAAATTAAACTATAGTTAAAAAAATGATAGAGATCAAAAACATTTCAAAAACATTTCATCAAAAAAAGCAGTCCTTCAAGGCACTGGATCAGGTGAGCCTCAGTGTCGAAAAGGGAGATATTGTAGGGATCATCGGATTTTCAGGAGCCGGAAAAAGTACGCTGATCCGCACGGTAAATCTTCTGGAAAGACCTGATGAAGGCCAGATCATCATCAATGATAAAGATTTCACTAAGCTAGGTTCAAAGCAACTGGCCAGTGAACGAAAAAAAATCGGGATGATTTTCCAGCATTTTAATCTGCTTTCATCAAGAACTGTTTTTGATAATGTTGCACTTTCACTGGAACTGGATCATGTCAGCAAGGAAGAGATCAAAAGAAAAGTGAATGAACTGCTGAAAATTGTAGGGTTGGAAGACAAGGCCAATGATTATCCCAAAAGTCTTTCCGGCGGGCAGAAACAGAGAGTAGCCATTGCCAGGGCATTAGCTAATGATCCGTACCTCCTTCTCTGTGATGAAGCTACCAGCGCACTGGATCCGGCAACCACACAGTCGATCCTGCAGCTTTTACGGGACATTAATCAGAGATTAGGCATCACCATTCTTCTGATTACCCACGAGATGGAAGTCATCAAGGCGGTTTGTAATCATGTAGCGGTTATAGATAAAGGAAAATTACTAGCAAAAGGAACATTAAGCGAGATCATTTCGGATAAAGAAAATCCAGTGATCCGCCAATTTATAAATTCAGATATCATGACTATACCTCAGGAACTTAATAAGAGGCTGCAGAAAGAACCACAAAACGGGTTATTTCCGCTTGTTGAAATAGAACTTAACGAAAATATAAGTGTTGAAAAACTGCTTTCTACGCTGTATGAACAATATAAAATACCTTACCGACTGCTGAAAGCGGATGTAGAATATCTGGGCAGCTCAAACTTTGGAAAACTGTTGCTGCAGCTGCAGGGAGAAACCGAGGAAAACCAGAAGGTCATCTATTATTTTAACCAGAATAAGATTCAAAATACAGTAAAAGGATATGCTTAGTGATTCGGTAATTTCTCTTTTAGGAAAGGGGCTTTGGGAAACAATTTATATGACATTTGTTTCCGGTTTTTTTGGATTTGTTTTGGGACTTCCGGTGGGAATTCTATTGTTTTTAACGAGAAAAGGACAGCTGCTGGAAAATACAGCTTATTACAGGATTACCTCTATTCTGGTTAATATTTTCCGTTCTATTCCTTTTATTATTTTAATTGTCTGGATGATTCCTTTTACAAGGGTGATTATAGGAACTTCAATCGGAATGAATGCAGCATTGGTTCCGTTGAGCGTTGGAGCAGCTCCGTTTATTGCCAGACTGGTAGAAAACAGTCTTCTTGAGGTTCCTCATGGCCTGATCGAAACGGCCAGAGCTTTAGGAGCATCACCTTTACAGATTATTCAAAAAGTACTGCTTCCGGAAGCACTTCCTTCTTTAATTAATAATGCTGCGATCACTCTGATCACTTTAGTGGGTTATTCTGCTATGGGTGGAGCATTGGGAGCAGGCGGACTGGGACAGATCGGTTACCAATACGGATATATTGGTTACGATGCTGTGATTATGAATGTGGTCTTGATACTGTTGGTTGCATTGGTATTTATCATTCAGTTTGCGGGAGACCGATTGGCAAAAAAGTTTGATCATCGGTAACTTAAAAGATTCGAAAATTTAATATAAATAACAAAAGGTGACTTCGATCGAGTGCCTCCTTTAATGATAAAAATTATAATGAAAAAGATAAAAATCATAAGCCTTTTGACGGCTGGACTTCTCCTATTCAATGCATGTTCGGGAAAGAAAAATAATCCGAATCATATTGTAGTAGGAATTACCTACGGTCCCGAACTGGAAATTGCTGAAACAGCAAAAAAAGTAGCTAAAGAAAAATATAACCTTGATGTGGAACTGATTCCGTTCAATGATTATGTAGTTCCTAATGAAGCTTTGAATAACGGCGATATTGAAGCTAATGCTTTCCAGCACGTTCCTTATCTGAATGAGCAGTCGAAGCAGCGAGGCTATAAACTGGCTGTGGTAGGAAATACGTTTGTCTACCCTATCGTTGCCTACTCAAAGAAGATCAGAACTATCAGCCAGCTGCAGAACGGAAGTACAATTGTGATTCCGAATGACCCTACCAATGAGGGCAGGTCATTGCTTCTGCTTCAGAAAAACGGACTTTTAAAATTAAAAGAAGGAACCGGACTATTACCGAAAGTCACAGATATCACAGAAAATCCAAAACAACTAAAAATTCTGGAAATTGAAGCTCCTCAACTGCCAAGAGTTCTGGATGATAAAGAGGTTGTTATAGCCATCATCAACAATAATTTTGCATCACAGGCAGGATTAGATCCTGCTAAACAGAGTGTTTTCAGCGAGGATAAAGACTCTCCATACATCAACGTCATTGTTGCAACCCATGACAATAAAAATTCAGATAAAGTAAAAAACTTTGTCAAAGCCTACCAGTCTGATGAAGTGGCTAAAAAAGCGGCGGAGATCTTCAAAGGCGGCGCGGTGAAAGGATGGGAAAATCATGAGTAATTGCGGGTACTGGGTTTGTGAGTAGTAGAGTTTTAGTGTGTTTCGGAGTGCGGATTGTATGTCATAATAAAGAACTTAAACCTCGGAATACGAAGCTATACGCCCCAACTCTAACCTCTCCTCCCTTCAAACTCCGAAGCTCGGGATCAAAAAAAATTATTGGCGAAAATTTATTTTCTCAATTTGAGATAATAAAAATTTTACTTACTTTTGTTTTTAATCAACAAAAAGGCTTTTTATGTTCAAGAAAACCGCCATCGTAAGTTTATTCACTCTTATTGCTGCTTCATATATGGCTCAGACGCATACTCAACCCGTTTATTTAGATGAATCAAAACCTGTGGAACAGCGTATCCAGGATGCGCTTTCGAGAATGACAGTGGAAGAAAAAGTAGCTATGCTGCACGCCCAGTCAAAATTCAGTTCGCCAGGCGTTCCAAGACTGGGAATTCCGGAATTCTGGACCACAGACGGTCCTCATGGGGTACGTCCGGAAGTAATGTGGGATGAATGGGATCAGGCGGGATGGACGAATGACTCCATTATTGCCTATCCTGCTTTGACAGCTCTTTCTGCGACCTGGAACAAAAAAATGTCCTGGAATTATGGAAAAGCTCTGGGAGAGGAAGCCCGTTACAGAAAAAAAGATATTCTTCTGGGACCTGGTGTCAACATTTACAGGACACCTCTGAATGGGAGAAATTTTGAATATATGGGTGAAGATCCTTATTTAACTTCAAAAATGGTGGTGCCATATATTAAAGGGGTACAATCCAACGGTGTGGCTACTTCTGTGAAGCATTTTGCTTTGAACAATCAGGAGATGTTCCGTCATACGAGCAATGTGAATATTGACGACAGAACGCTGTATGAGATTTATCTTCCGCCTTTCAAAGCAGCGGTAACAGAAGGAGATTCATGGACGATCATGGGCGCTTATGATATGTATAAAAACCAGTATGCCAGCCAGAATCAATATCTTTTGAATGATATTCTGAAAAAAGAATGGGGTTATAAAGGAGTGGTGGTTTCCGACTGGGGAGCGGTGAATAATACAGAACAGGCAATCCACAACGGATTGGATCTTGAATTCGGAAGCTGGACAAACGGACTTTCTAAGGGAACGAAAAATGCATACGATAATTATTATCTTGCAAAACCTTATTTAGATCTTATTAAGGAAGGAAAAGTAGGAACGCAGGAACTTGACGACAAAGTAACAAGATTGCTTCGCTTGGCCTACAAAACTACGATGAACAGGAATAAACCTTTTGGAAATGTTGCTTCTGAAGAACATAAAGCAGTAGCAAAAGAAATCGGGGAAGAAGGAATTGTACTGCTGAAAAATCAAGGAAACGTACTTCCTATTGATATTAATAAAGCCAAAAAAATTGCCGTGATCGGTGAGAATGCCATCAAGATAATGACCGTTGGTGGAGGTTCTTCTTCTTTAAAAGTAAAATACGAAACGCTTCCATTGGACGGAATCAAATCCAGATTTGGAAAACAGGCTGATGTACAATATGCCAGAGGTTATGTAGGCGACATTGGTGGAGAATACAATGGGGTAAAATCCGGACAGAACTTAAAAGACGACCGCTCTGCAGCTGAATTACTGAACGAAGCCGTAACATTGGCCAAAAATTCTGATTATGTGATCTTCGTAGGAGGTCTGAACAAAGCAGATTTCCAGGACAGTGAAGGTAACGACAGAAAAAGCTACGGACTGCCTTACAATCAGGACAATGTGATCTCCGCATTAGCGAAAGCAAATAAAAATCTTGCCGTAGTTCTGGTTTCAGGAAATGCTGTAGCAATGCCTTGGATCAAAGAGGTTCCTACTGTTCTTCAGTCATGGTACCTTGGTTCTGAAGCTGGAAATTCTATTGCTTCTGTATTGGCTGGCGATGCGAATCCTTCTGGAAAACTTCCATTTACTTTCCCTGTGAAGCTGGAAGATAATGCCGCCCATCAGTTGGGAGAATATCCGGGACAGAAAGATGAACTGGCAGCGGGAAAAGGAAAAGATCAGAAAAACCCGATCAATATTACGTATAACGAAGGTGTTTTCGTAGGCTACCGTTGGCATGATACAAAAAAGATCAAACCTCTGTTCAGTTTCGGACATGGTTTGAGCTACACAACATTTGAATTTGGAAAAGCTTCTGCTGATAAAACAGTGATGTCTCAGGACGATAAAATCACATTTACCGTAACTGTAAAAAATACAGGGAAGAAAGCAGGTGCTGAAGTTGCTCAACTTTACATCAGTGACATCAAAGCTTCTGTACCACGCCCTGCAAAGGAACTGAAAGGTTTTGAAAAAGTATATTTAAACCCCGGCGAGCAGAAGGAAGTCACTTTCACGCTTGATAAAACAGCATTGAGCTATTTTGATGCTGATAAACATGATTGGGTTGCCGAGCCTGGAGACTTTGAGGCATTGATCGGGAATTCTTCGGATGCGATTAAAACGAAAGTTAAGTTTACGTTGAAATAGTTATTATTAAAACATTTAAATATCAAAGCAGGTTCTACGGGATCTGCTTTTTTAATTCATTATAATAATTTCCTTTATCAAACTATTCTTCTGCTGATTTTATATTTATCTCTATCTTTTTGCCTTTTACTCTTACATTCTCATCTAAATATATCAATCCGAAATTTTTCTTATTCTTTAAATTATTGTTTAGGTCTAAAGCTGTTGGAATCAAATGAGGAAAAGGTGATAATTCAGTAAAATTTTCAAAAGGAAAAACTGGAAAAAAAGTTTGAATGGCAAAGTTTTTATAGCTTAATATCAGTAATGTTTTAGGAATTTGTCTAGTAACATTTAATTTTCTATCAAAAACTACACATCTAATTTTATCTGTTGGGCTACTAAATGGAAAAATTGTAAATGCCATACATGGACGAATAATCGTATTTTGTTCTAATGACATTAGCCATTCAATAGTCTTATTATAATTCTTAATTATCTCTTCCTTAATTACTGATAAACCAATTTTAATTAAGCTTCTATATACATATTCTGGAATATATGAAGCTGTTTCTACTGTAAAATCTATTTCTTTGTTACCGCTTATAAGATCATCAGGAAAGTTCATAATGTGAAACACATTTTTATCATCTTAATGTATCTCTAGTTTATTTTTAAATTTAGGTGTCTTGTTATTTTTATTTTTAGTACTTGAAAGAGTATTTAATGGTAATAAAAAGTTAGCAAGTTCATTTTCATATGCAGAAAAATATTTGTTACAATTATCACATTCGAAATCTGAAGTTAAACTTTTGTTACCTAAAAATTCAGGAATTGTATGAGATACATTTCTAAAGTTAACTTCAGGAAAATGTTTCTTACAAAATCTACATTCTTTTTCTTTCGAACCTTTTAAAACTCTTTTATTATTCGAATCATTCTCCTGAATCTCAATAGAATCAATAATTTCATACTCTTCACTTAATTTTTGTAAATCAGAAAAAGCTTCCTCGTTTATAGGATAGTTAGATTTTATTTTCATGACAATAAGTATGAAAATAAATATAATATTTTATTTTGTATACTAAGTTTTAAATACAAAAAAATATATTTTATGGAATCTATTTTTTTTGTCAATATGTCCTTTTGTCTTGAAACAAAAGGACCAAAAATTCAAGACTTAGAACCTTCCGCTAAAAATGAAATCTGCTCTCTAAAAACTCTAAACTCGTGCGGTAGTTACTCTGTATTAAGAATTTTAATTTTGTCCCGCACTCAGACAGGAGAGTTTTTTTAACGTTTACAGAATTCATTTTCTTAACGCTCCAGTTTCTTAGGTCGTTTTGAAATAGGTATCTATGTTAACCGAGGGTCTATATTAAAATTTTTTAGTTTCTTTTGTATTCAAAGCCTCGTCAACATTCTAGATATAAGCTACCCTAACTTATGAACTGATATTCAGTCAATCTTTGTTCACCATATTTTTCTAAAATTTTCTGTTCGGCAGCCCATTTTAAATCCCTGCTGGCTGTAGGTGCTGAAATATTTTTGAAATGTTGGAGATAATCTTTCCTGCTGAACTTTTCATTCTTTACTTTTTCCTTAAAAATCAATATCCTGTCTTTTGTCGTTAAATTGATACTCTGAGATTGCAAAACCTCCTGAAGAGCTTTTAAAATAATCCCCAACATAAATTCAACAAAAGGAGTAGAATTTCCTTTTTTATCAGATTCTGAAAGTTTATTGTAATATTCCTTTTGATTCTTTTTAATAAGACTTTCTACCGGGAGATATTCAAATACGGGATATTGCTGCATCAAAATAAGAGTTTGCCATAATCTTCCCATTCTTCCGTTACCATCCAAGAAAGGATGGATAAATTCAAATTCATAGTGAAAAACACAGCTTTTTATTAAGATAAGATCAGGATCATTTTTCAGGTATTGAAAAAGATCATTCATCAGCCCTTTGATCATGGTGCCTGATGGAGCAACATGTTCCACTTTAGAACCTTTGACTATTCCTACATTGGAAGTCCTTAATTTTCCGGCATTATCTATCAGATCTTTCATTAAAACAGCATGAGCTTTTTCGAGATCTTTAATATTAGCAGGATTAAACTGCTTTAAGTGATCATATACTTCAATGGCGTTCTGTACTTCCTGAATATCTTTTAATGGTGCAATAATCCGTTTATTGTCCAGTAATGCAGTTATCTGTTCTTCAGTCAGTGTATTTCCTTCAATTTCCAACGAAGACTGAATCGTTTTAATACGGTTCTTCTTCCGCAATTCCGCTGTTGGCTTATAAAGATGATTCGCATTAATTTCTCCAATCTTTTCAGATATAGAAGAAACTAATATTAAGATCTTATTGGTAATAGTATATGGCGGTTTCAAAACTTGATAGTATCATTTGATAGTATCAAAGATATAAAATCATTTTAAGCCTCTGTCATAATGTGACATAAAAATGTCAATTTCCTCACATTACGTAGCAAATTTTCAAAAGATTTAAAAAAGAAATATGCTAGTTCGCTTTCTCGAAATAATGGATCATCCCACCCTCAGGAAGATGATATTTCTGTGTATTAATTTCTGATTCTTCACTTTCGCTGTTTTCTAAAAAAGAATTACTAAAAAGAGCATAAGAGGGGTTTTCTGCAAATTCATTCTTCAGCATCTGATGGGCTTCCACTACTGTTTTACCATAAAGCTTTTTAAAACTTCCGATTGTATACTGTGAAAATTTTCCATAGTGAACAATAAATTTCAGTGACATGTCTATGGACATACTTAACTCTTTACTTAATTCCTTAATTTTTTGGTTAAAAGCATTCCGCATTTTCCAGAGCATCGTTGAAATAGTCTGATAAGATGGGTTATTGTCGTATCTGTAAAATAAAATGGCATCGCCCTCGATCTCTGAAATATCAAAATATTGATCATTCATATCGATCAGCGTAGAAAGTAGTTGTCTTACAATATATTCTCCTGTATAAAGTTTTGTATTGAACACGAATTCTGTAAACCCGCTGAAATCAGGAATAAGAATAATACCCTCATGTATATTTGGATTCTTCATAATGATTTTAGTTTAAAAACCTGCTGCATCAGTATAGACGAAGCAGGTTTCATTTTACTTTATTGCCGGCATTGCCAATCACTATGCGCAGAGAAATAACATTTAATAATTGTACTTTCAGAGAAGGACGAATATGCTGAAAGCTAGGAGAGCTAATAGAAACCGATTCTAATCTTTACACTTCAATGATCAGTTCTTTTTCATAACCGTTGTATTTCTCATCAATATAGCCATGAGGATTACAGATAATTTCGGTTGCGCCGATGCTGTATCTGCACGGCGTATGGATATGCCCGTGAATCCAGTACAGCGGCTGATGTTCTGCAATGAAATCTTCCAGATTGAATGCATAAGCGGAAGTCACGGGATCTTCTTTGTAGTGTTCCGGAACAGACTGAATGCTGGGTGCGTGATGGGTAACAACAATATTCTTTAAGCCTTTAGAGTTTTCAAGACTTTCTTTTAACCAAAGCTTTGAGAATTGATGTATTTTAAACGTATCAAGAGTCCTCATCTTTGAATAAGAAGGATCCCGTTTAATTTTTTTATAATCATTCATTATTGGCTGACAAATCATTCCGTGATATAAAGGATCTCCGAAAATAGAAAAGTCCGTCCAAAGCGTGGCTCCATGAAAACGGATTCCGTCAATATCTACAGCATCATTTTCAAGGACAAAAATATTTGAGTCTTCAGCTTCAGCCTTGATCTTATTTAAGGTTTTCGGGTAGGAACCTTTATGATATTCATGGTTTCCTAAAACATAGATAACCGGTTTGTTCTTGATTTTCAACTTGATCCAGTCAATTCCTTTTGTTCCCAGATTAATATCTCCTGCCAATACAACAACATCTGACTGATCAAAAAATAAATCAGCAGATCCAAATTCCTGGTGAAGGTCGCTGATGATCTGTATTTTCATTTTGCTAAAATAAAGAGAACCGACGTTATAATGCCGATCCTTTTTCATAATAGTTTGTCTATTTTTAATCCGTTTATGAAACAGCTATTGCCGTTTGTCTGGTTTTTAAGCTTTTAACAATAAAATACAGCAACATTACAAGAGCAAGTAAAGCATATCCAACCAAGATAATCAGACTTAAATCTCCTACAGCATATTCTGACGGAAAGATCTGGCTCATTAAAGTTATGAACGAAAGTCCAATTCCTGCTCCGAGGAAATAACTGGTAGAGCTTAAACTTGATGCAACGCCATAATGTGAAGGCTCTACATCCTGAATTCCCATCACAGACAGCGCGGTAAAACAGAACGTCATGCCAATTCCGGAGATACATGCAGCTCCCAATAGTACTACCGTTAGCGGATGTCCTGTGTAAACCGCTATCAGTAAAGATAAGGCTCCTGCCAGCATAAAACTCCAACCGAAAACACCCATCTGGGAAGAACTTAATCTTTTGGAAATGTAGGGCAGTACAAATTTTGCAGCCAGCGCCGACATGATACTGAATGGCACCAACATTAATCCCGCAGATGCCGCACTGTATCCCATATCTTTCTGAAGCATTAATGAGATAAGAAATAAAAATCCTATGAAAAATGCTCCTAATGTGAAGAAAACTGCATTGGAAATCATCAAAGATTTATGTTTAAATAATTGCAAATCGATTAGAGGTTGAGCTACAGATTTCAATCTTATAAATACTGCAGCTAAAAGAAGAACAGAAATAACAAGAGAACCCATAATCATGAAAGGATTTTCTTTGATATGAACAAGCTCATGAGTTCCGTAGGTCAGACTTAAAAGTCCTAAAACCAACAATATTCCAGATATAAAATCAGTTTTCTGTCCAGGTTCACTTTTTTCATCTGTAGGCAGATACTGATAAGCAAAGATCAAAGTAAGTAAAAGAATAGGAACATTGATCAGGAACACCCAATGCCAGCTCAGATAAGTACTGATAATGCCTCCTACTGAAAGTCCGCTTCCCGAACCAATCGCAGCAAATGAGCTGAAAATTCCAATGGCACGGTTACGTTCCTGCTCCCCCCTGAAAGTATTGGTGACAATAGATAGCGCAGAAGGCATAATGAATGCGGCTCCCAACCCCTGAAGGGCACGAAATATGGCTAAAACTTCAAAACTCTGGGAAAGTCCTGCACCTAAAGAGGTGAGCATAAAAATAAAAGCTCCGATAAGGAATATTTTCTTGCGCCCGATCTGGTCGGAAAGTTTTCCACCGATGATCAGAAAGCCTCCAAAAAAAAGCACATACAGGGTCTGCAGCCACTGTACGGTTTCTGCTCCGATATGAAACTGTTCCTGAATGGAAGGAATCGTTAAATTAATAATGGCAATATCCAAAGCCTCTACAAAAGTTCCTACCGATGCTAATATTAATATTAAATTCTTCCTTGTACTCATCTATTCAAATTTACTGCAAAATTAATTTTAAAAGAACATATGTCAAAATTATGTGTTAATTTTGGAACAAATTTAAATATTAAATAAATAAAAAAGAACAAAATAACTATTACCCACAATATAACCTTTAAAAACAGAACAAATGACTGCCGAACAATATACCCCCGACGAAAAAGACCTTTCAATCCTGCGTTTGCTTCAAAAAGATGCCAAAATGAGCGTCCGTGATATTTCAGCAAGGATCAATTTAAGTCCAACTCCCACACACGAACGCATCAAGCGAATGGAAAAACTGGGAATCATCAAGGAATATACCGCAATAGTAGACCGTAAAAAGGTAAACAAAGGTATGATGGTGATCTGTATGATCGCATTAAATGTTCACAACAAAAAAACCGCCGGAAAATTCATCGAGGAAGTTGGAAAGTTGAAAGAAGTAGTAGAATTTTATAACATCAGTGGGGATTTTGATTTTATGCTGAAGATCCTTGCTCCTAATATGGATGATTTTCATGAATTTTTTGTCAATAAGCTTTCTGAAATTGAGGGCATTGGGCAGACAAAGAGTATTTTTGTGATGAACAGCATTAAAGAAAGTGCCCAGATTTTGTGAGAGTTTAAGGAGGAAGTAAGAAGATGGGAGATGGAAGTTACTTTCAGCCTGTAAATGGATTTCTGGGTTTTTTACGAATTCAGATTAACTTGATGAAACTTTAAATTCAATGAAAACGGGATTAATTGTTCTTTCTTCTTTCAGTAACTCCCATCCTCCTGCTTCCCGCTTCCTTTCTTTTAAGAATCTTTTAATATTTTAATTTTCTTGTTCTGTTCCGGATTGAGTAAATTGAAATCACATTTAAAATTACAGAATATGCCCTGGAATCCTGACGTTTACAACCAGTTTAAAAATATCCGTTTTAAGCCGTTTTATGATCTCGCTGAGTTGATCACCGATGAAAAAGCAATGAAAGCAGTAGATCTTGGCTGCGGAACAGGCGAACAGACTGCCATCCTTACTGAAAAATTTCAAGATGCTGTTTTTACAGGGATTGACTCTTCTCCCGAAATGCTTGAAAAATCCAAAGCGCTGGAAAATGAGCGTCTCCATTTCAAAATTGCGACAACAGAGACGATGCTGGATGCTGATGAAAACTGGGATCTCATCTTCAGTAATGCTGCCCTGCAATGGTCTGATGATCATCAAAACCTTTTTCCTAAACTTATTGCTAAGCTGAATACCAACGGACAATTCGCTGTACAAATGCCTTATCAACCGGGCAACACCCTGAATAAAATTCTTTTTGAGCTGGCAGATGAAGAACCTTACCGTACACAGCTTAACCAATGGAACCGCCCTTCAGCTGTGCTTACAATCGATGAATATGCACAAATCTTGTTTGACAGCGGCATTGAGGATCTGAATCTCTCTCAGAAGGTTTATCCTATTATTGCCGAGGATCACGAAACCTTATTCAACTTTATTTCCGGATCAGCTTTGATCCCTTACCTGGAAAGACTTGACGAAGAACAACAAAAAGTCTTTACCGCAGAATTCAAACACCGAATTTCAAAAGATTTTGCTAAGCTTCCTGCTATTTATGCTTTTAAAAGAATCTTAATGTACGGACGAAAAAAATAAAAAAGCCCTGCTATTAATGATAAGCAGGGCTTTTAAACTGTTTTCAAACTGTTCTTATTTCCAGTAATTCCAGACAATTCCGTCAAAAACAGCAAACGTTTTACTTGCTGTATCATAACAGATCATGCCAGGGTACGGATTTTTCACATTGAGATGCGGAGAAGCTATTTTAGGAAGAATCATAGCTTTATCCGGCGATTCAAGAACGAGCACTCCATCTGTACTTCCCACTTTATCCCCGATCACTACTCCATTACCGGTTTCATCTGAACTGCTATTGATCACTGCCGAACTGTTGCCAATATCACTGAGAGCTTTCCAGGTATTGTTTTCATAAACCTTTACCTTATCATCAGACCTGTCAAAGATAAATGTTCCGTTTTCCGGGATGTCCGGGATCCTCTCTGTTGCAGGAAGAATAAGACCTTTTGTATTGGTTGGGGTATTATTGAAATCCAGGACCGTACTACTACCGTCAACAGATTCTTTTTCTATAGCAACCTGAGCATAGAATAAATTAAAAGCTAACAGTATCACCACTGTTGATATATTTTTTATGTGTTTCATGTTTTATAAATTAAGTTAATCATTACAGCTTCTTTCAATGCAATTCCATTGAGTTCCGTTATACAGCTTCACACACTTGTCCTGAATATCGTACACCAGCATTCCTTCTTTCGGTTCTGCAACAGCGTCTCCAAGTTGAGGGGTTGAGCTCACATGTTGTACTCGGGTAATAACAAAACCTTTAAGCTTTGATTCCAATGCGAGGAAACCATTAGGAATATTTTCGGGCCAGTCTTTAGTTTTTTGCTGTATCGTAATTCCCATTTTAGTATAGCCGTCCGGTGTTCCTGAAACAGCAGGCTTTGTACAGTAATTATCCAGTTCATGAACTACTTCATCCGCAAAACCACAGACAAGTTTTTCATCAGGAAGCCCATCAGGCCATAATGTGGGACACGTCGCCTTAGTAGCATTCGGACCACAGAAACTGGCATTACCGGGAGCAAGGCCTGTCACCGTATCCATTGCAATAGCGATGATCTGGCTGTCATTACTGAGAATAGAAGTTCCGCCACCGTTCACCTGTGCTTTGGCAATACAGTAAGCTTTCCCCAAAGGAGCTCCTACGTAATTGATAAAAGGATAGGTAATAGACTGCTGACTGAATGTTCCACATATTTCTACCACACTATATGTCCCCATATCAATGCTTGATGTAGCACCGGGGAATGTTCCCATGAAAGACGGATCTCCCTGAGATACTGATCCGGTAAGGGAAAGATAAGCTTTGGTTCCCAGTTTCACTTTTGAGTTTTTCTGGCTTCCGAAAACCCCTATTATGATTGATCCCTCAGATTTTACACTCCCTTTGTCCCCAATCTCAAGATCACCATTTACCGTAATACCTTTTACAATAAGAGCACCGCCCGGCTGAATGATCAGTAAAGCACCCGTTGGAATAGTAATATCATTGGTCAGAGTAAGGTTTCCTGTAAGGCAGTACGTCTGCCCGGCATTCATGGTTTGACCTGTGTAAGCTATGCATTGTGCATCCGCAATACTGTAAAAAAGAACCATTAATAAAAATACGAATTTCTTATTAATGGCGCCAAAATTTAAATTATCCATATGACTTTATAATAAATTAATATTTTTAACATAATTAAATACATTAAAAATAAAATTTTACATGGCTGCAATTTATATACCAAAATTTTACTCCACGGTATGATTTAGCCTTTAATTATTGGAATTAAGTAGCTTAATGAACACCATAGCAGAAAGTTAAACACTTGTTTAAAAAAATGAATTATTTTTTTAAGTAAACCTAGTCATTTGTAAATTCAGTTTTCATTCTGCATTAGCACTTATCATCAAAAAAAGATACACCGTCATGATGCATCTTCTTGAATAGCGAGCTATAATTATTTGTTTTTACAAACAACAGAGCCGGTTAAGGTTTGATGTAGTTGGGGATTTTCCTCAAGGTATCTGAAAGTATGGTATCCCGTTCATTGATTGTAAAATTTTGCTGATTTAAAGAATAAAGATGAGCTTTATATTCTTTTTTCTGATGTTTGTAAAAGTCTCTAACTGTTGATGGATTCTCTTTATAAATCACGTTGATCAGACTGTCTATTTTCATTCCAAATGGTGCTTTTTTTGAAACAAGCCGCCAGTCGTTTTCATTTAATTCTGCATTGGGAAAAGGATTCAGATTGATCATCTGTACAACTGAAGGAATTTCTTCTGTGCGATTTGCATTCACGATGTCTGCACCGTTGTTTTCAACAGCAACAACAGTTTCTTCTGAAAAGGATTTCAGAATTTTTCCGTTATCCAAAAATACTAAATAACAGGCAGCCACAGCCGATACTAAAATGAGGAGACTCCAGAAAGCAATTTTATACGCATTCAACCGGGTTCCCTGGTAAGTAAAGCTGTTTTTTTCACGATTAAAATCTTCCAGGCTGTTGGCCAGCTTAGGCTTTGAATTTCCTTGATTTGATGAATGAGAAGAACTCATTGAGCTGATTGTCCCCACATCTCTGCTGAGCCTGATCTTCTCTGAAAACATTTTTCTGCTTTCCAGATGCTGTTTTCTGATATCTTCTACTTTCCCACCGGATTTTAAAATACCAATCAATTCGTCAATTTTTACTGCATATTGATCAAATCCGCTATTAATGGCATTAATCCCTGCTTTAGATTCACTGATCTTCTTTTCATTTTCCTGATGCCTTCTTTCATTCTGAATGATCTGTTTTTCTACCTCATCAATAATAGTTTTTCTGTCTCCTTTTAAATTCTCTTTTTCTTTTTCCATATCAAGGATACAGGCAGTCAACAGTTTTGATTTTTCTTCATCAGATCTCTGGATTTCTCTTTCAAAACCATTGAGATCTATAATTTTGAAGATGCCTTTCTGTTGTACAAATTCTGCAACCTCACGGCTTTCAGTGAAGTAAATCATATCATACGTACTCAGGAGGGCTATTGCTTTACTGAACAGAGAAGACATCTGCGAAGAACCCGGCTCGGAATATACCATCAGATAATGATTTCCCGACCTAGCCATTCCAGGACTTTCCACTTCACGGGCATTAAACCCGATTTTATCATAATCTTTTGGCTGATGAATGGAAAATTTATCCGAATGGCTAATGGTAATGGTGCCATCCGTCACATTATGTTTTTCCAGATATTGGTGAAATTCATTCAGGACATCAATTGTCAGGCTTTCGGGGGCTATTTTATCAACAAAAATAAGGCTTGATCCGATAAATGTACCGCCCCGCTGAGAGTTCTGCTCTTTTGCGAAAGTGTATACAGTGTAGGAAATCAGATAGGAGCTGCCGGCTGGCTCTATACGCATTCCGTAGATTTTACTGCCCGGAAAAAGCTTGACTGCATCTGTTTTCAGATCAAATGTTTTAATATTTTTGGCTACATCTGCATTTCCACCAAGAAAATAGGACTGGCGGAAGCCATTCGGGTTGCCAAAAGTCCCGAATGCTGAAAAAAAGTAAATACCACTCATCAGTTACTGAAACTAAATTTTAAACGTTCCCAAAATGTTCCCTCATAATCCAGATCATATCCGGTAATGCTTCTGTACAGCCATTTAGACAGAACCTCTGCCGTGGACAGATTGAGCAGGTTTACCCTTTCCTGTCCTATTGAATTTTCAACGCTTCCAATGGTGTAATACGATTTACTTAGTCCATAAGTATTGATTCTTTGTGCTGTCATTGGAAGGCGGTCAGAAATAAAACCTTCCAGTTCTTCTGCACTTTCAACGTCCATTCTTCCGGATTTATCCCATTTGGAAATGACAAGTACAGCATTCACTGATTTCAGGTTTTTTCCTTTTCTTTCCAGCTCATCCAGAAATTCATTGATCAGGCTGTCTTCTCTATGCGCAGAATCATAACTGGTAACGATAATGAAGGTAAGAGGTACATTGCCGTTCAAAAATGATTCGATACTACTGTGATAACTTCCGCCTCTTCTGATCTCATTGTGGTTTTCTCCTGAAGTTTCCAAAAATGTAAGATCAATAGGAACTACTCTTTTGGATTTATTATTGGGTTCAAAAACCAGATCAAGACGGGTTACTTTATCCCTCGATGTCCTGTTGGGAAGGATACCCTGACGTATATTTTCAAAAAAATCAGACAAAAGAACATTGGCTTCCTTGCTGTTGGGTGTACCAAGTTTCGGTCTCAATACTCCGGCATGAGATTTCAGATAATACAGCATGGAAGAAAGAATCACCGATTTTCCGGAATCCGCTGTTCCGAAGAAAAATACAAAATTGCTTTCTTTATTTTTAATATCATTTGAGATGGTTCTTGCAATAGGAACAAAATCTTCCTGAACCTGGTGCTCATTATCAAAAGAAAGAGGTTTCAACAGCTCTTCAGCTTCATGGTCAAAAGACAAGGGCTTAAATTTTTCGTTAAAATTATCCATGGCTTAGTTATTGGGAATTAAAGTATTACCGCTTCTCTTATTATTGAAAACACTTCCTCTGTTATTCCTGTTATTGCCAGGACCTGTCACCAGTAAAATAATAATCACGATTACAAAATCCAGTAAGATACATCCTGCCAACACCACAAACTGGTACATTCCGAAATGTTTGATAGCATGCTCAAATGCAAAACCAATCTTTCCTACTTCCTGAGTCTGCGAAACGATGGGCTCAAAGTGAATCTTTTCATTTCCTAAAACGGTTTGTGCCCTGCTTCCCAATTTATTGTATTCAGCAAGAGATTCATCGATGATGCCTTGTGACAGATCATCTTTTTCTTTTTTAGACAACAAAAGCAGATCCTGAATATTTTTATTCCATTTAAGACTGGCATTATTAAGATCCGTTTTCAAAGCTCGTTCTTCGGGAGAAAGATCTGAAATCATATTATCGATCTGATGGCCCATTCTTTCGGAGAGATCCTCATAATCGTTTCCTACCGGAGTCAAGAGATCCACTTTCTGACCTGTCAGCTTTTCAATATCTCTGATCAGCGACTGTGCTCTGGTTCCGATTCCTTTGTTTCCAGGGTCTTTGATTTGCTCCATCAGCTGTTTTTTCTTAATCTCAATATTCTGAGTGGTTATTTTATTGTACTTATAGCTCAGCTTTGATTCTACATCATTTTCAAGAGCCATAAAGCTTTTATTGATCTCCCGGAGCTCATCGGTAAAAATATCTGTTTTCATAAACCTGGTATACAGTGCATTGAAATTTGCAATGAAACAAAAGGAGGCTATAAATACATAGATCCCTACAAGACTTCCGGTAGGTTTTCCTTCCAGCTTGGCATTCCTAAGCATCCAGCACAGAAACAGCAATAAAAGGGATAAAACCAGAGCAATGACAAATGATGCAGGACCAAAAATCTGTTGCAGACCGAGCCAGGTCTGATAAAAGCTTACGCTGATGAGCAGCAATGCAAGAATCCCCAAAAAGAGATCGGCAGGAGTCGTTTTTTTATTCATAATGTTTAAGTTGTTGTGTCGTTTTCTAATGCCGAAACTACAAACAACTGTAAGAGAAAAATTATGGGAAACCGTAAAGTATATTTTTATTGAGATGAAGCAGAAAAATTAAAACCGATATGCATTTATAATATATGTATCGAACAGATTTTCAAAACTATTTAGATGATACAAATAAACCCTATAGAAATTAATTATAATGCATGCATTTCCTTTTATTACTGAATTGAAAGCAATAAACAGATCTTTAATATCACAACTAAGTGATAAAAATTTAATTTCAATAATAATATTTCCTACTTTAGTGATAACTAAAACCATCAAAATTCAAAATTTATGAAAACACCATTATTATCCATGAAAAGTGGCCTAGCAGCAGCTATGCTTCTTTTGACAGGAATTGCCAATGCCCAGCAATGGCAAATTACCGGAAATGCAGGAATTACTACAGCAAACTACGCAGGTACCGTAGATCCAAGACCTTTTTTTCTAAGAACGAACGGAGCATCTGCCAATCCGGGACAGGCTATCCTTAATGAGGCAGGTTCTTTCATCGTAGACGCCGTAAACAACTCCAATACCGCCAAAGTAAAAGGAAGCATCGTTGCCGGAAGCTCCAATATTCTGGGAGGACTGGCCAGCAGTTCTATAGTAAACGGCTGGGGAAATGATCTTGCCAACGGCGGAGGTGCTAATATCGTGAGCGGACAGGACAATATTGTTCTGAATAATTCCAGCAAATCTGTAGCTCTTGGCTGGAAAAACACTATCCGAAATTCTAACCAGTTTGCATTAGGGGTAGGCATTGATCTTAAGGATGTATATTCAGGAGGATTCGGAATTGATCTGGCCGCTACCGGAAACCGTTCTTTCGTCATCGGATCAGGAACCGGAGGAGCAAAACTGACGAATAATATTCCGTTATCAATCATGTTTGGTCTCTCCCCCACCTCAACGATGCTGATTCAGGATAAAAGAGTCGGCATTCTTACACTATCTCCTACTGCCAATTTCCATACGGTAGAACAGTAAGACATGAAAATCTGCCCACAGGAAGCGGCCTCGCCCTGGTTGTAGATGCAAGCGGAAATGTAATGGTTTCGAATACGCCACTCAACAAAACAGCTTCGGCTTCAGAGGAAACCATCCAACAGCTGGAAGACCGCATTAAAAATCTTGAAAATACGGTAGAGGAGCTGAAGCAACTGCTATTGAATAAAGCTGCTATCTCAACTATCACTTCTTCAGATATTGCTCAGCTTTCTCAAAATGTTCCCAATCCCACCAAAAACGGAACGAGCATCAGCTATTATCTTCCAAAAAATGCCCAAACAGCATCAATAGAAATTTACAATATTTCCGGTCAACTGGTAAGAACTCTACCCCTCCGTGAAAAGGGAAACGGCACGGTTACACTTTCAAGTTCAGAACTGCCATCAGGGACATATGTTTATAAAATGACCACAGACGGTAAAGTGATGGGCTCAAAAAAGATGGTGATTAAGGATTAAATTCTTGATATATTATTTTCAAAAAAGACGATCAATGGAGGTTTCTATTGATCGTTTTTTAAATTGGATTTTCAGGTAAGTTTTATACTTTCTCTTAAGCTTTCATAACTAAGGTAGAAAAGAACAACCAATTACTGCCTGATTAAAAATTTTGAGATTGCTTTGTCGCTACGCTCCTCGCAATGACAGTTTAATGTTTTGTAAACATGTAATAAAAGCTATTATAGCCCTCTTTTTCCCTCCATCCAGTAAGCTTGTGACCTGATGCATTTGGAATCTATGCCTTTAGCTTTAAGGAATTTCCGAATGACAGACATGGTATTGCCATTTCCAGTGAGATAGAATACGACTTCATTGTTTTGAAGGGCCTGCTTTTCTTCTTTCAGGAAATCAGTGAGTGCTTCTATGATGTTTTGGATATCATTTTTGGGAGCGTGATAACCATACAGTTCCAGTTCTTTCAGTGCCGAAGGCTCTTCCAGCTCGTGAAGGCAGACAAATGAGCCACCGATTTCTTCCGCTGCTTCTTTAATGGACAGAGAACTTCCCAGCGAAGTTGCATCGCCTATGGAAAAATGAATTTCTGCATTGGGTTCAAAAAAACGCTTTCCTCTTGGCATCAGTATTTTTGTAGTTTCGCCTACTGAAAGACGGCTGGCAAAACGGCTTCCTACAGCATCCGTATCATGAAGATGGAAAATCACATCAAAAGTCCCTGCGTGCTTATTAAAGCTGAAGGGCGAATAATTACGGTAATCTTTTTCGCTTACCCTGATCCCGATGGCATAAGCAGGCTCAAAATGGACATCTGAAAGATCAGACGAAAAGCGGATGAGGCGGAGATCTTCTGAAACAGCTTCTGTATGAATAACGGTGCATTCTTTAAATTTGGAGGACATGACGTTTTCTAATGTGTCATTCATCCATTTTGGTAAGCTTGGCATATATTATTTTATTGCAAAGGAAGCTGCAAAACAAATACAGACCGATAGCTGTTTCAGGGAATTGGTTGGATTATTCGTGGATCGGATCTACTTCCTGTTTCGGTCTCGGAATGCTGAGGGCGGACAGCCTTCCACCTTGGAGAATAATCGGGAGAAGTAAGTATGGTCACTGTATCCGAGTTCATAAGCGATTTCCTTTACTGTAAGTCCAGTGAAAGATAAGAGCCGTTTGGCTTCTATTAAAATTTCCTGGTGAATCCAAAACTGTGCAGATCTTCCCGTAACTTCCCAGATAACTTCAGTGAGATAACCCCGTGAAATATGGAGTGCTTCGGCGTAGGCAGATGGACTTTTCATGGTTTTGAATTCTTTTCTTACCAGAATCCTGAACTGTCTATTCAGCTGAATGGCCCGGCTTTCAATGAACGTTTCGGAGTTGCTTTCTCCTAAAAAGATCATGGCATACATCCCTGTAAAAGCGTTCATTAGGGACTGAACCACAAAAAATCCTTCTTTGGTTTCCAGCATTTCTTCGTTACAGGACATCTGCAGCATTTCGGCACAGGAACTGAGCTTTTCTGCTGTAATCCGGTCAATGACAACAGGCTGTATATCGATCAGCGACTCCTCAAAAACCGACCGTAAGGTATCGGGCAGCAGATCTGCTTTTACCGCGATAAACCATCCACTGACGTCATCCATCAAAATTCCTTCATGCACCTGCCCCGGCAGCAGAAAGAAAACAGCTGTATCCTGAGCTTCTATCATTTTAAAATCAACCATCATTTTCGCACGGCCACTTTGCAGATAGGTAAAAATATAATGACTGTCGCGATGAATTCCTTTATCAAAAAGATTATCTTCCGTACTCATGGTCCTCTTTTCAATCCTTTCGATCAGAATACCATGCTGCGTAATGCTGTTTAAATCGTAGGTAGGAATGGACTGCTTCATTGAAAATAGCTGGTGATGCGAAATTATTCTGATTTATTAAGCTGAAAGCATTTATTATCGCAAAGATAAGCAAAGAAATATTTCTCTCTGTCTGTTTTTTAGGATACACAAAGGCATTTCATCCAGCAAAGTAAGGCCATTCTATTTTATAATTCAGTTTATCTGGCTTTTGACAAAGCCATTTTTACCGCTAAATAAGTAAGTATGCCGGCCATAAACCATTTCTGCACTTTCACCCAAAACGGATTTCCTGCAAAGAATACCGCAACTTTTGCAGCGCTGAGGACGATGATAAAATTAACACTGAAGCTGATGAATACCTGAATAACACCGAGCTCTAGACTTTGGGTAAGAACGGAGCCGTATTCCGGTTTAATGAACTGGGGGAAGAACGAGAGGTAAAAGACCGCAACTTTGGGATTGAGTACATTGGTGAGAAAGCCAACGGTGAAGAGTTTTTTCGGACTGTCATGAGGACCCTGCTGGTCTACATCAAATATATTTTTGCTCTTAGGTTTGATCGCCTGATAGGCTAAATACAGGAGGTAGACGGTCCCCAGAGTTTTTAGAACAGTGTAGGCCACAGGAACAGCCAGTAATACAGCTGTAAGACCAAAGGATACCATAATGATGTGAAAGAGAAAACCGCAAACTACACCAGCCAGTGAGATAAGCCCGGATTTTTTACCTTGTGTAATAGATCTTGAAATAAGATAAATCATATTGGGACCGGGACTTATCACTAAAACAAGGGCAGCAATAACGAAAAATAAAAGATCGTGAAGTGGAATCATCTTGGTGAATATTTAAACAAATATAAATATTTCCTGCTTTTTTTTATCTTTTTTTATGAAACAGCAGTTATTTAACATTAAGATTACCTTTAATTATAAGGCCAGTCGGAGTATTTTGCTATTTTTGTATTCCCTGACCAGGGAGTTTTTACTTTTCTTAGGATAAAGCAAACAAGAACGATGAACGGGACAGATTTATGCAGCATACCGGGACTAAGGAAAGAAGATATATTTCAATCCTTTGCCCTATTTTTTATAGTGACCGTAATATCGTTTGTTTTTTTACGTTTGACAGTAAACTATGAACTCTCTGATGGATATCATTTGGCCGGTCTGTATTTCTCCACAAAATCTTTTTTAAACTTACTATTTGAAAGAATTCTACTCTATTAAAAATTTAAACTTAATGCAAAAATTGTTTTTTAAAACTGCCGTCACGGCTGCTGCGCTCTGTTTTAGTTCGCTGGCTCTGGCTCAGCAGAAATACTCGGTAAGTGGTACGGTGAAAGACCACAAGAACGGGGAACTGCTGATCGGCGTAACCGTGAAGGTGAATGAAGATCCGTCGATCTCCGTTGTGGCTAATGAATATGGCTTTTACTCACTGTCGCTTCCCGAGGGAAATTATACGCTGATCGTTTCCTATCCGGGTTACCGTGATTTTGAACTGCCGGTAAAGGTGGAACAGAATACCAAGCTGGATCTGCCACTCGACCAGGAAGAGAAGGGAGATGAAAAGGTAGGAAAGATTGATGAAGTCGTTATTTCAGGGATTAAAAAGGATAAAAACCTGACGAGTGCCCAGATGGGAACGGAAACTTTAAGCATCAAGAATATAGAAAAGCTTCCTGTTTTATTCGGGGAAAAGGATGTGATGAAGACGATCCAGCTTTTACCGGGAATCAAAAGCAATGGTGAAGGAAGCAGTGGATTCAGTGTAAGAGGTGGCGCTACAGACCAGAACCTGATCTTACTGGACGAGGCACCTGTGTACAATGCGTCTCACCTGCTAGGGTTTTTCAGTACGTTCAACAGTGATGCACTGAAGGATGCAAGCATCATCAAAGGAAACAGCCCTGCCCAGTATGGAGGCCGTCTTTCTTCAGTAATGGATGTAAAAATGAAGGACGGGAACAATAAGGACTATAATGTGAACGGAGGCATCGGGCTGATCAGTAGCAGGCTGAGTGTGGAAGGCCCTATCCAGAAGGAGAAGTCATCATTCATTGTTTCGGGGAGAAGGACATATGCGGATCTTTTCCTGAAGACAACGGATGATTTTAAAGACAGTAAATTATATTTCTATGATCTTAATTTGAAGGCCAATTATCAGATCAATGATAATAACCGTCTTTATTTGTCAGGGTATTTCGGAAGGGATGTTCTTGGATTGGGAGATACATTCTCTACTGATTGGGGAAACACTACGGCTACATTGCGATGGAACAGTATTATCAACAGTAAATTGTTCTCTAATACATCATTCATTTATAGCAATTACAATTATAAGGTAAGCTTAAAAAGCAACAACAATACTTTCGGTCTGAGTTCAGAGATCGAAGACTGGAATCTTAAGCAGGACTTTACGTGGTTTGCAGGAAATAAGCATTCTGTACGTTTCGGGTTGCAGTCTATTTATCATACGCTTACGCCAAGCAGTGCTTCAGGAACGAGTGTAAGCAGCTTCCCGAGAAATCCGAGGAAATCGTGGGAAAATGCGGTATACATCAATGATGATTTTAAAGCCACAGAAAAGCTGACGGTGAATTACGGTTTAAGGTTGTCTTCATTCAGTGTGCTGGGTGGCGATACGTATAACTCGTATGAAAATGGGGTGATCACGGACAGCAGATATCTGGAGAAGGGTAAATTCGGAAAAACATACGTGAATCTCGAGCCGAGGATCACAGCGAATTACCGCATCAATGAGGTAAGCAGCATTAAAGGAGGTTACTCGAGGAATACGCAGAATCTGCACCTTCTGAGCAATAGCAGCAGCGGAAACCCCACAGACCAATGGATCGGGAGCAGCTACAGTGTGAAGCCGGAAATAGCAGATCAGGTCAGTGCGGGATACAGCAGGAATTTCAATCATAACAATTATGAACTGAATGCGGAGATTTATTATAAGTCGATGCAGAATCAGATCGATTTTAAAAACGGTGCGCAGATCACGTTTGATACGGCAGCGGATGTGGAAAGTGAGCTTCTGTTCGGAAAAGGAAGGGCTTACGGACTGGAACTTATCGCCAAAAAGAAAAGCGGAAGACTGACCGGCTGGATTTCTTATACGCTGTCCAAAACGGAAAGAAAAATAGATGGCATCAACGATAATCAATGGTATAATGCAAGAATGGATAAAACCCATGATTTATCAATTGTAGCAACTTATGAGCTGAACAAAAAGTGGTCTTTATCCGGATTATTCGTTTATAGTACAGGAAATGCAGTAACTTTTCCTACAGGAAAGTATGAGCTGAACGGACAGACGATCTTCCAGTACAGCAGCAGGAATGCAGACCGGATGCCAGCGTATCACAGAATGGATGTGAGTGCAACGTATGAGCCGGATACTACGAAGCGTTTTAAAGGTTCGTGGTCGTTTGGTATTTATAATCTCTACGGACGTGAAAATGCCTATACGATTTCATTTGAAGATAATCCGAACAATCCGGGAACTACCCGTGCGATGCAGACTTCTCTATTCAGATGGGTACCTAATATCACTTATAATTTCAAATTTTAGATCATGAAGAATATTATTTTTATCATATTATCGCTGTTCGCTGTAACTTCCTGTGAAAAGGAGATTGATCTTGATCTTGAGGATCAGAGTGGAAAAATTGTCATAGAGGGTAATATCACGAATAAGCCGGGACCTTATATTGTAAGGATCACAAAGTCGGTAGCCTTTACACAAAACAATCAGTATCCTGCAGTAGTGGGAGCACAGGTAGTGATAAGTGACAACACGGGCCAAACGGAAACATTACAGTATATTGGGGACGGAAATTACAGGACGTCTGCATTCAACGGAGCAACAGGCCGCACCTATACGCTGAATATCCAGGCTGAAGGAAAGCAGTACACTGCACAGAGCACGATGCCTGAAGCGGTGCATCTGGACGGCCTTACACAGGATTCTTTCTCTTTCGGAGGTGAGATCACGTATGCTCTTTTACCTGTTTTTACAGATCCTCCGGCTCTGGGAAACCGTTATCTTTTCAATTTTACGGTCAATAGTTTAACGAAGAAAACGTTTGACGTATTTTCAGATAACGTCAACAACGGAATGGTGAATCAGAGACCTATATTTCTTCCGAATGAGGAAGACGATAATGATCCTACAAAGCATAAGGTAATAGTAGGCGATACGATTCACATGGAAATGCAGAGCATTGATAACAATATCTTCACCTACTACTCTGCTCTTCTGCAGATCATAGATGGCGGTGGACCTGGCGGAGGCGTTACCCCTTCCAATCCTCCAAGCAATATCAGCAATGGTGCTTTGGGATATTTCTCGGCGCATACGGTGCAGAGGAAGAAGGTGATCATTCATTAAACAATTCTATTTAAAATGTAATAAAGATTGTTCCGGATTGGGGCAGTCTTTTTTTAGTATTTCTAAATAATTCCTAAAACTCCTATGGTGAGCTAAAGACGAAAAATTCATTTCGCCAAATACAGAAAATTCTAGGACCAGTACTTCTGATTATTTCCCTTGACTTTCCCTGGATCCAATTTTTGTAAAGCTTTCCATGCGTTAATATTGATCCGGAAATATGTCGAACAAAAAAAAACAGAACGGCTCCCTAATGCGGGTGTACCATTCTGTCTGTATTTTAAAAATTTCCAGGAAATTATCTGCTTATGACGTAGGCCATTCTGCTTTGTAAGAAGAAGTACCCAGATCGATATGTTCTGCACTTACTATAAAGCTGATGTACATACTGTTCTCATCTACTGCATTGAAGTCTACTTCATGTTGGATCACATATCCGTTTTCCCATTTCAAAGTAGTTAATGTTCCTTCTTCGTGAGATTTGTTGAAAGTTACCTCTCCCGTTGTAGGTTTATATTTACCATTAAGTAAACTTTCAAGGATGTCTGATTTTTCAGTAGCCTCCACTGTGATTTTGACAAGAGCATTGGAAGGATCTGATGCTACTCTTCCTGATACGTCTGTAGAACGGGATACACTGTAGTTAAGTCTTAGTAACTTCTGTCCTTCACCTCCGTTAAATTTTAAGATTCCTCTCGAATTTCTTTCTGCCATGATTTCTAAATTTTAATTATTAATATTTTGTGATCTGATGTTTCTATTTCACCAAATATAGAAGTAACTAATGTGAAAAAACAGTATTTCCGTATAAATATGAAAAAGTGTCGTAGTACTACTACTAACAACCGTTAGGGTAATTTATGCCTAAAAATCAATAATTTACAATTTATCTGTATCTGGAAAAATATTTTTTAAGATCTGAAATGCTTTTAATATGAAGATCTTCTGCCTGTTTTCTACGCATCATCAAAGCATAGGAATTATTAAATCCAAGCGGTTTCAGCCATTGAATTCCATACTGTTTTTCAAATTCAGCATTAACATACTGATAGGTTTTATCTGCACTCTGAGTCACATTTTTAAGGGTCTGCCCTGTTGGTTTTAGAAGAACCAAAAGGCCGGTTCCGGTATATTCAGGATAAAAATCAACGCCATCATTCATCAGCGCATCAAAACAGATCTTGGTCCCTCCTAAACCTGTTTTGGTTTCCACTTTATAGTTTGTGTAACCTTCTATCAGCATTTTATACATTTCTGCAAGGATGTACTGTTCTCCGAATATTTTTGAGCCAATGCGTACTGTTCCGTAATTGCCTTTCCTTGAAGTTTTATAGAGTTTATTTTTAATTAAAAAATCCTTTGCAATTTTTTCCGGAGCCTGTTTGAGGTAATCAGACTTGTAATTCAGGTCGGTCATGATAGAATCGTTGAATTTACCGGCCAGCAGATCAAGGGTTTCTTCCAGCTGAGGAAATTTCTTCAGTGTTTTTATTTTAATAATGGGTGCAGCAAAATAAGGTGGAAATATTTTTTTATCATCATCCAGGACATACAGATCAAAAGCTTTGATCCTTCCATCTGTGGAATATCCGCTGATAAGATCCAGTTCTTTTTCGTAGGCAGCTTTGTACATAATGGCATCATTTACTACAAGCGGATTGGCATTGATTCCATACACAGAACGCAGACCGAGATCACCATCCTGTCTTCCCATAAACTCAGGGGTAAAACCTGCTTTAATTTTACTTTTTGACGGGGAAGTCAGCAAATACACCGCTCCCAGGATAATAAGCAGAACCGGAACTATATATTTCAGTTTTTGAAGTAATCGATATCCGGATTTTTGCACAACAGCAATAATCTGATCCAGCAGAATGGCCAGTAAGGCCGCGGGAATGGCACCGGCAAGGATCATATTGGTATTATTGAGAGAAATTCCGCCAAAAATAAATTCGCCCAGACCGCCTGCAGCAACAAATGAAGCTAATGTAGCCACACCAACATTGATAACGGCTGCAGTTCTTATTCCTGCAATAATAACAGGCATGGCTAAAGGGAGCTGGACTTTAAAAAGAAGCTGGCTTTTATTCATTCCCATGGCTTTTGCAGCTTCAATCACACTGGGGCCTACTCCTGTTATTCCGGTATAGGTATTCCGTATGATGGGTAAAAGAGCGTAGATCAGTAAGGCAATAATAGCAGGTTTTGCCCCAATACCAAAAGCAGGAATCATAAAGCCCAGCAAGGCAATACTTGGGATGGTCTGTAAGATACCGGCAGTACCAAGAACCGGACTGGAAAGTGTCTTCTTCCTTGCAATCAGTATTCCCAAAGGGACCCCAACAATGATCGCTAAAATTAAAGACAGAAATGTAAGCCCAAGATGCTGTATGATCTGGGTGAATAATTTTTCCTGCTGTTCGATGATAAACTGCCAAAAGCTTTGCTGCGTCATACGATCTGTAATTTTCTGTAATCATTGAATGCCCTGATCATATATTCGTAATGGTCAGAATTTTTATGATCTGAACTTAATCTCTGTAAAGCATTCCAAACGTTTGTATGATCTGTAAATTTAAATTCGGGATATGAATTGGGTGCAATCTCCAGGTCTTTTAATGTGGCTGTCTTATATTCCAGTAGCAACCTGTTTTCAGCAAAAAAATCAGTTACAAAATCATTACCGGGATGATAAAGCATTTCTTTTGGCGTTCCTGTCTGAATAATTTTCCCTTTATCCATCAAGCAAATCCTGTGTCCCAATTCAAAAGCTTCCTGAACATCGTGGGTAACGAGTATGATGGTTTTATTTTTAAGCTCTTCCAGGGATTTAAACTCTGAATGAATATCTGCTTTGGTGATATTGTCCAGTGCCCCGAAAGGTTCATCCATTAATAAAACGGGGGTATCCGCAATCAAAGCTCTTGCAATCCCCACTCTTTGCTGCTGTCCGCCACTTAGCTCACTGGGAAATCTTGAAAGGACATCCTCGGAAAGATGAAGTTTATTTAAAAGTTCGTGCGTTCTGTTTTCTGTCTTTTTCTTTTCCCATTTCAGTAATTCCGGAACTACAGCAATGTTCTGCTTGATCGTATAATGGGGGAACAGTCCGGAATGCTGCATCACAAAACCCATTCCTATACGCAGCTCTTCCGCTTTTTGGTCACGGATATTTTTACCATCAATGAGAATATTACCAGAGTCTGCTTCAATGAGTCTGTTGATCATTTTAAGCGTGGTCGTTTTGCCACAGCCGCTGGTTCCTAAAAGTACCAGAATTTCCTGATCATTCGCCTGAAAGGAAATATCATCAACTGCAGGTTTTCCGTTAAAATTCTTTGAAACTGATTCTACTGTAATCATAAGCAAAAATTATCGGGCTAGCCTGATTCCTGTCAACTGCCATTTCAGTCCGGTCTGGAAAAAATTACGGTAAGTATTCCTGCTATGTCCAAAAGGTGTAGCATCGGAGGCGCCGCGCAAAACCATCTGGTTGACCATAAATTTTCCGTTATATTCTCCCACGGCTCCGGCTTCTTTTTTAAAACCCGGATAAGGCAGATAAGCAGAATTAGTCCATTCCCATCGGCTTCCCCAATCAAAATGACGGGAAGCGACTTCCCATTCTGCTTCGGTTGGGAGGCGCATTCCTTTCCAGGATGCAAAGGCGGAGGCTTCGTAGAAACTGATGTGACAAACGGCATCGTCAGGATCTATTTCCTGTAAACCGTTTAGGGTATAATTCATCCATTTGTCGTCAATGTAATGCCAATATAACGGACATTGTGTTTGATTCTGCTTTACCCAATCCCAGCCTTCTGCATGCCAGTACTTGAAATCTTCGTAGCCGCCGGCCTGCATGAATTCGAGATATTCGGCATTGGTTACCAGTCGGTCAGCAATTTCAAAATCGTTAAGGTAGACCTTATGTCTTTCTAGTTCATTATCAAAACAGAAGCCTTCACCGTTGAAGCCTATTTCATAAACTCCTTCGGAAAACTTTAGCATTTCACCCTTTCCAGAGTTTTCTTTTTTTGAGATCGGTTCTTTTTTATAAGCCGGAAAAAGCGGATTATGACCCAGAATATATTTAATATCAGTCAACAGTAATTCCTGATGCTGCTGTTCATGATTAAGACCTAATTCCAAGAGAGGTTCAATGGCTTCGGTCATGAACCGGCTTTGAAGAAAGATCTTCATATGCTCATCTACATACTTCCGGTATTTATAAATATCCGAAACGGAAGGCCTGCTTAAATTTCCACGGTCGGTACGGATCACTCTTGCCCCGATAGTTTCGTAATAGCTGTTAAAGACAAAATTATACTGTTCATCGAAAACTTTATAATCAGGAAAGTTGGGAATGAGAATAAACGTTTCAAAAAACCAGGTGGTGTGACCAAGGTGCCATTTCGGAGGGCTTACATCAACGATAGGCTGTACCACATAATCCTCGATTTCCAGAGGGGCACATATTTCTTCTGAGTGTTTCCGGATATCGGCATATTTTTTAACTAAATCTGATGTTGCTGTTTCTGGTGTCATGTTCTTTAGTTTTGATGATTTTAACTTTGTTTTTCTCCCGAATGTTGGACTGAAGCAGATTAAAAATATTTTTTTTGGAGGTTTTTAAATCTGTTGAGTATGATTTTTAACTCAAAGTTTTATCAATTCAATGTGTTATTTTAGGTGAGCAAAGAGGGCGACAAGTCATAATTTATTTATGTGCCCATGATGAAACACTAATAATTTTCGCCTGCTTGTTTTTTATTTTACCTGCCAGACGGTATCTACAAACCATTTTTTGGAGTCTTTGATTTCGCCGACATTTTCAAAACCGGATTTTTCTCTAAGCTCTTTTATTTTGTCAGTGGAAAATTTTTGTGAAATTTCCATGTCGATGAGCTCATTTTCTTCAAATGAGATATTTTCATTTCCTATCGTTACAGTCTGATCTTTCAGGCTTACGAGAAAACTTCTGCAGGCTCCGGTAATGGGATCGTAAGTCTGATAATGCTGAAACTGGCTCAGATTAAAATCAGCTTCCAGGTCATTGTTGATACGCGTCAGAAGATTCAGGTTAAAAGCTGCTGTAATTCCTTCCTTATCGTTGTAGGCATTTAAAATAATGTGAGGATTTTTTTTGAGATCGAAACCAATGAGTATCCTGTCGCCTGAGGCGAGGTTTTGATTTAAGCTTAAACAGAAATTTTCAGCTTCTTCGATATCCATATTGCCGATATTACTTCCTAAAAATAAGATCACTTTCTTCCTGTCAGATAAGGAAGCTGCCTTATGAAGCATTTCAAAATATTCGCCTTCGAGGCAGGTGATTTGAAGCGCAGGAAACTGACTGGTTAGTTTTTCATTTAAAATAGAAAGTATATTTCCGGAGATATCAATAGGCATATAGGTGAAATTGGTTCCTTTTTCTACGAGATAGCTGAGCAAAAAGGTTGATTTCATGGCGTCTCCGGCACCCAGCTCAATCAAGTCAAAAGGTTCGTTCCCGGGAATGAGTAGTTTAGCCAGATCTGCGGTTTTGTTTTTAAAAATATCGAGTTCACATTCGGTAAGATAATAGTTAGGCATCGCCATAATTTCCTGGAAAAGACGGTCGCCTATTTTATCATAAAAATATTTTGAGGATAGCTTTTTAGGACTGTTTTTTAAGCCCTCCAAAACATCCAGACGAAAACTGTCAATAGGATGATCTTTAACTCCGGAATGTGGTTTTAACTGTAAATTCATATGTTTTAATTTGTGTGTGGTTTATAGTTAACTACAACTATCTTGCCGCCCCACCATTGAATTCTATATAAGCATACCACACTTTTACATTAATTTAAATATACGATTAATTAATATAAATGGTTTGTATACCTATTTTAACAAGAAAGCGAAGTATGACCAATGATTTGGATGATCAGACAGAGAATGAATAAAAATACTAAATATTTAAAGGCAGCAGGATAAAGTAATGTAATCCATTTTTACACTTGATCATGGGTTACATTATTATTTTTCTATTGTTGGCGTTTCTTTTTTCCAGTATTGAAAAAGATGTAAATTAGCATACAAAAAGGAATTAAAAACGTCTTTTTCAGAAATAACCCATACTATGTCTAAACTAAAAGCAGTAAGAGAACAGAAGAATCTGACCCAGGAAGAATTATCAGAAAAATCAAAGATCTCTGTACGAACTATCCAACGGATAGAATCCGGAACGGAACCCAAAGGACATACCCTCCGTGCATTGGCACAAGCATTGGAAATACAGGAAAGTTCATTACAGGATAAAGCACCAATCACTGCAACAAATGATCTGAAAACGGAATTAGAAGAAGAACAAACTGATATCAATTTTTCTTATATCAAAATTATCAACCTTTCATCATTACTGTTTATTATCGTACCGCCTTTCAATATTCTTGTTCCTCTTATTCTGATGTTTAAAATGAAACAGAGAAACAGCCTGGCGAAGCAGATTATTTCAGTCCAGATCCTATGGACCATAATCGCCCCTATTGTCTTTATGCTTGGAATCTTTTTAAAGCTCGGGCGCCAGTTTACATTGGTTCTTATCATACTCATTATACTCTCCAACGTATTTATTATCCTTCGCAACGCAGCAGGATTAGACCGAAACAGAAAACTTCACTACAAACTGAATTTCAGCATGATATAAATACTGTCAGTATCTTGTCGGGTTTTTGTCGGGTTCATTTCCAGCAGGAAAACGGATAAAAATTTAATCTTTGTCAAAAATCTTAACGATGACAAAGTACGCTCAATGTATTCTCTTTCTTTTTACAACCTTCTTTAGTAATGCTCATGCACAAATAGAAAGGACCAACAGTCTTTACGGAACAATTATGTCAAGAGACAGCCTGTTTTTTTCAGTCGGATTCAATACCTGTAATGTTGGCCAAGTAGAAAATCTCCTCAGTGACCCGTTTGAGTTTTATCATGATAAAGACGGTATTTCAGATAAAAAGAAATTCATGGCCGATTTTAAAAACGGGTTGTGCAAAGCACCGGATACCTACCGGGCAAAAAGGATTCTGGTAGACAAAAGCACCGAAATTTATCCTATGTACAAGGAAGGAAAATTATATGCTGCCATTCAGAACGGTGATCATCTGTTTTATGAGAAAGAAAATAATAACCCTGAAAAATTAGTGGGTTCAGCCAAATTTACTAATTTCTGGTTTTTAGAGAATGGAGACTGGAAAATGGCAAAATCATTAAGCTTTAATCATGAAGCAAAGCACGACAATCAGGAAACAGCATTGGATAATGATAAAGAGATTGAAAGTTGGCTGAAGGAAAATAAAATTCTCACACTGGGACTGGGAATCATTAAAAATGGTGAGCTGCAGCAGGTAAAGGTTTTTGGTGACATAAAAAAAGGTGTTTCAGCACCTTATAATACGTATTTTAATGTAGCTTCACTTACCAAACCTATAACAGCAATGGTGGCACTGCGTCTTATAAGCCAGGGAAAATGGAAGCTGGATGAGCCTCTGGATCAATACTGGACAGATCCCGATATTCTAAACGATCCGAGGCATAAAAAACTAACGACGAGAATAGTGCTGACCCATCAGACAGGTTTCCCGAACTGGAGATGGATGAATAACGATAAAAAATTAAATTTTCAGTTTGATCCGGGAACAAAATATCAGTATTCAGGAGAAGGTTTTGAATACCTGCGTAAAGCTTTGGAAAAGAAATTCAGAAAACCGCTCGAACAACTCGCCCGGGAATTGGTTTTCCAGCCGCTCAGTATGAACGATACCGGTTATACCTGGAATCAGAATACCGATGAATCGAGGTTTGCCATTGGTTATAATAAGGAGGGTAAACCTTACCCAACAGAAAAAATAAAAAGAGCCAATGCGGCGGATGATCTTCACACGACCATAGAAGATTACGGAAATTTCATGGTAAGTATCATGAAAGGTAAAAACCTGACGGCTGAAGTATTTCATGAAATGACGACAAAACAGGTAAAAACAAAAAACGATAAATATTTTGGGTTAGGTTTTGAAATTTATGATTTAGGAAATGACGACTATGCTTTGTCTCATGGTGGATCAGATCTTGGTACCCAATGTATTGCATTTATACTTCCCAAATCCGGAAATGGGATTCTGATATTTACGAATGCAGATGATGGATATAAGGTATTTGAAAAGCTGCTTGTTCATTATTTAAGTGAACAAGGAAAGAAAATTATTGAAATAGAAACAAAATAAAGCACTAAATGTATATCTCTACAACTGTCTGCATCCTGAAACGGCAAGCAGACAGTTGTAATTATAAATTTTTAAAAGCTTTGTTCAGCCTTCATTCTATTGATCAGGGGATTGGCATACATCGCTAGGAAAAACTCTTTTGAAACGGCATCAGACGGATCTATCCGCATTTCCAGCCTGCGTACAAACAGCTGTTTTTCCTGTTCCGTATATTGTGTAGCGTAAGTATCAGTATCATGAAGCAGGTCATAGGCAATATACTTGGTCGGCCAAAGCTTGTAGTTCTGTATGATTGAATTATCAATGACCTGAGCAATAGCCTGCAGTTGCTTATTTTTGTTTTCTATTGTAGCTGCAATCTCATCAAGTTCCGTATCCAGTACGGTACCGGCATGAAGGTGTATGCGCTTTTTCTGCCCCAATACGCCGCTGAGCATGGTCATAAAATCCTCATCCTTCCCTTTGATGTATTCCTCATCTCTGTGTTGAGCCAGAAGCTGTGGCATTTTCAGGGAATCGGTAGGATCATATTCATAAGAAATAGATATGGGAACAATCTTTAATGTTTTAAAATAATCAGTCAGAGAAAGGTCTCCAGCTGCCATGGCAAGCATTTTGAGCACACCCTGCTGGGTAGCATCATTTCCGTCTTTGGTACGGCCTTCACGCTGGGCTATCCAAACGGAACGCTTTTCCTCGTGCAGAAGCTGTTCAATATATTCGGACATGGTCTGCGAACTTTTCAGCTGCTCACGGATCGGCAGACCTCGCTGAACTAAAAAGTTACGGTTCAGTTTTGCCAGTACATGTAAAAATGTTTTCTGAACAAGGTTATCACCAATCGCTGAAGATGTCATGATAAATTCCTTTTCGAGCAATACAAGATTAAGCAGTGAAGTATCCAGAACAATATCCCTGTGGTTGGAAACGAAAAGATAAGGTGTATTTTTATCCAGCTGGTCAAATCCCGAAGTCGTTAAGCCTTCCGAACTCTTCGCCAGGATCTGACGAATCGTGTGAGCGATAAATTGATGCTGAAAATCGCTGATGGAGTGAATATCCTTAAACTGTTCACGCCACACCTGCTTGTCGGTATCAGGAAAAGTGAAGCTCATCAGTGCCGTCATCATAGGATCACAGGCTATACCACGCAATGCTTCATTTACTTCACTATCATAAAAGGGCCTGATTTCATCGAACTTCGACATGCAATTATTTAAAATTAATACTATTTTGCAAAAGAACAAAAATTTATTGAGGGGACCTTACAATGTTTGTTAAAGTATTATGATTGACGTTTAAGTTTAGTGTGACTGTAAATTTCTAGTAGAATAAAAACATGGCTAAACAATTTTTTTTATCTGTTCTTTTGTCTTGAAACAAAATGAACCAAAAGTTCAAGGCTGGAATCTTCCGCTAAAAATGAAAACTTGCTCCTAAAATCCCCAAAACTCGTGCGGATTCAAGATTACTTTTTCAGTTCTATATTTGGTCCGCACTCAGACAGTGGGAATTTTTTAACGGATCAAGTTTTAATTTTTTTAACGCTACAGCTTCCTAGGCCGATGGTATGGTTAACACTATTAAAAAAGGAAACAATTATTTTACTTTTTCCAGCAAGTATAATTTAGCACCGGAAAAAGCCAGTTTAGGCATCAGGTTTCCTTCCAAAACCATCGTTTTGTTGTTGACGTCAATTACTGAAATATAATTGTTGGAATTGTATTCTATATAGTTTTCTTTTTCTTTGGTCACCGGATTCTTCCCGAATTCCATAGAATACTTCACCCAGTCTTCTTCTCCTGAACTGCAGTGTACGGGTTTGAATTTGGATTTTTTAGCTTTGAAAATAATCTGATCAAAACCTTCCGTACAGTCTGAGGTAAACGAACTTTCCGGGTTCTGATCATTGGTAAAGTCTTCAAAAGAACCTTTATATGCACCCACTACTTTCCAGGTCCCATCCACTCGGTCTTCATCTATTTTCCCTTTGGCTTTGCTTACCGCCCAGCTAATGCCGTTAACGGTTCCTTTTACAGCTTTATAGCTTACGTTGACGGCACCTTTAACTACTTTAGCGGCGGTAGATACGACGCAGGAATTGAGAATGAAGGTTGCTGAGGCGAGGATAAGAATTTTTTTCATGTTGTGAGGTTTATAGATGCGAAGATAGATTTTTTAAAACAATATTATAAGGTTATTATACATCTAAATCAAACTGTTGACCTTCTATCATAGTTCTCAGAGAAAATTTTCCATTCTTAATCTAATTACCAAGCTCGAGCTGATTTTTAACCAAATTATAGTATTCTTTTTTTGTATCTACCAGATACCTGTGATTTCCTTTCTCTACAATCTCACCATTTTTAAGGACAATTATTTGATCAGCATTTTTAACAGTAGAAAGACGGTGTGCAATAATCACTACTGTTTTTCCCCTAAAAAAAGATTGCAGATTACCATGTATAATTTTTTCATTGTCAGCATCCAATGCAGACGTAGCCTCATCAAAATATATGTATTCAGGATTCTTATAGACTGCTCTTGCTATTAAAATCCGTTGCTTCTGGCCTCCGGAAATACCATTTCCAGCTGCCCCTATCTTTGTCTGAAGGCCTAGTGGGAGCCCATCTATAAAGTCTTTAATATTGGAAACTTTAACAGCGTGTTCCATGCGATCTTCATCGATGTGTTCATCCCCGGTTGCAATATTACGTTCTATACTATCTGAAAAAATATATCCATCCTGCATTACAGCTCCGCAATTTTCTCTTATACTTTTCGGTGACAAACTTAATATATCCTGACGATTATAGAAAACACTTCCCGCTGCTGGATCGTAAAATCTTAAAAGTAATTTCATCAACGTAGTCTTTCCACTACCGCTTGCACCTACAATAGCAGTTATTTTTCCTTTAGGAATAAAAAGATTAATATCTTTTAATACAAATGGTGATTTTGGTCCCTCATATTGAAATGACACATTCTTAAAATTAATCCCATATTCATTAAATTGATCTTTAAAATCTGGTTTGTATAATACTAATGATTTCAATCCGGCTTGCTCTTCCTCGGGATGTTCCTGTAATTCGTTTAATCTCTTCAAACTTAACTTAGCATCCTGTAAAGAACGAAAAAAATTAACCAACTGATTAACAGGACTATTCATTTGCCCTATAATATATGATATGCTTAATAGGGTTCCTAATGACATATAGTCAATTACCACGAAATAGGCGGCAAGAAAAGTGACGAGAATATTTTTAGTTTGATTTAGAAACTCAAAACCTGAAAGCTGTATCTGATTGATTTTTAATATTCTGAGATTAGTTTTAAAAAGTTTTTGCTGTATGTTTTCCCATTCTTTTCTCTTCAGATCTTCATATTGATTTAATTTCATTTCAGAAACACCATTAATAATCTCATAAATAGATTCCTGATTTTCACCACGTTGATGAAATCTAAAATAATCGATGATTTCTCTTTTTTTCAACCAAAAAAGTGACCATATAACGGATACTACCGTTAAGACAACATACACTGTTAAAATCCTGTAGTCATAGTACCATAACACTCCGAAGAATACAGAAAATGTTATCAAAGAAAAGAGGGTTAAAATACTTTGCGATGTAAGAAACTGTTCAATTCTTTCATGATCCTGAATTCTTTGGCTAAAATCACCTAAAAGTCTGGTATCAAAAAATTTTATAGGAAGCTGAAGTAGTTTTTTAAGGAAATCTGAGATAATTTTTATACTGATTTTGGTCCCTATTTTTAGGGTAATCCAATTCCGGATAATCTCAAAGACTATATTACCGGAGAAAAAGGCCAATTGAGTCAGTAAAATGATTCCTATAAGGTTTATGTTTTTTTTGTTTACCCCATTGTCGATCAATTTTTGGGTAAGGATAGGAAAAACAACGGTAATAGAAGCGCCTAATGTCAGTAAAAAGAAAAGTGAGAAAAGCTGTTTCTTATAAGGCAACAGAAATGCTGCCAAAGTTTTATAGGAGATTGTAGTTTGTGTTTCAATGTTTTCATTTTTATAAAACCGTTCTTCCGGCTCCAATAGTAATGCTATTCCATGCTGTTCGTTCGTAAGCCAGTTTTTTTTAAATTTCTCTCCGTCGAAAGAAATAAAACCATACCCCGGATCAACAATCTTATATATTTTCTTTTTACTGAATATTTTCTTTTTAATACTTTGTAAAACAACAAAATGATTTTGATTCCAATGGATTATACAAGGTAATGTAATGCTTTCTAAATCTTCCACACTTAATTGAGCACCCATTGAATCAAACCCTAATTCAGTAGCCGCTTCATGCAAGCCAAGTAGTGATACACCATCCCTGGTAAGAAAGGATCTATCCCGTATATATTGAAGACTAACCTCTCGTCCATAATGAGAGGCAATCATAGAAAGACAGGCCGGGCCGCAATCCATCTGGTCATGTTGAGGAATAAATTTCATAAGCAGCTATATCCCGGTTAATAATAATTCATTATGGGCAGGCAGCTTTTGATTCTGTCCCTGCATAAGCGTAATTCCAATTCCAGCGATTCCCCAAAAAAAAGAATATTTAGCAGAGGGATGAATTTCCTGATTGTCTTCGTAGTCAAATTGAAAACCTGCCAGCGATTCTTTATCCGAATTCCAATAATCCGTTATTTTACTATACCAATATTGAGATGATACATGGTAAAGATCTTCTAATCTCCTGTCATAGATATCATTGAACATATGATATAAACCAGAACAACCGTAAAGAATGCTTGCATCCTGTGTATGATTGTGTTTTAATTTACGCTGTGCAGATGCATCCAGCATCTGTTTTATAGTATCCTCAAACTCCTCGAACTTAAATACCTTTGCTGCATTGGAAAGGGCATATAATATTCCAAGATCTCCATAGCACATAGAAAATTGAGTTTCTGTCGCCCTCTCAGGAGCAGGAAACCTATAGGAAAAAAAACCATTTACCTGATCTCTTTTCTGATTCATAACAAATGATACTGCTTTATAAGCAGTATCTTTAACTTGCTGCTCATTTTCTTCTGAAATTTTATATTCAACGATTTTTGTTAGAAAATTGATAATCATTGCCGAACCATGTGAAAGTCCTAAATAGATTTGATTATCAAAACTTGGAGATGGCCAGTATATTTCTTTTTCGTTATGTATAACGGCATTGTCTATAATTGAAGTTACAATTTCGTTTAAAACATTTTTAGAGTAGGAACTCTTATTATATTTATACTGATTAAGAAAATAATATCCTCCGGCAAGACTTCCGCTGAAACAGTCATAATCTTTTCTTTCAAGTTCTTGTTTTACCGTTTCATGCAAAACATCATCCAGGTATAAATAGTATTCAGAAAAATCATATTGATGGTCAAAATTATTTTCTATAAACAGCATGCCTCTGCCAAAGCTTGCCAATGTCTGAGCTACTGAATCACCTTTATATTTTGGTTTATATTCATTGTCTAAAGAAATCTTTGATATCAAATTAATAGATTCTTCAATCATCAGTTCTCCTTTTTCCAGAAATTCGCTTTTGCCATAATTTTTGTGGCCATAGTAATAAAGCAGAGCAGCTCCCATCTTCCCATATTCGATAGATGCATCTGAAAAAATAGAAATATTTTCATCTATTTCTCTTATAATACTTTCAATAATAGCTGGAGTTTTAACTTGTCTCATCATTTCTATATTTAATTGAAGTATATGTTTTAAACATGAAAAAGTATATAATAAATTCATGCATTCTAGCCTTCGTCAAAAAAATACGGTTCATATTCATATGAATGTAATCCTGAAGAAGAGTAATATATGCAGAACCAGATGTGGTTTTTTTTATTAATAATGCTAGTTCTTTAATATTTTTCGATCTGCAAAGAAATGGGTCTATAAATTCTTTTATTTCAGTGTAATCATTTTGTCTTATTACGGATTCTAAAAAGTCTCTGTTTTCCCTGTATTTTTTATCAAGGGATTTTTTAAATTTCTGAACATATTCGGGATTTGAATGGTCAACGTGTTCAGGCATAAATGCCTGATATAGCTGTTCAAATAACCGAATTTTATCATCAATGGAAACTTGAAAATCATTCATCAACTGATCCAATGAAAAGACACCTGCTTTCCATCTGACCTCTTCAGTAAGATCTTCAATTTTAAGAAAATCCATGATAGCCAGACTGTCATAACAGAACATTTTCTCCGACAGTTCTATAGTCTCAGGCCCATATCTTTCTATTTCACGGTTATAAGTATCAATCTCAAAGGAGGTAACAATATCATTTTCCAAAAGATCTGAAAGCATTTTATTCAAATACTGAAGACTTTCTTCATCAATTTTTTTCTTTATTCGGAACCTCACGTGATACTCAGGGTCTTGAAATCTAAGAAAAAACCATGGATGTTCCTCATTATTGCTCCCAATGTGATCTATATAATTAGCCAGAACCTCTTTTATGATGATATCTGCATATTTGTGACTTGTGTAAATCTTAAAGAAACTCCATTCGTCACCAGGTAAATATTTTCTTTGTTTTGATTTTGGCTGTTCTGTAAAATCTTTGGAAACCAGGCTAGAATTGTTCGGAACAGTGAATGGAAAAATGAATTCAGATGCAAATAATTTTCCCTTTTCATCGGGTAACTGAAGTGGTTCAAAATATTCGTAAAGGAAAATGGTTTCTTTACTAATCTGCCTTGTTAAAATATGTAAAGATGTATCATTTCTAGTATCCAATACTAAAATATTATCCCTTTCTTTTATAGTACATGCCTGAGGAATATATTTCTCCTTGATGAGTATTTTTAATTTTTCAACTGTCATTGACTTATCCATATCAATCCTCCAGCAGGCTTCTTTTAAAATAAATTCTTTATATTCCACTCTTGGGAGAAAACTGTTTTTTTCCAGAAATCCCCAATTCCACATAAATCCCAAATCGATTCCATTAAATTGATAATCTGCCAAAAATTTTATAACTGGCAACTGGTTTTCGCTGTAATTATAGGCATTGGTGAATTTTGGTTTTATTTCTTTATTTACCTTTTTTGATCTTAATTTCAGTCTGCCATCCTCAAAACGGACATAAATATCATTAATCAATATAACACTGCTATCATTATTTTTACTCTCTGAAGCATAGGGTAATTCATAAGTATGAAAATTTGGGCGTTGCAGTACATTACCCAATCTATCTTCTCTATGATGAAGCAATTCTACATGAATTAAGTTATGAGTGTCTTTTTCAGTTATTGTTTTTAAATCCTCAGCTAATGCTGCATCATGATAGGCAAATCTTGATAATAAAATTGTAGCTAGTGGAGTGGGAATAGGTGATACCGGAAGAAATTTAAAATTTCCTGCATCAACATCTTCTTGAGATTTACTGATAAATGATCCGAATATATGGTTGTTGTGTCCAAAAGAAAGTGGTGGATCTTGTTTTTTGCTTACTTGCTTTATATCTTGTTCAGTCAAGATAATTGGAGTAAAGACGCTGGGAGAAAAACAATGAACGTATTTATCCAGAACCAGCTTGACTATAGGGGAAATATTATCATGATCGTCTTTATCTTCGAAAGTGAAATATATATTTTCCAGCAATGGTGTGTTCTCAAGGTTACCACTTATGTGAAAGTCATAACCCACTCCAAAATCCGGATCAAGGGCCTTAACAAGCGGAACTTCCATTGTTTCAAATTTCTTTTGGAATCTCTTAGTGAAAGTAGCAATTCTATGATTAGGTTTACTTTTCACTAATGGGATTAACTCTTCAATTCTTTTAGATAATAAAGAAGTTACATTTTGATTGACATATTTACTAGACAATTTCACTAGTGAATCAACTTGAACAATCTGTCTGTTCTCATTAATTATTTCTTTAAATTCAGATGCTTTTTTTTCAATTTCTTCAACAATGGTATTCGAATTAAAAACATCATATTTATAATCCTGAATAGTATTGATGGACCGTAAAACATCTGACTTGCAGCCATATTGAGCCAAATATTTTTCCAATTCAGATAAAGGATCATCTAAACTCGTCATATAAGGAGGAAGTTTATCAACTAATATTTTGCTTTCTATGAGGGAATTGATATATTCCATAGCCTCATCATCATCAACGTCCGGGATTAGTTTCAGAATCAAATTTTTAATTTCTGAGACTTTAACACCATTTTCAGATAAATTGATAATAGAATTTAATATAGAGTCTTTAGGAACTTCAGCTAGTTCATAATCATAACGTGGACTCCAGCTGATATATCGCCATTGATCTCCACTTGTATATAAGGTATTATTTATAAAATAAGGAATATTTTCATTATTTTCAGCAATAATAATATCTTTTAATTTTCTTAAGAAAAGTACATCTGTACGCACTTTCAGGGCAAGGCTATCATTTTCTAAGAGAATGTTTGTTTCTCCCTGATGCATTTTGCCTGATGCAAAACCTGCAAATAATCCATAGGGTGTACATCTGGTACACATTCTGGAATAGTATTTATATAAACTTTGTAAAATTCGATCGGAAGGATCAAAAATGATTTCATTATTTCCCAGCCAATCTAATGCTGTAAAATAAAAGGTTCTTGAAGCAAGATATAAGGCATTGAGAAAGATCGTTTCACTAAAATATTTTTTGACGCAATAAATATCTTCTGCCATCATTGAGTCATTTAGAGATCTCATGTTAGCTAACGGAAGGGTCGATATTCTGACCACAAAAAATTTTGTAGGAATAATGAAGTTTGCTTTCAATTTCTTATTTTATAAATGAGTAATAGTTTTTAAGAAAGTAAAATATAGGGCGCTGTAGCTTTAGAAAAAAAATAGAAACCCTCCCAATCTTTCAATTGAGAAGGTTTCGTAAGAAATTAGTTAGTTGAACCAGTTATTGAAGTAGTGGTGCAATTATTCGTTACTGAAGTAGTTGTACAATCACCATCTCTTACTGGTGCTATTGATTTGTTACCTCCTTTTACAGTACTTAGCTGTCCTTCATTTAATTTTGCAATTGTTTTCTTGTTTAATTGCAGTTTGCTGAATTTTTTGTCCATGATATTAAAATTTTATAATTTTGGTCTCTACTCTCTTAAAGGATTTTCGAGTTTCTCCTGCACGCGTGTATTTTTAAAAATTAATTTGCTCTTGATTTTTCTTCAAATTTTATGTTCTTTCCGGTACCTTTTACTTTATTATTTCCAAAAGAATAGTTCACACTAAGATTAAATCTCCTTTGGTCAAAATAGTTGTAAAACTCATTACGATAACCTGCATTATAGGAATATCCTTCACTCGTCAATGTCTTAAACAGATCGCTTACCGTAGCACTAACATTTAGTTTCCTATCAAAAAATGAGGCCTTAATTCCAGGTGAAAAATTCATTTGGGTTTTAATTTTCACATTAGAATAAACATAAGGCAGGTCATGCCAGAAATTCAATAGTAAAGACCATGTTTTCGCTTTGTTTAAGCTAATTGTATTATTTATGGTATATGAAAATGAAAACATTTCAATTTTTTCCGCCTCCGGTATAATAGGTCTGGTTGATGTGTAGGTTCCTGTGGTACTTAATGATGTTTCCCATATTTTAAAAAAAGTTTCATTATAACTTAATTGGAGCCCTGCTTTATTCTCATTATATGCGTTTTCAATTACATTAGTATAAATACCATCTATAAGACGCGCAATATTAGACAATCCATTTTTATTGTACTGGCCATACAAGGTTGCACTCAATTTATTTTTAAACGTATACGTCAGCTCAACATTATCATTAAAAGAAGGGGACAAGGTTGGAGTTCCTGTAAAATACATATACGGATTCGTGTACCATCTGAAAGGATTAAGAACCTGAAAACCTGGACGTTCTATCCTCTTTGAATAGCTAACGGTAACCGTATGGTTGTCATTTGGTTTATACCTTAAATAAGCAGTAGGAAACAGCCTGCCATATTCACCTTCAGCAATATCTTTTTCTGAGCCTGGTGTAGTGCCATTAAACTTAGTATACTCATATCGTAAGCCTGCTTTTGCGGACCACTTCTCACTAAAATCTTTTTGAAAACTTAAGTATGCAGCATAATTATATTCTTTATAATGAAAAATATTACTATTAGCAGGAACTCGTATGTAATCAGCACCTACCCTACTAAAATACTCAACATTAGACTTGTTATCAAAAGCAGTGTATTTCACACCAGTTTCAATATTTCCCCATTTATAAGGAAGTATAAGATCTGCCTGGCCTGAATAAATACTATAATCCATATTGCTATTATTTTGTACCACTGTATTAGCTTGTGTAAAATTATTCAGGGTATTAAAATCATTTACTTTATCAGGGGCATTACTCAGATAATTTGCAGTTATACTTAGCTTTTTCCCTAAGGTATCCAATTTAAGATCATAATAAGCATTAACAATATGGGTTGGCGTTTTCCAGGATTGATTTTGGATCGTTGAAAATGTTGAATCAATAATTCCCGGATGTTCATATCTGCTAGATCCATTTGCATCCATACTGCTATGTTGCCTGTTAAAGTCGTAAATAATACCTATATTTTGTTTGGTATTAATCTTATAATCTATACTATAATTAAAACCTAATATTTTTACTGCATCCTTCCTTGTTTCACTGGTGTATATGCTGTTGTCCGGCCCTATCAGACTACGGGTTCCCTTGGGCCGAGTAGAATTATTATATTGCCGGATTTTAAGTGATGTACTAAGCTTTTTCGATTGAAAATTAATAGTAATCCCGGATCCAAATCCATAATAACTTGTTTTTTGATAAGATCCATTCACATTACCGCTCCAACCTAAATTTGGATTTTTCTTAAAGATGATATTAATCATTCCGCTGTTACCCTGCGCTTCATATTTAGATGGAGGAGTCGTGATTACCTCAATTTTAGCAATATCATCTGAGCGTAGTGACTGCAGATACCCCGTCAACTCACTTTGAGAGAGATTAAGGATTCTATCATTTACCATAACAACAACATTTCCCTTTCCTACGATGGATACATTTTCATTCTGAATTCTTATTAAGGGTGTATTTCGTAAAGCATCTAAACCATTCATTCCCTGAGATGCTATGGAATTTTCAACATTAAAAACCAGACGATCAACCTTTCGTTCAATGAGTTTTTTTGAAGCTGTCAGATTTACCGATTCTATTTTTACCGATTTATCTTCAATTTCAATTTTGCCTAAATCTATATCTGTATTAAGGCTTATCTTCTTATCAAAAGAATTTTTACCAGAGTGTTCAAATAGCAAATTATAATCTCCTTTTTCACTTTTTAGTAGAAAAAATACCTAAACTATCTGTTAGGCCATTTATGATCAAACTTTTATCAACATTTTGTAATCTGACAGTACTGAATGCAATGGGTTGTTTACTATTATCTACTATTTGCCCTTTAATTGAGAATTCTTGTGCATATATTACTCCACAGTTAAAAAGTTTAAAAACTAACAGTAGAGAAATAAATTTGCTGACACTCATATAATGGTTAATAATTCCTCTCCAAAGGAAATAATTTTTCATCAATTAACCTAATTTTTTTAATAAAAATAAACATTTTTATTTTTTATTTAAAAAATTAACAATTAAAACCCTGATATACAACATATTAAATTATAAACAATTTTATATAAAAAACAGCTAATTCATTATTTATTTTTCACATTTAACATAATATTTCTCATAAAAGGGAATATTATACAACTAAATCACATCTCTCTCCATATTAAAAAGTCAATAAAGGATCTTTGATTTTTGAGGGAGAGAAATTAGACAATCAAGCCTATATATTATTCTTCTAGTATCATTTTTTAAACCAGGAGCAAAATTTTCAGGAATTCAGGATAAAAGCAGCTGAATAGAGGTATATTATTTTTTTCCATATCATCAAGTTTATTAGGATACGAAGGTAAATTTCAAAAAATATTATATACATTCCTCCAGTATAGATTTTCAGCTCAGTGTTTTATTGCTTTTAAAAAAGTATATTTTTAAAAATAAAAAAACAGCAAAAACCTACATCTTTGCTGTTTTTTTTATTGTTTCAACAGTATTGCGTTCGCAGTTATTTCTGTACAAAAATACTGTGTGGAATAAGAATGTCATCTCCCTCCCTTCCATATTGTGGTACAATAAATCCTTTCGGCTCATACCGGTTGGTTCCGGAATTATAATACCAGTTGGCACATCCGCTTATCTGGAGTTTAATATGGTAAATATGATCGTATGCCTGTTGTTGGAAAGCCCCAAAATCCGGCAGGGACTTGTGGAGATCATCAAGCTCCTGGCCATAGGCATCATGCAGTCTCATGGCTTCTGTACAGGCTTCCTGATAGGTAAGATTGTACTGGTGGCTCAGAATGAAGATAATGTTCAGGCTTTCACTTTCTATTTCAAGCTCTTTTTTCAGAGAGGCAAAATCATTCTGGATTACAATAATCAGGGAAAGCAACTCCCGACAACGCTGTACAACAGGATGATTATAGATAAAAACCGGCAGCGGGGAATTCGTAGCAGGATCTATCAGGTCTCCATAAGGCCACATCCCAATTGAATATTTTCTGAAGCTGAGATAATGCGGAAGTAACGGATAAGTTCTTTTTTCAGCCTGTTTGAAAGGGATTTCCTCCACCATTCCATAGATGATAAATTCATAAAAATTAATGGCTACACGATCTATCCAAAAACGGGGCATAAATGTTTCCCATTCTTTCCTTGCCTGTGCCATCTGCCGCAGAATACCAATTTCATCCGGCTCGGGATCATCGCCCATCATGACCTCATATACCCGTTCTGCCATTGCTTTCAGTTCTTTTGCCGGCGTCATTCCGAAATAGTCATCAAACAGAGTGATATAGATCATCAGCCTGGCACAGGGGCGCATCCGTTCTATACTGTCGCAGGTAGGGTTCATATAAGTAGCTACGCGGGACAGGAACTGGGGTTTACATCTTTTTATTCCTTCTTCGGAAATAAAAGTATAATCATTGTCATACCACTCCTTTTCTTCATCGTCAAAGGCATTGGCAATTGGGCTGGTAACAGTAGGCCAAGGGTAATGGCATTTGGGAACAATTAATTCTTCTCTCATGATTTATTTTAAATGAAAAGTTATTTTGATACTATATTTGGTTTAGTCTTTCTTTCAGCTCTCTGGCTTCCGGAAACTCCATGGCATTGTAGCGGCCCAGCTTTGTAGAAATATTTTTCCAGCCGCTCAGGACCATGCTCATATAATGTACCCAGTTTACTACAGCATCCTGCCAGACACCAAAGTCAGGCAGCGAGGATTGAAGATTTACAAATTCTTTTAGATCTTCATTATGAAGACGCAGATCTTCCAGACATGCATCCTCCAGTGAGATCTGGCGTTCGTGCTGGATGACTTTAACAATATTGTAATAGATACTGTCGGTGGCCTCATCTTTCACTACAGACTGTACTTCGTTGAAATAGGTCACCAGATGACAGGCCAGGGTCTGCAGACGACGAATGACCGGATGTTCATGTATTTCCTGTGGCAGAATAATTCCTGTTTCTACTTCTGTAAGCTGCAAAAAAGGATACAGGCAGATAGAATCTTCCCTTAACGCGATACATTCTTCTATGGTTGGGAACATTTTTTTCTCCTTATATATGAGCTCGGTTTCCAGTCCGGTAAAGTACCTGCTGATCATCTTTGTAAACCGGATTATTGATTCCTGAGGGATAAACTGCAACAGCTCCTGCCTTAATGAAGCGAGCATAGATCCCAATGGTATTGTTGATTCTTCAGCGCTGATATCACCATTGAGAACTGCAACGGACTGGGTGTGTATTTTTTTAATATCTCCGGATGCACTTTCCTCATAAAGGTCGTCATTGTACAGTGTCCACAACATCAGTCTGCAGATAGGTTTGAACCGTTCAAGCGATGCTGTGGGAAACCATTGTGCGGCAATATGTGCCGTTTTAGTTTTCTTATATTTTTTGCGGAGTTCGGGGTTCTGTTGATAAAGCCAGAGATATTCTCCGTCTATCCATTGGTTTTCGGTAATTTCCTGCAGCTGGTCTGCATGAGGATTCTTTAATGTCGGGAACGGATAATTAAATTGTTTGTTTAATAGTTCAAGTGTGTTCATGGTTTTATATTTTACTGTTTTTTCACATAAGGATAATGTTTTATAGGTACAGTTAGTCCAAAAATGAGTCACTGATAAATAGAGAAAATTTAACATCACCAAATCCCAGCCTAGTCAGAATCATTTGTAATCCGGGTCAAATAAGAGGTTGATATCAAATAGCAAATCCATATTAAGATTATACTTTTGTAATGGGATTGTGTAAGTATTAGAATAAGGAACAGATCACTTCCCAAACTTTATTGCAAGAATAATTTTCATAAATTTTAATTTGATGATTAATATTTTTACGGCATTAGTTTATAACAATGAAAATAATAAAAAATATAATAGAAATCAAATTTATTTCACATAGTATTGATAAAAAAAACATCATAACATTCTGAAATTATAGCATTAACAGGCTTTTAAGATTAAAAAAGAATAAGTTAAATATAGATTTCAACCTGATTTTTTTATCATTTACCTATTTTTTCATTCCCTATTTATTAACAAAAAAAGCTCTGAAGATCATAACATCATCAAATCTCCTAAGAATTATTCTACACATCCTTTGGTCATAATCAATGCACAATAACTAAAAAATATCAATTTCAATAGCAATGTCTATATCTCCTATTTCTATACGGTTTATGGTATCTAACTGAAATGTCCCTTTTGCTGAAAAAGATTTATTGTAAGTTATATCATCGCCTGTATTGCCTGATGGCCATGTTAAGTTGCACGCAAAAAAACCTTCGTTAACTGAAAATGTTTTTGAAGGCGTATCAACAAAAATATCCTCCTGACTGATCTCTACCTGCCAATTTTTGCAGGCATAATTTTCCGGCTGTGTATTGTTTAACACATCATTCCAGATGTTATAATCATTGCTGAATTTTTCTGCAATGTGATCTTTAATCTTGTTAATTTCCATGGTTAATAGTTTTTTGATATTAAAATTAAAGTTAGTAGTTAGCCATTTCAGGCTTATACATCCATTTTCTTAATCTCCAGACAGGCACATACACAAAAATGACAGACAGGATTCCTGCAAGTATTCCAACAAGCACCGCCATCGCCGTAGCGTCCAGCTTATAATATTCTGAAAATCCATACTGTGCAAAAAGCAATACAGACAGGACCAATAATCCAGTAGTGAGTCCGTGTATAATGCTAAGCTTAGCCATTAGTTTCTTCTTATTGAGCTGATCATCTACGGTAAACTCAATCGCGCCCTGCTCGGAAGCTATGATTACTCTGTTGATGATATCGATGGTAAGAACTACCGGTAAGAATATGGCCATGGGCAGGGTCAACCGGGCCAGATTTTGGGTTCCGGAAAAGAAGTGGGTGTATCCCAATTCCTGAAAGCTGGCATAAGCGATAATAAAATTGAAGAATACATTCGGAAGAACATAATAAATCGTACGCTTGATTAAAAAGCGTTTCAGCGTGGTTTTCTTGAGTTTTTTAGGGGGTGGCGGTTTCAATTTAAATTTCATAGCGACGAGGTCAGGAGTTCAATGGCTTTATCTTTAATTTTAACAGCTTCTTCTTTAGGCAGAAAATGCTCATTAGACATAAACGTAAAATCCATTTGCTGATTATACGTTGTGGCGACCAAAGTATTCGAATTCAGCCATGGAAAAGCAACAGTCGGACTGATGACGGTTTCCACTTTAAAATTTTTATAATCGCTTGGGATATTGATCCTTCCCATATTGGAAAGCGTTACATCATGCCCACCTTTACTGGATTTCATCATGGAAATCATACGTTCGGCAACGGGATGCATCTGCTCACCCATCCACAGAAGCTCTCTCGCCTCCATTTTTTCTATTTTTCCAACAAGATCTTTTTTGATCTGTCTGGCATTATCCAGTAGATCTGTACTTCCTTTTTTTAATGACAATTCAACGGTCGGCGCAAAAGCAAATACATGATCCTGCCTGATCTCCGGAATAAAATGACGGACATCTACAGGACTGATCACCTTACCTTTTGCCTGCTTTCCCTGAATCTCCTGAAAAGCCTGCATAAATGAGGAACAGAACAAAGCATGTACAGAAACACCATGAGCTTTGGACTTTTCAGTGATTTGCGCAGTTGTATCTGAATTCAACTTCCAATGGACCACGTAATTTTTTCCGAGGTTTCTTATCTTACTTTTTCGCTGCATAAGAAAAAAGAGTCGGGCCATCACCAGGTAAAAACGGGCTTTGCGCTTCTTTTTTTTCATATTGAAATCCAAAGGCAGAAAATCATCTACAGAACTGAATACCTCATAAGGCTGCAGCTCCACAGCAGGATCATCCAGCAAAGTAAGAAGCTCCGTCATCATGGTGACAAGGGAAGTTCCGTCGCAGATACAGTGAGGCAGTACCCAAAGAATTTCGGACACATCATTTCCTTTAATCCAGACCAATTGAGCCAGTGGTTTTTTATCATCTTTAAACAGCCGGAACCATTCACTTTCGGATTCCTGCAGCCAGTCTTCATCTGTTTTCCGCTCAACAATGCGAAGTGGAATAGGTTCCATTTCTTTTTCTTCTATAAAAAACGGATACTTTTCACTGCTGTTATCAATCCTCGTTCTTAGCAACGGATGTTTTTGCTGGATTTTTTCTAAAGCAGCCTTAAAATTTTCCTCAGGGATATTCCCTTTGATTTTTGCCGTAAATACACAATTGACAGGGGTTTCGGGATCCACATACATGATTCGTTCCACCATCATTAAATTTCGCCTGATCATAATATTGCTATAGGGTCTAATTGTAATTTTACCGTCTTAATCACCTCATCACGAATGGCTAAGGCTTCAGCATACGGTAAATATCCTTCGCTTCCTACAAATGAAAAATCCATTTCTCCCCTGAATGTTGACGTTACCATCGTTGTGGTATTTCCCAAAGGACCAATCACAGAAGGACTGAAAATGGTCTCCAGTGTAAAATCCTTGTATTGATGGGGAATCTGGATACGGCCTAAGTTGGAAAACATACAATCATTGGAAGATTTCCCATGTTTAAGGAGCTTGGTGAAATTTTTCACGGCATCATGAGCAGACTCCATCACCATCATGGTAATGTAAGGATTTAGTTTGGAGGTTTTTCGTTCTACAGATTCCTGCATCAGTCTTAAATTTTCCGAAAAACTTATTTTTTGATTCGCTGAAACCACGATCATCAGCCCGAAAGCAAAAATATGATCCTCTTTGATCTGCTTTGCAAAACGTCTGATATCTACCGGACACGACACCTTATTGAAAGCCGCTGCCCCTCTCACTTTTTTAAATGCCTGAAGGACTGCCGCGCTCAGGAACGTATTCACCGTAACCTCCTGTGATTTGCAGTAAGCAATCAGTTCCTGGCTCATTTCTTTGTTAAATTTCCAGTGGATTAGATAATCGTTTTGCCGGTCAATGGCTTTTTTGTTGACAGGAATACATTTGATGGCTGTTGCTGCCAATCTTCCGATCACTTTCGCTTTCAGTTTTTGTTTGCGGTTCGTTAAAATCTCAGCAGGAACCACATCATGAATTCCGAGTATGGGATTTTCCACCCCGATTTCTGCAGAAGGACGATCCAGCAGCTGTAAAAATTCATACAGAAAAGCCATTGCAGAACCGCCATCACACAAACAGTGATGAAAAGAAAAAAGCATATCTGAAACCTCTTCCCCTTTGATCCATACAAACCGGATCAATGGCAATTCTCCGTAATTGAACAAGGTTTTCCACTCTCTTGCGGATTCCTCTTTCCAGTCGTCCTCTCCTTTTCGGGCCACGATCCGTATCGGGATGGGCAGACGTCTTTCCGGAACTTCAAACCACGGGATATTGTTTTCATCATGACTGATGAGTGCTCTCAACCATGGATGTTTGCCCTGAATCTGATTCAGGGCATGTTGAATATTTTCCTCTTTAAAGGTTCCGCGCAACCGGAACGGAATCACCGCATTGAAGGGCTCTGTTCCGTCACCCAGCAGCATACGCTCACCAAATAACAATTTTCGTCGCATAGGCTATACCTTAACTAATGTTGAACGATGTTGCTGTACAAAATCTTCCAGAAGCTCTACCGCACGGTCATTGCCGCCGGCATTCAGTAAGTTCGTCTGAACCTCTTTCGCTGCGTTTCTGTAGGCAGGGTTTTCCAGCAATTCAAAAACAGTTTCACGAAGAGCCTCAACACGCAATCGTTTGTATCGGATGCTGATTCCACAGCCTGCTTTTTCAATTAATTTGGCAATGTGAAAATGATCGTAGGCAATAGGCGTAATCAACATCGGTAATCCATTGGTGAAGGTATCATTAACGGTATTAAAACCTCCGTGACAGATCACCGCATCCATATGAGGCATTAATGCAGATTGCGGTACAAAACCATTCACGATGAAATTAGAAGGCCATTCATCAAATATGTCCGGCGGAGTGGCTGCAATAACCGTTACAGGCTGGTCTGCAAATGCAGCAATCACCTTTTCAAAAAAGGCTTTCCGAATATCTACCAAAAGGGTTCCTAGTGATACAAATATTTTCGGTGTTGTAGAGGCTTCCAGTTTTTCCCAGTCGAAAGGAGCAGGATTCGGACGTCCTTTCACCGGACCTACAAATCTCATATGGGATGGTACTGTTTCAAAATCTGCAAAAGTCTGTGATGTGAAGACCAGATTCAGCTTATTGGAATGGATAAAAATACCCTCATCATTGATCCCCACTTCTTTTTGAAGATCCTTGATCAGGTTTTGCTGCCATTCGAATATTTTTGGGGCATTATTCGCCGTATCGCCCATTACATCAGGGGGTACAGGCGTAGTCGTTACACACGGAATATGGTGTTTGTGGGCAAAAAGAGCTCCTCCGAAAGTGATGCAATCATTCACCAGAACATCCGGTTTCCAGCTTTCCATCAGACGCTCCAATCCGGGCATCATCATTTTAGCAAACGGAACATAGGTTTCTTCCAGGGCAAGTTTCATCACTTCAGGGCCTGAACACGCCGGCCCGTCATCCTGCCGCTTTAAAATACGCAGAATATCTTCCTGAAACGGACTCAAATCTTCTTCAGGATAAAAATAACTTCCTCCTTCCGGAATATGTTTGCAATCCAATGGAGTAATTCCAAACCATTTCACTTCGTGTCCACGGGCGATCAGACTGGCTCCCACACTTAAGGTCGGGCTGATATGGCCAAAAAACGGTGGGATCACAAATAAAAATTTAGACCCCGGCTTTATGGTTTCATCAGCAGGGATTAATGCTTTTTCAAGCAAATTGGCTGCGGTGGCTGTACCTCCGGCTTCGGTGAAAGATTCACGAACCTTTTCAGCAGCTTCTTTATATTCTGAATGATTTAATATATTTTTCACGGCTTTGTTTAAGTGATGGGATTTAAATCTGTTAAAATTAAGACGTTCTCCTGCTCCGGTACGCACGACGCGTCCTGCTACATGAGACTGATCATACGCAATCGGGATCACAACCAACGGAAGACCATTGGAAAGGGCTTCAGAAACGGTATTGTGACCGCCGTGACAAACGACTCCATCCAGATAAGGCAGCAGATCCAATTGAGGAACCTGATTATACACCATAAAGTTCTCCGGCCAGCTGTCAAAAAGCTGTGGATCAGAGACTAATACAACGGTCAGATCTTCATCTTTAAAGGCATCCACCACTTTTTGGAAGAACGCTTTTTTATGATCATGATCGAAAGTCGTTCCGATACTGACTAAGATCTTTTTGTTGATTGTCCTATTGAATCTGTCCCAATCAAATTCACAGGAGATACGGCGTTCCATAAGAACAGGTCCCGTGAACTGATAATTCTCCGGAAGATCCATTTCACCAAAGAAATATTTTGAAGTTAAAACAAGCGTCAACAGATCGGAAGAAGCCAATGAACGGTTTTCCGTTACCCCAAGTTCTTTCTGCAGTTCAATGATTTTATTGACTTCCCATTCGTGTACTTTAGGCAGCTCGTCCATCATTTTAATGGCAGCCGGAGCGGTAACGGATGTGCTGTAAGGAAGATTCAGTTTTTTGGCAGCAATAGCGGCAGCAAATAACTGATGATCTCCAATCACCAGATCGGGTTGATACTGTTTCAACAGGGTAACAATTCCATTGTAGCAATGTCTGTTTAAGGGAATCAGTACGTCATCGTAAAGAAACTTAATACTGTCGATACCGTAGACTACTTTTTTAGAAATAATATCGAGATAGCTTTCACTTTCTCTTTTTTCCTCGTCGGTCTGATCATACTGAATGAGCAACAGTTCTCCCCCGACAGGAAGTTTTGTACTTAAATTTTTGTCAAGACTGATCCAGGCCACTTCATGTCCTCTTTGCAGTAATTCTGCACCGATGCTTAAGGTTGGATTGACATGGCCTGTCAATGGTGGAACAACAAATACAAATTTAGCCATGATTTTGTGTTAATGTGTTAGATAATGATTGAGATAAAAAATAAACCATCGATTCTGCAATCTGAACAGGTTCCTGTATCGGGACATTGTGATCACCGGGAATCAGTTCAAGTTCAGATGAAATGATTTGCGTTTTCAGCCATTCCCCTGTAGGTTTACAGTTCGATTCAGATCCGTAAAGCAAAAGTGTGGGTGTATCCAGTTCTGAGAAATTCGCTTCTCCCAGAAAATGTTTTTCCCTGATCATATCTGCTTTGATGCTGGTCTTTTCAAACAGGAATTCATACATCCGGTGGTTTTTCTCCATCTGCCTCTTGCCCATCTGCACTTTGGTGGTGTCCGTAAAATTGGCCACGTAATGCTCAAGGAATTCTTTACTGTATTCATCGATGATGTTACGGGCCTTTTCATCCTGAGGATCCGGGGCTTCTATAACGACCAGCTGACTGACACGTTCCGGTGCTTTCAATGCTGTTTTCAAAGCAATCAATCCTCCGAAACTGTATCCGGCCAGATGTACTTTCTTAAGATTTAAAACATCCATCAGAGCCAGTAAATCAGATGACATACTTTCCAGATCGTAGCCGTCTGTAAAACGCTCACTCATGCCGTGACTTTTCAGATCATACATCACCACGTGGAAATGCTTCGCCAGAATCGGGGCAATATTAAAATAATAAATGGAGAGGTTGCTGAACATCCCATGGATAAGCACCACCGTCTGTTCAGCCCCTTTGTTGAGTTCCTGAATATGAACCTGTTTATGGTTTATATTGATTATTGGCATTCGTAGATATAATTGATGATCATACGGAGGTCAAGGTTGATCAGTTCGTCTAAGTCCATAGAAGACAGCCATCCCGTGAAGTCAATCTGATCCCCGAAATGCGCTTTGATCTTCTCGGAAAAAGAAACGATTTCTATGCTGTCCATTTCCAGGTCTTTTGTGAATGAACTTTCCGGAGTGATGTCCATTTCCTCTACAAATTCAGCGCCTATCACTTCCGTAATAAAACCTTTTAAAAGTGTGAACAATTCTTCGTGATTCAATTTTAATGTGTTGTTTATAGTGTCCATCCGATAATATATTTTTTATGTTTAATAGTTTTTATTTCAGTTTGGTTGATCCATAAATGATCCCCCTCAATATGGGTGATTTCAAAGGCTTTTGGGTTTCCTTTCAGTCCGGTTCCCAGAAACTTTCCGTACGCTTCTTTGGCTACCCAGAATCTGGTGGTCCATTCCGCCTGATCTCTGTCTTTTAATAAGGTTAATTCGTGATCGGTAAATACCAGGTCGTAAAATCCAGAGCTGCGTTCTTCCATGATCTCCATATCGATTCCCACAGGGCTGCCCTGGCGTGCAATACCTACCGCATCCTTTTCTTTATGGGCTAAAGAAATATGGATATCTTCTGTGACATCGCCTATCAGATAAGGTTTTCCGACCTCATCCTTCCCGATTTCAAAAGTGATCGGAAAACAAGGGTGATTTTTATGTTCACGAAGAAGATTCCGAACAGCATCTTTCACCGCTACGCGGCTCACCATCCATTCTTTCCGCTTGTTGGGAAACAATTGCTGATGATACTGTTTTTCCGTCTGGTTGAAATATCTTTTGAGGATAAAATCCCACGAAGCCACTCTGGTATACGCCTGATGAAAGAAAAATACTTCAGGAGCTATTTCCTCCGAAAGACGATTATGCAAAGGCGACATGGAAACATTCCAAAGCGGTTCATCGATTTCCAGTCGGCGGTTTTGCCAGCCTGTAATCGCGCACCATACTTTTCCGTCTCTTTTAAGGATGATATCGGCGATGGCAAATTCTTCATTGAGTTCTGTGAGGATGCAGATACATTCAAAAATGCCGTCCTGATCCTCCATATCTCCGAAGAATTCGATATCTCTGATTTTCACGGGGAAAGCAATACGGTCTTTGGTCAGGGTAAGCTGCAGCCACAATCCGAATAACTGTCCTGCATTATCAAGCAAAGAACCTTTTCCTCCGTTTCCTTTAATTTTCCCTACAATTCCTTTCGTTCCTACTGCAGAAATCTCTGTAATTCCCTGGTAGAGTTCTCCATGGAACATATGTTTATCATAGATCTCTTCAGGTGTTCTTTCAATAGGCAGAAGGTCCCCGATTGCCAGGTTAAAGGCAGGAACAACAGGTGCAGATGAAGCCAGTAAGACTTCTGCATTGGCAAAGTTCTCTATATCAAGGTAAGCATGGTTATTCGAACGCCATTCTCCTTTGACTGTTTTTTCAAAAGGTTTGGCCACATTCATCCATTGAAACACACTTACATTCATGATTTTATGAACGCGGGTTCCCGATATTTCGGCCTGTGCTATTTCTGCCAACTGCTCAAAAATCATGGTCATCGGGATCACCGGCTCCATATCAGAGACATTGGTCCATCCTTTCGGCTGTCTCAGTAAACTGTGATCGATGAGGTAAGGATGCGTATCTAAAGTAACATACAGAAGTTTCGAGAAATTTTTGCTGGCAGGTACTTTAGAAACCACAGGTCTTGGGATTGTAATTTCCGGACGGTTTTGAAACAATGTCAATACCTCTTCCTGCATCCGGATCATATCTGTGATATTTACCTGGAAAGCCTGAACCAAAGGATGACCTGTCTTAGCGACCGTCGCTGAAACCGTATTTTGTTTTGGCATCTCAAAAGACTGAGCCAGATTTTGAATTTCTTTAAAATCACGGATAATCGGCGATCCCAGCTGTAACTTGATTCCCTTTCCTGATGATTTTTTAGATTGGCTTTGTACTTCTAAAAAGTCCAATGCTACGGTTTTACCTTCCACAAATAATGCGGCTACCACACGCTGCAGCTGAGCCAGTGCAGATCTTGTAGCAACACTGGAAGCAATCGTACTGAATGCTTTTCCTTTTAAGGTATCATCGATAAATCCAATTAATCCTCCGGTACCCATCTGGATAAAGAATCTCGCTTCTTCTTCATACAATTTATCCGTCAGTTCACGGAAACGGACCGGCTGAACCAAATGCTCGGCACTTAGTTTTCTGATCGCATCCTGATCGGCAGGATACGGTTCTAAAGTCGTTGCAGACCACAACGGGATTTTCGTCTGTTGAAACTGTGCTTTTTCCATTCCAGCCAAGATCACATCCAGTTTATCAGCAATAAAAGGTGAGTGAAAACCGGACTGAAACGGCAGAATCTGATGAAAAATCTGTTTTGATTTTAATAATGGAACCAGCTCATCCAGAGCAGCATTACTGCCACAAAGGATCACCTGATTGGGACAGTTGTCATTGGAAATATAAAGATTGGGAATGATATCGATAAAAGGCTTCACCGCATCAATCCCTGCTCCGATTGCAATGAATCTGGAATCTTTTAATTCAAAGGTTTCCGGATTCAGAACATCAATCAAAGCTTTCACAGAATTCACTTCTGCCAGCTCTGAGGAATATCCTGCCAGCCATTCTCCCAGGCTGTGTCCGGCATTCATATCCGGAACAATTCCCAGCTTTTTCAATGCATTGTCGAGAATACTACATTTGTTGAAAATCCCTAACGCATCGCTTAATAAACCTTCCCCTTCTGTTTCGATAGGTTCGGTTAATCCAAAATAACGGCTCACACTCTCCACCTCTCCTTTCGCAAGGCCATCCAGCCCCGGAAATACAAAGGCAATTTTACCTCCATCTTTCAGTAAAGGTGTGTTGGTGTACCAGATATCCTGTTTATTGCGCCATGGATTATCTTTAGCAACAATTTTAGTCGCTTTTTCTATTCTTTCAGGAGTCGGGTCGAATAAAGCAATCCTGTAATCCCCTTCTCCTACTGTGTTGTCGTTGTTTTTTAAAGCTGAAAGTAATTCTTCATGGGTAGGTCTTGCCAATACTAAAACGCGGTCTTTTTTCGGCATATCATAGCCTTCCAAAACAACGTGTGCATTGATCCCTCCAAATCCGAAGGCATTGACTGCCGCTACTTTCGGCAAGCCTGTTTTTGACCAGCTTTTCGGGTCCTGTACCGGAGCAAAACGGGTCTGCTCCATATCTGCAATTGGATTTTCACAATATAATGTAGGCGGTAACGTATCATGATGAAGCGCCAGACAGGTCTTGATTAAACCTGCGATTCCGGCAGCCGGCATGGCATGTCCGATATTGGATTTAACAGATCCGATTCCTGCAGCCTGCGTTGTTTCTTCTTTTGTAAAAAACTGAGCCAGGGTCTGAAGTTCTGTTTTGTCTCCAAGCGGTGTTCCCGTCCCATGGGCTTCAAGATAACCGATTTGTTTTTCATCCAGATCTGCATTGATCCAGGCCTGTTGTAAAGCTTTAAGCTGACCTTTAACGGACGGGCTCATCACGCTGGTTCCATTCCCATCGCTGCTTACTCCAACACCTTTGATCACAGCGTAGATTTTATCCTGATCGCGGACTGCATCTTCCAATCGTTTTAACACAACGAAACCACAGCCCTCACCAATTAATAATCCGTCTGCGTCCATACTGAACGGCTTGATCTGCTGTTGATGAGACAGAGCTCCCAACTGGGCAAAAATACTCCAGAAAGCAGCATTCTGTCCGGTATGCACACCGCCCGCGATGACCATATCACAACGGCCACGGTTGAGTTCCTGAACAGCGTGATCTACTGCAATTAAAGCACTGGCACAGGCCGCATCTACTGTGAATGCAGCGCCTCCCAGATTGAACCTGTTCGCCACTAAAGAGGCAACCAGATTGGGAATTAATCCCATGGCGGTATCTGCCGCGAAACGGCCTTTCCGCTCCTGGAAAGCATGCTTCACCTTTTCAATATCTGCTGAAGATACCTGAGGCAGCAATTCCTGCAACAGCGAAGAAATCTGCTCTCCGGTACGCACGATTTCAATGGCACGCGTCGCTCCGGGACCGGTATAGTTTCCTTTACCGATAATGATACCCGTTTTCTCAAGAGATATTCCTTTTTGAAATACGCCGGCATCTTCGAGGGCTTTCTGCACCAAATCAAGGGTTAATAAATGATCCGGCTCGGTGCCTTCTACTGCTAACGGAAGAATTCCAAAAGCTGTCGGATCAAATTCATAATCTGAAATAAATCCACCGCGCTGACAGTAAAATCTGTCGACAGGACTGGTAGCATCACTAAAGTGTACAGGATCAATCCGATCAGCCGGAGCCGATTGGGTAGAATCTACCTTGTTGACAATATTCTGCCAAAAAGTATGGGCATCCTGTGCCCCGGGAAAGACACAGGATAAGCCAATAACAGCAACATCTGTTTTTTTCATAGTTATCGTATACAGAGGTTTACCAGTTGTTTCCAGACATGATCAATACCTGACTTTCAGTTCCGTATTTGATCTCATTAAGGAAAATTTCTTTCCCCTGGTTCAATGGAATTAAAGAAATACCGCGACGTTCATATTCTGTTTCCAGAGTCGATGAAACCATTCCGGCTCCTTTCCATGGGCCCCAGTTGATGGAGATTACTTTTCCTTTTAATTTTTTGTTTAAAGCTTTCGCATAATCATCCAGTACGGAGTTGGCCGCAGCGTAATCTGTCTGACCTTTATTTCCATATACCGAAGCAATGCTTGAGAAGAGCACTACGAACTGACAGTCGGCACGAAGCTGTTCTGCCAATACACGAAGCGGTTTTACTTTGGTATCGAATACGCGCTCAAATGAACTGGAGGTTTTCTGTCTGAACAGTTTGTCTTCCAAAAGACCTGCTCCGTGAATAACTCCGTCTAAACGGGCGTATTTATCATAAATATTTTTGATCAAATCTGATAATCCCTCTTCGTCACAAAGATCTAAGGATTGATAGACCACTGTACTTCCCAGCTGTTCCATATCACGGATGGTACGCAGTATCTGATTGTTTTTGAAAATTCTTACAGTCTCTTTTTCTATTTCGGAAGGAGAAGTGAATGTTCCGGTTTTAATAAGATAGCTTCTTATTTCTTCCTTGGTTTTCATGGCTTCCACTTCTTTAAGGTCTGCTATGACATCTCTAGGATCTGCCGATCTTCCTACCAGAATATAGGTGCAAGGATACGCTCCGGACATATGCTTCACCAACTCAGAAGTGATTCCCTGTCCGCCTCCAAGCACTAAGACAACAGATTCCTGATCCAGCTGGATATGCGCTTCTTCAAGGCTTGTTGACAATGGGGAAGGGATGATATCTATTTTATGTCTTTGGTCGTGTTTGTAAACGACTTCGGAAGGTTTATCTGTGGTTTAATATTTCTTTTAAAGCGATCTCTGTAATCTGATCAACTTCCTGTGGTGTGCTCAGACTAATCAGCCTGCAAGAGGTTTGTTCAAATTCTCTCGCTAAACTTTTGAAAAGTCCAGGATAGCCTTTGTAATGACGTAAAAGACGGGTATCAGTCAGTTCCTGAATATGAGCCGGAATGTCTGAAATCAGATACACCCATTTGGCTTTATCAAGATCCAGTTTCTTGATCTGATCTACGTGATCAATGATGCTGTGTTTTACGGTTGAGGAGAAGAGATCCAGAATTATCAGTCCGTCAAAATCTTTAAGATCTCTTTCCGTATCCACCAATTCTGCGATAGCTCCATATTTTTCAAGGGTATTTTTGATTGCCATCGTCTGCGGACTGTTGTCCTGAGTGATGGCAAAACGTTTCCCCTTTATGATTTCTGTATTCTGCTCTGTAGAAACATCGGTTGGCGTCAGGTCAAAACGGAGACGTGACAATAAATTCTGAACAGGTTCAGCATCAGTATCGGTGTTTCCACTCATTTCGCTGATCCATAAGGCCAGTCCTTTTAATGTTTTAATAGCAGCCAGTTTTTCCATCAGATCATCCGCCTGGTCCATATCCTGACCGAAACCTATTTTGGTTTTAAGGTCTCCGATAATTTCCATTCTTTTAATAGAGTCAATGCTCAGGTCTGCTTCAAGGTCAAGATCCAATCCCAACATTTCTTTCGGATACCCTGTTTTTTCACTGACGATATCCAGAATTATATTTTGAAGTTCTTCAAGAGAGAATGCAGATTTGCTTTCTACTTCTGCTGCCGGTGTTACTGTAGTTCCGTTTTTTTCAGGAGCTGCTGTTGGAGTTCCTGTCAATTCTGTCAACCAGGAAACCAGACCACTTAGAGTTTTTATCGATGCTAATTTTTCCATGATCGTATCTTCATCAGCATTACCTGATGTAAGCGCCCCCAGTTCACTGCGAAGTGTTCCGATGATTTCTACCCTTTTGATAGAGTCAATACTCAAATCAGCTTCAAGGTCCATTTCCATGCCGAGCATTTCATGAGGGTATCCTGTTTTATCGCTGACCACCTGTAGCAACAGGGTTTTAATATCTTTTACCGGAGCCTGTTTTACCGAAACGGCAGCAGGCTTTTCTATATGGACCGGCTGTGCAGGAATCGTCACCAAACGATCGTTCACAGGTGCTTGTACCGGCGCAGCATAAACAGGTGCAGGGCTGACTTGTGGATTCTGTCCCAGGAAGGAAAGCATCACATCACGCTGTGCCTGAATCAGCTGTTTCATGGTATTTAAATATTCCTGAAGCATACGTTCAGCGGCAGGCTGAGATTCGGCTACAGGGGCTCGTTGGTTATTCGTAAAATTGTTCATGGGAATAGGATTTAATATCGGTAATGCACCGTTAGCCGGCAGATTACCTGTGGTTGGATGCGCCATTTGTCCGTTCACACGCCAGATGGCTGGATTTTTCTTATACAGTTCAGGCTGGTCAATTTGAATCAATCTGGCATTACGGCCATCGAAAAGTTTTTCAATGCTGAAGCTTCGGCCAGTTCCCAGATATTGTGCTAGCATGGAAAGAAGATGGCTCAGTTTATTTCGGTTGCTGTCTTCTACATACAGGACCAGCTGATCTTTTTCTAAGCAGGATTTAGTCAGTCCGGAAAGGACTTTTCCAGGTCCTACTTCGATGAATATTCTGGCTCCGTCTTCATACATCGCCTGAAGTTCTTCTACAAATCTCACGGGCTGTACCAAATGATCCGTCAGTCTTTCCTTGATTTCTGAAGGCGTTGCAGGATAGGTTTCAGCTGTTGTATTCGACCAAACCGGGATCTGCATTTCCTGGAACGGAACCTCTTTCAAGACTTCATTATATAAGCCTTTGGACTTAGCCAATAACGGGCTGTGGAATGCACACGCAACTTCTAATTTCTTTGCAGAGATACGTTCCTGTTTAAGGATCTCCATTAATTTATTGATAGCCGGCATACTTCCTGCCACTACACATTGGGTCGGGGCATTATAATTAACCGGATAACAACCTTCTGTTTTGTCTAGTACCGGGTGCAACTGTTCTCTTGTTGCGCTTACCGCAATCATAGTTCCCGGATCACCGCCTTCTACTGAATCTAAAATGGCGTGAGCTCTTTGAATACTCAAATCAACCAGTTTTTCTTCTTCAAAAACACCGGCAAAACATAAAGCCGGTAATTCACCATAGCTGTGGCCTGCCACCATATCCGGAACGATGTCCAGTGATTTCAGGAATTTAGCCAAAGCCAGGTCAACAATTCCTAAGATAGGTTGGGCCAGGCGGGTATCTTTAATGGTTTCTTTCTGTTGTTTTAAAGCAGCTTCATCAAACGTTGTTGAAGGGAAAACTACTTTCTCCAGTTCAGGATATCCTTCGATCAGGTTACGCATGGCCGGAAAAGCTACGAACAGATCGCGGGCCATATTGATTCTCTGACTGCCCTGTCCCGGGAACAGGAAGGCTACTTTACCATCACGTTTATTCACCGTGAAAGTATCTTTACTTTCAATGCCGGATAATGCCAGTTCGATGTTCATCATCAAATGTTCGGCAGTGTCAGCAACGATGGTTAACTGAATTGGTTTTTCTGAACCTACTGCTAAGCTGTAAGCCATATCTTTTAAAGGAATATCACCATTAACCTCTAATAAAGATTTGATCTGTGACAATGGAATTTTCGCATCCTCATACGTATCCCCACGGAATACAAACAATTCTGACGGCCACGATTGCAATACAGCAGAATCATCTTCCTTCGGATGGTTGGCAATAACCGTATGGAAATTGGTTCCCCCGAATCCGAAAGCACTGATTCCGGCATAACGGTTTTTCTCGCCCCACAATCCACTTTCTGCATAAAAAGCAAAAGGACTGGTTTGGGCATTATAATAAGCATTAGGCTGCTGTAAGTGAAGTGTCGGTGGTTTTACGCCATGATATACTGCCAGTGAAGCTTTGATCAGTCCGGCTAACCCTGCGGCACATTTGGTATGCCCGATCTGCGTTTTTACGGAACCTAAGTGAGTCTGTCCTGGTATCGCTCCTGAGCGGCTGAATAAATTCGTCAGTGCACTCAGTTCGGTTTTATCTCCCACTACAGTTCCGGTTCCGTGAGCTTCCACTAAACCAACTGATGCAGGACTGATACCCGCCTGAGCGTATGCACGCTCCAATGCGCGTACCTGTCCTATTTTTCTAGGTGCTGTAAGACCCAGTGCCTTTCCGTCACTTGATCCTCCCACTCCTTTAATGACAGAATAAATACGGTCACCATCACGAACTGCATCTTCATATCTTTTTAAGACAAGGATTGCCACACCTTCTCCAAGGGCAATACCATCGGCTTCTCCGTCAAATGTTGCACATCTTCCTTTTCTCGAAAGGGCGTGCGTGCTGGAAAACATCAGGTAATCATTGATTCCGTTATGTAAATCCGCTCCTCCGGCAAGAACCATATCGGATTTTCCTAATATCAGTTCCTGACAGGCCAGATCGATAGCTGCTAAAGAAGAAGCACACGCCGCATCTACGGTGAAATTTCTTCCGCCAAGATCCAGACGGTTTGTAATCCTACCTGCGATCACATTCGCCAAAATACCCGGGAATGAATCTTCCGTCGTATGTGGAAATGCCTGTTTTACTTCTTCATGAAGTTCTCCGAAAACCTGTTTATAGTATCCTCTGAAACTATAGCTGTTGGCCAGATCATTACCGCCTTCAGCTCCTATAATAACAGAAATATTTTCTCTGTTGATGTGTTTTTCTCCATAGCCTGCATCTTCCATCGCACGCTTGGCAACCAATAAAGTCAACAGTTGTGTTGGTTCAATGGCAGCAAGAGATTGAGGAGGAATTCCGAAGGCCAATGGATCGAAATCAATTTTTGGAATAAACCCGCCCCACTTGGAGTGAGATACATCCGGCCCGTCTGAATCCGGATGGTAGTAGAGTTCTTTGTTCCAGCGCTCATCAGGAACTTCTGTGACACTGTCTCGTCCCAAAATGATATTTCGCCAGTATTCTTCAAGGTTTTTAGCGCCCGGGAAAATACATTCCATCCCGACAATCGCTACATCCAGAGGTTTTTCTGTGGATACCGGCAGTTCCGGTAAAGCCGCCTCTTCAATATATTTATAGTTATCAATACTTACGTTCTGATGAAGGGATGCAAGGGAAATCACGCGGTTTTGCATCGTAGCCACCTGACCGATCATGTACATTCCAAGATCCAGCTGCTCGTTTTTAGGAACATTAACCAACTTGTCTCCCTGACGATCGATTCCTTTTGCGGCAATCCTAAGTCGGCCCACATTGAGTTTTTCAAGCTGCTCCCAAACTTCTTTTTTATCCATTCCGGCGGCCAGAAGTTTGATCTTCTCAGTACTGAAATGTTTAGCAAAAGCTGTATTTAAACAACGTGTCTCGTGTCCCGGTGCCGTTTCCAGTAAGACCGTGTCTTTTGCCTGCATCGCCTGTACCTGGAATTCTTCCTGAATAGCTCCGGTACGTACAGCTTCTTCCGTATATAAATAAGCAGTTCCGATCAATACGCCAACTTTTACGCCTCTGGCTGCTAAAGGAGCCGCCATGATAGAAACAAATGCTGTTGAAAATGCATTGTGAATTCCCCCTGCAAAAAATACGCTGATATTTTCAGGATGTTCTTCTTTTAAAATACGTTCAATTTGTTTTTCCCAAAGCACCATGCTTGAAAGCGGGCCCACGTGACCGCCGCACTCACGGCCTTCAAAGATGAAATTGGTAGCGCCTTCTTTTAGGAAAATATCTAGTAATGCAGGAGAAGGAACGTGAAGGAAGGTTGTAATTCCCGCTTTTTCAAATACCTTAGCCTGTGCAGGTCTTCCTCCGGCAATAAGGACTACGGAAGGCTTTGCTTCCAATATATAGGAGGTCTGTTCTTCTCTCAATTCCTGAGGGGCAAATCCAAGAATACCTACGCCCCATGTTTTTTCACCTGCCAGTTTTTTCGTTTCCATCACCAAAGCTTTGGCCTGTTCACCTTTTAATAATGACAAAGCAACAAAAGGCAAAGCTCCTGCATCCGCTACTGCATTAGCAAACAACGGAACATCACTGACACGGGTCATTGGTCCCTGTGCGATAGGATAACGTAATCCCAGTTTCTGGGCCATTATATTATTTTCACTGATCACCTCAAGTGCTTTAGCCTGCTTCAGGTGACCATACATAGCTTCCTTGAACCCGAAAACCATTTTTTTTAGGCTTTTGAAATCTTCATACAGATCTACCGCCAATGAAATATCCTGACCCATAGGAATATAGCTCTTGCTTGGGTCAAGATCAGTAAAATATTGTCTCAGCTCTTCGGCCGTGACATTTTCAGGTAATGCAGGTGAGTTCGGTCTCACCAGCACCCGATGGTTGGCTATAATTTTAGTTTCTGCACCATTGAGTTTTGAGGACAGGTCTTTGATTTCCTGAGGAACGGAACTCTCCGGGAACAGCGCCAATTGACTGTCGAGTACAATTCCGGCAGCTCCTAATGATTTTACTGCGGCAGCTGTGTGCAGTCCTATTCCTCCCTGTACCCAAACAGGGATGGTCTGAATTTCTTTAGTGACACGCTGAAACAGTACAAAAGTTGACTCATAGCCTACCAGGCCTCCTGCCTCATTTCCTTTTATAATAATCCCTTCTGCACCCGACTGTTCGGCCAGCCTGGCTTCATCTAAACTGGTTACCTGATAGATAACAGGCAGATCCGGTACAATATTCATTGAAACTCCGGACGGAAGGATCGCAAATCGTACTTTTTTCGGGATCTGCAGGGATATAAATTTGTCGTTCGGTAGATAGATACCATAAGAAGGTACATCGGTCTGATCAAGTTGATTCAGTGCTTCCTGAGCGGCCGCCGCATTATGGCCTAAGCTTAAGATGGGAAATGCACCCGCCTGGTGCAATTTAGGCATAAGACTGACATCCGGCTTTTCAAAAGGCGTTAATCCAAGAATGGTTAAGTTTTTCATTGCATTTATGGTATTGAGGTGATAATTGGGAAACTTCATAATTAAAGCTCACCCTTTCGGGATAAGAGCATTATTATTACGACGGAATAAAAGTAATAAATTTATACTAAATTTTTAATCATAAATAAAATTTAATAACAAATTATTAATAATAAATTATTATAAATTTAAATATCATTAAAAAAAGTAGTTTATGTTTTTATTGTCAGAAATACAACGGTACAGTCTATACTATTCAATTATAAAGATTTATAACTAATAATATAAGTCAAATATAGAAATAAAAAATAAAATAAATCAAAAATAAGAGAATTATTTTTCCAATATTACAAAAATATAATACGCCTACAAAAGTGTATGAATTCTGGAAAAACTGAGCTTGATGATTTGTTAAAAAAAATCATAAAATTCAGGAGTTTGAAAAAACAATGACAAAAAAATAACGTTACCGGGAAGCAACGTTATGAGAATAAGAAGATTATAAAACCTCTTTTATTGTTCGATTGGGAAAATTATCCCATTTCTTGAGAGGGATTTTAATGACTAAAACAGGATTATGTTCATTTTAAGTTGTTTTGACAATGATCAGTAAAATTGCTTTACGATATCAATAATTTCAGTTTCAGGATCCATAAAGAGATACATATTTCCCTCATCATGGAAAAAATCACTTTTTTTTATTTCAATCTGTCCTAAAAAGAACAGAGGTTGATTGTTTTTAACAGGCCATTCCGGATTCTGTAACCACTTGGGTGGTTTAGTCTGGTATTTAAAAAGTTCCCTATAGCGCTGTTTTATGTATTGTTTCTGTTCAGATTTTGAAAGTGTTTTGTCTTTTGGCAGAATATGCTGCTCAATAAATCCTGCATCAGCGTCTATATATTTGGGGCTGGTATTCAAAATGAATTCATACTCATCAGACTTTTGTGGGGAAGCTGTGATCTCTACTCCAATTTTGCTTAAAAACAGTTGAACCGTTCCGTGAGCGTTGAGCCTTCCTTCAGCATTTTTATAATCCTGCTCAACCAGATAAAAGTAAGCAGTGGTGTTTTGTAAATAAGTTCCCTGCCAATCTATTGCCGGATCTGAAAGCTGTTTTTCCAAATCCTGATTGTTATAAAGCTGCTGCTCAAAATCCTGATCGGAAAGCTTACCTTCCACGAAATCTTTTAAAATCTGTATTTCATCTGCCATCTGTCAGTATTTTTTTCCGTCATAGAAGACGAATGACCAAATTTAAGTCAAAAAAATTACACCAGAACGGTAAAAGAATCTGCATGATCTGCAAAATTGGTGAGACCTATTTTAAGCTCGCAGATTTTGCTGATCAGGCAGAGGTTTATATTGTATTTAAAGCATTATCAGGTTGTTTGGATCAATCCCTGTTCCCGCTTTTGGCTTGCCGTACCGCCTGATTGTCTTTTTGATTAAATCTAATAAACCAGCGTTAACCGATACCGCGCGGCATTAGGAATATTGGTCTGGCTGATTTCATAATCTGTTCCTACGGTTCTGCTGTTTGACTTTCGTATTCCAAAAAGGTTACTGACATCGAACATCAGGGTTGCTTTATCTTTTAAAAACGTTTTGCTGAGTCCCTGAATTTTACAACGAAGGCGACTTCTTTAAAATAAACTCAGGTCGTACTGTTTCACAAGATCTAAAATCATATGATAGCCCGCTGCAGAATTTCCATGCTGATCTAACGCAGGGCTGAAAACACCGATCCCCATTTTTCCGGGAACACTTACGGTAATTCCGCCTCCAACTCCGGACTTGCTCGGCAATCCTACTGTTCGTGAATACTCTCCACTGAACTCATACATTCCGGCAGTCAGCATCTGGGATTCTACCAGCTTTGCCATTTCTGCATTTTTGTATGCTGAATCTCCATCGAACCGAACGCATTGATTGGCAAAGAAATAACCTATTTTAGCCAAATCTTCCGCCGTCAGCTCAATAGAGCACTGTTTGAAATAATTATCCAGCTGGTCTTCATTTCCGGAAATCAGTCCGTTGTTTTTCATCAGGTAAAACATACCACGGTTACGGTGTCCGGTAGATTTTTCAGATTGATAAACGGATGTATTATAATCAATTGTCTGATTTTTGGTGATGTATCGCACCATATCCAAAATTTTCAGAAATGGTTTTTCGCCTTCTCCTGAAATTAAGGAAGTGGTAAGAATGGCTCCGGCATTCATCATCGGGTTCAATGGCTTTCCTGTGGTTTCAAGATTTGAAAAATAATTGAACGGTTTATCGGTTCCGAAATAGCCCATTTTATCAAAGATATTGGCTTCGCCTTTTTCACTCACAGCGATCATCAATGCAATGATTTTGGAGATACTCTGCATGGTAAATTTCTTATGAACATCCCCGACATTAAATATTTTCCCATTTTTTTCTACTACCGAAAAGGCAATGGCTCTGGCATCTATCTTTCCCAGCTCGGGAATATAATCTGCTACTTTACCCTGAGTATAATAGGTTCTGTTTTTTTCCAGAATACTGCTTAATGATTTTTCCGAAATGGTTGTAATATCTGCTGTTTTCTGAGCGTAAATTACTGTGTTTAAAGTAAGAAAAGCTGCAATACATATTCCTTTTGCAGAAAATAAAAAGCTGTTTTTGTTCATAAAGGTATTTTTGGCCAATATTTTATCATCAGCCCTGAAAAACAAAGATAAAGTATTTCATGCTTTGCCAGCAAATATCAAAAAATCCAAGTACTGGTAATGATTTCGACAAGATTAAGTATTTCTACCCAAAATTATAATTGGTCATTTGTACTCTAATACAGATCCGGTCTTCTTTGTTACTTTGAAATACGGATTTACTCAGAAATCCATTATCAGAAACTAATCAACCAAAATTATTCATCATGGAAACAGCAAATGTAAACGTAAATTCATCCGGTCAGCTTCAATTAGGGAACGGAGCTCAATTCTGGGTGTATCTTTCACCTCAGAATAATACCGCCAAAATGATCTCAACATGGCGTGTGACATTTTCACAAGGCAACTGGAGCGAATCGATTTCGAGCGAGAATCCTACGAAACAGATCCAAACTCCTAACCTTTCAGGAATTTTTGACATTAAAGTGGAGCTTCTAAGCGGTTCAACCGGTACTTGGCGCCAGATTCCACCTCAGCAGGGAAGCCATAACGAAATTGGCTGTAATTCCAACTGTGCCTCTATGGTAGGGATCGTTGCCGACAGTACGAATCCGTTTCCAGGTGCTATTAATGCTCATTTTTGGACAACGTGGGACGCTATGTGTAAAGCGCATTAAATGCAGGGGCGGATGGGCTGGAAGTTAATAGTGGAATTGTATTCGTTTTTTTAAATTTCAATCCCTTTCCTCAGTTTTAAGCTTACCTAGCTCATTATCAGAGTCTTATTCTGAATTAAATTAAAATAATTAAACCGCCTCATTTTAGGTATGAGGCGGTTTTAAATTTAAAAATATAATAAGATGTGGAAACCCGTAAGGTGCCTTGTTTGAAGTAATTTACCTTTACTTAAGTTAACCAAAAAATAATAAAATGACTAAAGTAAAATCTATTAAACCAGGCCCTAAACCTGATAAATCTGACGGAACACCGGACAGGAGAAGAAGGGTTACCCCTGAAACGAAACCTAAACACCGATCTTAAACCTCATATTCACAAACCCGGTGAGAAATAAAATAGCTTCAATATAAACTTTAATACTATGAAAAAACTGATCTCATTCATTGCAGTAATACTATTTGTAATTTCTTTTCAAAATTTAGATGCCCAGAAAAGGTATTCAGGAAAAAGGCATTCTTCCAGTCATAGAGGAAGTTCTCATAAAGGAGGTACTTACAAAAATGCAAAAACAGGAAATAGATACGGAAAACATAAGTAGTAAAAATATACAATACTTTAATTATTTGTTTGTTGAGTGGAGGCTGTCATCAAGACAGCCTCTTCATTGATCACTAACTGCAGGTATTGTAAAAGAACTTATTGCGGAACAAATTGTCATCACTCATTCCGCAGCGTTAAATGTATGTAAGGAATTTTCACATTTTTGATTTCTGAGAAACTGATAAACCCAATCTGTTAAAGTCCCTTTCGCTTATATCATCACTGTTTTGATTTTTTATATGTTCATGAATCAGATGATTTGCTTTCTGGTTATTTCCATTTTGTGCAGGAATAGTATAAGGTTTGTTTTCAAAATTTTTAAGTAGTTCAAATGTTAAACTTTTCTTATATTTATATTACTAAAAAAAAGCAAATGAAGAAAAAAGTTGTCCTTATTCAGGATAATGAAGATATTCTGGAAATAATGGATCAGGTATTAGAGGACGAAGGATTTGATGTTACTGCATCATTAACAACCGAACCTATTGAAAAAATCGACGAGATCGAACCGGATGTTGTTATTGTAGATGATCACATCAGGGGAAATAAAAAGGGATCAAAAGTGATTGAAGAATTAAAGACAGACCCTGAAACGGAAGACGTTTCTGCTGTACTTACTTCTACATCCTATGACCTTGCTGAAAAAGCAAAGGAATGCAAAGCTGACGACTATATTGAAAAGCCATTTGATATCGATCATATGATTAATGTTGTTAAAAAGAACTCCTGATTGACCTGTCAAAATATAATATTAGAAGCATATTAAAAAAAAACACCCTTATTAACGAATTTAAAAATCTTATTTTTGCATAGAATCAAGCGGTATCAATTGTTTCTTCCAAAACATGAACAATACATTTTCTGACCACCAACAAATTGGAGTGGTTTCTACTTTTTCTGAACTTGTCAACACCCATTTTCAGGGAGTTATGAATGCTATTTGCTGGCATAGAAAATTAGACGGTGATTTTAAAGAAATTGTGTCTCAGCTTCAGCTAAAAGATAACATTACAGAAGTTTCTCCTGAAGATCTTTTAGCGCTCCAACTATCGGAAAAAGGGAATCTGGCCAGGGAAATCATCTTAAATGATCTACAGTTATTAACTGATTTCGGAGCATTACCTTCTCTTAATTTACTTAAAAATTACGAACGGGATAATGAGCTTGATTTCATTTCTACAGATGTATATTCTTTTCATGTCGACCGCTCCCCCATCGGAACAGATACTTTTTTGTGTACCTATCATGGTGCTGCAAGTGACATTCTACCCAATCATCAGGCTGAACAAAAAATTCTGATTCCGGAAATCCGGGAAAAGCTTAAAGAATTGCATGACGGTCCGGATACGGAATTTGAAACTTTCCTGAAAGACTATTTTTTCGATCTGCATTATCAAGCTAAGCCCAACGCAGAACCAATCAATTTAGAGTCAGGACACCTCTGGCGTCTAGCGGTAGATCATCCGACCCAGCAAGTTTTACCCTGTATACACCGGGCTCCTGTTGAAAGCGATGGTGAATATCGATTGCTTCTGATTTGTTAAATGATGATCTGATACATTAAACTTTTTATTATTCTGAATAGAACGGTTCTTTAATGAAATCTATTTTGCTTGCGCCTTTTTATAATTTTTGGTACATTGATCTCCGTTGTTATAAAATTAATATTTAACGAATATGGCTGATACAGTTATATTATCTGAAGGAGCAGAATTTGATCACGTTATACAGGAAGTTTCAAAACACATCCACCTGTATGTCATGGCATTTGAAAAAAGCGAGCGTACCATTATCCGTATAGATAAACGTGAAAATATGTATGGCGGAAAAGGAATTGTATACATGATCCAAATGTTCGATCAGAAGGAACTGGCGAATAATCGTCTGGCTGCTTATATGGTTTTATTGAATACAGGCGATGAATCCGGGTTTCACACCCACAATGAAAGGAATGAGGAAGAACTGTATGTCGTAGTGCATGGAACCGGAGAATATCGTGAAAGAACCGGAATAGAAGGACCAATACGTAAAAAGAAGCTTCAAAAAGGAGACATCACAGCCATTAGTTCCATTGGTTATCATTCTATAGAAAACACTGGTGATGAGCCTTTAATCATGTTTGTGATTACTACTAACAATCCGTCATCTGAACATATAGCAAACTAGCAGCTTTTGAAATAAAACTATTGAAGTACTAGAATAGAATAGAAATGCAGCTGGTAATTATTATTCAGGCTTTATGAGCGAAAGATCAAGTCCCAGTTTTGTAAATTCTATCTGCCCTTTTTCGGTAATATAATAATTTCGGTCTGCAGGGCTATCCTTTGCAATCCAGCCTTTATCAACGAATTGCTCTAAAAGAAGCTGTCCTAGTTTTCCACCAATATGCTCATAGCAGATTTTGGCTGGTTTTCTGTCGTTTGATTTGCTCATTTTCTGGTTTTAAGTTAATGATTCAGATCTCTAGTAAACATTACAATCCTGCCTGACAAATCAAATTCAAGTGCAGGTAATCCTTAATGGTTTTCAATACTCCAAAGCTGTCATTAGTGCAGGCTTCAAAGCTGGCTACCTGCTTCACATTCGGATGGGCATTTTTCATAGCGTACGAGTATTTGGCATTCTTCAGCATTTCTATATCGTTCATATAATCTCCAAAAGCCATGGTATGTTCAGCAGAAATCCCAAGAGACTTTTGGAGTATTTTCAGAGCATTCCCTTTATTGATATCTTTATTCATGACATCGAGCCAATATTCTCCGGAAATGACTACTTCCAGACCAAAGTCTTCAAATCTTTTAAGGACAGGGTAAAGGTATTTTTCAGCACCATCCGGGTGATAAACAGCAATTTTAAAGGCTGTATCATCAATTTTTTCCGTAAGGTCGTCTTTTTTCATATTTTCGGTATAATACTTCGAAAAAAAATCTACAAACTGCTGATCATCAGTTTCATAATAAGCCATTTTTTTAGCTGACAATACTGCTTTGGCGCCCGTTATTTCACGAACAGCCTTTATGATCTCCACAATATATTTATATTCCAAAGTATCGGCAAAAAGTTCCTGGTCTTTATAAACCACATAGCCGCCATTTTCAGCAATAAAACCGATCTCACTTTCTATATCTCCGAAATAATGGGTAATACCTGGCATCTGTCTTCCGCTTGCGGGTACGAATACAATGTTTCTTTTTTTCAGTTCTTTATAAACATCTGAAAACTCAGGGCTCATTTCATGGCTGGAATTGAGAAATGTCCCATCCATGTCCGTCACAATTAATTTAATCTGCTCCATAATTTTATTGGGAAAAGCAATATTCTGCATGTATCAGCATCACAATTTGCTTATTCTTTCCAAAGATATTGATTTTATTATTTCTTCTTATAATGAATAGTTGGCAGACTTCTTAATATTTCTGCACTCTGCTCCGGGGTAATATCCCGCTGAGGCTCTGCCAGCATTTCATATCCTACCATAAATTTTTTAATTTCTGCACTCCGGAGCAGTGGTGGATAAAAATGCATATGAAAATGCCATTCAGGATGCTCTTCACCATCTGTAGGAGATTGGTGAATACCTGCAGAATAAGGAAATGACGTTTCAAAAATATTGTCGTATATCGTGGTCAGATCCTTGATAATGGCTGCAAGAGATTCTTTTTCCTTTTCAGAAAATGCAGCAATATTTTCTCTTTTCTGTTTACTGACAATCATCGTTTCGTAAGGCCATGACGCCCAAAACGGTACCAATGCTGCAAAATGATCATTTTCTGTGATCATACGTTCAGCAGCTATGATCTCCTGATTAAGATAATCCTCCAGTAACGTTCTTCCATTTTTTTCAAAATAGGATTTCAAATTTTCCTGGGTTTTCTGAACCATCGCCGGAATTGATGACTGCGCCCATATCTGGCCATGCGGATGAGGATTGCTGCAGCCCATAATGCTTCCTTTATTTTCAAAAATCTGCACATAATTGATATGATCCAAAGCAGCCAATTCATTAAACTGATTCTGCCAGACTTCTACCACATCTTTGATCTGTTCCACGGACATTTCCGGTAAGGTAAGACTGTGATCTTCGGAAAAGCAAACCACCCTGTTGATTCCACGTTCCGGAAGAAGGGTAAAAAATCCGGAATGTTCACCGGAAAAATCAACTTCTTCATTCAGCAATGCTCCGAAATCATTGTCAAAGACATAAACTCCCCTGTACACAGGATTTTGAGATCCATTAGCTCGCCTGTTTCCGGAACAGAGATAGCAGGCCGAATGGTATACAGACCGGTTTTCTTCTGTGATTTCTTCTTCCTGTCCCTGCCATGGACGGTTAGCCCGCTGTGGGGAAACCAGAATCCATTCATTCAAAAGAGGGTTATATCTTCTGTGAGGATGCTTTTTACGGTCAAACGATGTATTCATTGGTATATTCTTTTATCCCATCGGAAATTTTAACATGATAAACTTTCATCTGAATATTGAATTCTTTCAGATATTTTTCACTTATGGTCCGGATCACTTCTTCAGCCCTATCTTCCTGAATAAGGTTAATGCTGCAGCCTCCAAAGCCTCCGCCCATTATTCTTGCTCCCAGCACCCCCTTCTGCTGTACTGTTTTTTCCACTAAAAAATCAAGTTCATTGCAGCTGACCTCAAACTCAGTAGAAAGTCCGGCATGGGTTTCTGTCAGAAGGGCCCCAAGATATTGAATGTTTCCTTCTGAAAGTGCCTTAGCTGCCAGTTCTACTCGCTGAATTTCTTTCAGGAGATAGAGACATCTTTTGTACGAAATACTTCCCATTTCTTCTTTTGTGGTATCAAGCATAGGCACTGTAAAATCCCTGAATTTTTCTATTTCCGGGAAGTTTTTCCATAAAGCTTTTTTGCCCTGTTCCACATCTTTACGCCGTTCATTATAGCCGGATGTCAGATGGCTATGCTTTACACAGCTATCAAAAAGCAACAAGCTGTATCCTTGAAGGTCTGCATCAAAATACAGATGTTCCAGAGAATTACAGTCGAGCATGATCACTTTATTTTCTTTTCCGAAAACAGAGGCAAACTGATCCATAATTCCGCACTGAACTCCGGCAAAAGAATGTTCTGCATTTTGCCCGATCACGGCAATATCTTTTTTTGATATCCGAAGATCGAAAAGTTCGTTGAGGATATAGGCAAAACCGCATTCGAGGGCTGCTGATGAAGAAAGTCCTGCTCCCATCGGAATAGTGCTGCTGAAAACAATCTCCATTCCGCAAAAAAAACTTTCCGGCTTCTGTAACTGGCTGAAAACACCCAGAATATAGTTCATCCACATCTGCTTAACAGGCTTTACCTCACCGGTAACATCAAATGTGTATTCTTCTTCCAGATCTTTGGCTACAATGGTACACAGGTTAGTCTGAGAAAGTTTACGGACCGCAAAACAGATGTATTTGTCTATAGCGGCAGGAAGTACAAAACCGTCACTATAGTCTACATGCTCACCGATAATATTAATTCTCCCGGGAGAAAGGAAAATGTGTTCCGGCTCTGCGTTGAACTCCGCTTTAAACTTTTGGATGGTTGGGTTGATTAACTGTTCATGCATATGAATTGTCTCTGATAAAAAAGATTTGTGGGTAATTCAAAAGTATAAAACGACTAAACTTATAACAGAGGTTATATTTCTTTACCCGGATCTTATTTCATTTTTTGTGAATCTTTGATAAACTGGTCCAGGCCTGAATCTGTAAGAGGGTGCTTGAGAAGGGAAAGTATCGGATCCAGTGGACAGGTCACTACATCAGCTCCAATCTTAGCACAATTAATAATATGCATACTGTGACGGACTGAAGCAGCAAGAATCTGGGTCTGGAAGGCATAGTTATCATAAATAGTTCTGATTTCCGAGATCAGATGTAAACCGTCCGTCGAAACATCATCCAGCCTTCCCAGAAATGGAGAAACATAGGTTGCTCCCGCTTTGGCAGCCAACAGAGCCTGACCTGACGAGAAAACGAGTGTGCAGTTTGTTCTTATCCCTTTTTCAGAAAAATATCTGATGGCCTTCACTCCATCTTTAGTCATAGGAACCTTTACCACAATCCGGGGATCTAATGCAGCAAGCTCCTCTCCTTCCTGAACCATTTTTTCAAAAGTAACTCCTAATACTTCAGCACTTACATCTCCATCAACAATTTTGCAGATTTCAAGGTAGTGGTGATGGATGTTTTGTTTTCCGGAAATGCCTTCTTTCGCCATCAGCGAAGGATTGGTGGTTACTCCGTCCAGAACTCCGAGGCCATTGGCTTCCTCTATCATCGCCAGGTTGGCAGTGTCAATAAAAAACTTCATAGATTATAATATTATTATAAGTGTTAAATTTACACTTATATTTTAATAAATCATAATCTGCGGTTAAAATTTATTAATTTCCAGAAAAACTATTCCATGAAATAATTAAATTCTTTCCTGTATTGAGAGGGACTTTTCTGGATGTATTCTTTAAAGGTTTTATTAAAGTAGCTGAAATTGTTAAACCCGGATTCAAAGCATACTTCTGTTATGCTTAAAGGCTGTTCTGCAAGCAGTTTCAAAGCATGGGTAATCCTGTATTCGTTAACAAACCGGGTAAAGGTCTTGTTGGTAATTTTTTTAAAATACCGGCAAAAAGACGGCACTTTCATATGGGCAAGATCGGCAACTTCTTCCAGGGTAATTGCTTCTCTGAAATGGTCTTTTACATAATTAAATATAATATTGATTCTTTCATTGTCTTCAATCTGTGTCTGAAGGTAGTATTTTCCAGCATTTAAAATCCGGTAATCCTGAGTAACAGCCAATTCTTCCAATATTTTCAGAAACCTGCACAATTTATCCAACGGGGAAGCTTCATGCATCTCAACAATATCCTTACCTATAGACTTTTTCACCAGCTCACCAAATACTATTCCTGCCTTGGATTTCTCAATCAACGCTGTTATTCTATGCATTTCAGGTATATTCCAGATATTCTCTCCTAAAAAATCCGGTTTAAACTGTATGACCATTTCATAATCATTATGCGTATTTTCATTGGTAAGCCCACAATGGGGAAGATTGCTTCCTATCAGTACAAGGTCACCATCCGAAAAATAGGAAATACTGCTTCCGATCTGTCTTTTTCCCGAGCCTTTACAGACAAAAATCAGTTCAATCTCAGGATGGTAGTGCCAGACATGAGATTTTATATTCTCATTGGTGAGAAATTTCAGGCTTGTAAAACAGCTTCCGATGGTAGGCTGTATGGCCTCAAAGGATGGATGTAGATGTTTCATAGATTTGAAATAATAATTTCATACACAAAATTAACAACAAATATACTAATAAAATAAAAACAAGGTTAATATAAGACATATATGTGAAAATTACATTGTAGCCTGATCAGTATTACTGCTTTAGATTTGCATTATCAATGATCACTAAAAGCCTTAACCTATGAGCACATTTTTAAAATCGGTATTTCTTGCAGGATCTTTATTGTTTTCAGCAAGTTTAATGAGTAAGGACAGGGACTTTTCCCTTTCTTTTGGAAACGTACAGGCCAAAACCTTAAATTTTGAGCTTTCAAACGCCAGGAATGTATCTGTTTTTGTATACAACAGTGCAAATGATGAATTATATTCCGAAAATCTGGCGAATGAAGATCATATAACTAAGACTTATGATTTTCAGAGTTTTGTTCCGGGAACGTATTATCTGGTGGCAGAATCAGAAATGAAAATAGAGAAATACAAGATAAAAATAAGTGCTGAGAATGTAATGGAAGTGGAAAAAACACCCATAAGCGCTGTAAATAAACCAAAATATACAATTTCAGGGCATATGGCAAAACTTTATATGTCTGATGTGAAAGGGCCAGTAAGCATTTCAGTGTATGACCTTTCCAATACAACTTATTACACCTCCAGCAAACAATATTCTGACGGCAAAGTCGATATTACTTTTGACCTTGACCCTAAAACAGCAGACCAATATATAATCAGGGTTGAAGAAAACGGGAATGTTTTTAATAAAATGATTTCTCTTCGATAAACCGGATTATTTCCATACGATCTTTAGATCATTCCAAATTATATTGGATTAAATTTTACTTACAATCTATTCTTTGAGGTAGCTCTAATTTCTAATCGGGAAAAAGAGCTACCTCATTTTTAATTGTGATGAGTCATATCAAGCTTAATCTTTTTCAGATCTTCGAGTTCATGAACAGGACGTTCAATGTCATAAGGAATCGGCCTTTTAGAAAAAGTCTGGAAATAAAGAAGGCAGGCATCTTTCCACCATACTGCATCCCTGGACTGAATTCTGAGTTTTGACTGAACATCAGCAAACCGCTGTTCATCTATATAAGGTTCCATTCTATCCCATATTTTCTGATAATCCCTTACCTTTTTCACCCCCGAATCATAGGTATAGCACAATTGGTCCCATAATGTTTTTCCGTCTTTCATTGTATAGTCCCACGGAACATGATGAAACCATAGAATAAGATTTTCCTGGCAGGTTGAGATATTTCCGTACCTTTCATTAAGTGGTTGAAAATACTGTGAAACAGCATTACTTCCTGTTTTTGTTCTGTCGAAACCCACTCCCTGAGCATCAGCCTGATGATAATAGACAGGTGACCAGTCCGGTCTTCCGCCTTTATAATCTCCCCACGGTTCAGGGCCGTAATGATGGCCTCCCGCAAAGATATGGTGAAGGCCTAAAGGCATCATATAATCTACAGCAGTTTCCCTGGATGAGAGCATCATTTCTTTTACCGAAGCCAGAAAGTTTTGGTCATCGGTAAAGGTCATTTTAATCCATTCATCGGCAATCTGCTCAGAACTCAGCTGATGGTTCCATGCCAGTCTACCAAATGCATACCAGTTAGCCTGTGCAAAATGATGGCCCGTCCAGCTGGTATCTTCCCCGATATTGGCAACGGCTGAGATGGCTGTGATTTTTGCAGGCCTTAATGTACCGTCTGTAATTTTCGCAATCGTAGATCCCTGACCGTCAGAATAGGTATCGCTTTCCAGCGTTTCTTTGAATAAAGGAGCCAGAAAAACAAGATGGTTTGAAAAGCCCAGATATTCCTGTGTGATCTGAAACTCTACCATTTCAGAAGTTTTTTTCAAAGCACCGAAAAGAGGATTAAAAGCTTCCCGGGGCTGGAAATCAACTGGACCGTTTTTGATCTGAATAATGACATTATCCCTGAATTTACCGTCCTGAGGAACAAATTCGAGATAAGCCTGCTTTGCCCTGTCGTCTTTACTCGGACTGTAAACAAATGCTCTCCACATGACGATTCCATTATAAGGTTTCAATGCATCGGCCATCATATTGGCTCCGTCTGCGTGGGTTCTTCCGTAATCCTGAGGTCCCGGCTGCCCTTCTGAATTGGCTTTCACCAAAAATCCGCCGAAATCAGGAATCAATTTATAAATTTCAGCAGTTTTATCTTTCCACCACTTTTGTACGCCTTTATTCAATGGGTCTGAATTTTGTAATCCGCCCAGAACTTTGGGTGAAGAAAAATTCACGGAAAGATATACCTTTATCCCATAAGGTCTGAAAATATCGGCCAGAACCCTGACTTTTTTAAGATAATCTTCCCGAAGCATATTGGGAGATGCATTCACATTATTCAAAACAACGGAATTGATTCCTACAGAAGCATTAGCTCTTGCATATTCTTCGTAACGTGGAGAAATTTTTCCGGGTAGATCTTCCCATTTCCAAAGTGATCTTCCGGCGTAGCCTCTTTCAATACTTCCGTCCAGATTATCCCAATGGTTTAGAATCCTAACATCATATGAAGATTTTTCAATGCTGTTTAAGTGAGACAAATCGGCTTTTGTCTGCTGTAAGCGTAAAATATGATAGACGCCATACAAAAGTCCTATTTCTTTGCCTGCAGAAATAACAATTTTTTCAGGCGTGGAAACAATTCTGTAGCCGTCTTTCAGATTTTTGTCTTTATTTTCCGTACGAAGTTCTACCGCTTGCCCTTGCCAGTGGCTTGTTAGCTCTTTTCTGGCAATATTAAGGGTTGGACTGCTGCCTTTAGAAATAATTTTATCTGCCGATATTCCTTTTTTTGCAGGAAACCGAAGCCAGAGCTGACTTCCGTCCTCCGCGAAAATCAGTAATGGAATCATCAGAAAAAACACGGTGTAGAGTCTCAGATATTGCATTGAAAAATATTAAATAATTAAAAATTCCTATTGTCCGCCTTCCAGACCTTCAATAGTTTTGATTTTGCCTTCATGATCGTATTCCAGTTCAACAACTTTCATACTTCTCAACCATGTTTTCCCACCACTAGGAACAGAATCATGGAAAAATAAATACCATTTTCCTTTGAATTCCACAATGCTGTGATGGGTAGTCCACCCTACCACCGGAGTAAGAATTTCACCCTGAAAAGTAAACGGACCGTAAGGATTATCCCCGGTTGCATAGCAGATCAGGTGGGTATCTCCCGTAGAATAAGAAAAATAATATTTACCGTTGTACTGATGCATCCATGAGGCTTCAAAAAAGCGGTGTTTATCACCATGAAGCAGAGGTTTCCCGTTTTCACCGATGATGATAACGTCTTTAGGCGCTTCGGCAAATTCAAGCATATCATCGCTCAGCAGAGCGACCTTTGAGTGGATCGCAGGCTCATCATTCTCAGGAATTACAGCGGATTCAAGTGCTTTATTATCTCTGTAGCGCTGCAATTGGCCTCCCCAAATTCCTCCGAAGTACATATAATATTTTCCGTTATCTTCAAAAATGCAGGGATCGATGCTGTAGCTTCCCATCATCGGATGTTTTTCAGGAATAAAAGGACCATAAGGTTTATCACTTACTGCAACGCCGATTCTGAAAATATCATTTTGATCTTTCAGGGGAAAATACATATAATATTTCCCGTCTTTAAAGGCTACATCACAGTCCCAGAGCTGTCTCCCTGCCCATGGAATATCTTTTACCGAAAGGACTGCGCCATAATCTTTGATTTCTCCGCCGTCCACATCATCCATTGAGAAGACATGATAATCATTCATATCGAAATGGTCGCCGTTATCGTTTTCTTCTATTCCGCTTTCACGGTCGTGAGAAGGATAGATATAGATTTTATCTTCAAAAACATGAACGGAAGGATCTGCCATATAGTCTCCCGGGAATAAATATTTTGATTTTTTCATTAAGTAAAAATTCTTTTGATTTTAATTTTTCTCTGCAAGCTTTATTATTTTCCCTACAAGAGGTTTTTCCTGGTCTTTTCTGTCAAAAAGTAATGGGTAGTCTGTTCTTCCTTTCACCGGAAAGTCATTTTTCCAGGATTGTTTATCTGTGACCCCCCATAATGTTACTCTTCGTATTTTATCTTGATGTTTTAAAAATAAACTGAAGAAATCAAGATACCGTTTTTCCCATTTCATTTCTACATCTGCTGGAAGACCTTTTGTGTAGGGATTCATTTCTTTCTGATAAGCAACTTTATCCGAAACATTGGCGGAACTTCCCCATGGTGAAGGTAATGCACTAATTTCCAATTCTGTAATATTAACCTTAACCCCCGCGTTGGAATAAGCCAGAATAGCTTTTTCATATTCATCCATGGAAGGAGTATCCATTCCGACATGGGCCTGCATTCCAACACCATCAATACGGATCCCTCTTGATTTAAGCTTTTCAACCATTTTGATGACTGTTTTTACCTTTTCAGGGTACCATTCATTATAATCGTTGTAGTATAATTCCGCATTGGGATCTGCTTCCTGCGCATATTGAAATGCTAAAGGAATAAAATCTTCCCCCAGGATTTCGTAAAATTTACTTTTTCTGTACGATCCGTCTTCAAGAATGGCTTCGTTCACTACATCCCAACCTTTTACTTTACCTTTGTAACGAGAAACTACCGTTGTAATGTGGTTTTTCATGCGTTGTTTTAATATTTCCGGAGAAACATCCTTTCCATTTTTATCTGAAAAAAACCACTTTGGAAGCTGTGAATGCCAGATTAAAGTATGCCCAATGATGAACATATTATTTTTTAGTCCAAAATCAACAAATTTATCGGCATCATCAAAAAAGAATTTTCCTTCCTGAGGCTGCACAAACATAGATTTCATACAATTTTCGGCAACGATAGAACTGAATTGTTTTTTGATAATAGCTACTGCTTTCTGATCTTTTCCCTCAATCTGAGGAAGGCTCATGGCTGTTCCTATATAGAATTTATCCTGAAATGCTTTTTTTAAAGAACTTTCAGATTGCTGTGCTGACATCCCGGAAGCGGTAAGAGCTGCCAAACCAATTAAAATACGTTTCATAGTGATTATTTTTATTTTCTTCTATCAGCCAGATCCTTTTCAATCTGAACTTCCATTTTTTTGTTGATCTTATACAATAAAAGCAGGCCGCAGGCAATGAAAAACGGGATGGACGGAAATATGCTCACCAGCATTTTGGCTCCTGCCGCCACTGTTTCAGGCTGGATAATCTGTTCGTTACCATGTACCGAAATGTATCCGTATTTCCCTATGATTAAAGCGACCAGAGAACTTCCTATACTGAGACCTACTTTCAGTCCTACCATCATCGCAGAGAAAATAATAGCCGTTGCCCTGCGGTTGTTCTTCCATTCTGAATAGTCGGCAACATCAGCAATCATAGCCCACAAAAGCGGAGTGCTGATTCCGTAAAAGAATCCGTGTACAATCTGTGACAAAAACATAATTCCTACTGCTTTCGGAGGATAGAATATAAAAGAAAGGATAAACAAGGTAGAAATGAATAATGAGGCAATAAAAGTATCTCGTTTTCCAAATTTATCTGCAAGCTTTTTAGAGAAGGTGATCCCTACGATCATCATCACAATTCCTCCTGCATTAAACAATCCGAATCCTGCAGACTTTGGGTCTTCTCCGAAGAAGTTCATTCCAGCAGAATTAAAAAATGACGTAATAGGTGAAATAAAACTTTTCAATGCATTTTCATCCACATAATTGTTAAAATAATACACATAAGACCCTCCTTTCATCGCCAGTGTAATAAAGATAAATGCTGTTACAGTAAGCATAATGATCCATGGCCTGTTTTGAAATAAATCTTTTAAATCCTCTTTCAGGCTTGATTTCTGTTCCGGCTTGGGAATGATTCTTTCTTTGGTTGTAAAAAAGGTGATTAACAACATTACTGATCCGATTACAGCCAGCCATGTCATAACAGTTTCAATTCCCTGTGCCTTATCTCCGTGACCCACGTATAAGATGATAGGAAGCATAAATACCTGTACAAAAAACTGGGCAAACATTACGGCTACAAAACGATACGAAGAAATACTGTTCCTTTCGCTCATATCTCCTGTAATAACACCGCTCAAAGCAGCATAAGGTAAGTTATTGGATGCGTACAATAAAAGTAATAATGAATAGGTAACCGCAGCATAGATCATTTTACCCTGATAGGAAAAGTGAGGGGTGCTGAAAGCTAACAGTGCTGCAATACCAAGCGGTATAGCGGTAAATAAAATCCATGGACGGAATTTCCCCCATCGTGAACGTGTACGGTCTGCCAGTGCTCCTATAAACGGATTAAAGCCAAACCCAGCAATTAAACCTACAGTAAGAGTGATCAAAGAAGCATCTTCTGCTTTGAGTCCGTAAATATCTGTGTAAAAATAGGTCAGATAGGTCACTAAGGTCTGAAAAACAAGGTTGGCTGCCAGGTCTCCCAGGCTGTACCCCACTTTCTCCATTACCGATATTTTTTGTGGCTGATTATCCATTGAATTTGATATGATTTTCTATGTTAAATTATTTTTTTTCTGTTGTAAAAGGTGAAGCAGGAAGTCCGCTTTTGTTTTTAAGATTGCCATCAGGGTTATCTGCCCAATCGTAGCGTACAGCAACAGGACTTTTTACCTGATCATCCCATACAATGACTTTATTACCTTCTGTTTTTGCATTTGCCCATTGGTAGTTTCCATCTTTCTGCTTTATGGCAAAACCTTTGAGGTTTCCCTGCACCAGGTCATCTGTTCCCGGCTTAAAGGAAAGAATAATTTTATTTCCCTGTATTTTCATAGACTGGTAAACAGGTCCGTCGGCAATTATTTTTTTCCCGTCCCCGATTTTCAGAGCCTGTAAAGCCAGTCTGTCACCCACTGTTTTTTTATTGAGCGGATGAATATCGTTCCATTCTCCCAAATCAATGGTTACTGCCAGCCCTGTATAAGGAACATTGAGAGAAACCTGTCTCTGCTGCTCTCTCAGCTCCGCCCAGTTGCTCTCCACAGGAACATCTTTTTTTTCCATGAAATTGGCAAGCTGTACAATAAAGAATGGCAGATCACTTTTATTCCATTTTGAACGCCAGTCTGAGATCATTGTGGACAGCAAGTCTTCGTATTCTTTTGATTTCCCTGTATTACTTTCCCCCTGATACCAGATAAATCCTTTGATTTTATAATTGATCAGCGGATTAATCATAGCATTATAAAGTCCTACCGGTTTCCAGCGGATAAACGTTTGTCCGGGAGCCATTTTGTCCATTTTAGCTCCTATTTTATATTTCCATTCACCTTTCAGATCTGTTTTTTGTCCGTCAATTTCCAGATAATAGGGCTTATCGGCAATAAACTGTCCTTTTCCGCTGCCATTGATGACTCTTACCGTAATGATATTCTTTCCTTCTTTTAAAACACCTTTCGGAATATCGTACCAGCGTGGCGGATATTCATAGGTTACATTTCCTACCTTGATTCCATTGATATAAGTAACATCAGCATCTTTTATCCTTCCCAGATTTAAAAATGCAGTTTTCTGGTCTGCACCTTTGGGCAGGATAATTTCTTTACGGAACCATACCGAACCGTCAAACGGACCTTCCTGATCCTCCCACGATCCCGGAACCGTCATTGTTTTCCAGTCGGAAGCATTTACATCATCTTTTTCCCAATGCTGATTCAGCCCGATGTCACTCTGATCAAGCTCTGCATACCATGCTTTGCTTACTGACTGTTCCTGGGATTCCGTAGACTGTATCAGGGCATCATTTTTCCATTTTTCTGCTTCAGCCAGATATTCCGGATATTTGTTCAGTGATTTTTCATCCATCCAGGCCTGAACGGGAGAACCTCCCAGACTGGTATGAATGATTCCTACAGGAACTTTATTTTTTCCGTTAAGTTCTTTGGCAAAGAAATAAGCAACCCCTGAAAAATTAAGAATGGTCTGAGGGTCTGTACTTTCCCACTTTCCTCCGTCAAGATCATTTTGCGGAGCTTTAAAATTGTATTTCTGCGGAACTGTGAAGAATCTTATATCGTGATTATTGGCATTTTTAATTTCATTTTCGTAAAGAGGTTTCAGCCTGCGCATCGGAAGTTCCATATTGGATTGTCCTGAAGCTACCCAGACATCACCAATAAGAATATCTTTAAGGGTGATCTCATTAATTGTCATGATATAGGGGCCGCCGGCATTAAATTTTGGAAGCATAAGATTCCAGTTGCCATTTTGGTCAGCTGTGGCATTATAGGTCTTATTGATAAACTTAATCGTAATTTTTTCTCCTGCATCTGCAGATCCCCAGAGCTTCAGATCCTGATTTCTCTGGAGGACCATTCCGTCTGAAACCAAGGCAGGCAGCCTTACTTTTGCATGAAAACTGCAAATTGCTGCCAGAAAAAATAATAAGTTTAGGGTTCTGTTTTTCATGGAAAAATCTGTTTTTTAGTTTTGTTTCAGCTTTATTTCTTTTCGTAATTTCCTTTCAGTAAACGGACTTCTATGACTTTAGCGGTCATTCGTTTTTCTTCTGCCAGAAATTTTACAGTAAGATTTTCTTTATTCTTCTCTGAATCCGGTATCGGAACGACAATATATTGAGGGGAGCTTCCAGACTTTCCTTCCAGATTCTGAGCAATGATTTTTTTACCATTGATCTCAACATTCAGCATACGGTTGGTATTGGCATCAAAATATAGCAGGTAAAGATAGGAAGCATTTTTTTCACTATTTTTCATCTGGTAACTGAACCAGCCTTTGGCCTCACGGAAATGCCGGTCTTCCATATAGCCTGTCCCGGAATCTTTGCTTTCTATAAAATGATCTGATTCCGGTTGCTGTTCTCCCAGCTGGATCTTATCTGTGGTGATCATATCCAGCTTTATGATTTCCTGTTCTTCTTTTGCTCTCTGTTTCAGTATATTTTCTATCCCGTTTTTGTCAGCTTGCGGCCAGTACAGGATATATCTTTCTTCCTGAACGCTGTAAAACGGCACAAGACTGATTCCTTCTCCGAATTTCTCAGATGGATAAAGACCTTTAACAACAAAATTTAGCGGTGTATTGTTCAAAGGTGTAACATGGCTGACAATCTCGGAAGGATTTCCAAGGATAACAGGAATTTCGTTTAAGGGAATCTGGGGGCCGTGAGCAATATGACCGCCTCTGCTGTCATCCGCAAGAAGTCCCTGCTGGTTTTCGGTTCCGTATTTTGCGGCAAGTACTACAGGTCCGTATTTAAATGCATAATAATTGGAGTGATCAGGTAATTGTTCCGCGAAAAGATGCATGGGTAAATTCATTTTCACGACATCTCCTTTCTGCCATTTTTTAGTCAGTGTAAAATAACCGTCGGAACCACGCTGTACTTTCTCCTGTTTTCCGTTGATCAGAATTTTTACTTCCGAAGGAGATGTCCATTCCGGGCATCTCAGTTTTAGATCAAATTCTGACTTTTCTGCAGCATCAAAGATCAATGTTGTTTCAGGAACTTCCGGAAAGCTATTGACCTGACGAAGTACTACTTTTTGCTGTTTCCATGTGAGTATGGAAGGAATAAACAGGTTCACATATAAATCCTTATCCGACCGGGCATAAATCATTTCTCCATATTTAGCGTGATTTTCCATTCCGGATCCCACACAACACCAAAAACTGGTCTGAGGTTGTGAATAAACCCTGTAATGGCCGGGACGCATTGGAGTGAAATACACAAAACCACCATCATTATGATTTTCTGTAGAAAGGATATGATTATACAATGCCTTTTCATAATAATCCATATAATATGATGCAGGCATCGTTGCAAACAATTCTTTGGTCAGCTTGAGCATATTGTAGGTATTGCAGGTTTCCGGACCTTCAATACTTTTTATCATACTGCTGAAATCATTGACGGGATTAAAATGCTCACTTACGCTGTTTCCTCCGATAATGGAGGACCTTTTCTCTGTAATATTGTGCCAGAAAAAATCAGCAGCATTATTCCAGGGCGTATTGTTTTCAAGATCGGCAATGCGTTTGTAACCTATCACTTTTGGAATCTGTGTATTGGCATGAAGACCCGTAAGCTTATCTTCTCCGGACAAAAGCGGAGTAAGGATCGCCTGATCTGAAAACCGGTGAGCCAGCTGCAGATATCTTTTATCGTGAGTGATATCATAAAGATCTGCAAAAACTTCATTCAGCCCGCCATGTTCACTGCGTAGCATTTCCTGTATCTGTTCATCAGAAAGTCCTGAAACTTCGTTCACCATCCAATCTGTAAGTCTTATGAGTATCTTCTTTGCTTTTTCGCTTTTTGCATACCAATAGGCATCACGCAGCCCTGCATACAGTTTGTGAATATTATACAAAGGTACCCATCGGTCATTCAAACCAAAGCTTGAGGCCCGTATATTTCCCTGTTCAATCTCTTTCCAGATTTTTTTCCCGTCAGGAATTCCTGAAATGTATCCATCGGATGATATATTCTGGCAGCGTTCCAGCTCACTGGTCATATAATCGAGTCTCTGCTTTATATTGAGATCTCCTGTAGAGGCATACATTAAAGCCAATGCCGAAATATAATGTCCTCCTATATGACCATCCAGTCCTGTACTTTCCCAGTTAGGATAATTTTCTGCTTTTGGTTTCAGCCCCGCTTCTTTAAGATAAGGTGCCAGCAGCCTGTCCGGCTCCATAGCCATGATATACTTACGGTCTGCCGTCATTGCTCTATTGAAAACACTCTCCGATAACTTTACCGTTTCCAAAGGGAAATAACGAATTTTCTTCTTTACCTGTGCGGAGGTAAATGAAGCAAAACATAATAAAACAATTGAAAGTTTTCGGCTCATTAATAAATGTTAATTCAACATTTCTAAAATAATGGAAAGAATCTACATACGAAACATTTTTACCGTCCGCTTCAATTGGTTATCCATTTAAAATCTCTGATAAAGCCCTAAAAACAATAAAAAACACCACCCCTTATCATCAAAAATAAGATTACCATTTTACAGAAAAACAGGACTCCTGAATGATAGAGATTCCTTATAAAAATGAATTCAGAATGTGTTTTAATAAAATTTTCAATAATATCACAAATACCTTATCGTATTTTTAACGTTAAGCCTTTTTACTTATTTATTATTTACACCAACCTTAATTTTAACATAACTTTAACATTGAGTTCATATCTATTTAATCTGATTTGGTATGTATTGGTCCTTTTTAACAACAATTTTAGCTCCCAAAAACAGGTACCACCCATTGTTTTATTAATAATAAATGATCTATTAAAAAGTGTATAAATCACAATTAAATAAAATTATACCTATAAAAAATTTACCTTTGTATAAAATATAAAAGATGACTGAGGATTACTCCCAATATCCCAAACACCTTGTTGCTGTTGACTGTATTATTTTCGGTTTTGACGGTGAAAATCTTAAAATCCTTTTAGTAAAGAGAAATTTTGAACCACAGATGGGCGAATGGTCTCTGATGGGTGGCTTTATCGGTAATGATGAGACTTCTGACGAAGCAGCAACCAGGGTTCTGCATACTTTGACGGGTCTTGAAAATATTTATCTTGAGCAGCTGAAGTGCTATACGGAAATTAAACGTGAACCTACAGCCAGAATTATGTCAATTTCCTATTATGCGTTGATCAATATTGAAAAAGACATTCAGATCAATGATCAATACAGTGCACAATGGTTTGAATTCCAAAATGCCCCCAGCCTTATTTTTGATCATAATGATATGGTACGGGATGCTGCAGCCAGATTGAGAAGAAGAGCATCCACCGGGCCTATAGGCTTTGAGCTTCTTCCCGAAAAATTCACGATGAAGGATCTCCAGAACCTTTATGAAGCCATTCTGAGTGAGAAATTCGACAAACGTAATTTTACCAGCAAGATCAACAGTATGGATATTCTTGTGAATACCAATAAGAAGGACATGACCTCTTCCAGAAAAGGATCTTTTCTTTATCGCTTTGACGAAAAAAAATACAAGAAAAAAATTTCGCAGGGATTTATGTTTAAAATCTGATACTTAAAACCTGTTTAATTTTTCGGATACGAGAGTTTCCAGAATTATTTATTAATTTAATCTCTAAACTTTTACCCCTTCGCCTACCTTATACTACACTAAGATAAATAGTATAAAATCTCGTTTTGCGAGATTTTTTTTGCTAATATGAACAACTTTGAAGCAAGATAAATAGTAATTCCGTCTTTTTTGATGTGTATGTTAATGAAAATTTATGATAAGGTTTTTTATTTCGCCCTATTTATATACATTATGACTATCTAACAATTGCTCTATTTATGATATTAAATTTTACGTTAATTTTCAATAAAATATTGTTTTATATTTAATAATATTAGTACTTTTATAAATATACAATAACAAAAATTAATAAGATTTAATATTTTCATAATACCCTGCTTGCTTTCATTTAAGTAGGTCTGCTCGGAAAATAATTATTCAATCTTTTACTTACAACTGTTCCTGAAGAATCTTACCAAACGATTGTACTTTTTATATAAATACAACCGAAACTATTATTATTTCCACAAGAAGATGGAAACCGAAGCATTGATGGCTAAAAAATAAAATTAATAATCACCCTTAATATTAATATATAAATTATGAGAACAAACAAAATGTGGTTACTTCTAGCATTTCTATTAACCATTCTTTCCAGCTGCTCCCGGATGGAAGAAAAAATTTTACTAGAAGAATCTGAAAAAAATCTAAGTGCCAAAGCAGAGGCATCTTCATTGGAAATAATACCGCCCTTGCATGTGGGCGGCAAATACCTCAAAGATCCCTGTGGCAATAACGTTGTCTTACATGGGGTTGCCATAACACCCAGCCCATGGTTCAATGGCTGTCAATATGGCGCCAATTCCGGCTACTGTACCTGGGACAATTACAATGTACAGGGAGCGTTGAACTATAACAAAGCAGTTATAAGCAAACTCAGCAGCACCGCTGATGGCTGGTATCTCAATTACATTCGCCTTCACATCGATCCTTATTGGACCAATGATCCTGGCCCAGCTATTCCAGAGAACGATATCTCAAGATTCAATTATAACCGCCTGGTAACTTATACTGACCAAGTAATCATCCCACTGATTAATCATGCCCGAAGCCGAGGAATGTATGTCATTCTACGCCCACCAGGCGTATGTCCGAATCGTATTGCTGTAAACGACGCCTATCATAGTTACCTTAAAACCGTATGGACCTTTCTTTCACAACACCCCGGATTGAAGAATGCGGACAACGTGATGTTTGAATTAGCCAACGAACCTGTTGAAATCCTAGGGACAAACGGTACATGGGGTACTACAGGAAACGAACATTTTGCAGCGCTTAAAAACTTTTTCCAGCCATTGGTCAACATCATTCGCAACAATGGAGCCAATAATGTTTGCTGGATACCGGGTACGGGCTGGCAATCGCATTATCAGGGCTATGTCAATAATCCGATCACGGGTGGTAATATTGGCTATGCTGTTCACATCTATCCGGGTTACTGGGGCGGTGTCAACAACTATCAATCTTTTCAAAATGCATGGAACATCAATGTTAAACCGGTTGCAGACATTGCACCGATCGCCATTACCGAGACCGACTGGGCTCCACAAGGATATGGAACCTTCGGCATTGGTAATACCGGTACGGCAGGCGGAAGCGGATTTGGCGCCAATTTAAAATACATTGTGGATCAGTCAGGAAATGTAAGCTGGAATGTTCTTGCCCCGGATAATCTCCTCCACAAGGGCGATCCTAATGCAGGAACAGCCTACAACAACGATTGGGAAGCCTGCGCCGCCCCAAGCAAACAATGGTTTCAGCAATATGCAGCCTCCAACTATCCCGTTGCCAACTGTAACACAACCAGCAGTCTGGTCAATAATGGCATTTACGAGATCGAATTTCAGACCGATGCCAACAAAGTACTTGATCTGAAATCCGGAGAGGACGCCAATGGTGCAGTGTTAAGACCATGGACGAGGAATGGTGCTGCCGCACAACGATGGGTTGCTATTGACGCGGGCAATGGCTACTGGCGGTTTGTGTCTAAAGCCAGTGCAACCAATCGCTGCATTGATCTGGCCAGTAACAGCAACACATTGGGAACTGCAATCCGGCTTTGGCAGAATTATGGTAATGATGCACAGACCTGGCAGGTAGTCGCCGCTTCCAATGGTTATTACAAAATCCTATCCAAGGTGGATGCCACCCGTGGCTGGGATATCCCCAACTGTACCATGGACGGCAATTCAAACTTACGCCTTTGGGATTATTACGGTACCTCATGTCAATTGTTCAAGTTCAAATTTATAGCGATGAACTGAAACCAATAAAAAATAGGATGCCTTTTTAGCATCCTATTTTTTATTATTTGTGAAAAGTCAATTTTGCTTCGCAAGTCAATAGTGAATTTCTAAAAATTGACAAGTGAAACGAATTCTCTATTGATCATTCACTTTTTCTATGCACTAAATTTATCTTTTATGTGAAAAGTCAATTTGCTTCGCAAGTCAATAGTGAATTTCTAAAAATTGACAAGTGAAACGAATTCACTATTGATCATTCATTTTTGTTATGTATTAAATTTATCTCTTATGTGAAAAGTCAATTTTTGCTTTCGCAAGTCAATGATGAATTTCTAAAATTGACAAGTGAAACGAATTCACTATTAATCATTCACTTTTTTATGGGTTCAATGTCTACCAAAACCTTACATATAATGCGGTCAGTAAAAGCAGCGTCAGTACTATCAAAACTAACGTTCTATTATCCACTTTAAACATAGTTGCATCAATGGCAAAGGCTTTAGGATTGACCTTTGGCCCTGCAAGGCTGATCAGAATCATTACCACAATCGTGATAAAAAAGGACCATCCCATATTGATCAGGAAAGGAATTTCGGTAATGGTATGTACCACCCCATTCTCCAGTTTTTCATAAGTAAATGCTGTATACATTAAGGTTTCTTTTCCAAAAATACCTACTGCAAAGCTGTTGAAAAAAATGGCAAGGACAAACCCTAAAATTACGCCTACCAGAGCGGCTGTTCCGGTTGTCCTTTTCCAGAACATTCCCAGGAGAAACATGGCAAAAACTCCAGGGCTGATAAAGCCTGTATATTTTTGAATAAATGTAAAGCCTCCTTCGCCACCTATTCCCAAAACATCTGTCCAGGTAAAGGCCAATGCCGCCATCATTGCAATAATAATTACCCAGCGGCCTGTTCTCACCATCTGGATTTCTGTGGCATCTGCTTTAAGGTATTTCTTATAGATATCGAGTGTAAATATGGTGGAAATACTGTTTACTTTTCCAGCCAGAGAAGCTACAATCGCGGCTGTCAACGCTGCAATTGCCAATCCTTTAAGCCCTACAGGCAAAAATCCCAGTATTGCAGAGTATGCTCCGTCTTTTACTCCGTTGAATCCCGGAAGATGTCCTTTAGAATATAATACATAAGCAGCGATCCCGGGAAGCATCACAATCACAGGCATGAATAGTTTCAGAAAACCTGCAAATAAAATTCCTGTCCTTGCCGTTTTCAGATCTGCTCCCAAAGCCCTCTGCGTAATATACTGATTGCATCCCCAGTAATTCAGATTCACAATCCACTGTCCCGCAAAGTACATGGCCAAGCCTGGTAAAACAACATATTTCTGCACTTCCAGATTCTGAGGCATTGCCAAAGTAGTGGTGGTGGTTTTTGGCTTTTCAAGAATCAGCTTAAAATGCTGAGGAGCTTCATTGATCAGGGTATTAAATCCGGCCAAAGCATTTCCTACCGCAGCCCCGTTAATTCTTTGATCAACAATCTGCAAAGCCATATAAACGGTTGCAAAACCTCCGATAATAAGGACAGCCACCTGTATAACGTCTGTATATCCTATCACTTTCATCCCTCCAAGGCCAATAAGAAGCGCCATAAGTAGAAGGGCGATCATAATACCGTGCAGATGCTCTCCTCCCAGTAAGGTATCAATAGCGAGGGCTCCCAGGTAAAGGATGGAGGTGAGATTCACGATAACATACAGAAACAGCCAGAATACCGCCATGATCAGTGAAACAGATTTATTATATCTTCTCTCCAGAAACTGGGGCATGGTATAAATCTTATTTTTAAGATAGATAGGCATGAACCAGACGGCAATAATGATCAATGCAACGGCAGCAATCCATTCATAGGCAGCAACGGCAATTCCTACAAAAAAACCTTCGCCGCTCATCCCGATGAACTGTTCAGCAGAGATATTGGACGCTATTAAACTGGCTCCGATAGCCCACCAGGTTAAAGATCCTTCCGCAAGGAAATAATCTTTACTTCCTGTAGATTCTGACTTTTTCTTTTTATAGATCCATAATCCGTAGGAAGCTACCACTACAAAATAGATCAGGAATATGATGATATCAATAGTTGCTAATTTTCCCATAGTTTACTTTTTAACAGAGAATTTATAAATGGTTTTAGAATGGTATTTCTGTCTGGGTTTCAGTTCTGTGGAAGGAAAAGAAGCCTGGTTAGGTGAATCCGGGAAATGCTGAGTCTCTAAGCAGAATCCTGTTCTGAATTCATTTTTACCACCGGTTTTGGTATCAAATTTTCCATCAAGAAAATTTCCGGAATAAAACTGCACACCGGGTTCATCTGTGAGTACCTCCATCAATCTTCCCGTTCCCTGGTGATACACTTTGGCGATACTTCTCATGCCTTTTCCATTCAGAATCCAGTTATGGTCATATCCTTTTCCTTTTTTCAGCTGATCGTCGTCTGCATTGACATCTTTTCCGATGGCTTTGGAAACCGTGAAGTCAAAGGAAGTTCCTTTTACTGCTTTCTGCTCACCGGTAGGAATCAATGTTTCATTGACCGGAAGGAATTGATCAGCATTAATCTGCAGTTCATGATCGGTAATCGGTTTTGTAAAATTTCCTGACAGGTTAAAGTAAGAATGCTGGGTAAGGTTCACCACGGTAGGCTTATCAGTTTCTGCCTCATAAGAAATTTCCAGAGCATTGTCGTCTGTAAGGGTGTAAAAAACGGTTGTTGTTAATTTTCCCGGATATCCTTCTTCCCCATCTGCGCTGATATAGGTTAATTTCAACGTTGGGAATTTTGCGTCTTTTACCGGTTCAATATTCCAGAATCTGGTATGAAATCCTTCTTTTCCTCCGTGAAGGCTATTGGAGCCATCATTTTTATCAATTTCATAGGTTTTACCATCCAGCGTGAATTTTGCATTGGCAATCCTGTTCCCGTATCTTCCAATTAAAGCACCGAAATAATAGGGGTTACCATTGAAATATCCTTCAGGTTTTGTAAAGCCCAATACAACATCCTCGTATTTTCCATTCTTATCAGGTGCTGTTAAAGAAGTGATAATTCCACCGAAGTTGATAACCTCAACTTTCATCCCGTTTTTATTGGTTAAAGTGTATTTTTTAATGGAATCACCTTTTGGCGAAACTCCATAATCTGAAGTGTGAATATTATCCATTTTTTTTGAAATATCCTGTTTGCTATTTTCTTTTTGACAGCCGAAAATAATTAAAAATAATAAAATAAAAATGCCATTATATATTGTTTTTCTCATAATTATTTACATATATTTTAAAATTAGTTAACGATAATACATTTCGTTCCATCGAAGTGTATTTTTGAAATCACGTATTTTGGTATCTTCATCAATGATTAATGATTCAATACCTGCTATTTCCGCAAAATCTTCCAGTTGTTCTGCCGAAATATTCTCACTGTAGCAAGTGTGATGCGCACCTCCTGCCAGTATCCATGCTTCTGCTGCCGTATATAAATCAGGAAGAGGTTTCCACAGAACCCTTGCTACCGGAAGTTTTGGCATATCTTCTGTAATTTCTAACGCTCTTGTTTTATTGATTAAGAGCCTGAAATGATTTCCAAAGTCCATTAAAGCTGCGTTCAGAGAATCGATATTTCCTCTGGAATTGAAGACAAGGCGAACCGGATCTGCTTTTCCCCCGATTCCCAAAGGATGGATCTCACATGAAGGTTTTCCGTTTGCCAGTACAGGATCTACTTCCAGCATATGGGAACCAAGAATGGAAGGATTGGAAGGGTCTAAATGATAAGTGTAATCTTCCATAAAAGCATTTCCGCCTTCAAGCCCCTGCCCCATTGTCTTCATGGCCCGTACCAATGCCGCCGTTTTCCAGTCTCCTTCTCCTGCGAATCCGTATCCTTTCTGCATCAGGCGCTGCACGGCAATTCCCGGCAGCTGTTCCAACCCGTGAAGATCTTCAAAAGTATCTGAAAATCCTTTAAATCCTCCTTCTTTTAAAAATTTTTCAAGACCTAATTCAATTTTTGCAGCGGTGTACAGCGAACTTCTGTTGGCACCTCCTTCCAAAAGAGATGCTGCCATGTGATAAGAAGTTTCATATTCTTCCATCAGACTTTTTATTTCGCCTTCACCTACGGAATTAATCACTCCGACAAGATCTCCGATTCCCCAGGTATTGACTGAAAAACCGAACTTTGTTTCTGCTTCCACTTTGTCACCATCAGTCACGGCTACAAATCTCATATTATCCCCGAAACGGGCAAATTTAGCTCCCTGCCAGTCATCCCAGCCTGCAGCAACACGACTCCAGTCACCAATCTGCTTCTGAACTCTTTCTTCGGACCAATGCCCCACCACTACTTTTCTGTTCTTTCGGAGCCTGCTTACCATAAAACCAAATTCGCGGTCCCCGTGAGCGGCCTGGTTAAGATTCATAAAATCCATATCCATCGTAGACCACGGAATATCTCTGTTGAATTGGGTATGCAGGTGCAGAAGGGGTTTCTGTAAGATTTTCAGTCCCCTGATCCACATTTTAGCGGGTGAAAAGGTATGCATCCATGTGATTACTCCTATACAGTTTTCTGCATGATTGGCTGCTGCAATGGTTTCAAATATCTCTTCGGTAGTTTTTACCGTTGGCTTTAGCATAACTTTTACCGGGATGAAAGAGGATTTTTCGAGCTCTTCTACAATTTTCCTTGAATGGTCTGCTACCTGTGCCAGTGTTTCAGGTCCGTATAAATGCTGACTTCCTGTGATGAACCAGATTTCCTTGGTATTGAGAGGTGTTAACATAATTTTATTGATCGTTGAGTTAATAGTTGTTTTTGTTGAGGCGTTTAGTGTATAAATTACTGTCCGTAATAAGCATTCTTGCCGTGTTTACGTTCATAGTGTTTTTTGATAAGTGCGTCTTTCAAACGTTCTGCATCAGGATTTATCTGCCTGGTGAGATAAGCCATCTCGGCAATGGTCTCCAGCACTTTGCTATTGTAGACTGCCTTCTCTGCATTTTTACCCCAGGTGAAAGGTCCATGGTTTCCAATCAGAACCATTTCTACTTCTTCCTGGGAGAGCTGCTTTTCTTTAAAGCATTCCAGGATCTGTATTCCTGTATTGTATTCATAATTCCCTTCGATCAGATCATCACGCATCGGTGGTGCACATGGAATATCTGTCGTGAGATGGTCTGCATGGGTGGTTCCGAAAACAGGAATATCCATTTGTGCCTGTGCCCATGCTACGGAATAGATCGCATGAGTATGCGAAATCCCACCGATATTTTCCCAGTTTTTGTACAGGTAAGCATGTGTTTTTGTATCGGAAGAGGGTCTGAGCCTGCCTTCAATGACATTGGCATCAAAGTCCAAAATCACCATATCTTCCGGCTTTAAAACATCATAGGGAACGCCGCTTGGCTTAATGGCAAAAATGCCCTTGTCGCGGTCTACAGCACTTACATTTCCAAATGTATAGACCACCAGTTTCAGTGCATCCAGCTGCATATTGGCTTCATAACATTCTCTTTGGAGTTCTTTATACATGTTCATTTGAGCGTAATTCAAAAGGTTAATATTCGAGAATCAGGAGTTTTGAAGTTCTTTCCTGCTATTTTTTAATTTGGTATTATATTCTACAAAATCAGCGAGCTTCTGGTATTGCTGCATTAAGTCTCTGTATTGCTGTACTTCCTCAGCTTTCGGTTGATATTCCGCCTCAAATCCGGAGCCCATTTTCATGCTGGCTTCCTGAACCGTCGGATAAATCCCTGCCGATACGGCAGCATAAACAGCGGCCCCCAAAGCGGGAGTCTGGTCTGAAGCGGCAACAGCAATTGGCATATCCAGAACATTGGCCAATGTCTGCATGATAAACGGTGAATTTTCTTGCTACTCCCCCGATACCGATCACTTTATTGATTTTCAGACCTTCTTCTTCAAAACGGTCAACGATCTTTTTAGCTCCGAAGCAAATGGCATTGACCAGAGCTTTGAAGATATGGGGCGCCTTTGTTCCCAGAGAAAGCTGGCTGATAGCTGCTTTAAGTTCCTGGTCTGCATCCGGTGTTCTTCTTCCGTTTACCCAGTCCAATGCCACGGGAACAGTATCTGAAAGAGAAATTTTTTCTGCTTCAAGGGTTAATTTTCTGATAAGCTCATGCTCCATTTCATCCAGAAGATTTGCCTTCTGTTCTTCTGAAATACTCTCGGAATGCATTATAATCTTGTGAACCGGCCACATCAGAATATCTTTATACCATGCCAGTACATCTCCAAATGCAGACTGCCCTGCTTCCAGCCCTATCAATCCGGGAATTACGGAGCCATCAACCTGTCCGCAGATTCCTTTTACTGTTGTATTCCCGATGGCCCCTCCTGAAGCCACCATGATATCACAGGTAGAGGTTCCCATAATCCTGATCAGTGTATTTTCTTCAACTTTAGCCCCCACTGCTCCTGCATGGGCATCGAAAGTTCCAACAGTGATAATGGTATTGGTTGTTAGTCCTGTTTTTTCAGCCCATTTTTCATTCAGGTGGCCGGCAATCTCATCTGAAGTATACGTTTCCCGGTATAATCTTTCCCTCAGCTTTCCCAGAGAGGGATCAAGCCTGTTGAGAAATTCTTCAGAAGGCAAACCGTCCCATGATTCATGCCACATGGCTTTATGACCTGCTGCACAACGGCTTCTTTTGAAAGTTGCAAGGTCTTTATGATCTGATAAAAGAAATGTCATGTAATCACAGTGTTCCATCCAGCTGTAAGCCGCATTTTTTACCTCTGCATCCACTCTGCTGATGTGTAATATTTTGGCCCAAAACCATTCCGAAGAATAGATTCCTCCTTCAAACTTTGTGTAATCTTCCCCACCCCATGTCCTGGCAAGGGTATTAATCTCTTCGGCTTCCCGGATAGCGGTATGGTCTTTCCAGAGAATCATCATGGCATTGGGGTTCTCTTCAAATCCAGGAACCAGTGCCAGAGATGTTCCATCACTTGTTACAGGAAGTGGTGAAGAGCCTGTAGTATCAATACAAATACTAACGATCTGCTCAGGCTGTATTCCGCTTTCTTTTACTACTTCTGAAATAGTTTTCTCCAGACCTTCTATATGATCTGAAGGATGCTGTCTGAAACTGTTTTCCGATGGATTGCAAAATTTACCCGCTTTCCATCGCTGGTAATAACTAACTGAGGAAGCTACTTCTGCTCCGTTTTCTGTGTCAATAAGGACGGCACGCACGGAATCTGTACCATAGTCCAGCCCGATAACATATTTTTTCATGGTGGTGAAACGTTTTTGATGATTGAGATTTTAATTCTGATGATGAGATAAAAACAAATATAAGATTCTATTTTAAATAAATGTAAAAAACACACTTATTTTTTGTAGTAAATTAATTATCAATTCATTAAATTATTTTTGCTTTTAAAACCACTAAAGAATTGGCAGGAATTTCTGTTGAGATTTCGTCATTTTTTGCTTCAGAAATCTCTTCTTTAGGTTTTATAGGTTCAGTATCAAAACTATTTTCACTGGAAAGCTGTGATGCAGTCAGAAATATTTTGGTTAGTTTTTTGCCGATTTTCAGAGTTCCGATATTGATATGGATGATTTTAGCCTGAGTATCAGTATTAACTATTTTAATAATGATCTCATTTGTTTTTGCATCCTTCACTGCTGTAGCATATAACTTTTCCTGCCCTGATAAAGCTTTCCCGCTACTTTCAATTTTAAGTAAATCAGTTCCTTTGTTATTGGAAAATAATTTCTGAACATAATAATTCGGAGTAGCATAGGATTTCAGGTTGTTGAACCAAATCAGGTCAGGGGTCCACTGCCAGCCATCAGCATGGGCAAAAAGCGGTGCATAGGAAGTCATATGGACCACATCTGCATTTCTTTCAAGACCGGTCATAAAAGCAGCTTCTGAAAGGGCTGTCAGCCAGTTGTTCTTATTATCAGGTTTTACCACGCCAACAGACTGGGCTGCATATTCTCCTGCAAAAACTTTAGGTCCGGAACGGTCATAATCATCATATCTCCCGGCGTTTTTCATGAACCATTCGGGTGAGTTGTAATAATGCTCATCGACAATCTGTGCATTAAGCTGTTTCAATTCTTTCCAGCCATATTCAAAGAATTCTCCGTCAGGTGATGGTCCGCTTCCTGAGATAATTTTAATGTCGGGATATTTTGTATGAATGGCTTTTTCAAATACTTTATAACGTTCGATATAGTCCGCTCCCCACTGTTCGTTCCCTACTCCGATAAATTTTAAATTAAAAGACTGTGAATGCCCCATTTCAGCACGGAGTTTCCCCCATTTTGTTGTTTTGGGATCTCCGTTGGCAAATTCAATCAGGTCCAGAGCATCCTGAACATATGGATCCAGATCTTCCATTTTCACCAGCTCTGCGGTATTGAACTGGCAAGCCATTCCGCAGCTCAGAATAGGAACGGGTTCTGCACCAAGATCTTCGGAAAGCTGAAAGTATTCAAAAAATCCTAACCCGAAAGACTGTCCGTAATCCGGTGTAAGACGATGCGGAAATCCTGTACTCCATTTGTTGATAAGATATTCCCGGTCTGCCACATTTCCTACTGTTTTTTTCCACTGATACCGTTCTGCCAAGGTTCTTCCTTCTACAATACAACCTCCGGGAAACCGTAAAAATCCGGGTTGCAAATCATATAGTTTCTGAACGAGATCTTTTCGTAAACCTCCTTTTCGGCCTTTCCAGGTATCCTGAGGAAAAAGTGAGATCATATCCATATTCACAATGCCGTTTCCGGTAAATGTGATCCGCAGTTTTGCTTTTTCAACGGTTTGCAGTGATTTTAAAACCGCTGTATATTTCTGCCATCCCTTTCCTCTTACAAGGGTAGAGGCAGAAGAAATTTCTTTACCGTTTTCATCAACAAGGCTTGCATTGACCGCAGAAATAGTTCCTGAAACATTCTCCAGATCAAAACTGAAATCATATTGTTCTTCCTGATGAAGGCCTATTCCTCTGAAACCTTCATTTTCCAGAAGATAATTTTTATCATTCAGAACGGTAATTCTCACATAATTTCTATTGGCTTTGGTATGATCGGAATAAATGGTCAGAAAGCCGGAATCCAGGTTAGGAGAAAGCGTTTTTGTATTAGGTTGTTTCCATCCTGTAAGGGGTTCATCAAATTCAAAACTGCGGTTTTTAATCAGTTCAGCGTATATTCCTCCGTCTGCTGCAAAATTGATGTCTTCAAAGAAAACACCGTACATGGTAGGCTGTATTTTAATATTTGCAGGAGGTTCTTTTAAATCCAGGTTATAGGTACGGACTTTATTATTTTGAGCCGAAAAAAAAGTAGCACTTAGGGAAATTGCGATGGAAAATATTTTGTTTTTTGTAGCCATTAAAATTTATTTTGTAAAATTATGATGCATATAAACAAAGCCATCACAACCATATTGTATGATGGCTTTGGATTCAATTACTCTTTGACAATTTTTTGTTTTACCACCACATTATTTTTATGAGTAACCTCAATAAAATAAATACCGGCAGGCATATCTGCCACATTGATTTGGTTTTTCCCTGAATTTATTTTCAATCCGGATCTGATGACGCTTCCTCTTCCATCAAAAATTGTTGTGGTAGCTTCTGAAAAATCAGAATTAATAAAAAGATCTGCTTTTACAGGATTCGGATATATTTTAACCTGCTCTTTTTTTGCCTCAGCAAGAAGATTACTGACACTTAACACTCCAAAATTCAAAGGAAGAATGTTGGCAGAATATGTATTTTCTTCTGTAAGATAGGCTTTGAAAGAGCCTATTAAAGGTTCGCTTCCTGCTGCAACTTTATAAAATCCTGTTACTCCATTTTCTGTTTTCAGAACATAGGCATTGGCCGGAACTTTGATGCTCTGATAAACTCCGTTCATCTGGCTGACAGTGATTGCCTTAGGTGTGGAAACATTTCCTGAGCCGTTGAAAGTAATATTTCCTGTCGCATTAATGATTACCGGAGTATTCGCAAGAATGGTCCCGTTTGAGATTGCGGTACAGGTGATATTGTTTGCTCCGGGTGACATCATATAAGCAGTAACTCCTGAAGGTATATTAGCCTGAAATGGCAAGATCAGCATGTCATAACCATTAAATGTACGGTTGTAAGAAGCTGTAGTCGCTGTGAAATTAAAAGGCACCTGAAAATCCATACCCTGACCGGAAAGGACAAGATTTGAACAGGCAGTACCTGAAATCACATTATTGACAGATGAGCTTACATTTGAATTCACATAATAGATACTGTTGGTGTTGGCACTCATAGGCTGCCAGTTATTAGAGGAATTAATCCCTGCTGCATTTCTAAAATCCACCGAAGTATAGTACCCGTTTTCCAAGGCATCCATCAGACTGCTGTCACTGCCGGAATAGGTGTCTGCAAATTTTGAAGCATTTTCATTTCCCACATTGAAATAAACATCTCCCAGATTAATCGTAAGCACAGAGCTGTAATTGGAATTTCTCAATCCTAAAATTCCTTTGCATCCGTCTGTAAGCACCTGTCTTGAAATATCGAATGTGATATCGAAATTTCCTCCCTGCGGAAAATTAATCTTTCCGTAATTATAGGATTTCGTCACGCCCTGGCTGTTGATATAGTATAAAGTTGTATTGTCCGAATAGCTTTGTCCCGCTGTTGTATAGCTGTTTACATGAAATACCAGTTTATTGTACCTGTCATTCAGCTGAAGATATCCGTTAGTGGCAGTCATATTATTACTGATCAGAGGGCTTGGATTGGAGAATGTCACCGTTGTATTGCTGATATTGAATCCTGTACCAAAAGCTGCATTGGTGGCAGTTTGTGTTTCAATTTTATTATAATGAATATCACCACCCGTCATCAGAGAAGCTGGTCTGTCGCCGCTTTTATTAAAAACAAAAGTCATGACACTGGAAGGGCTGATCTCAGCATTGGGACGGAATGTCGGTGTACTCATTGAAAGAGGCGTGCTCACCATATTGGATTGCGTATTGGTAAGCACTTTTGTTCCTGAAGTCGTGTAAAAGGGCAGATCAACTTTCAAACTATAAGCATTCTGAGAAGGATTAATGACCATAAGAACAACCTGATTCCCATCCTGGGAAATATAGGAAGAGCCTTGTAAAACTCCTGTATTGTCATTCCATTTCGCATCTATCCTTGTTTTTCCTGTTGTGTATTTGGCATAATGTGAAAGGATATAGCCTCTTTTGGTCATTACGCCTGCGGTAGTCCCGTAAGTTCCGTCACCCATTAAACCATAATATCGTTTGGCAGAGTAATGGATCCAGGCATTTATATTTCCTAATAATGCATTATTGACACTGCTGGCAAAGGTAAAGGCGTCAGTATTCCAGCTAAAATCCCGTGCCGGTTGGGTGGATGAAGAGTTCCAGTTGATCAGATATTCAGTCTGCCATATTTCTTTATTATAATTCTGAAATTGCTTGTATGTAGACTGGATGAGTCCATACTGATGTCCTCCATACACTTCAAAATTGACCATTGCTGCAGGATCCAGCAAAGCACTGGCAAAATTATCTGTAAATCCAACGCTTTCCGGGGCAATCACTTTACAGTTGATGAGCTGCCCGTAATTCTTGATAAAATTGGTAATTTGTGAAGGTGTCCAGATACATCCCTGATACTGGGCCATTTCATCCGGTTCATTCTGAATGGAAATATAATCAAGATCTACCCCGTTGTTCTGAAGGTAGGTAACAAAGCTGTTGAGATAAAGGGCATAATCCTGATAATTTTCGGTCTTCAGATATCCTATCTGCTGTACTCCATTGGCATCGGTATAGACGGCATTCACATGGCTGTTGGTTTTCCAGGCTGCAGGCATGGTCCACGGAGTGGCAAAAATGGTAAGCCCCATCGATTTTGCGAGCTGTGCCGTAGCCAGTACGGAACTCCAGTTGCTGCTGTTTTCAGGAATATATAATCTCATAATATTATATCCGCCTTCACTGGATGCTCCCCAAAGATTCTGAATCTCCGATGTTGTCATATGATTATAGGCAAACTGGGGACTGCAGACAAATCCTCCGAATCCTTTTATTTTCTGATAAGGAATATTCTTGTCAATTTTTACCGTGGTAAGCTGTCCAGACAGGAAGCAGCTAAAAAAAAGACATAGGGAATGAATGGTAACAAGACTTAAAAGTTTTTTCATATTGTTTTGGTTAAATATTTTTGGTTTTGAGTGTACATAATTGAGATAAGGGCAATAAACTCCCTTTCAAGACAGTTAATTTTCAAAAACCATCAGGTAAATATCCTGAGTAATATCAGGCAGTGATCTGTTAAATAAAGTTGTTTACAGAATCATTCGCTGTTCTTTTCTCTTCATTTTCTGTCAGGGAACTGTATTTTAGATTGGAATGTGAATTAAGAGTACTGTTTCATGATTAAAGTGTTGTTTATTATCAGTATTTTGTCTTTCAGTGAAGCATTTCACTTTCGGGAGCTCCCAGGTAAGAAGGTTTTAAACCTCCGGTGTTGATCAGTATTTTTTCCAGAACAATGCCGGGTTCAAGCACTCTGAAACGTAACCTATGTTTTCCTGATTGCTGAATTGCATGTTTTGTAGGGGATTTAATGATATGTTCGGACTGCCATCTTCCCAATTCTCCTTTGTAATGGCCGTTGAAGTTAACGACCTGTGCAGGCTGATCATCAAACGAAATTTCGTACCGGAGTCCTTTATTATGATTGAAATTTAAAGTAGGTGCTAAAAGAAGTTCAACCTCAAATTCTCCTTTGGATTCAAAATTAATATCGTATTCCAGCCAGATATTTTCATCTTTTTTTGGATAGGCATTCTGCGGAAATGTTGTCACTCCGGATTTTGTTTTTCCGAAATCAGGAATCATTTCCCAATGGATTCGGTCTGAATTGCTCATTCTTGCAAAATTTTCTGCCTCAATGGAAACATATCCGTTTTTCTCCTGAAATACTTTCTCTTTCGAAGCATTATCATCATACACATAAGTAACTTCAGGCATTATGTTTTCTTTTCCGTCTGCCCAGGTTTTGTATCCTATTCTCATTTGGTCCATCATATGCTGCCACTTTCCGCCGGCAATCTCATTATTGTATTTATGATCCAAATAAGCATTTCTCTCAAAACATTCTTTCACCTTGTCAGCGTAATAATTTGCTTTTAAATCATATTGAGCCGCCAATTCCCTGTTTTTTGCTACAGCATAGTACATTTCGTATAAGTTGCTGCAGGCATCAATTGGATACAGAACCAACTGGTAATAGGCGTCCTGATATTCGGCTGGAATCTGTTCTTTTAAGCGTAAAGCTTCTACGGCCAATGCTCTGTAATCATTTAAAACAGCTTCAAATTCATTATAATTCTGAAGGCTGTATGTTTTGCTGTCAAGGGTTTCAGGCGTCACTCTTCTGTTGTATTTGGCATAAAGATTAATCATGTCGGCAATTTCTCTCGCATGTTTTTTTCCAAACTGCTGAGCAGCCCATTTTTCAGTATATTCGAAAAGATTTTTAGCATTAAACTGCTTTGGATCCCAGGCCATTTCCATGAAAAAACTGATTGGAAATTCCATTGGTTTTAAATCACCCACATTAACGACCCAAAGCTTATCTACCTTGTGTTCATAAGAAAGGTTCATCTGTTCCCAGACTCTCTGGATGGGACTGATATTAATCCATTTAGAATTTCTCGGCCCTCCCACATAATCGAAATGGTAATACATTCCATATCCGCCTTTATGCAAAGGTTTTGAAAGGTCGGGAAGCTTTCTTACATTTCCCCAGTTATCATCACAGAACAACAGGATAACATCATCAGGAACTCTCATTCCTTTATCATAATAATCCTGAACTTCTTTATACAATGCCCAGACCTGAGGTGTTTTTTCAGCCTTTTTTCCAGTAACCTCAGCAATGATCTTACGCTGGTCTTTTACAATTTTCTCCAGCAGGGAAATATTGGTTCCCTCTCCCATCGCTTCATCACCATCGCCACGCATTCCTACTGTAACGAGCTTTTCCCAGTTTTTGCTTCTCGCGAGTCCGGATTTCCAGAATTTCTGTAAAACGTCTGCATTTTTAGCGTAATCCCAGGTATTCGGGAGGTTATTTTTCTTGATATACCTGTGCCAGTCGGTTTGTGCCAAAGCCATAGGCTCATGGTGGGAAGTTCCCATAACAATGCCCATTTCGTCAGCCAATGGTCCGCTCAGAGAATCATCGTCATAAAATGCTTTTCCCCACATTGCCGGCCATATATAATTTCCTTTCAGGCGCAGGATCAGCTCAAAAACTTTTTCGTAGAATTTACTGTTTACTCCACCAAATGTTGCTCTTGCCCATCCTCCGAGTGAAGGTTCCTCATCGTTAAGGAAGATTCCGCGATATTCTACAGCAGGCTCGCCATCGGTATACCTTCCTTTTTTGAAATATAAATTTTCTTTTACCGGAACCGGAACATCTGCCCAATAATACCATGGTGAAACGCCTATCTGCTGGGACATTTCATAAATTCCATAAATGGTTCCCCTTTTATCACTTCCTGCAATCACAATGGCTTCAGAAACTCCCGGAAAAGGATTGCTCACATTCTGAATGATATATTTTTCCCTTTTTCCGATTAATACTCTCCCATCAAGTTTTTTTTGCCTGATCAGATCATCAATAGCTGATTTTGTCCCAACAGTTCCAATAATAAGTAAAGGAGACTGCAATCCTGAAATCTGGTTAAGAATAACTGGCTGTTCTCCTGTCACTTTCTGAAAGTCAGTCTGCAGATTTTTCACAGCTCTCATAATCCCCTGATCCATCCCAGAGCTGGTAAAAATCGAAAGATTGAGCGTCTTTTCTTTTAAAATGATGCTTTCGGGACTTTTCTCAGCACTGACAAACGGTTCTGCAGCATGGATTTTCAAGCAAAATCCAAACAGCACAGCAAGGACAAATATTTTCAGATGATTCATAATCAGTTTTTTTTAAATTTCAAAAACTTTGTATTCTTTTTACTCAATTCAAACCTTATTGGTTTACTTGTTAATTTCTCAGTACAAAACCTCCCTGCGGCTGCATTTCAGTGGTGAAATCTCCTTTAGCATTTGTTTTTACTTCTTTCTCAGATATGTTTCCTTTTGCATCATCATTGATAAATTTCAGGATCTTCCCAGCGAACATCGGAAGCTTTATTTTCAGTTTTTTGGTTTGTTTTTCAGCATTCACGCCAGCCACATACCAATGATCCGCATGTCTTCTCGCAACCACAGCATATTTTCCTGGATAGCCGTCTACAAAGATTGTCTCATCCCAAAGGGTCGGAACTTCTTTCATAAAGTCAAGCTGAAATTCTGGTGCATCCGTAAGATTATTCGGCATTACAGCAAACATCTGAACCGGATTCTGAAAAAGAACTGCTGTAGCCAGCTGAAAGCCGCCTGTGGTATGTCTTTTATTTTTATCCTTATTGGATTCCGTTAAATATTTATTGAGGAAAGTCCCTCCGAATTCCATACTTCCCACTGTATTTCTGATGAAAGGATGAAGTGTGGCAAAAAAAGCTTCCTGTTTACGTACATCTTCTGAAAAATAAAGCATTTCTGAAGCAAGAACAGCTTCGCTTCCTGCATAATTCGGGTACATTACTTCCCAGCCTCTCGGTACGGTCGCTCCATGGAAAATAATGGTTAATCCGTAATCATTGGCATCGGATAGAATGTCTTCGTAAAGACGCATGGTTTCCTGTTTGTCTCCTCCGAAGAAATCCACTTTCAATCCTTTTACTCCTGCTTCTTTCAGCCATTTCATTTCCTTTTTACGTTCAACGGATGAGCTCATTTTATTTCTGGGCCCCATGGGCGCATCATTGGATGCTCCGTTGGAATTATACCAGAGTAACACTCCTACATTTCTGGATTTTGCATACTGAATAAGTTCTTTCATAAGGTCTTTGCCTATATTTTTATCCCAAAGCGCATCGATGAGAATAAACTGATATTGCAACGCAGCAGCAAGGTCTATGAATTTCACCTGATCATCATAGTTCATACTTTTGTCCTGCCATAGAATCCAGCTCCAGGTAGATTTCCCGAACTGATACTCCTGTGAAGGCTCGTACATCGGATCTACTACATCAAAAGGAATGGTGGTTTCCACGATAGGTTTCAGAGAACTGCCCACCGTAATTGTTCTCCACGGCGTTTTCCCGGGAAGAGAAACTGCTGCTCCGGTACTTCCGAAGCCATTATTTTCAGCAATGTTCGGATACGCTACTTTATAAAGACTTTTCTCTGTTGTGGTTTCCAAATGGGAAGCGCAGTACATGCTGTTCACTCCTGTCTCAGAAAGTAATATCCAACCTTCATTTCCGATATGAAACAGACCAGGAAAAACATAGCCGTAATCAGATGGTATTCCCAATTCAGCATCGGCTTTATAACCACTTTCATAGCTTGGTGCCGTGCGGGCAAAACCTGTCATTGGTTTCATCATGGGTGAAAGAAAAGTAGTGGTCTGTGACGGAAACCTGTAACCGGTAGCTTCAGACTGTACAACAGCACTCAACCGTTCTTTCATGGGTGGAATATTATAGCGGAAAGCAATATTATTATTACTCACCTGAAATTCAACATCTATTTGATATTGATCTACATTGACGAAATTAACCGTTAAAGAATTAGCCTCGTAATCAATCTCAGACTTTTTAATTTTTCCGTTTGTATACTTTTTAGAAACTACATCTTTTTGACTGTTAATAAATTTCAGATTCTTTGAAAAATCGGATTCATTGGTTATCAGGCCCAACGGAGATTTTTCAAGCATTATCTTTCCCTGAAAGATCACATTGTACAAGGCTTTTCCCTCTTCTGAAAAAACATGAAGCTTCAGATGTCCGTCAGGACTTGAAATTTCTGCTACCTGTGCAAAGCTTTTGCTGATCAGAAACAAGCTGAAAACGATATATAAAACTTTTTCTCTCATAACTCATTATTTTCAAGAAACGTCCAGTAGTCGAAATACATAATATCAGTTGAGGCTTTTCCATTGAATACAAAATACAGGTCATGAATACCGGTAATTTTTTCAGCAATCTGTACTTTTACCATTTCCCAACGGTCATCTCCACCGGTCAGCGGAACCTTTACCGTTGCGGCAACCGGACCGTTAACAGCGTCCAAATGAATGGTCATTGTTACGTCACTGTTATGGGTGGTTCCTACTCTTGTGGAAAACGAGTTGGGGCCTTTTTTACCAAAATCCACATTCTTCACACTGGTATAAGCGCCATTTTTCTTTGCTTTGATAAAAACACCAGCCTCTTTATTCTGATAAGATTTAACATTTTCTGACCATGCCATCATTTCTGCCTGATTGAATGAGTAAGGATTAACGGTTGCAATAGCTTTTGTAATTCCGCTGGTCATTTTAAATGGTGAAATAGAGCCGTCTTTATTGAATGTAAGCTCTTCCAGACTTACGGATCTTGTAAACCCGCTTCCGCCCGGCAATGCACCATTGTGATAAAAGAAGTAAGTTTTTCCGCGAAAATCAATGACACCGGGATGATTGGTGAATGATTTTCCTTCAGCAGGCATCACAATTCCTCCATATTTCCAGGGTCCCTGTGGCGTTTTTCCTGTAGAATACCCTAGGAATTCAGGAAGCGGACCGCCCGGCCAAAAAAGATAATACAGATTTTTTCTTTTGTACAGCCATGGCCCTTCTTCGTATTTTGTGGGTCTTTCCTGATTGGGTTTTCCATCTCTTTTACCAAATGATTCTTCAGTCATTGGAACTTCTACAATATTCCCGGAATAGGAAATCATATCTTCATTCAGTTTTACATATTTAAGCTTAGGGTTTCCCCAGTACATATGGGCCTGTCCGTCATCGTCAATAAAAACCGTAGGATCGATATCACCCCATTCACTTTGTACCAGTGGTTTTCCTAATGGATCATGGAAAGGGCCAAACGGACTGTCACCCACAGCAACACCGATAGCGCCCTTATTGTTGGTTTTTGACCACATCGGAACATATATAAAAAACTTTCCATTCCTTTCTATACATTGGGCGGCCCAGGCGTCACGTTTTGCCCAATCGAAATCTTTATAGGAAAGAACTGTTCCATGATCTGTCCAGTTCACCATATCATTGGTGGAATATACTTTCCAGTCGTTCATGGTAAACCACGTAGAATCATCTTCGTCATGGGTGGTATAAACATATAACCTGTCATTATACACCATTGGGGCAGGATCAGCAGTATAACTGGTCTGGATGATAGGATTCTGGGAAAACCCTATTGAGAAAAATCCTATAAGTGCAATTAAACTGATATGTATTTTACGGATATTCATAGAATTAAAAATTTAGATTTAACCAGATATTTTATTCTGCATTCAGAATAAGGTTAACATCTTCCTGGTTTACAGGTTTGAAAAGCAGTTGCGAGAACAGATACAGATCATTTTTCCAGACTTTGAAATCATGAGCACCCGGTTCTACATAAAAAATATGAGGAACTTTATTTTCTGTAAGATAGTCGCTTGTTCTTTTGCTGAAAGGCATTAGTCTGTCCTGATCTCCGCATGAGATCCAGAGAAGGTTTAATTCTTTAGCTTTGGAAGGATCCGGGAGAAGCTGTTGAGCCTCTTTGGTATTGGGAGCGGCGGAAAAGGCACCTACCCATGCGAACCTATCGATATTTCCCAACCCAAAATTCAGGGTCTGCCCGCCTCCCATGGAAAGCCCGGCAATGGCTCTGTCATTTCTATCTTTTTTAACCGGATATTTTTTTTCAATAAATGGAATCAGATCATTCAGCAGGTCTTTTTCAAAGGTTGCAAAAGCCTTCACTTTATCTTTTGCCATGATATCTCCTGTAGCTCTGTCATCTTTCATTGCCCGCCCGTTGGGCAATACAACGATCATTGGACTCAGTTTTCCTTTGGAATACAGATTATCTAAAATAATATGGGGAGCTCCGTTTCTGAACCATTCTTTTTCATCCCCGCCAATACCGTGAAGCAGATATAAAACAGGGTATTTAATTCCTTTTTTAAATCCGGGAGGAGTATAAACCAACGCTTTGCGTGTAGTCCCAACCGTTGTCGAAGAATACTGTATCGTGTCAATTTTTCCGTGCGGAATTTCTTTTTTCTCTGTGTCAAAATCCTGTGGTCGTTTTTTCTCCAAAACCTGTGCAGAAACAAAAAATCCTGACAGCATGAAACCTAATGCCAATACAACTGATTTATTCATGACTTTTTTATTTGTAGTTTAAACACTTATTATTTCGGATAAAAAAATAATAGTGTATTATTTTATTTAGATATTTACAGCAGAATTCTCCCTGCTTTTCTGATTTTATTAGTACTTCTATTTTCCAGCTTCATTGACTCTGAAAAAATCCACATCTACAAAACCTCCGGTATTTTTAGTGGCATAATTAAAAACCGCAAACTTTGATCCCATAAAAAATCTACGGTAATCAAAGATCATTTTATAGTCTTTTGCCATTGCTGTCCAGTTTTTCTGATCGGTGCTGTAATAAAAGTCTGCAAGATCTTTCCCGAGGTTAAAATTGGCATCGATACGAAGAAAAACCTTATCCGAATTGAGAGGAATCCGTTTTTTCTCTTCTTTTTTAACCTCTGTAATGGCTTTTGTTTTGTTATCCAGACTCACTTCATTGGTTGAAAAAACAATGAATTTTTCATTACCTTCTTTCACTATTGACAAGATCCCGGAATCACCGTTGAAAGCGCTGAAACCGATAACATCTCCGTCTTTCATTCCTTTGAGATCCATTGCAACAACTGCTGAAGAGATCGGGCCTTCCATTCTCTGAGTCAGCGTATTGGGTGCAGCATATAGATTGTCTACCACTCTGCTGGTCTTCAGTCTGAGAAATCCTTTTCTTTCGGATAAAGACCACGCTTCATTCACCGGATTATGATTCCACTGCCACTGGATTTTCATTTTTTTATCAGAGAACTCATCGCTTTCCACCAAATGATTTTTAGCTTTAAATGGCGGAAGAGGAATTTCTCCTTTCAGAGGAACTTTTCCATCATCTCCCAATACCGGCCAATCGTTTTCCCATTGTACGGGAAGCAGCAGCGGAACACGTCCCACTCCGTTTCTGTCCTGGAAAATAAGGGAATACCAGTTCCCATTTTTATCATCTATCAAAGCGCCCTGACCTGCATAAGAAAATCCTAAAAAATTGTCTTCCAACACTACTTTTTTCTCGTAAGGGCCTGTCACTTTATCGGCTCTGTAAACTACCTGGCGGCGTTTCCCGTTTTTGGGCCAGGATATCATCATTATATAATATTTTCCGTTTCTTTTAATGACCTGATTTCCTTCCAGAAGTCCTGTTTCCGAAGTGTCTTTCTGAAATACTTCAGTTCCATCTGAGTTTCCAGTCACTTCTTTAAAATCAGAACTCAGTTCAAAAACTTTGTTGGAAGTGAAAACGTAGATCCTGTCATCATCATCAAAAAACAATGAGGCATCGTGGAAATGGCGTGCTCTCGTGATGAGCTTCCATTTTCCTTTTTCAGGATTGTCGGTCACATAGAAATAAGATCTGAAAGGTTCATCATTCGGAGAAAACAAAACATAGTATTTTCCTTTGTGATAGCGGATTGAAGAAGCCCATTGTCCTCTGCCGTAAACGGTTCCGTTCAATAGATCATATTTTGAATTATCATTCAGCGTATCAAAAACATATCCGGACATTTCCCAATTAACCAGATCTCTTGAATGCATTACCGGTGCTCCGGGCATTAAATGCATAGTGGTACTGATCAGATAGAAATCATTTCCATTTCTGGTAATGGATAAATCCGGGGCATCTGCCCAAATAACGGGGTTGGTAAACTCTGTTACCTGCTTCTTCAAGGCTGGATTTACCTGGGCTGAAAGAAGATTCAGCCCGATAAACCCCAATAAAGAAACTATATAAGATTTTTTGATTTTCAAAATGTACTGTGATGCTTGGTTTTACTCTCAGTTTTTTTATTTTAAAACATTTTATGCAGCAAATGATGGTTCTTACTAAATGTTTTTTCTGTTTTCGCAGACCTTCTATTCTGGTATAATGTCATTGGAAGAGGTACTGTACAGACCAATCAGACTTCCTGTAAAACCTCCTGCTACATCAGTAGAAAGGATATCTCCTGAAACAGGGCCTCCAAGATTTTTATAGTTCTTACCATCCAGCGAATAATTGAAGCTATGCTCATCTTTATCAGCAACAACCTGCAATTTAACAGGTCTTGATAATGAAATCTTTTCACTGGCGATCAGCTTTGATTCTCCTTTTTCAGTTCTTTCCAGTACGATGTAGAAATCTTTATCTTTTTTTGTGATTCCGAAAACGTAATTGAATTTTTCACTTTGATAAGAGGTAATCCCTGCCAGCTCTTTTTCGGATTTAGGTTTGAAGTCAAGTGTTACCGACGTTTCAAAATCTTCGTGCTGCAATCTGTGGAATAATGCTGAAACCGGAGCCAACGATTTGATATTAGTCTCCATAGGATTTACTTTTACGCCATTTTTCGTGGCAGTAATGAAATTCTCACGCGGTCCGCGCATTGCAATCCATCGGAAATCAAGATTTTTATCCGTTAATTTATCGTTATAGGTAAAGTTTCCGTTCGGAAAAAATCCGTTTTGCCCGGTTTGATTCTGAACGCCTTGTGGCATTTTCAATTTTGGTTTCATCGGAACCAAGCCATTTTGGAACACAGGATACGTTCCGCTCCAGTCTACAGGAAGAATAAAAGTTTCACGGCCTTTGGTAACACGGTTGTTTACATTCGGACGAATTGCTAAAAACACGCCATACCATTGTCCGTTCGGACCTTCTACCAAATCTGCGTGACCTGCCCAATCCACTTTTTCCTTTCTGTCTCTCGGAAAATATCTTTGCGTAAGAATTGGATTATTTTTAGCGGGAACAAACGGTCCTTTCGGAGAATCTGCCATAAAAATCACTTCGCTATGGTTGCCTCCGGTTCCGCCTTCTGCACACATCAGGTAATACTTCCCTTTGTATTTGTACAAATGCGGACCTTCAATCCAAATGGGTTTTTGGGAAAGATCGACTCCACCGTTTACGATAATTCTGTCTGAACCTGCGACAACCTGATCTTTTTCCAGATCGTAATCCCACATTTTAATAACACGGTGACCGTTGTATTGTTCGGTCCCTTTTGGTGGCGCATCGTTATGAACAATGTAAGCTTTTCCATCATCATCAAAGAAAATAGCAGGATCAATACCATCAAAATTCAGTTTCTGAACTTCACTCCATCCTTTCGCCGGATCTTTTGTTTTTACGACCATATTTCCAATACCACCTGCAATCTGGGTCGTGATCATATAAAAAGTATCGTTGTGCTTATTGTATTTTATATCGGGAGCATAAATTCCCTGTGAAACACCTCCTTTTTCCACCTTAAGCTGAGAAGGTCTGTCGAGAACGTGCCCAACCTGTTTCCAATTGACCAAATCTTTGGAAGTGAAAATCGGAACGCCCGGAAACATTGAAAAAGAAGAGTTTACCAAGTAATAATCTTCGCCTTTTTTGGTGATGCTTGGGTCAGGATAACAGCCCTGTAAAACCGGGGAATAAAATTCGTCCGGCTTAAGAGGGTTGTCATTATATATTTTATCGTTTCCATGGTAGTTGAAATCTGAAAAAGTCTGTGCAGAAATAGTAGTTACTGAAAGCAAAGCCGCTGCCGCAAGGACGTGGGTTTTATTCCTGAAAAAGATTAAGTCCATTGTATTCTGTTTCATTGTTATTCTTTTTATAGTTTTTTAATGTTTTACAATTTTTACCTTCAAGCTAAACGGTTTTCTTGCGGTTGATAATTTTAATCAATCCCCAGGCTGTAACATACGATATTCCGGCTATGAAAAATATGATATTATAGCCGCCGTTGATATTTCCTGATTTTTTAAAAGCATCGAGAACGATTCCGATAAAAAGCGGAAAAATGATTCCTGCTGCCGAACCGAGCATACCGCCAAATCCTATCACAGAGCTTACATAATGATTGGGAAGGTGATCGCCGACCGTAGTCATAAGATTGGCTCCCCAGCCCTGATGTGCAGCCGTAGCAAGGGCGATAATCAGAGTAATCATCCACATATTATCTACATATTTTGAGAACATGACCGGAACAACCATCAGAGCGAACAGCAACATCGTAACGCTTCTGGCCCTTCCGATCGCCCAGCCTTTTTTGATCAGAAATGATGAGAGATAGCCGCCACCAATACTTCCGATCGTCGTTCCGCTGTAAATAATGATCAACGGAAGAGATGGTTTTGTTAAATCCATTTTGAATACATCTGAAAAATATGCCGGCAGCCAGAACATAAAGAAATACCAGATAGGATCAGTTAATATTTTACCAATAGCAAATGACCATGTTACTTTATATTTGAGTAATTGCGATAAAGGGATTTTGGTTTTTTCCTCTGTTTTTTCATCCCGATCACTTTTTATGTATTCCAGTTCTTCCTTGGTGATATTTTTGGTTTTTTCCGGGACGGCATAGAATTTCCACCAAAGGATAATCCAAACCATGCCTAAGGCACCAATCCATACAAAAGTCTGTCTCCAGCCATAATGTCCCAGGATGAACGGAACAAGCAACGGTGCTAAAATGGCTCCTACTGTTGCTCCGGAATTAAAAACTCCTGTAGCCAATGCTCTTTCTTTTTTAGGAAACCATTCAGCCACTGATTTGATGGCAGCAGGAAAGTTTCCGGCCTCACTGATTCCCAAAGTGCTTCTTGCTATAATAAATCCGATGGTACTTTTTACAAAACCATGACCAATAGAGGCAAGACTCCATACAATAAGGGAAACTACATACCCGATTTTGGTTCCCACCCGGTCTATAAACCTTCCCATGGCCATATAGCCGATAGCATAGGTAGTGGTAAAGGCCATAACGATATAGCTGTAATCTTTTTCGTCCCAGCTGAATTCTTTTTCCAGAACAGGTTTTAGCAAACCCATTACCTGACGGTCAAGATAATTGATCGTAGTGGCGAGAAAGACAAGCGACAGCATCCACCATCTTATGTTGCGGTTGTGAGGAGCCTGCATTTAGTTATGATTAAGTTGTTGTAGTAATTTTTTTGTTTTGAGAGTCAGCTCTTCTTCATTAAAATCTTTTCCGATGAGCGAACTGCCCAGTCCTACTGCTATGGCACCACCATTGAGCCATTCCGTGATATCTTTATAATCAGCATGGATTCCTCCGGTTGGCATAAAATTCATTCCCGGAAAAACAGGTTTCACAGATTTGATGTAATTCTTTCCTAAAGCGTCTGCCGGAAATATTTTAACCAGTCTTAAACCGTTCTGATACGCGATATTGATATCAGAAGGGGTAAAGCAGCCCGGAATCAGCAGGATATTTCTTTCGAAAGAATATTTCACCAATGCTTCACTGATAACCGGTGTAATGATAAAATCTGCCTTTGCATTGGCAAAATCATCCATTTCCTCTATGTTTTTTACCGTTCCAATTCCTAACAAAAGACCGGGAAATTCGGTATGGGAAATTGCTTTCAGCCCTGTAAAATTTTCCAATGCCTGATGACCGCGGTTGGTATATTCTATCACACGGATTCCTGCTTCGTATAAAGCTTTTATGATATTTTTTGAGACTTCAAACGATTCGTTATAAAACAACGGAACTATTTTCTGGTCTTGTATTTTTTGTAGTATTTCGTTCATAATTTTTCGATATTAATGCTTTCATCAATGGTATCTCCCTTTACAAAAAGTTTTTTAAAAGCAACTTTTGTGGCATCCTCCAGGATCTGCTGTTCAGGATTTCCTTTTAAAATTCCATGAATCAAAGCAGCCATAAAAGAATCACCGCTTCCTACCCTTTCTTCAATTTTGTCTGCATCATATTTTTCTGAAATCAAAAGCTGTTCATCAGTAAATAAGGTGGCAAAATAATTGACCTTCTCTCCGTTTGTAAAGCGGAACGTATTGGCAATCTTTTCTACATCCGGGAATTGTTTCCTGATTTCCAAAGCTGTTTTTCCGGCCTGTTTCAGAAGGTTTTCATCGTCAAAATTTCCATTAAGCTTATATTCAATGGGAATATCCAGGAACTGCTCAACAGACCAGATATTTCCCATGAGAACATTCACAAAAGGCATCAGCTCTTTAATTTTATGTGGATTCTGGTTTTGCCAAAGGAATGCTCTGTAATTCAGGTCGAGAGAAACTGTAATATTTCTGGTTCTGGCTTCTTTCATGAGATGCAGACATTTCCGGAACGCATTGTTACTCAAAGCCGGGGTAATCGTACTGATATGCAGCCATTGTACTTCTGAAAATATTTCATCATCACGGAAATTTTCAAAATCCGATTGGGTAAAAACAGACGGAAAACGGTCATACACTACAGAAGCATTCTGCATATCTCCATCAGAAGAAAGATAAAATGTTCCTATTCTCCCTTTATTCTTTTCTGCAAGGATTTTTATTCCTTTGTTTTTAAGCTGAAATTCTAGCTGGTCTCCCACAAAACTCTCCGGTAAAGCTGATAGCAGTTTCACAGCATTCTTCCACTGGGAAAGTGCTGCCGCTACATTGTATTCTGCTCCGCCAATGTAGATTTTCAGAGACTGCTCATTAAGCCAGTTTCCTTCGGAATCCGGGGCAAAGTGGAGAAGCAGTTCCCCGAAACATAGTATTTTAGCTGAATCCTGCATGGTATTAGATTTCAAAATAATTTTTGGTGTTATAATAACAGATATCCTGAATGATCTTTCCTATCCATTTTTCATCATCGGGAAGAAGGCCTCTTTCCATCTCATTTCCGAACAGATTGCATAAAAGCCTTCTGAAATAATCGTGTCTTGAGAACGACAGCAGGCTTCGGGAATCGGTAAGCATGCCGACAAAATTGCTGATCAGCCCAATATTGGAAAACGTGTTCATCTGTTTTGCCATCCCATCAAGCTGATCGAGAAACCACCAGGCTGCCCCAAATTGTACTTTAGACTTAATTCCACCTTCATTAAAGTTTCCGGCAAGTGACGCCAGGACCTCGTTGAATGTGGGATTCAGATTATAAATAATGGTTTTAGCGAGTTTTCCTGCTGTATTCAGTTCATCAAGTAAAATGCTCAACCGCTGTGCATAATATTGTTCCCCGATAGCATCATAACCTGCATTAATTCCGATTTTCATAAGCATTTCAGAATTGTTATTTCTGGTTGCTCCTACATGAAACTGCTGTACCCAGCCTTTTTCCGCGTACATTTTGCAAAGCTCCTTGAGCAGGTAACCACATAGCGCTTCCGGATCGGAAAATGATGAAAGATTGCCTTTCAGGAATTCAGAAAACTCTTTTTCCAGAGCAGTATTCCATTTTGTGGTATCAGGAAAATATTCAAACCCATGATCGGCGACTTTTGCTCCCGCTTCCACAAAATAATTGATCCTCGACTGAAGTGCATTCAACAGATCAGAGACAGAGGTGATTGACAATCCACAGACTTTTTCAAGCTTTTTAATTCCTGAAAGATATTGTTCGGGATTAATCATATTAATATAGGAATCAGGGCGGAAAGCCGGAAGAACAGCTGTTTTAAATCCACTGCTTTTTAAAGCTTGATGATGAGCCAGATCATCGGCGGGATCATCCGTAGTACATAAGGCTTCTACCTTAAAATTCTGAATAATGGATTGTGGTAAAAATTCGAATGTCTGCAGACTTTCATTCATCTGATGATATACGGTATCTGCGTTTTTGGGTGATAAATATTCATTGATCCCAAAAGGATTTTTGAGTTCAAGATGGGTCCAGTGAAATAATGGATTACGAAGTGTATAAGGCACCACTTCCGCCCATTTCATGAATTTTTCGTGGTCTGAAGCTTTTCCGGAAATAAAGTGTTCATCAATACCAAAGTTTCTCATGGCTCTCCATTTGTAATGGTCACCATCCAGCCAGATAGCCGTTGGAGAACGGAAATTCTGATTGGCAGAAATAACATCCGGCTCAAGGTGATTGTGGTAATCGATCACCGGCATGTTTTTGGCATAACCGAAATACAGATTCTCTGCCTTTGCTGATTCCAGCAGAAACAATTCTCCGAAAACTTCTTTATTTGTAATGGAATTACTCATTATTTATTGTTAAAATCCTTGATTTTAATTTTCTTTTAAGTGTTCTGATGTATGAAGTCTGCATTAAAAAACAGGGCCAGAATGAAACCATTAAGGCCCTGTTCACTGCATATGAAGAAATTAATTTTTATACTCCACTGAACGCGCTGAAACCTCCGTCCACAGGAATCAGTGCTCCTGTGATGAAACTTGCCGAATCTGAACATAGAAACTGTACTACACCATTCAGTTCTTCTACTTCTCCAAATCTCTGCATGGGTGTTTTGGCAATTACTTTTTTACTTCTTTCGGTTAAGCTTCCGTCCGGATTCAGGAGAATAGCGCGATTCTGATCACCAATGAAAAATCCCGGTGCAACGGCATTAACACGTATTTTGTCTCCGAATTTCAATGCGAGATCAGAGGCCAGCCATTGGGTAAAATTGGTGATCGCCGATTTGGCGGCAGAATATCCGGCCACTCTTGTAATAGCTGAATAAGCGGCCATGGAAGAAATATTAATAATACTCCCGCTACCCTGCTCAGCCATTACTTTTCCGAAAACATAGCTCGGATAAACAGTTCCGTTGATATTAAGATCGGTAACCTCATCCCATCCTTTCATATTCATATCAAAAAATGACTGTTCGGGCGCCAAAGTTGCTGAAGAGAATATTTCCTCCGGCAATGTTAAGCAGAATATCAATTTTGCCATATTTTTCTGTGATTTTCTCTGCAGCGGTTTCAAGGCTTTCAATATTCATCACATTGGCTTCTACGGCAAATGCATTACCTCCTAAATCTACAAGCTCTTTTACACGGGAATCCAGTGTTTCCTGGTTTCTTCCCAATGCCACAACTTTTGCTCCGGCCTCTATAAAACTTTTAGCAAGACTGCCTCCCAAAACGCCTGAAGCCCCTGTGATGACTGCTACTTTGTTTTTAATACTAAACAGGTCTTTCATTTACTTTTTACTATTTTATTACAAACGCAGATTAATTTTTCTGTAATTCTGACTGAACTGCTGCCATTACTCCTTCGATCTGGCCCAATGCCAGCATTCTTCCTAAAAATGAATAACCGGGATTATATCCTTTGTCAACGTCTTCAGTTAAAAGCCTTCCGTGGTCAATTCTCATCGGAAGATCAGGATTTTCCTTTTCGAAAACACGGATCACTTCAATAAGCTTTCCTCTTCCTCCCAAATGATGAGCCTCGATAAAATCGCCATTCTCAAAGACATTTGTACTTCTCAGGTGAACGAATTTAGTCCGGTGGGCAAATTTCTGAGCCAGTTGCGGAACATCATTCTGAAGGTTTGCACTTAAAGATCCGGCACAGAACGTTAAACCGTTGTGAGGATTATCAACTGCTTTCAGAAGCCAGTCAATATCTTCTTCGTTAGTCACTATTCTTGGTAAACCCAGTAAGGAAAACGGTGGATCATCAGGGTGTACGCACATTTGGATATTCCATTTTTCGCAGACAGACATTATTTTTCCAAGGAAATATTTGATATTCTCGCGAAGCTGATTTTTATCTATTCCATCATACAAGGCCAGTAAATTTTTGAAAATAGCGACTGGATTATTATCTCCTTCTTTGATGTTTCCGTTAACAAATCCTTGTGTTTTTACAATGACTGAGTCTATCAGATCATTGTTATCTTTTTCCGTTAAAGTGCTTTTTAACTCTTCTACCTTTTGAAGAATTTCTGAGGAATAATCATTTTCTGCTCCTTCTCTTTTGAGAATATGAATTTCGAAGTACGCAAACTTGGCTTTGTCAAAATAAAGTGATGACGAACCGTCTTCCCATTCATGAAAGAGATCGGTTCTTGCCCAGTCGAGGACAGGCATAAAGTTGTAGCACACTGTTGTAATCCCTGCTTTACCCAGGTTTTCAAGGCTTATGATATAATTTTCTATTAAAGAGTCACGGTCTTCACCTCCGTATTTGATGGCTTCGCTCACGGGAAGACTTTCCACAACAGACCAGCGAAGTCCGTGACTTTCTATATAATTTTTATAATCAATAATGGCCTCTAAATTCCAGATTTCTCCGTTTGGGATCTCATGCAGTGCAGAAACAATTCCGTCCACTCCGATCTGACGAAGCGTGTTGAGTTCTATTTTGTCTTTTTTACCAAACCAGCGCCATGTTTTTTCCATAATCTTTAATTTTAATTCAGGTAAACAAAGCAGGTGCTTTCACACCTACTCTGTTGCTGATATGAATGTAGAATAAAATGTAATTAATATCCAGGATTCTGGTATTTTGCTTTAATATCTGCCGATACTTCCATAGCATCCAACTGTCCCTGAGGAATAGGTCTGAGATAATGGAAAGGCTGTATCGTTCTTGTTACAGTTTGTGGCGTATGATTTCCATAGTTCGCTCCACTAATAGAATATGATGCAGCCTTATCTGTCCAGGTTTGGGTTCTTACCAAATCATACCATCTGTAGCCTTCACCAAAATATTCTCTGGATCTTTCTGATAAGATGTAATCTACTGTTATAGTTGATGGTGTTGCAGCAATCATAGCAGCACTGTTATCCTGTATCTTTGTTACATTTCCATTATTATCCCAACGCCATTTTCCTGCTCTTGCACGGATCACATTAATTAAATCTCTGGCAGATACTGCGCCGGATGCTCCTTTTACAGCTGCTTCTGCTGCAATAAAATAGAGCTCGGAAAATTTTGCTGCATAGAAAGGACGTGTATGACTTGGATTCGGATATCCTAAACCATTTCCGTTATCAGTTCTGTAAGGACCAATTTTCCAGATCCCCGGATACACAATTCTGCTGATTCCGCTAGGGGCAACCACCCAATCAGCTCTTCCCGGCAATGTGCCGGCACCTATTCCGTTTTGGCCTGCGTTGGTTGGATATGCCGGGGTTTGGGAGTCATCATTTAAAAAGCTCAGAACCGGAGCATTGGGCTGTATCGGAAGATTATTGGCATTATACAGTGTTCCTACATTGGTAAGCCCAGTTCCTTCTTTATTCCAGTTACCACGGTATACAGTTGTAAATGTTCCATCATATCTTGAATCATTGGTTTTATCTGCGAATGTATTTTTAATGACTTCGATGGTAGGAGCCATTCTCACCCAAGGCCTTCCCAGCGGCTGGAAAGCTGCCCGTTGTACAGAGCTTGCCGGTGTCCATGTTGTTGGGGAGGTACTGCTTTTAAGATTGGTATAGTTCCAAGTCATCATCCAGGATGCGAAATTATTCGGTGACCATCCATCGCCATAGCTTGCCTGAATTACCCCTTCGTTGAAATAGGCACTGGTTTCTGTATGATCTGCATACAGCATACATTCACTATTACGATCATTTGATCCTACATTAACGTCATAGTAAGTTGGCTGCAACGCATAAGGTCCGGGATTATTAATGGCGGCTAAAGCAACGTCATAAGCCTGCTGAAAATACCATTGTGCGTTGTGGCCGTCAGGATCTGTGCGAGGAGTTTCGGGGTATGTCGGAATGCTGTTAGGATTTTGCAGCCACCATCCATACGTTAAGTAGGCTTTTGCCAAATATAAACGGGCTACATTTTTGGTTACTCCCCCTTTTGCCCGCGGGTCAGAAGGAAGATTTTCCACAGCTTTAATTAAATCCGGGAAGATTACCTTAGTGTATACTTCCGTAACTGTATTTCTAACTGAAGTTGTTTTTGGATTGATATTAAAAGCGAGTTCTCCCGATCCCAGATCAAGAGGTACACCTCCATAGGTCTGCACTAACAGGAAATAATAGAACGAGCGGAAAAATCTTGCTTCGGAAATCAGTGATTCTGCTATACCAGCTCCGGATCCGTTCTGAATAATTCCATTTGCAGTATTAATTGACGGAAATACGGATCCCCATACCATACTTGTAGGAAAGGTATTGGAATTGATACTTCCTGCACCCCCTGTCATATCAAGATCTTTAAAATTACCGTCTGCGCTCTGTCCCCATGTGGCTTCATCTGTACCGGTCATATTAGCATTTAACCAATAACCGTTTCCGTAAAGCAATCTCAACTGTCTGTATAAAGAGGTAACACCTTGTGATATCCCTCTTTCCGTTGTAAAGTCTTCCGGAGTATAAATCCCTCTTGGTTGTTCATCCAATATCTCATTACAACCTGTAGTTGTAAATGCTACTGAAGCCAGGAATAAAGCAGCAATGAATTTTTTATTTAGATTGATCATGATTTCTGATTTTTAAAAGGTTAGATTTAGCCCCATCATATAATTTCTCGTAGATGGATTATTTGTACCTATAATAAGCTGATTGGCTTTATATGAGTTTACAGCCTGATTTTCATTACCTCTTGAGTTCGGTTCCGGATCCATACCAGAATATCTATAATAAGGAGAACCAAATACAAATGGATTCTGTACCGTAACATACAGACGAAGATTACTAACGCCTAAACTGTTCAGGGCGTTTTTATTAAAATTATATCCTACGGTAATCGTTCTGATTTTCACAAAAGATGCATCAAACAGAGCGAGTGTAGAACCATATTTAGGGTTATCACCACTTAACAATCCACCTGGTTTTGGATATCTTACATCAGGATTTTCTTCGGTCCAGTAATCTACATCAACATTATTTCCTCTACCTGTTAGTCTGTTAAGGTAGCCAGCGGAACCATAAATAGAACTGATCAGTACGCCTCCTTTCTGGAAAGCTCCTACAATGCTTAAATCTATATTTTTATAAGCAAGTCTCGTATTAAAACCACCGATGAAATCGGGATTGGTGTTAATAATCTGTCTATCAGCTTCATTAATTGCTCTCTTTGGTGTACCATCAGCATTGTATTCTCCGGTATATAATACTTTGATCATTCCCGGTGCTGCGCCAACCTGTGGCTCCAGAATATTCAAATACGGATCTCCCTGCTGCCAGAGGCCCATATATTGATAATCGTACAGGGCATTAATATTATAACCTACAAACCATAAATTGTTTACATTTCTATCCATTCCGGATGCAAGCGCTGTAATCTTATTTCTGTTCGCAGATAAATTACCTCCTACTTCCCAGCTGAAGCCATCAGGATTATCAAAGATCACTGCATTAAGCGATATCTCTACACCCTTATTCTGAGATGCCCCAACATTCTCGGTAACTGAACCCAATCCACTGGATGCAGGTAAGCCTTTGCTCAGCAATAATTTTTCAGTATTGGTAACATAATATTCTACAGTACCTGTTATTCTTCTGTTAAGAATCGAAAAATCAACACCGTAATTCCAGGTTTTCGAAAATTCCCATCCTAAAGATGCATTAGGCGCTGAACTCACATAATTACCTATCACATTAGTCCCTCCAAAATTATAAGGTGTAGTACTTAAGCTACCGAAGGTTGTGTATGGAGCAACTGCCTGGTTGGATGTTTGCCCATAACCAGCCCGTAACTTCAGCATATTGATGTATTTCGAATTTCGGAGGAAACTTTCATTGGCGACATTCCAACCTACTGAAATTGCCGGGTAAGTATGCCACTGGTGCCCTTTAGCCAATACTGAAGCTCCGTCTGATCTTACTGTTGCTGTCAACATGTAACGGTTATCATACTGATACATTGCTCTTCCCATGAAAGACATCAGCCCTCTTCTCCAATATCCCTGGTTGTTAGGATCTATGGTTACTTCACCTTGTGCATGACCTAAATTGAAATACTGAAAAGCATCAATAGGCACATCACGTGCAGCAATCAACGAGCTGTTAAATCTTGTCTGCTCAGCTGAATATAAAGCTGTTGCATTAATTTTATGCTTGCCAAAACTTCTGTCGTAGGTTATCAGGTTTTCCAACACCCATTGTGTAGTCAGAGAATTGCCTATGTTTGCTGAAGATAAAGTAGCTGGTTGATAATTGAGTGCACCTGTTCCCAGATAATAGCCACTGTTTGAGTTTCTGTAGGTTAATCCAACGTTTAATCTGTATTTAAGCCCTTCAACCCCTGGAATTTTAATTTCTCCATACAAATTATTATAAGAACTGAAAGCATTCGTTCGGTCTGCATAAGCGTCACCCAGCCCTTCCAGAATTGATCTCGTTTGCAAAGCGGTTTGGTCAACATTTGCAAATGTCGTTCTTAATCTTGGCGATCCGTCTGCAAGATAGGGACTTACCAATGGGGAATACCCTAAAACAGGTGCTCCGCTTATTCCATTAAAATCATTCACAGAGAAATTAGAATTCGTTGAAAATCCAACCTTTAACCAGGAATTAATTTCCTGATCCAGAGCTCCTCTAATGGAAAGTCTTTTATATTTTTGCAATGGTACTACTCCGTCCTGCTGAAAATAGGCAACTCCGAAATTGTATCCTCCTTTTTCTGTTCCTCCTGTAACTGCAACATCATGATTCATCATCAATCCTACCCCATAATATTGATCCTGCCAATCTGTATTGGTCCCGTTAATCTCATCCGGACCGTTTGTAAAGAGGCCGGCGTCAGCTCTTAATTTTTCGAGTTTAGGACCATCCATCATCGGATATTTAGAAAACAGAGTCTGAAATCCGGTATAGGCATTATATGAAAATCTCGCTCTTTGTCCTTTCCCTCCTCTGTTGGTGGTTATGATGATCACTCCGTTGGCACCACGGGAACCATAAATAGCCGTAGCGGAAGCATCTTTAAGAACATCCAGAGTTTTGATATCTGACGGACTTATATCTCCCAAAGATCCAACGAACGGAATACCGTCTAATACGATCAAAGGATCATTGGATCCCGTTAAAGAACGTTCACCTCTGATACGGATCTGCTGTACGGCACCCGGTTTTGTTGAAGTCCTTCCAATATCAACGCCGGGAAGACGGCCCTGAATGGCTTCTGTAATGTTTGCGGAAGGCACTTCTTTTATGGCATTACCACTTAAAGAAGCAACAGATCCGGTAACAGCTTCTTTTTTCTGCGTACCATATCCGATGACTACAACTTCATCTATTTTATTTTCTTTAGCTACTGTATCTTTCTTAACCTGTGAATATGCTATACCGGAAGGCAATAAAGTCATTGCAAAAAATAATGCTGCTCTATTGCTTTTATTAAAATACAATCGGTTCATAATTATTATTTTTTAGTATTAGTTATTGAATAAAAGGCTGTTTTAATAATTATAATTTCTAAAATCCTTAGTGTTAAGAGCCTTTTATCTTCTTATTATATATACATATTCACGATGGCTTCAAACAATTCCTGTTTGCCGCTTTTTGGTTGTGGTTCTCCGATTTCGTGAGCTATTCTCTGAAGATCTTCCAAGGTAAGCGTACCATTCTCGAATGCTTTTCCATTTCCGTTATCAAAAGAAGCATATCGGTCTGTTCTCAGTCTTTTATAATCCGAATTTTCAAGGATATCTGCTGCTGCAAGAAGGCCTTTTGCAAAGACATCCATTCCAGAAATATGGGAAATGAATAAATCTTCAGCATCAATAGAATTTCTTCTGATTTTGGCATCAAAGTTTACTCCTCCGGTTCCCAGGCCTCCTGCCGGAAGCAGTACAAGCCATGCCTGAACCATATCATAATAATCGATCGGGAACTGATCCGTATCCCATCCGTTCTGATAATCTCCCCTGTTGGCATCAATACTTCCTAAAAGCCCGGCATCTACAGCAACCTGAAGTTCGTGCTCAAATGTATGACCTGCCAAAGTAGCGTGATTTACTTCAATATTCAACTTAAAGTCTTTGTCCAGTCCATAATGTCTTAGGAATCCTATTACGGTTTCAGAATCGTAATCGTATTGGTGTTTTGTAGGTTCCATCGGTTTAGGTTCGATCAGGAAAGTTCCTTTGAACCCTTGCTGGCGGGCATAATCTCTTGACATGGAAAGGAAACGGGCCAGATGATCCTTTTCGCGTTTCATTTCAGTATTTAAAAGACTCATATATCCTTCTCTTCCCCCCCAGAAAACATAATTTTCGCCTCCAAGTGCTATCGTCGCATCTATTGAATTCTTCACCTGGGTTCCTGCGCAGGCTACGACATCAAAATTAGGGTTGGTAGACGCACCGTTCATATATCTTTCATGTGTAAAAACATTGGCTGTTCCCCATAAAAGCTTAATTCCTGTTTCCTGTTGCTTTTGTTTTGCATATTCTACAATAGTCTGGAGGTTTTTCTCATAGTCCTTCCAGTTATTGGCAGGGTCTACCAAATCGATATCGTGAAAACAGTAGTACGTGAAGCCCATTTTAGACATAAATTCAAAACCTGCATCCATTTTGTGCATGGCTCTTGTCACCGCATCATTTCCAATATCCCAAGGGTGGTGAATGGTAGGTCCCCCGAAAGGATCACTTCCATTTGCACATAGGGTGTGCCACCATGCCATAGCAAATCTTGTCCAGTCTTTCATAGGTTTTCCCATCACTATCTTTTCTGCATCATAGTAGCGGAATGCCAATGGATTTTTGCTTTCCTTTCCCTCAAACTTTATTTTTTCAATACCCGTAAAAAACTCTTTTGTTCCTGTTAAAGTGTTCATATTTATCTGATTATTTTTAATTTGTTTTTTAATTTTTTGCGTAGAAATCTCCTTCCCACTGATTTTTAAGGGTCAGTAAGCGGATGAAAATTCTGTTGTAGTTTGTCTAGATTATTTCGTTAAGATGATGTTTCCATCTGGCATAGGCTTCTAAATATTGTTCTCGTTTTTCATGTTCAGGCTCTATTACCGCTATTTTTTCAAGTGAAGAAAATGCTTCTCCGGAATCTGAATAAAATCCTATTCCCATTCCAGCGGCCCTTGCGGCTCCTACTGCTCCATCAGTATCATAAAGTTCAATAACGGCATTGCTGACACTGGCTAGCGACTGGCGAAAAATTGAACTTAAAAACATGTTGGCATTTCCTGCACGAATCACCTGAATATCCATTCCGATATTCCTCATGATATCCATTCCGTACTCATAAGAGAATACGATACCTTCCTGCGCCGCACGGAGAATGTCTCCCTTTGTATGGATGTTGAAATTAATTCCGTGCATCGAGCAGCTTGTATTTTTATTTTCAAGTACTCTTTCAGCTCCGTTTCCAAAGGGAATAATACTCAATCCTTTTGAGCCTATCGGTGAAAGTGAAGCCATATCATTCATATCACCGTAAGACGAAAGTGAGGTCGCGAAATTATGTTTTAACCAGGAATTTAAAATTCCTGTCCCGTTGATACAAAGCAAAACCCCCAGTCTGGTCTGTTCAGGAGTATAATTGACATGGGCAAATGTATTGACTCTTGATAACTTATCGTATTCCAGTTGATCCAGAACTCCGTATACTACTCCGGAAGTTCCAGCGGTGGAAGCAATTTCTCCCGGATTAAAAACATTCAGTGAAAGTGCATTGTTGGGCTGGTCTCCTGCCCTGTATGAAATAGGCGTTCCTTCTTTTAAGCCTAATTCCTCAGCTGCTGGTTTAGAAACGGTTGCCTGGATTCCAAATGTGGGCACAATTTCCGGGAAAAAGCTTTTTGGAATACCATAATGGTTGATGATATCTTCCGAGATGCAATTGTTTTTGAAATCCCAGAAGATTCCTTCTGATAATCCTTCGATCGTCATTCCGATCTGCCCTGAGAGTCTCATCGCGATATAATCTCCCGGAAGCATGATTTTATCTATTTTTTCAAAAATTTCAGGCTCGTTTTCTTTTACCCAAGCAAGCTTTGATGCTGTAAAATTTCCCGGTGAATTTAAGAGGTGCGACAGGCATTTTTCCTCTCCTATTTCTTTGAACGCTTTTTCACCATAAGGAACAGCACGGCTGTCGCACCAGATAATAGACGATCTTAAGAGATTTTGGTCTTTGTCTACCAATATCAAACCATGCATCTGCCAGGTAATCCCAATTCCTTTAATATCTTCTGCATGTACACCAGATTCATGCATGACAACTTCGTGGGCCAGTTTCAGATTGGTCCACCAGTCTCCCGGGTTTTGCTCTGCCCACCCCGGATTTAGAGCCGTGATTTTCATTTCTTTTTTGGGAGAAAATTCCGAAGCAATCACTTTTCCACTGGATGCCTCAATGAGACACACTTTCACAGAAGAACTGCCAATGTCATAGCCTAATAAGTACATAATTTTAAAAAAGGGTTATTTTATAAGTTTTGTATTAGTTTTCTTGAAGATCTTAGCATCGAATCTGTAATATCTTGCTGCACGGTGTGATACATCTTTTTGAATTTCATTCAAAGGGACAATGTAGGAAAATGAAGATATTTTTTTATGAAAATTTTTAATATCAATATTTTTTTCACTTAAAGCACTGTATAACTGATAAAGCTGTCTTATGGTAAATCTTTTTGGAAGCAGCTCAAAAATAATGGAGAAATCTGATTCAATCCATTTTCTGATCTCCACCAAAGACTCATCTATAATTCTGTTATGATCAAAAGGCAATACCGGAACCTCATCAATAGGATACCAGTCTACAGTATCATATTTTGTGCTGTTGATCTTATGATCTATTTTACAAAGAGAAAGATAGGCTACTGTAATAATTCTGTCTATATGGTGGTTGTATTCCTTATCCATCCATTTTATATCATGTACATTACTTGCCCTCATAGGGTCAGCAAAACACCTGAACTGCTTAAGCACCATTTTTTTAATCCCTGTAAGCTCATGAAGTACCCTTTGTGCCGCATCATCCACATCTTCATCGCTGAAGATCAGGCTGCCCGGCAGTTTTCTTTGTTTTTCCAACGGAATATCCTCAACATAGCGTTGTACTAATAATATATTCAGTCGGTTTTCATGGTCAAATCCGAAAACAACACAGTCCACAGAGACGTAGGTATGAATAAAGTTCTGATTCATTAGTTTGTTAACATTTTGGTAACATTACAAATATAAAAATTCATCTGAATAAAAAAAATAAATCTTCCATTATATACTGCATATCAACCTATTACATATCGATTTTTTATGATATCATATACATTATTATTATGATAAGGTTATCATATTTTTTACACTTAGTAATTTTATAAACCATGAGTTTACAATTAATTACAATAAAAATCTCATCAGGAAAAAAAATATATCTTTTGAATAAATATTATGATAAGAATAGTTTACTTTTTTTTCATTTTGAATACAAAAAAAATGTAAAAAACACACTTTTTATTATTAAAACATACATCAATATCTGTTTTTTCTTACCATATTTAGTACTCTACCGATTGAAAATTACAAAAGACTGAATTTAACATCAAAAATTATACACTGCTGATTCCGGATTATTGTTGTATAAATTTCAATTGTATAAACTAACAAATACTCCCTAAGATAAAGGCAATTTCTTTTCTTATAAAGTTAGCTATGCTAAAAAAATAATATGAGAACGGTGAATTATAATTATTGCAACCCATGTTTGGCTGTATACAAATGGTAAGCTGCAGGCCGGTTTATGGCTAGGAACTGGCCTGTTTATCGTGTAACAAATGAGAAAGACTATGAAACAATTATTACTAATTTAAAAGTAACTGATTTTCAATCAGATCCGGAAAAGTCTCAAATATTTCACACTTGACAAAATATCTGAAAAATACTGAAGTGAAGCAGCTTTCTGAAATGCTGAGAAATAGCAAGGGACTATCTGATGTTTTCCACATAGAATGTGGTCTTGTATTAGCAGGTGGGTATGGAACCATGTCTGATTTTTCCAAATAACGCTAAAATCAATTAGAAAAAAGGAAGATATTATCATCTTTTACAAATGAAGTCGAATTTTTTAAATATCGCATAAAAAAAACGACTTCAATTATAGAAGTCGCTTTTTAAAAGTTTTCTGAAAAATTATTTCTTTAAATCTGCTTTTACATCTTTATAACCATCTGAGATTGCATCTGCACTTTTTACAGCAGTTTTTTTAACATTTTTCGCGCCTTTGGTAGTGGTTTTGGCAACCCATTTGGTGCTTTTTTTAACTCCTTTTTTGGTCGCTTTTGCACCTTTTTGAGCTTTATCTCCTACCCATTCTGCACCATCTTTTACTCCTTTTCCTGTTGCTTTTGCTCCTTTTTCAATGGCATTGCCAACATTTTTCGCTTCTTGTTTTACAGTTTCCTGGGCATTAATAGCTATTGAAAATAAACCAAAAGCTAATAATGTCAATAATTTCTTTTTCATATTGTCATTTTTAAAATTAATTTGATAAATATAGCATAAAACAAGCCAAATGTATATGATCAAATTTGTACTTTGATCCGAATGGTGCAAAACCTTTTCTACTCTCATTTTATTCTTCAATCATAAACAAGTTGACATTTAAATACGATATGATTATTATCAAATCACCAAGATACTTCTCCCGTTTCAGTATTATTTTTCTCACTAAAATTTTCCGGTCGGTCCGCCCTTATCAATCAAAGTATACTTTATAGTTCGTTTTCCGGCAGCTTCTAAAGTTCCAGTTCCTCTATGACCGTTGAAATCCTTGGTAAATCCCGGACATACAGCTTTTACTTTAAAATTGTACACTTTATCTCGTATGACAAAATAACGGTATACATATTCATTGCAGGCTGAAGAAAGATAAACCGCTGCTGATCCACCACGGAACCAATTTTTATTGTAACAACAGGAAAATATTATCAAAAGCTTATATTTACCATATGTCCAAAATATATTTTAAAATGAAAACAGGCAACTCCGAAAAATTAACTAATGGTGATCTTTGCAAGGTTATAGCCGGTACACACACCGGAAAATCAGGAATAGTAAGTGATATGCATACCAGTAAAACCGGTCATATGACCATCACTGTGACTCAGGAGAATGGGGTTAAGTTTAAAACCCTTGCTAAAAATGTAGTTAAATAATAGCTTTGCTTTTTATATCGAGATTTTCAAAATTCAGTATAGCCTTATCTTACTTTTTTTCATATAGTAGCGGTTTTCATATCAATTGAAAATAGGGGAAATTATTCTCATACAATCTGCAAAAAAGACAAATAAAACTCCCTTTAAACATTACATTTAAAGGGAGTTCATTATTATTAATTGCAATCTATATACAATCTAAAACATTTGCTACTTTCCGATACAAAACTTAGAAAAAATATTCCCCAGCACCTCATCATTTGTTACCTCCCCGGAAATTTCGCCAAGATGTTCTAAAGCATTTCTTAATTCATAGGCGAGTAATTCTGTAGAGATTTGGAATGAAATGGCTTCTTTCACTTTATGAGTAGCATCAAGAGATTTACGAAGGGCTTCAAAGTGTCTTTGATTGGTAATGACTACATTATTTTCCTGTGATTTTAGTTGTTCAACGTAGGAAGACAATTCATTTTTCAGATCCTGGATATTTTGGTTTTCTACGGCTGATATTCTGATAAAATCAAAATCCTGGGCAATTTCATTTCTAAAAATCGCTTCTACCGCTTCATATTTCGGAGGCAGTACTTCGTCGATTTTTGTAGCACAGATGATCAGCTTTAAATCTTCTCTCTGAAGAGATTTGATCATTTCAATATCTTCCGAGTAATCTTCTGTGGCAGCATCTGCAAGGTATACAAGAATATTGGCATTCTCCACTTTTTCCTTAGCCTTTTTAACGCCTATAGCTTCAATTTCATCAATAGTATCACGAAGACCGGCTGTATCAATAAGACGGAATGCATGACCTTTAATATGCAAAATTTCTTCAATCGTATCTCTGGTTGTTCCTGCAATATTACTGACGATTGCTCTTTCCTCTTTTAATAAAGCATTTAAAAGCGTAGATTTCCCAGCATTCGGCTTTCCGATGATGGCAACCGCCGTTCCGTTTTTGATGGCATTTCCGTACTGGAAACTTTCAATAAGAGAATTTAATTTCAACTCAATTTTATCCAAAAGTCCATTAAGGGCAGACCGGTCTGCAAACTCTACATCTTCCTCTGCAAAATCCAATTCAAGTTCGATCAAGGAAACAAAATTCAAAAGATCGGTTCTTAATATTGATATTTCGTTGGTTATTCCTCCTTTAAGTTGATTGATGGCTACTTTTCTGGAAGCTTCATTTTCAGAGGCGATTACATCTGCAATCGCTTCCGCCTGCGAAAGATCTATCCTTCCGTTAATGAACGCACGAAGAGTAAACTCTCCTGCCTTGGCCATTCTAGCCCCGTTTTTGATGAGGGTTTCAAGAATACGTTTTCCGATATGCGGTGAACCGTGAAAAGCAATTTCCACAGAATTTTCTGTAGTGAAACTTTTCGGAGCTAGAAAAATAGAAAGCATTACCTCATCAATAGCTTCCTCCCCATCCATAAAATAACCGTAATGAATGGTATGGGATTTTTGCTTTTCAAGTTTTTTGCCCGGAAAACTTTTCTGAACCACCGGTAAAGCATTGTTTCCTGAAACTCTGATAATGCCTAAAGCTCCTACTCCATTGGCCGTAGCCAGTGCGCAAATCGTATCGTTATTCATGATGCAAATTTACGCTTTTTCAGGCTAATTTATGATGAGCTATTTTATACAGATTGTCTATTGTTTTGATTGAAGTTTTTGGATTTTTGATAGTTTAAGTCATTGCGAGGAACAAAGCGACGAAGCAATCTTATTTAAATTAATGTTTGTAGTTAAATCTATGTTTGTTTTGTAGAACTGATAAAATATTTAACACGACCCCCAATATTTAGCATATATGATCAGTAAATGAGATTGTTCGTCACTTGTTCCTCGCAATGACGGTTTTATTTTTGCTTTCTTCCCAATTCTCTTACTTTATAAAGCCATTTTGTACGCTGCATCTCAGTAGAATTTCTTATAATACCTATATAAGTTACTTTAATAGGTTTTACACCACAGAATTCCAAGGTTGACTTTTTCAGCTGATTAATACTTGGCTTACCATACAGAAGCCAATAGTACCAACCCGGCTGATCGAGCGTTGTGATGATGTGTGCTGTTTTTCCTTTTAGCAGCTTATCCCACCAAACTGAATTTTCTCTGTATTTATAAGCGAACCCCGGCAAGAACAACCGATCAATAAAACCTTTCATCATTGCAGGCATACCTCCCCACCAGACCGGATGGATCCAAACCATATGGTCTGCCCACAGTATGATCTCCCATGCTTTCAGGAGATCCCGCTCCAGTTCCATTCTTTTCTGGTATCCGAAATGGAGAACGGGATCAAATTTCAATTCGGCAATTGTAATTTCTCTCACTTCCGCTCCTGATGTAAGGGCTCCTTCCCGGTAAGCTTTTACAATTCCAAAATTAAATGAATCTTTATTGGGATGACCGTTGATAATGGCTATTTTCTTCATGATATATTGATTGTTCCATAGGATTTGAGCTTTTCCAGCAATAATGATGGCTGATGCAGCTGGTGACTGAAATAGACATTATTTTCATGGGAATTATTCAGCAGTTCTTCCGTATGCAATACTGCAGACAAAGCCGTCAGTTCAGCCTGCCCTTTTGTACTCTGCAGACTTAACTTTTTAATTTTACCATTGGTTCTTACAACGATTTCAAATACACTCTGATCTCCTTTTCCACTTGATCCGAAGATCATTCTTCTTTCTTTTAAAGACAGAATATTAAAAATTCTCATTTTTTGAAATGCACCTAAAAGCCAGGTGATAAATTTAGAATTGTAAGTCATTTTAACGCTGACGCTGGGTACTTTTTCAATCTGATTTAAAATATATAAATCCGGAACATCAAAATTATAGACCTCTCTTGTACCAATTCCAAAGGAAAAATTATAATTTTCGGAATCTAAGAAATGTTTTATCGGAACCTGTCGGTTATTTTCATACCTGATAAAAGGTTTTGCTACATTTTCGGCCATGAAATGAGCAGAACTTTCCCCGGCAAGGTCTTTTACAGAATAATAAACAAAGAGTTCCACTTCCTGGATGTCTGTAGTCTTTTCTGAAAGTGTTTTCACAAGCCCATTGACAATACCACCCATCCATCCTGAGCTGAATACAATCCGGCTCTGTATATTCCTGTTTTTAGCAACCGAATATGCTTTTACAAGGTCAGGAGTTGGTTTAGTGATATCAAGATAATCTATTTTATTTTCAATGGCAAACCGGAGAATATGATCTTCCTTATCATTAACGGAAAGAATGATCAGGTCAATTTTCTTATCTATAATCACTGAGAATGTTCCGGGGTTAGTGACATCAATTTTGAGTTCTTTCTCAGTTTGACCTCCTTTTCTCCCTCCCACGAAAATATTCAGATGGGGATTTCTTGATTTTAAAATCCGGATAATTGTTTTACCTACAAGGCCGTTTCCTCCAACGACCAGAATATTGTGCTCCATATATTTTTTTTTACAAAATTATAGAGCTGCAATACTGTACTGTAGGACAAATGTCTAAAACCGAAATTCTCTAGCTTATTTCTCTGATTAGTAAAACAATCGTTTTTATTAAGCTAATATCGCCTTTCCTTTTATATCGTAATTTCTTTTCTGATCCTGCTAAGATGTCTTTGTGTAATTCCCAGATAAGAAGCCAGATACTGCAGCGGAATTTTCTGAACATAATCCGGCTGGTTGCCAAGGAGAGTCTCATACCGCTTTGCTGCACTGTCTCTTTGAAGCTGGAAAAATCTTTTTTCAAGTTCAAGATATTCCTGCTCTGCGATCATTTTTAAAAACTTGGTCCAGTTGAGATCATCTTTTACCAGATCATCTACAGCATCTTTTTTCAGAACCATCAGCTCAGTATCGGTGATAGCCTGCATATTTTCGCTGCTGGGACAGTCTGAGATAAATGATGAATAACTGGCCATCAGCTGATTGGGGAACCTAAAACAGTAGGTCATATCTTTTCCTTCATCTGAAATATAATAGGAACGGAAAATTCCGGATACTATAAATGCTATTTCTTTACAATGACTACCTTCCTGTATAAAAAATTCATTTTTATACATTTTTCTGGCTTCAAAGAGTTGGGCAAAATCTCTGATTTCACTGTCTGAGAATATATCAAAGCTGCGAAAATAGTCTTCTATCATGTTTTCAAATTATACTTAGAATCCTGTAGCATTCTTTAGTTTTTTGGCGAAATTAAACAAATCCTGAAGTCACTGCAAATATTCAGAGCTTTCTTGAACACTTTTAAGCTGTCGAATTTATATCAACTCTGATTTGTTTGATAATAAAAATAAAACCATTTCAGGACGAAATGGTTTTATTGTTTAGTAATATATGAAGATATGAATGATTGGTCTTTTTTATTGATACAAAGATAGAATCCTTGATAATCCCTTCTGTCAGGGGAAACCCTATAATTATATCCGTGAAAATACGGTTGTATGAATACGAAAAAGCCCCGCAGAGGAATCCACGGGGCTTCAAAAATATATCTAACAATATTAATGTTCAAAGAATAAAATTTGATGTTTAAAGGTAAGGCTCAATATTTTAGCTATCCAAAACTGACCATTGATCATTTACAATTACCCATCTTTATCATTTGCACTGTTAAAGCGGGCTCACCAATTCAAGGAACCAATCTTTAATCTCTCCTTCAAGATAAGGACCCAGTTTTTCTTCACAAGTTCTGTGGTAATCATTCAGCCAGATAATTTCTTTTTCTGAAAGGATTTCTTTTACAATGGTATCCTTAAAGAACGGACAGAACGTCAGGGTTTCAAATTCATAGAATGTTCCGTGAATTGTTTTTTCTGCTTCTTTTACGGCGATCAGGTTTTCGTGCCGGATTCCGTATTCTCCTTCAAGATAGTATCCCGGTTCATTGGAACAAACCATTCCCGGAAGAAGATCCTGAGGATTCATATCTTTTCTGATATTCTGTGGACCTTCATGAACATTCATAAAGCTTCCAACTCCATGACCGGTTCCGTGGTTGAAATCTTTTCCTTCCATCCATAGCGGAAGCCTTGCAATGGCATCAAGATGAACACCTTTTGTTCCTTTCGGGAATTTCACCATGGACAAACGGATCAATCCCTGAAGCACTAAAGTGGAATTCCTTTTAAAATCATCAGAAACCGCTCCTAAAGCCAAGGTTCTTGTGATATCGGTAGTTCCTTCAAGATATTGTCCTCCTGAATCTACCAGAATGCTGGCATCATTGGTCACTTCTTTACTTCCTTCACTTTTTGCAGAATAGTGCATGATAGCACCGTTATCTTTATAACCTACAATGCTTCCAAAGCTTTCTCCTACAAAGTTTTTGCCTTCTGCACGGAAACCGCCCAGTTTTTTACCAATAGAATATTCAGTCATTGCTTCTTTTCCCGCATTATGAGTCAGCCAGTAAAGGAATTTCACCATAGCCACACCGTCTCTTACCATCACTGTTCTGAATCCTTCCAGCTCAGTTTCATTTTTCTGGGCTTTCATCAGGTTACCGGGAACAGGAGCTTTTATAAATTGGTTATCAGCCTTTAAAGTTTCATAGATCATCTGGTTGCTGTTCGGAGAAACCAATACCTTTTCATTTTTAAATGCTTTCAGATAATTGTAAAATTCTTCGTAAGGCATCATTTTCACAAAAGACTCATCCATCTGTTTTCTTGCCTCTACTTCCAGCTTTTCAAGGTCTGTGAACAAAACTGCATCATTTTTAGTGATAACTGTATATCCTAAAAATACAGGGTTGCTTTCTACATCGCTTCCTCTTAAATTCAGTGTCCAGGCTACATCATCCAAGCTGGAAATAATATGAACGGTAGCTTCCTGATCTTCCATTTTCTGGCGGATAGCATTGATCTTATCGGTAACCGATTTTCCGGCTCTTTCTACTGGATGTATGAAAATTGGATTTTTAGAAGGCGTTCCTCTTTCTTTCCATATCTCTTTTAGTAATGGAAGATCTGTTAATGTAATATTTTTTGACTGCAGTTTTTGTGAAAGCAGTTCCCAGTTGGCATTTGAAGTGGCCAAAGCATTCACGGCTACTTTTCCACCTGAAGGAATCTCAGAAATGATCCAGTCTATATAATTGGGAGTTCCTTCCATTCCGTCTTTGAAAAGATCGATTCCTGAATTTTCAAGCTCAAGGGCTGCCTGGGTAAAGTATCGGCCATCCGTCCAAAGACCTGCTTTGTCTTTGGTGATCACCACAAAACCTGCGGAACCTAAAAATCCTGAAAGCCATGCTCTCTCCTGCCATTCTTCAGGCAAATACTCGCTCATGTGCGGATCTGCAGAATATACTATAAATGCATCAACATTATTTTTCTGCATCTCCTCCCGAAGTGCAACAACTTTTTCCTTTGAAGTCATTCTTTTTTCTTTTTAAACACCGAAAGTTACGAAAAAATTGAGGTTTGATAATGAAATAAGAGCTGTAATTTCGTTAATGATTTGTTATTTTTTCATTGCAGACCAAGTGGATTGAAGTTTCAGTGTAAGTTGAATTTTAAATGTGAAAAGAAAGAAATTCACTTTATAAGCTGGCCTAATAAATTTAAAATTTTTCTTTAAAGGGTAAATGATACTCCTATTCAACCCCAATAACTACTCTTTTAAGCTAAGTTATTTATTCTAAAGTCTACAATTCATTAAATAAATACTAACATATTTATAATTAGTTGAAAATAATTAACAATATTCATTTAAACAGGTGCTCAAGTACCACAAAAACGCAATTATTATTAAACATATAAAGTTTTGGAAAGATTATTGCTACTATTCATCGTATGAAAGAGCAGAATTATAAAAATCACAGGAAGTTTTATCCTCCCCATCATTTCATTTATCTTCCGATATTGATCGTACTGGAAATTTATGGAATTTATAAAATTTGGGATAACAGAGAAAACGAACTGACATGGATTTTATTTTCAATTGTGATATTTCTCCTCTTCTACCTGGCTTTTATGACGAGGCAGCATTATGCTTTGGGACTGCAAAACCGTATGGTAATCCTTGAATTTAAACAGCGGTATTTCGAAATTTTCGGAAAAAGGTCTGATGAAGTGGCAGAAAAGCTACGATTTGATCAGATTGCCGCATTAAGGTTTGCTTACGATGACGAATTCCGGGAGCTTCTGAACAAAGCCATCACTGAAAATATCTCCGGCGACGAGATTAAACGTTCTATCAAAAACTGGAAAGCTGACCATCAAAGAATATAATAACACCAAAATATTTATATCATGAGAAAATTGACTTTATACAGTATGACCATATTTGTATTGCTTACACTAACCAGCTGTGAGGCAATAGAAACTATTTTTAAGGCTGGAATGTGGTGGGGAATTATTCTAGTCGTTGCAGTTGTAGTTGTCCTTTTTCTGATCTTTTCGAGGGGTAAGAACTCTTAACCATTTTTTATGGAGAAGAATACGGATCTGGAAATTATTTCTCACCTAAAGCCTTCAAAAATTGTCAAGATCATGAAGGATCCCGAGGCCTCCGCAAAGGCGGTACATCTTGTATATACCACCGATGCGGAAACGGCAGGGATTACCCGTAAAAAGAACGGGAAGAAGTATGCTTATTACAAGGACGGTGAAAAGCTTAAAGACAAGAATGAGATCAACAGGATCAACAGTCTGGTTATTCCTCCCGCATGGGAAAATGTCTGGATCTGTGCCCTGGATAACGGTCATCTTCAGGCCACCGGCTTTGATGTAAAAAAGAGAAAGCAGTACCGCTATCATCCTTTGTGGAGTGCTTTAAGAAATCATACCAAATTTTACAGAATGCTTCAGTTCGGGTATGCGCTTCCGGATATACGGCTTCATGTGGAACAGGATCTTGCTTTAAGAAATTTCGAGAAGAGAAAAATACTGGCCTTAATTGTAAGTTTAATGCAGCGTACGAATATCCGTATCGGTAATAATGCCTACGAAAAGCTGTATGGTTCCTTTGGTTTGACTACTTTAAAGGATAAGCATGTAAAAATTAACGGGCAAAAGATTTCGTTCTCATTTAAAGGAAAGAAAGGTGTTATGCACAATATCAATCTGAAAAGCAAGAGACTTTCCAGGTTAGTACAAAAATGCAAGGATATTCCGGGAAGGGAACTTTTCCAGTATTTTGATGATGAAGGAAACCGCCATTCTATTGACTCCGGGATGGTGAATGATTATATTAAAGAAATAAGCGGGGAAGATTTCACTGCAAAGGATTTCAGGACCTGGTCCGGAACGGTGAGTGCCTTAATCGCTTTTAAAGAGATTGGCTACGCTGAAAATAACACGCAGTATAAAAAGAAAGTGAAAGAAGCTCTGGAAATCGTGGCTGAACATCTTGGAAATACCAGTACGGTTTGCAGAAAATATTATGTACATCCTTTGGTGATCAATCTTTACGAAAATAATACAATCAAAAAGTACCTTGATGAATTGGAACAAATCGAAGAAAACGATGGAAAGGCCGGCCTGACACAAGAGGAAAAACTAGTGCTGAAGATTCTTGAAAACGAAAAAATGTAGGAAGGGTGAAAGATGAAAGAGTGAAGATGGAAGTATTGAAATTCCAATATCAGTTTTTAAGTTTTTATTCATCTATAATGACCTCTTAATATCTATTTAAAAGGCATAAAGCAATTTCGGACAATCAGAATTTCTTTCCTCACTCTTCCGGCTTCCATTTTATACCGAAACTCTGTTCTTCAAAAAATGTGTTCTGTAATCTTTAGGGGTAATTCCTGCAATTTTCTTGAAAAGCTGAGTAAAGTGTGATGCGGTATGAAAGTTGAGTTCATAAGCTATTTCTGCGATGTCCTTACTTGAATGGAGCAAGGCTTTACTGTAATTAATATCAATCTCATTAATCCATTGCTTCGGTGATTTTTGGGTTACATTTTTCACACATTTATTAAGGTAGCTCTCCGTTACCGACAGTTTATCAGCATAAAAGGCCACCCGTTTTTCCGCTACGTGGTATTTAAACAAAAGATCACGGAACTGAAGCGAAAGTTCCATTGGGCGTGATGCCGATTTGTGATGACTATCTGAATCTGTGCTCAGCATTTTGATAAGAATCAAATGAAGCATTGTGACCACCACTTCATTAATGTTCAGGTTATTCAGCCAAAGTTCCTGTTCCAGGATCGGAAGCAACTGGGTGATGGTTCCGTAGGTAAGACTGTCCAGATTCAGGAATGGGGTCATGAAAAAAATGCTGCTTTTGTGCTTGGGTAATTCCTGTTCGGAAAGAATATTGTTTTCATAAGCCAGGAAAAATCCCTCAATATCGTCTGAGAGTTCTACGGTAGCCGTGATTGTTCCCTGTTTGATAAAGATCACACCGCCTTTTTCAGCATTATATTCTTTGTTTTCCAGATACTGCTTTATATGTCCCTTTGTCACAAAAATAATAAAGTTAAAAGTGGTACGGTACGGGATCACCGGCATTAAAATCCCTTTAAGGTAGTTTTCGATGCGGTATAGCTGTATGTCTGCATTATTAGCCAGTATTTTCTCCGTAATATTCGGAAGAAAAAGCTTTTTATACTGAAAATTGGATAGTATTTCCATGATTAATTATTGATGCAAATTTGATGCTGAATTATTTTGTATTTATGTATTCAGGTAAAATGTATTAATGATTTGATAGGACAGTGTTTACAATAATGTTTAAATCTGAATCTTAAGGTTTATAAGTTTTAGAAACAGTAAAATGAGTTTTATTTTAAGATTGGATAATTTTTTCTTAATAGTTAAAATACATCTTAAAATAGTATTCTCATTCATGAATACACAAATACATTTTACATGAATACACTTAAGTTAAAATTTATAATACACTCCCATTCTTACTCCAAACGGACTTCCCGGAGTATAAGTAAGGTCTGTGATAGGTTCTGCTTCGCCTTTTAATTGGGTTTCTGTCGCAAACTGAGCTTCGTTCCATCGGACGTTGAAGAGGTTGTTTACCTGGATATTTGCTCCCCATTTCTGACGGTTGTAAGAAAGCATCAGATCGTTGACGAAATACGCTTTTGTTTTGATGCTGTTATCCTCTACAGCCGGCCTTGAGCCAAGATACCTGTACTGAAGTCCCAATGAAAAGCCATGAAGAAAATCCCAGTTGACGGAGCCTGTGCTGGTTACTACCGGAGCTAATGGAACATAATCCTGTCCTTTTTCTTCTTCAATAAATCTGGCATGAGAATAATTAAGATCTGCATTTAGATAGAAATTTTCAAGTGGCTGGAAACGGATTCCCAAATCTGCCCCGAAACGCTGTGATTTTCCGGATGGCTCTACTACAGCATCATCACCAACATATACGAATTCCTGCTGCAGATACATATACCATAAAGCAGGTGTAATAATCAGTGATTTGAAAGGATGGAGTCTCGCTCCAAGATCTCCGCCGATAGAATACGGAAGTGTTTTCTGATCAGGATTCGGAACGACTACTCTCAGGTCATTGGAATGAAATCCCATTCCGGTCTTCAAAAACCACATGACGTTATCACTCTGAGCATAAGAGAAATTAAGTTTCGGGCTTAATCTTGTTGCTTCTTTTGACTGTCCGGAAGGAAGTTGTTCAGTATCCAGCAGATTATGCATATTAAACATAAAATGATCCACTCTTAAGGCTGGATTGACGGTCCATTTTCCCGTCTTCCATATCAATCCGGAATAGACATGAAGGTTCGTTTCAGTTCCGTTTACGTCGGCTTTTCTGTCCAGGAGAAGATCTCTGTGATAGACATGATTGAGCTGCAAAGTATTAATATCATCATTTCTTAAACCTACTCCAGAAATCCAATTCAATGAGCTGTTTCCAAGAGTAAAGCTTTTGGTATATTTCACCTCAGCTCCGTAAATATTTCTGCCATCTGTCTGTTGAATCTCATCACCATGGTCTTTATCTTTTAAATAAAAAGTAAAATCAGAATACAGATTAAAATTATACTTTGAATAAAATGCCATTGCATCAATCTGTTCGGAATCTGAAATAATATGTTTAAAATTCATCTGAAGATTGGTTCTTGACGTTTTTCCGCCTTCTGTAGAATCAATGCTTCCCCACCGACCAATCATTCCTTCATCTACGGCACGTTCAGGAATCTGTCCGGACGCATTCCAGGAAGAATTAAATGTTGAGAACTGGATATTGAAATAATCCTTATCGGTGATCCACTGATTGTATTTTCCGAAAATATTGACCCTGTTAAAATTCTGCTTTACATCAAAAGGCCCGTCAGTATAGTTGTATTCTGCTGCCAGATAAGCATTTTTTCTTCCCGTATCATCATGCAGAATGTTGAACATTCCGAGAATCCTTTTTGAATTGAATGAGCCCCCTTCCAATTTGACCATACTGTTTTTCAACCCATTATAGGTTTGAAAATCAACGTATCCAGCTGTATTAAAATCTCCACGATCCATATAATATGCTCCTTTTCCAAAATCAATGTTGTTGACGGTTTCAGGAATCACAAAATGCAGATCCGAATAACCCTGTCCATGGGCATGGGAAACAATATTAACAGGCATTCCGTCTACATTCACACTAACATCTGTACCATGATCTGCATCAAAACCTCTTAGGAAAAGCTGCTCCGCCTTTCCACCTCCTGCATGCTGTGCAATGAACAATCCCGGAACTTTTCTCAACAGATCCTGTGCAGAATTAACGGGAAATTTGTTTAAATCAACTTTTGTAATAGCTGATAAAAACGAACTATGATTAATAGCCACTTCAGAGATCTGATAGGGCTTATGCTGTAAAAAAATAACCTTATTTTGATCATGATCATTGTTCACCACCCACGTTACCTCATCATATCCCTGACGACCGATGACTAATGTGTCCGGAAGGCTGGCAACAGGAAGCGTAAAAGTCCCGTCGCTTCCCGAATGGGTATGGGTGTTTCCGTGGTTGTATTTTATAAGGACATCCGCAATGGGAAATTGGTCATCTGCATCCTTTATAGCCAGTTTTTTTTCTGTTTCCTGGGCAGATATTTTTCCGTTAAAAGCCAATGCCAGAAATACAGCTGCTATTTTAGTTATCTTCATTTTTTTTAAATATTTTTTAGAGTCTAGAATCAAGAGCCAAGAAGCAAGACTGCATATGCCAGACATCAGACTTGAGATTTTAGATTTTAGATTTTAGATTTTAGATTTTTAGTATGAATTGGAACCTGATATCAATATTGTACTGTATATTGCTGCTTACTCCAATCTTTCTTACTATCAATCACCGAAACTATCTACTCAGTTCTTCTTTTTTTAAATAATTTCTGTATTAAAAGGGTGATACACGTGCCCAGAACAAATGGAAAAGTCAGGACACCGCCTACTTCGTTCAAGGTATTATGATCTACCAGCAGGTCGTCAATCGCAACTGTAATGGCCACAGCTATCAGCACCCAGAGTCCGTTTTTCTTTTTAAATCCTGAAAAAACGATCGCTGAAAGCACCGCGTTGAATCCGAAAAGTCCCATGTGGATCTTCTCAATGGGTTCACCATTCATATGAGAAAGGTAAGCTCCTAAAACAGCACCTGCAAAACCATACAATGCAGCAGCAGGCGAACTGATAAAAACCGCTACGAAGAAAATAATCCCGGAAAGTATTCCTCCCTGAAATATCACTTCTCCAAATGCATTGGTACAAGTAAGGAAATCATCGTAATCTGCCGGCTCTGCTGTTGCGGAGATCATTTCTGAAGGTGGAATTTGTGTAAAATGATGCAATACAAATACACAGACCCACGTAATGATAATGAAAGGAAACGTGAATACGGGAATTTTTTTCTGAATGAAAAAATGCTGAATTACTGCCGCCAAAGCGCCACCCAATATGATAATTATCCAAATAAGTAATGTTGTCTGAAAGATGAAGGAGAGCGCCACCCCCACTAAAGCCGCACTAAAACCATATAATCCGGCATTGATCTCTGACAGATCATATTTAAGCTTCATTGCAGTGAGTGTTCCGGCTGCGGTTGAAAGAAGAACAGCAACACCGCCTTCCCAACTTCCTATAAAAATGCCGATGAGGAATAAGAGTCCTGTCCATCTGTTTTCCTGAAGCATAATCTGCCCGATTCCTTTTAGAATATTGTCGATAAAAGGTTGTTTTTTGAAAAATTCGTCCATAGTTTTTTTAGTCATATAGTATTTATTAATAAGAGTTTAAGAGTCAAGAAACAAGAGCCAAGAATCAAGATTTTAGACGTCAGATTTCAGACACAAGACATCAGACCGTAAGTCATTAACTTAATTACTAGTAACCAGCAACTGACAACTAAAACTCATTCACTCTCAACCCCTGAAATTCTCCAACTTCGAAACCCGAAACCCGCATCACGTCACCATCCCAGAAACACCATCCCTATTCCGCAGACTGTTACAACAGCACCGCTCACCATGCCCATATACCTTTCCAGTTTTTCTGTATTGAATAAGGTTGAGTAGCCATAACGCCCTAAAAGAACCATTCCCAGCATTGTTAGAACGGTTGTTATGGTAAATGAAGTGACCAAAACCGCTATTTCAGACATGGAATGTTTTACGCCGGAATAGAATAGTAGTGGAATTAGTGGCTCGCTAGGCCCCATTACGAAGATCATGAAAAGCACTAAAGGGGTTACTTTTATTCTTTTTTGCGGCATTACCATTTCCGTGTGATTATGTTCATAAACGTAAACATCGTCACCCATGACATCAAAATGTTTGTGAGGTTTATTTCTGATAGCCTGGATCAATCCATAGATCAAGTAAACGCCTCCAAATATCAGCAAAGCCCATCCTGAAAAATTACCTCTGAGATCCTGAAACCATGAGATCTTATTGAGCTGCCAGCCCAAAAACACTCCGATGAACCCCAAAATCAAGGAGCTCAACACGTGTCCGAATCCACAGACAACGGTTAAAACTGCGGTTTTCATTCCGCTCCATTTTTTAGATTTTGAAATGACAATGAACGGCAGATAATGATCCGGTCCTGAGGCGGTGTGTATAAAGCTTATTGAGATGGCACTTATGAGAAGTGCCCAAACTGTAGTGTCCATTTTTTGTTTTTGTTTTTTCCAGTTATTTAGGTTTTGGCTAAAGCCTTGGTTGATGTTTTTATTTTTGATCGGGCTAAAGCCCGATCCTATTGAATAATGAGGTCTTTTGATTTAATTGAAATCTCTTAATTGCTCTTGTTCAAAATGATCTGATCTTTGGCCAGGACCGGGCTAAAGCCCGCTCCCATTCATTGAATAATTGTTTGGTTTTAATTCAAAATAATAGTCATCAATTATTTATTCCAATGACCAAAGGATTTCCTGAACCCGAAGGAAAAAATTGTACATCAATTCTCCCCCATGTCCTAAAGCTCTTACAACAAAACCATTCTCTTCAATAGCAGAAACGCCGGCTTCCATTTCGTCCCTGTGTTCTGTTGCCAGTTCTACAATCGTTTCAATCAGACTATTTTTATCAACATTTTCTTTTGTACTGTAGAAAATAAGGTTTCCCTGATGCGTATACTGTTCGAGGTTTCCAATGCAGTTAATTGGGAACAGGTCGGGCTGAATAACAACATTGTCTTTAATCACCAGCTTATTTTTATGATAGATCTGCATCAGATTCTGAAAACGTTTTAGTTTAAACACCTCACCATAATGTTTTCTTCCACAGGTAATGATCTCACTGATGATAATCTGACTATTTTTTCCGACATGGATATTGGCCCTACTTTCAAAGTTAGAGTCTTCGTGTGGAACTACAGGATGCGGAACGTAAGCAAAAGAGGTATTTTCTTCCATTTTTACATTGAGCTCCTGAACCGCCTTATCCTTCATATTGAACAGCCGCTGATACGACTGCGACTGCAATTGGAGTGAAGCTCCTTTTTCAAGTTCAACGTTCAGATGATAGCGGTCTCCGTCCAGAATTCCGGGAGAGGAGCTCATTACCATCTGATATAGCTTATTGTCGCTTTTCCGCTGTCCTACGGAAACTACCCTGAACGGAAGTGAAACATAGAGATCTTTCACATAAGACTCTCCCTCCTTGAATCCTGCAATGATATGTAAACGGCTGTCCATTTATCTTACCAGATTCGGTTCTTCACATTCCTCCAGAAGCGCATACTTTTTGATCCATCCGATCACTTTTTCCAGGCCTTCATCTGTTTTAAGATTGGTGAAAACAAAAGGATTTCCGTTTCTCATTCTTCTGGCATCTCTTTCCATTACTTCAAGGCTTGCCCCTACGTGCGGAGCAAGATCTATTTTATTAATGATCAGTAAGTCTGATCTGGTAATGCCGGGACCTCCTTTTCTTGGAATTTTTTCTCCTTCAGCTACATCAATAATGAAGATCATGACATCGGCAAGATCAGGACTGAATGTAGCTGATAGATTATCACCTCCGCTTTCAATTAATACCAGCTCGATATCCGGAAAACGGGCGGCAAGCTCATCTACAGCTTCCAGATTCATACTTGCATCTTCACGGATGGCGGTGTGTGGACATCCTCCTGTTTCTACACCAATGATTCTTTCGTGTGGCAGAAGGCTGTTTTTAGCCATAAATTCAGCATCTTCTTTGGTATAAATATCATTGGTAATCACCCCAAGGTCATATTTTCCGAACATTTTTCGGCTTAAACGTTCCAGCAATGCTGTTTTTCCTGAACCTACAGGTCCAGCCACCCCTACTTTTATATATTTTCTATTGTTCATTTTTCTGTTTTAATTAATCGTAAATATTTATTTTCTAAGACATATAAAGTCTTGAATAGAGCCTCTCATGCTGCATGCATCTGATATCAAAGGCTGTATTGCAGAGTCCTACCATATCTCTATCCAATTCTATGGTTTCGTTGGCTGTTTTTTCCATCACAGGATACAAAGAGAAAAGAATATCCTGACCGTCCAATTGTCCCAGTGGAACCAATTTTACAGCATTGGTGATCATTCCGGCTACCGAAGTGTGATAAAATCCAAGCAATGCTTCGTATAAGGGAATTTTCATTAAATAAGCATAAACTCCGAATACAATACAGTAATGCGAATTGGCTTCCCGGTTTTGAACTGCTTTTTCAAAGGCTTCCATAAAGGGGAAATGTTCTCTTCTTTTAAAGATCTTGATCAACCTTAATCCTAGTTTCTGGCTGGCCTGGCGGATTTCTCTTGGACATTTTATGGCATTACATTCATTATCAAGGCTTAAAAGCAATTCCAGATCATTGTCTTCTGCAGCCTGATACGCCAGTTTTACAAAAGCTCCGTCATTATATTTAAGGTTATACCGAAGCATATTTTCAACAAATTCCTTTGCAGTCTGCAGGTTGCTGACAATTCTTTCCTGTACGTAAGTTTCAAGCCCGTTGGAATGGCTGTAACCACCGATCGGAAGTGTAGGATCTGACAAATGAAGCAGTCCTGAAAGAAAGTTTAGGTTTATATTATTCATCTTTTGGAGCCGCCATTTTTAAGATTTTAGTAAAAATTGAAGACCCAAGATTCCCGTGTCCGTGAGGTTCTACATTAGATTTGAGAAGGTTCAGCAGCTTAACCGTCTTTTTTTCCGGTTTAAATCCACTTGCTTCCAGCCATCTGAACATCGGCATTTCAAAAGGGAGCAATACCTGATTATCCTGAATAAAAAGCGGAATATGCTTGTTTCCAATCTCATAGCAAACAGTTCCCATTTCGAGCAGAGAAGCCGGTGACATAACAATGGCTTCTGTTTCGAGAACATTGACGGCAATGATTTTTTGATCATCTTCAAAAAGAATATCTCCTTCACGCAAACGTTGTCCTTCACGGAGGAACTTAATGGCGATATCTGTTCCCATTCTGGTTTTTTTACGCTGAATTCTTTTCGTGGTTTCAAACCATTCCAGATCAATAAAATCAACGGGTTTTGCAGTCGGGTTTTGGGAGAGGTTACCTATTGTTTCGTTAATTATCATCTTTTTTTGATTTTTTTCTGAAGTCAAGGTTTTTGGAAATTCCTACTCCGAATGTTGAACCGCTGATTCCGGCGACAGAAGTCTTCGTCCAGCCTTCTTTTGTTTTGGTCTGAAGCATTGAAAGTTCTGCAAATTTAAATTTCAGAGCCCAGCCTCCACCCAGAACAATACCAATCAAAGGATAGGCGCGAAGACGGTAGCCATTAAAGTTTTCCATTGATGCTGCTGCTCCTGAAACCTGTTGTCCCCATACATAATGAGCGTCCACCTGAGCAATCAGCAAGAAATATTTTCCAAGCGCTAATGACGGACTGTACCAAATTCCAGCTTCATTTTGTTTATATACAACAGTGTGGTCAACAGCATTCTGCGAGTAAGCGTAATTTATTCCAATAACATCATTATTATTAATAAAATAGCCCAGTCCAATTGGTGCACTTGAAACAGTACTACTGGTACTGGAAGGTGTCGTGATTTTTGAATAATCTAATGACCCGTAAACCATAAATTGTCCTTTTGGTCCTTCTTCGTCACTTTTCAGTCTTCTTCCTCCCAGAAATTGGGCTTTCGCCTGCCCGGAAAACATAGACATTCCGGCTACGGCAAGGGAAAACACAGTTTTATTTAAGTTTTTCATTTTAATCTGTTCAATGTTAGTTATCATTCAATTTTGAAAAGGCCCGGCCTTCACTGAGCCTTAAAAACTCAAGATTAAAACAAGTAATACAGCTGTGTTAAAGGAAGTTTTTCCGCCGGCTCGCAAGTAATGTACTCACCGTCTACCGTAACTTTATAGTTTTCAGGATTAACTTCAATTACAGGTGTTTTATCGTTGTGGATCAAATCCTTTTTAGAAATGTTTCTACAGTTTTTCACCGGAAGGATCATTTTTTCCAGTTTATAGGATGCAATTGTTCCGTTGTCGATAGAGATCTGTGAAACGAAATTGGCACAAATTCCGAATTTTGCTTTTCCATGAGCCCCGAACATATTCCTGTAAATAACGGGCTGTGGTGTAGGGATAGAGGCATTTGGATCACCCATTTTAGCAGCAATTACAAAGCCTCCTTTTACGATCATTTCCGGCTTTACTCCAAATAATGCAGGCTTCCAGATCACAAGATCGGCTAGTTTCCCTTCTTCAAGGGATCCCACATATTCTGAAATACCATGTGCGATTGCTGGGTTGATGGTATATTTTGCCACATATCTTTTGGCTCTGTAGTTATCATTTTCAGCGTCTTTATCTTCTTCCAAATTCCCTCTCTGCTCTTTCATTTTGCTTGCTGTCTGCCAGGTTCTTGTAATCACTTCACCTGGTCTTCCCATCGCCTGTGAATCTGAACTCATGATGCTGAAAACTCCCATGTCATGAAGAATATCTTCAGCTGCAATGGTTTCAGGGCGAATACGTGAATCAGCAAAGGCTACATCTTCAGGGATATTTTTGCTTAAATGATGACATACCATCAGCATATCAAGATGCTCATCAATGGTGTTTATCGTATAAGGACGTGTAGGATTTGTAGAAGCTGGCAATACATTGGGATACATGGCTGCTTTGATGATATCCGGAGCATGACCTCCTCCGGCACCTTCTGTGTGAAAGGTATGGATTACCCTTCCGTTGATGGCTCTCATGGTATCTTCAAGGAAACCTCCTTCATTCAGGGTATCGGTGTGGATAGCCACCTGAACGTCATATTTATCAGCAACTTTCAATGCGGCATCGATGGTTGCTGGTGTTGCCCCCCAGTCTTCATGAATTTTCACACCCAAAGCGCCTGCTTCTACCTGTTCTTCAATAGGTTCTTCCGCAGAGCAGTTTCCTTTCCCGAAGAAGCCAAGGTTCATAGGATATTCTTCAGCGGCTTCGAGCATTTTCTGCATATTGAATTTCCCCGGGGTAACGGTAGTCGCATTGGTCCCGTCGTTTGGTCCCGTTCCTCCGCCGATCATTGTAGTGATTCCGCTGTATAAAGAGGTTTCGATCTGCTGTGGACAGATGTAATGGATGTGAGTGTCAATTCCTCCCGCTGTCACAATATACCCTTTCCCACCATGCACTTCTGTTGAAGCTCCGATGATCATGTTTGGAGAAACTCCATCCATGGTATCTGGATTTCCGGCTTTTCCGATGCCTATAATTTTACCGTCTTTGATCCCGATATCTGCTTTTACAATTCCCCAGTGATCAATGATTACCGCTCCGGTGATACAAAGATCCAGAACACCTTCATCTCTTTTGGCAGTCACGTTTTGTCCCATTCCGTCACGAACGGTTTTTCCACCTCCGAAAACAGCTTCGTCTCCGTAATGGGTGAAATCTTTTTCTATTTCAATGATAATTTCAGTATCTCCCAGTCTGATCTTATCGCCAGCTGTAGGACCTAATATATTGGCATATTGTTTTCTGTCTATGGATAAGCTCATGTTTATTGATTTTTAAAGTTTAAATCTTCAGCTTTGGCAAGGCTGGCTTTTTTCTGATCTTCGGAATCAACCTGTCCGTCAACAAGATTGTTAAAGCCCATTGCTTTTTTGATACCGCCTATTTCTACCAATTCAACTTCTTTTTCTTCTCCCGGTTCAAAACGTACAGCGGTACTTGCCACAATATTCAGTCTTTTTCCAAAAGCTTTTTCGCGGCTGAAGCTCATGGCTTTATTCACTTCAAAGAAATGGAAATGCGAACCTACCTGAATAGGGCGATCTCCTGTGTTGACTACTTTTATTTTAACTGTTTCTCTGCCTTCATTGCAGATAATAGTCCCTTCTTTTACAAATATTTCTCCTGGTATCATAATGGAATAGGTATTAACGGATTGGGTTGTGTACGGTAACCAGTTTGGTTCCGTCGGGAAAAGTGGCTTCGATCTGTACATCGTGAATCATGTCTGAAACTCCTGGCATGACATCATCTTTGGTTAAAAGATTCGCTCCTTCCTGCATCAGTTCAGCAACTCTTTTTCCGTCTCTGGCTCCCTCAAGAAGAAAGTGACTGATAAGTGCTATTGATTCTGGATAGTTTAGTTTAAGACCTCTGGCCTTTCTTTTTAGAGCAAGCTCGCCTGCAAGGAACAGCATAAGCTTTTCCGTTTCTCTCGGTGTTAAGTGCATTGTATTGTATTTTAAATTGGATATAGGGAAATCCTGTCCGTCTTTCAAAAAAGACAAATAGATGGTTTTAAACCTATTAAAAACAGGAAATTGAATTTTAGGAATCTGTATTTATATACAAATCCTGTGAATTGTGTTATGAATTGGAAAATATATTAGCAGTGTGCAATCTGCAGAGAATGATACAGGATGTATCTTGGTGCCGTAATGTATGCAAAGTTTTGAACAGGTGCAGCTTTTGTATTGTGAGGATAATCTGGAAAGAAAAAGTTCATCCATTGCTGGGTGATTACGGAATAATCGAATTTTATTTTTTCAGGATTACCTGAGTCCTGTGCATCCTGATCCGAAACACTGTAAATCTCCGGCTGACCCTGCTGGTCTGCATGTTTAGTAAGGTATGATTTTGAGAATGTATCAGGTATTGACTGAGCTTTCCCTTTACCTGCAAAAAAGCCTGCACATAAAGCGGAAAAAAATAGTACGAAAGAGAATAATAGGATTCTGGTTTTCATATCAGTCATTGATGGTGTAAAATTAGACAATCCCATATCCCGAAGCTATCAAAAATGTCATTTAAAATGTTCAAAATCGAGACAAATGCAGTTTCTCCCCATTTATCATTCTCCCGTAAACTCCCATGTTATAAGCATTTAGAGAAACCACTCAACTACAACAAGTAATTCAGTGTTTTAAATAATGTAAATATTCTAAATTTTTCTAGTGCAAGTAAATTTTTTAAAGATTGAATAAAAAAACACATAAAGCCCTTATTCCTTATTTCCACATTTGGGAATTTCTTAAATATAAAACAGTGATAAATTTCATTTTATAAGGAAGAGCGATTTTTTTTGTTTGCGTTAATTATTGTAAATTTGTATACCAACATATTTATCAATTTAAAATAATACAACATAATATGTCAAAAGCAATTTCGCAAGTACCATTTGCAGTAAACGAGCCGGTAAATTCTTACGCACCGGGATCTCCAGAAGTTAAAAGCCTTATCGCCACTTACAAAAAAATGTGGGCTGAGAAGACAGAAATTCCAATGTTTATCAATGGAAAAGAGGTGAAAACTGACGAGAAAGTGCAGCTTCAGTCTCCTCAGGATCATGCTCATGATTTCGGATTTTACTATAAAGGTACCATGCAGCATGTAGATGACGCTATCAATGCGGCACTGGCAGCTAAAAAAGAATGGAACGAACTTGGCTGGGAACACCGTGCAGCTATTTTCTTGAAGGCTGCTGATCTTTTGGCAGGACCTTACAGAGATGTGATCAATGCAGCTACAATGATTGGGCAATCTAAGAACGTGCACCAAGCTGAGATTGATGCTGCGTGTGAGTTTATTGATTTCTTAAGATTCAACGTAGAATTCATGACTGAAATGTATTCTGAGCAGCCAGTTTCTGACGCTGGAATCTGGAACCGTGTAGAGTACAGGCCGTTGGAAGGATTCTGTTTTGCAGTAACACCATTCAACTTTACAGCGATTTCCGGAAACTTACCTACTTGTATGGCTATGCTTGGAAATGTAGTGGTTTGGAAACCTTCTGACAAGCAGGTTTATTCTGCAAAAGTGATCATGGATGTATTGATTGAGGCTGGTCTTCCTGCCGGGGTCATCAACATGGTATTCACAGATGGAAAAGAGACTGCTGAGAAAGTAATGTCACATCCTGATTTTGCAGGTCTTCACTTCACTGGTTCTACGAAAGTATTCCAGGGAATGTGGAAAATGATCGGTGATAATATTCATAATTACAGAACTTATCCAAGAATCGTTGGAGAAACAGGTGGAAAAGATTTCGTGATCGCTCACCCTTCTTCTAATGTAGAAGCGGTAGCTACTGCTTTGGTAAGAGGTTCTTTTGAATACCAGGGACAGAAATGTTCTGCTGCTTCAAGAGCTTACATTCCTAAATCTATTTGGGCTGACGTGAAAAAAGTAATGGAAACGCAAATCAATTCTATTAAAGTAGGTTCTCCTGAAGATCCATCTAACTTCGTTAACGCAGTAATTGATAAAAACTCTTTTGAAAAATGTAAAGGGTATATCAACAGAGCAACGGATTCCGGTGAAGCTGAAATAGCTATCGGTGGAAAAGTTGATGATTCTAAAGGATGGTTTGTATACCCTACGGTAATTGAAACCACAAATCCTCATTACGAAAGTATGGTAGAAGAGATCTTCGGACCTATCTTATCTGTTTATGTATATGAAGATCAGGACTGGAAAGAAACTTTAAAATTAGTAGATTCCACTTCTCCATATTCATTGACGGGATCTGTTTTCGCTCAAGACCGTTATGCAATCAATGAGGCTTTCAAAGCTTTAGAAAATGCTTCAGGAAACTTCTATATCAATGATAAACCAACAGGTGCCGTAGTTGGGCAACAGCCTTTCGGTGGTGGTAGAGCTTCAGGAACTAATGACAAAGCTGGTTCAAAAATGAACTTACTAAGATGGACATCTGTAAGAAGCGTAAAAGAAACTTTTGTTTCTCCAAAAGACTACAAATATCCTTACTTAGGATAAGATAAAATACTATTATTAATGATTGTATAATCTTTAATAAATAATAAGACCCTGGAATTTTTTCCGGGGTCTTTTTATGAATGATTTTAATAGCTTGCAAGTCATAATTCATTTTATTTATTTCCTCCCTAACATTTTTTAACAAAATTTATCTATGTTTTAATATTTTAAATAACCTTTTAGGAATAATTATTGAACTTTCAATAATACATTAAAATAAAATATTATGAAAAAGTTATTGTTAGCAGCCATAGGTTTAGGATTAGTAGTTGTGAGTTGCGGAACCAAAGAATCTACCATGTCGTCTAAGAGCTCGGATTCGACAGCAGTGAATACACAATCGGTACAACCAGCGGTAACGGATACAGTATCCCAAAGAATGAATCCTGATACCGTAAAGATCAAGACAGATTCAACGGCAGTAACAGCTCCGGCTAAATAGATACACACAAAGTTTAATTAAAAATGGAAAATCTGCAGATGAAAGCTCTGCAGATTTTTTTTATATGATAATTAAGGATAAAAACTAAAAACTTAGAAATTTCAGTTAAAATAAATCTTCAACCTCCTTATTACTTTAAAAATAATTTTTCTTTTTATTCTAACCTTCATTTTCATAAAGCTATCAATTTTCTTTATATTTGAAGGTATTAAACATCAAAATTAACTATTATGAAAAAATTATGGATTGGAGCTGTTCTGGGTTTGCTGGTTTTGGGAAGCTGCGCACAGAATAAAGAGAAAAGAGAAGAATTCAAAGATGAGCATAATAAAGATTCTCTGAGAAATAAAATGGGAGATTCCGCTGTTGCCAATTCTGAACCGGCTTCCACTTCTCAGGATACCATCAAAGTAAAAACCGACAGTCTGAAGACAAAATAAAAAACAAATCCGCAACATTGTTGCGGATTTGTACTTAAAAAAACTTGACTGAAAAAAACCGGGCAATCAACCCCGATTGTATGATCAATTATTGATTGGTCGTATATTCCGGACCAATATAATATTCATTGCCTAATAATAGATTTACCCGTGGCTTAATCTCAAACAATCTTCTAATACTAGTAAAAATCATCCGTTATATCTTCAGAAAGCCTTGGGGCGCCCATCCCCTCAGCTTGGATCGCTAGATTTTGATGTAACGATTCCTGATTATATTGGCACAGATAATTCTGTCTGCCTAAGCAGCATTTGATTATACAGATGTCAAAAATAAATGGGTATTTAGGTTGTTTCATCCACTTCAATGTCCAGCTTAAAGCTTTTAGATGCTTTAATATAAATACTGGGCAAATACTTATATCAGCTGGTCATTTCAGTATAGTGTTTTATTTGAACGCTTTTCTGCTTAAGGATTAAAAACAGATTAAAAATTGAGTGTTACGGGTTCCTTTAAAGCTTGCGCAAAGATATATAAGTGAAGGCTTTACCTAAAACAATAGGTTATCTGTTTTCATGAAAATGAAAAGACACAATGAAAAAACAGACTGTTTATTAATTGTTTTCAGGAAAATGAACATGTTTATCCGTTTAATTTTTCGGCATCCAGATATTTAATATAGGAAGAAGGGGAAAAATCTGTCACTGCTTTAAAAACAGATGCGAATTTGCTGTGTGAAGAAAAGCCGCATTCCTCTGCAAGGATGCTGATCTTATACTGCCTGTATTTCTCATCATTGATAAGTTTATCTACAATATAATTAATCCTTAAACGGTTTACGTATGTTTTGAAATCTGTATTTTTATGCTGATTGATCACATAGGACAGATATTTTGTATTGGTATTAAGTTCGGCAGCCAGGAATGACAAGGACATATTTTTGTTGTTATACAGCTCTCCTTTTTCAAATTCATCGAGAAGTTCCAGCAGTTTGGATTCTGTTTCGGAAGTCATTAAAGAGTCATTTCTCCGTTTGTCTGCAACTTTTTCCCTGTCATCTACTTCTTCCACTGAAATATTTGAAAAATCAGAATCTCCTTTTTGTTTCCTGGATAAAGGCTCACTCCTCACATTGATCATCTGAAGCTGGGTTCTTATAATATTTCTGAATTTAGAGCGTTGTTTTTTCTGTTTTACTTTGAAGAAAACAATGATTGCAATAAGGGAAACCAGAAGAACAATAATCGCCATATTTTTCACGATGCTGATCTGAGTCGTTTTTTTATTATGTTTCACTAAAACATCAGGGTTTTTAAGTGAAACTTCACGGCTCTTGGCTGCGAGACTGTCATAAGCTCTTACATACTTTACAGCATAAAGGGAGGCTTTGAAATTATCACCTGTTCCTTCATAATAATCATTGATATTGGAATAGACTGCTTTTTTCAGCTTAAAACTCTTAGAGCTATCTGCTATATTTTCTGCTTTTTTTAAATAGATTTCAGCTTCTTTCCAGTTTTCCTGCTTCATACGGATACCGCCCAAACCGTTATAAACAAGGCCCAGAATACAGCATTTTTCTTTGATCAGTGTTTCTGCTTTGTGGTAATAATTTTCTGAAACCTCATAATCTTTAAGCTTAAAATAAATCTCACCAAGCATTTGGTAGGAAGCGGCAACAAGTCGTCCATTATTTTGAAGATCATTCTTGCCAAATGAATCTAATGAAACTTCAATATATTTTATTGCATTCTGATACCCTCCCTGCTCCATTTCATAATAAGCCATTTCCTGATTCAGCAGTCCCAGTACGTGACCTTTCTTTTGAGAATTACTGATATTCTTTGCAGCTTCCAGACCCTCCCGGGTATATTTTTTTGATCTTTGGTAGAGCCCCACCAGGCGGTATTCTTTAGCAAGAAATTCGTTGACACGGGCAGACCATTCCGCATCATTGGCCTGAATCAGAAGAGAATGGGCATTTTCGCCATAGCATATAGATTTTTTGAACTCACCTGCATAATGATAAAGCTGGGCAGAAAGTATGAGGCTTTTGACTTTCTCTAAAGGTTTCTGTGCAGACATATACAGTGAATCTGCTATTTTTAGAGATTTGGGAATGTCTTTTCGCATCACCTGAACGGATGTTCCTTCACATACCTGATCAAAGCTAAAATTTGTCTGACCCAGGACAGGACCAGCAGTAATGAATAAAAACAAAAGTTTCAGCAGATGCCTCGACATAAAAAAATAAATTATTATCTGGATTTTATAATAATTCATCATTTTCATGGGGTATCTTTTTGTTTTTTACAAAGTTACTAATATTTTATTTTTTAATAAAATATTCTTCAATTATTTAATTTTTTTACCCTAAAAACTTATTAATATAAATTTTAATCATTAAAAATTAATAATAACTATTCAAATCATTAACCAAATCACACATGTATGAAAAATAAAATATTTGAAATTATTTTTAATATGCATCAACTTATATGTTCACATAATTATTACATTTGTAATCAATAAAAAGTTTTATGAAAAAATTAGCAATATTTTCTTCATTATTTATAGCTGCACTAGCATGGGCACAGGGAATTAAATTTGAAGACAGCAATTTCGCTACTATTCTGGCGAAAGCAAAAAAAGAGAACAAACTTATATTTATAGACGCTTATGCCTCATGGTGCGGACCTTGTAAACTGATGGTGAAAAATATTTTTCCGCTTCAGACGGTTGGAGATTTTTACAACTCTCATTTCATCAATTGCTAAAATAGACATGGAAAAGGGAGAAGGAGTTGGTCTTGCAAAAAAATATAACGTAAAGGCATTTCCTACTTATCTTTTCATTAATGGCGACGGAGAGGAAGTACACAGAACCTTAGGCTATGTGGAGGAAAAAGATTTCATCCAGTTTGCTAAAGATGCAGAAGACCCTAATAAAAGACTTACTGCATTAAAGCAAAAATTTGAAAATGGAGAAAAAGATCCTGAATTCTTAAAAAATCTTGCGGGATTAACTATCTATAATGATTCTGAATTTGCAGGAAAAGTACTGGACCGTTATTTCCAGCAGAAAACCAGCTTCGATCAGGAAGATGTACAAATGCTCCTGTCCGGTACTTCAAGTACAGAAAGTCCTCTGTATAAAATTTTTCAGACTAAAAAAGCGGAGATCATCAAAATTTTTCCGAAAGATAAATATGAGAAATTCGATAAAAATATAAAGCTAAACACTGTTCTTAAAAAGTCGTACAACGCTGATAAAAAATCGTGGAATGACAGTTACTTTTTAACGGAAAGCCAGAAATTTTTAACAAAAGACGAATCTGAAAAGATCCTAAAAAGAGCAAAAGCAAACAGGGCTTTGAAAGATAAAGATATCCCGACTTATGAGAAGCTGACACTGGAGCTTTATAAAGATTCTTCTGCAGCAAGTTCAGAAGAGTTAAATTCTCTGGCCTGGAATTTTTTTGAAAATGTAAGCAATAAAGCTTCGCTGGAAAAAGCGGTTGCCTGGGCACAAGAATCTGTAAAAAAGGATGAAAATTATGCCAATACAGACACTTTAGCTAATCTCTATAATAAAATAGGAGACAAAAAGAACGCAAAAATGTGGGCTGAAAAGTCAATCGGGTTGGCTAAAAGCACGGGACAGGATTCTACGGATACTGAGAAATTATTGAAAAGTCTTTAATAGAAGATTATAAATGAAAAACCGCAGAGCTTTGCTCTGCGGTTTTTTTATGTACGTAAACCACCCCGTCAAAAATTTTAAAAATTTTTGCCCCCCTCCAATGGATGGGAATTATCAGTTGGTTGTATTTTCTTTGCCTTTAACTTTAGCTACTAATCTTTTAGCTTAATATTCAAACAGGACACTTCCCCAAGTAAATCCGCTTCCGAATGCTGAAAGAAGTACCAGATCTCCTCTTTTGATCTTTCCTTCCTCAATAGCTTCACTTAAAGCAATTGGAATAGAAGCCGCAGTTGTATTTCCGTATTTCTGAATATTGTTGTGGACTTTCTCATCCGGAAGTCCAAACTTCTGCTGTACAAACTGGGCAATTCTAAGGTTGGCCTGGTGAGGAATGAACATATCCAGATCTTCGATAGTTTTACCGGCTTTGTCTAAAGCTTCCTGCATGGTTTCAGGAAATCTTGTCACCGCATGTTTGAATACAAAATTGCCGTTCATGATCGGGTAAACTTCCTTATCCGTTACATTTTCCGGTTCTTTTCTCATTCTGTCGCTCCATCCGAATTTTGAACCCGGGAACTGTGTACACAGCTCATCGGCATATTTCCCTTCAGAATGCATATTGACCGCTAAAATATCTCCTGCATTTTCATCTTCCGTCGCCGAAAGTATAATTGCTCCTGCCCCATCTCCGAAGATCACAGAAACTCCTCTTCCTTCATCAGAAAAATCCAGTCCGAAAGAATGGATCTCTGCACCTACTACCAATATATTTTTATAGGTTCCCGACTTAATAAAAGCGTTGGCAACACTCACGGCATATACGAATCCTGAACATTGATTTCTTACATCAAGAGCTCCAATGGTATCACATCCCAACATATCCTGAAGCAATACACCGCAACCCGGGAAATAATAATCCGGAGAAAGTGTCGCAAAAACAATATAATCTATATCCTGAGCCGTCAGTCCTGCTTTTTCAAGTGCTTTTTCAGAGGCTTTAAATGCCAGATAAGCCGTGGTTTCCTGAGAGTCATTTCTGTTTTTTCTGTGTCTTCTTTCTTTGATTCCCGTTCTTTCTGTAATCCAGTCATCATTGGTGGTCATCAGTTTAGCTAAATCATCATTCGTAACAACATTATCTGGAACATAAAATCCGATCCCTTTTATTGTACTTTTAATCATATAGTTTGTTTAATTTTGGCAAAGATAAAATTATTTAACACATAGTTTTTCAAAATATTAGTATTTTTATTCTATGCCAATTGACACGATATACAGAGATTCCCAATGTGAATGGGTGGATGTAGAGGCTCCCACACCGGAGGACCTGAAATTTCTTCACGAAAGATATGAGATCAACAATCTTCTTCTGGAAGATACAATGGATCCGAACCACCTTCCAAAATATGAAGAAGATGGCAATGTAAAGTTCTTTCTTCTCCGGGAAAGCACGGAACTGGAACGGAAAAACCTCAATACCATCAGCGATATCAGTACGAAAATCGGGATTTTTCTGGTAGACAACACCATCATCACGATTCACAGGATGAAGGCAAAAAGCATTTCGGAGACGAAGAAACAGGTTTCAGCTATGCAGACAGAAGTTCCACCTCAAAAAATTGCTTTAATGATCGCCCTGTTGATTATGAAAAGTTTTGATGATGAATCTTTAAGCCTTCTGGAAACGATGGATAATATTGAAAATGAAATTTTCCTTAAAAATACAAACCATACCAATCAGATCAGAAGATTGTATAAGCTGAAGCGAAAATCAGGACTGAATTCCAGGGTATTGACGATTTCCACAGATGCAGTAGATAAATTTAAATTATTGAATCTTCAGGATTCGGAGATCGTAGATTTAAAAGACAAGCATAAAGATGTAGTAGCAGATTTTGATCATCTGAATATCCAGATCACCAACCTTATTTCCATGTTTCTGGCACTTTCAGATCAGAAGGCCAACCAGGTGATGAAAGTTTTGGCTATTTATTCTGTGTATTTTCTTCCCATTACCTTTATTGCAGGTGTTTATGGGATGAATTTTGACAATATGCCTGAACTTCATCACAAATACGGTTATTTTATTACAATAGGGGTTATGGCTTTGGTAGTGATCTGCACGTTTATATATGCCAGACGGAAGCAGTGGTAATTTTTTTGAGAAAAGACATCAACGACAGAATATTTTGTTGATATCTTAAAACTTAACAGAATCTTTTATTGGCTTATATCTTAGAATATTCAATAAAACTCTAATCCATGAAAACAGAAATATTGGATAAAATTCTTTCAGAAGATGTACTTTCCCAGAAATCTAAAGAAAAGCTCTCTGTACTGCATAAGAATATTTCTGCAAAAGAATTTTCTGATCTGCTGGATGCACAGAAAAACCAATATGTGGAATTTGTGCAGGAAGGTGGCGGCGTCTGGGGAAGTGCGCTGGTAGGTTATCTTTATGGTCTGGAAATCTTCGGTATCCGTTTTTTGAAAGTAGCAGGAACAAGTGCGGGAGCTATTAATACCATGCTTATTGCTGCATGCAAAACCAAAGAAGAAGCAAAAAGTGAAGTGATCAAGGATATACTTTTCAGCTGGAATTTCGCTGATTTTATGGATGGAAAAACCTATGTGAAAACAACAATTCATGCCATCCTGAACAATAAAGATTTTTTTAAGATCAATGCTATTATTCTGGCGATCATCATGATCATTCTTATTATTATTCCTTTCGCCGCACAGCCTGAGACAACTTTAAGTGCAAAACTTCTTTTTCTGATTCCCTTAATTCCGGTCATTATCGCTTTTTTCTGTATGAGAAAGTTTTACAGTGATTTCAGGAAGCAAAACAGTGGGTTCAATCCCGGCAACACTTTTTTAAGCACCATGCAGAATGTACTGGATGGTTTCGGAATTAAAACAGTAGCTGATCTCAATGAAAAATTTATTCAGAAAGAATATGGTCTCAATCTTAATTACCGTTACGGAAACACCCAGGAATATTATACAATTGCTTTAAAAAGTATTGAAGCGATCAAGGCAAAAAACATTGAGCATATTGATGAAACACGCTACAGAATATTTTATGAAAGCGCCGTGAACAATGATTACTATAAGAACAATCCTTTTTACCAGCTTCGCTCAGAATACGTAGTGATTACTACTGATATTAATGCAAAGATTAAGGTAGAACTTCCTACGATGGCCAATTTATACTGGTCTGAGGAAGAGCTGAAGCACATCAGCCCGGCTGAGTTTGTGAGAGCTTCCATGTCTGTACCGTTCTTTTTTGAGCCCTTTCAGAAAAGGATCAACAGGGATGACAGCTCAGTGAAATACGCCTGGAAATTCTGGATGAATACAAAACCGGAAGACATCTACCCGGTCGGAATTTTTATCGATGGCGGAAGTATTTCCAATTTCCCGATCGATATTTTTCATGCCAGTGACGTATTTTATCCGAGAATGCCACTTTTCGGGGTACAGCTGACCAGCGACTCGGATATTCTTTCGGAAAAAGGAAAAACCAGCGAACAGATTATGAAAACACCTTTTTCTTATGCGAGAAACATCATCAGCACTTTAAAAGGTTTCAATGATAAATCTTTTCTTACAAAACACAGTTTCTACCGTCTTTTCAGTATTCAAAGCGTTAATTGTGGAACGAGCAGCTGGCTGAATTTCTTTATGAAAAGAGAGGAAAAAGAAGATCTTTTCAACAGAGGCTTTCAAGCTGCCCTGGATTTTCTGAACCAGTTCGACTGGGAAAAATATAAGTATGAACGAATGATGCTTTCTATGAAGGAGAATAAAATATTGAAGGAAGAGGATACACCTACTGTGGGATAAGGAATTTTGAGTATTTTAGGCCTCAAATAATCTGCTATGAAATACATCTGTGAATGCTGCGGCGAAGAGAAATTTATTATGTCGAAGAAAAAATAAATCATCTTGATCCCAATGGCTTTATTCATCTGCATCTAATTTATAAACTGATTCGACATTGATCAGCTGGAGGATTGAAGATGTAGATTATAAAGAGTAATCATAAAATCAGGGAAGGCCGTATTATCAAATTGACAATACAACCTTTCCGGAAGATTAATCTATAAGGAATCTAAAAAATCCAGATACAACGGGACACTCCTCTCAACCCATTCTTGTGAAGGATCATTTTCTATTCCGTAGTAAACAAAAGGTTCAGGGTAATCTGCTTTGATATAGTCAAAAGTGAGTTCATAGGGACGGAAAAGCTCATTCATGGTATATTTATATTTTCCGGATGCGCTATAGCCTTCTTCATCAATTCCTGCCGTAACAGCCAGTGTGATCTTCTTTCCTCCAACTCTATAACCGCTTTTGCTTCCATATGCCCAGCCGTAAAGCAGGACCTCATCGAACCATTTTTTCAAAAGCGGGGGACTGCTGAACCAATAAAATGGAAACTGGAAGATGATTCTGTCATAAGACTCTATCAACTGTTGCTCTTTTGCAGCGTCTATCTTTTCATCTGGATATGCATCATATAAGGAATGTACAGTATATTTTTCAGGATATTTTTTCAATTCTTCCATCCATCTTTTATTGATCACTGATTTTTCTATATCAGGGTGAATCAGTATTATTAATATTTTCATTTTTCGTTTGAATTTCTTCAGCAAAAATAATATACGTAACTTACATTTTAAACATTAGTGACCAATTGTACGGTACTATAAAAAATGTAAGTAATGACTAAAATAAAGGAAACATCAACCAATTTTGCCAATAAAAAAGCGCTTGCAGATGAATGTCCGGAGATCTATGCTTCCAATACGATCGGTGGACAATGGGCATTAGCCATCTGCTGTTATCTGATCAACGGTAAACTGAGATTTGGTGAGCTGAGAAAACGCTTAAACAATATTACAGAACGGATGCTCACTCTGCAGCTCCGCAGGTTAGAAGCAGACAGGATTATCACCAGAACTGTTTACGCTGAAGTCCCTCCACGGGTCGAATATGAACTCACAGAAATTGGCTATAAGCTGAAACCCATTATCCTGGAATTTGAAAAATGGGGTACGGAACATAAGGAGATTATGCGTAATAAACATTCAGCTTCTGAACCTGAAAACATATAAAATCGTTGAATACATATTTGGCTAAAGCCAATTGATTTATTTTATTCATTGAACGGGCTAAAGCCCGCTCCTATTGATAAAACAGATGTCATCAATATAATTCTAATTCATCCAAAGGTTTATTTACATAATATAAAAACTATCACTTTTCATGCATAAAATTTTAGTAATCCTTTTTATATTTTTAAATTTTACTATTCTATTTTCACAGAATATTAATAAGTATAACAGAATTTTAAAGATAGAAAACTTACCATTCAACAATTATGAAATGAGGGTTTACAAGAAATATACAATTTCTACAGGATTAGAAATGTTTAGGTTATATCAGGATAATACAGAAAAGTGGATCGGAGAACTTTATACAACGGAAGCAACAGCAAATCAACAAATAAATATCAAAAAAACAGATCTCAATTTACCTAAAAATATAAAATTGGTTTGGGCAAAAATTCTTGATACGGATCTATTACATCTCCCACCGTGGGAAAACATTCAATATAAATTAGAAAAGAAAAATAAAGATTATTTTACAGAAGATGATGAAATTGTATCTTCAGTATCTAAGTCGGCTATATTAGATGGTTTTACGTATTATCTAAAGGTAAAAACTGATAAAAATGAAAATGAATTTGAATATGATAATCCGGAATCGTATTTAAAAATTTATCCTAATGTTGATGAGCTAATTTCTTTTACAGAATTGCTGAATTTATTAAGAAGTGAATTCAGAATTTTCCATAAATAATCTAAAAATATTGATTTCAGATTTCATTAAAAACTCTCAAACTCTAAAGCCCAAACACTCTACTCCTTCCAAAGCGGTTTCTGTTCCAGCACATGCTTATAAACAGGACAGCTCTCTGCATGGGCACCTTTGAGGTATCCCGTGCTCATTAAAAATTCGTTTACGATTTCTCCGCCGGTAAATTTAAATGTCTTTTTGAAAAGCTTCATCCACTCCTGAAGGGTTTTGGGATGATGATGCTCCAGCCATTTTTCAAAAGATCCGAATTCTCGCTGCAGTTCTGTAATGGTTTTAGCATTTTCAATGGCCGCATTTATTTTCAGCCGGTTGCGGATAATTCCCGGATCATTCATAAGCCTTTCCCGATCTTCTTCTGTATATGCTGCAATAGCATGAATATCAAAATTATGGTATGCCTTCCTGAAGCTTTCTTCTTTTTTCAATACAGTCTCCCAACTCAGACCTGCCTGATTGATTTCCAGAATCAGCCTTCCAAACAGTTCATTATCATCGTGAATGGGAAATCCGTAATGGTTGTCATGGTAGTTCTTATGAAGTTCTTTTCTGCTTTCAGGCTTCATTCCTTCTATGGCTAAACAATAACTCATTTAATAGGTTTCTTTTAATTACATATTTCTGATGATAAAGTTAAGGCAGTTTTGTGACAACTGTTAGTCAGCAGCATTTTTAATTTTAAATTATGCTGGGGAATTGTAAAGAAACATCATACATTAGAGACTTCAAAAAATAATGTATGAGAGTCCTTCTGTCTTTTCTTTTTGCCTTGATTTCTATTTCCTTTAATGCCCAGCAAATCTATTCTAAAGCTTATGGTAACCCAAAAGATATGCCTGTCATTTTCATTCATGGCGGACCGAGTGGAAATTCAACATTATTTGAAGGAAGTACAGCTCAAAAGTTTGCAGAAAAAGGATTTTATGTGATTGTCTATGACCGACGCGGGGAAGGCAGATCAAAAGATGAGAATGCTTCAATGACCTTTAAAGAGAGTTTTGAAGATCTCAATCAAATCTACAAAAAGTACGGTATCCGGAAAGCAAATATCCTTGCCCACAGCTTCGGAGGAATCATAGGAACTCTTTTTACCAGGCAGTTTCCTGAAAAAGTAAGTTCACTTACTCTTGCAGGAGCTCTTTTTACCCAGCAGGAAACTTATGATCACATCTTAAAAGAGGCTAAAAATCAATTCAAAAACGATTCTGTTCAGCTTAAAGAGATCGCTGAAATTGAAAGTTTAAGCAAAAACTCGGCTGCTTACAGGAAAAGATGTTATGAAATTGCAGGTAAAATGAAATTTTTCACAATGTCCTCGCCGACTCCTGAAAGCCAGCAGCTAAGGGATGAATATGAGTCTGGTGAATTTTATGCCGTTAATTTCAGAAACCCTGAATCACCTTTGAAATTTTATAAAAACGAATCCCGAAACAATCTGGATAATACTTCTGTTTTAAAAGAAATTAAAAAAGCAGGTGTTCCCATTTTTGCAGTTTACGGAAAAGATGACGGAATATTTTCTGAGAAGCAGCTTAACGATATGAAAAACATTGTCGGAAAAAATCATTTTAAAATCATTGAGAACTGCTCACATTATTTATTTGTAGATCAGCAGGATGAATTTCTGCAATTCATGAGCCTACATCTAAAATAAAATGTAGTTTTGTAAAAATGCCTGCCATAGAAACCCATATGAGAAATTATAAAGCATTCATCATGATGCTTGTACTGGCATTTTCATTATCCCCGTGCTCCGTAAAAAGAGATGTTCTCAGTGTTTTTGACATTCAGTATTTCAGCGGTTTAAATAAAGTTAAAACAACAGCCGGTACAGTAGTATCGTTTTGCGATGCGTCAGCTGAGAGATCATCATCTTTAAAAGCTTTTTCAAAAAAACGGCTCCAGCTTAAAAACAAAATCTCTTTTTTAAGTTCAGATGTGTTTTATAATTCAGGGAATGTAAAAATCACTTTCAACCAATATTCCGGTACAACTTCCGGAAACAGCCCGCCGAAATATATCTTATTTAAAAGACTGAAATTACATATGGCTTAGACTTTTGTCTAAATCAATTTTACAATAAACAGTTTTTTAATACAATACAATTTTAATGAAACATCTATCAGACAGCCGGTCTTATGACCTGGCCGGACTTTATACATTATCTTTCCGCCTTGTTATCGGGTGGACTTATTTTTCAGCATTTTGGCGCAGGCTTATTCTTGAAAACAAATTAATCCCTGATGAAGCAGGATATATCGGAGGAAAATTCAATCATTTCTTGCCTAATGCCTTAGGAATAAAAACAATCATAGAATATCTGGTGACCCATCCCGATGCCCTGCAAAGGTCAATGATGGCTTTTACCATTATTGAGGCAGTGGTAGGACTTTTCATTATCCTGGGGCTTTTTACAAGGTTAATGAGTATTGGGATCTTCGGTCTTGCGATGGGAATTCTTCTGGGTTCCGGCTGGATAGGAACAACCTGTCTGGATGAATGGCAAATCGGTGTTTTAGGTATTGCAGGCGGATTTGTTCTGTTTCTTACCGGAAGCGGTCCTTTTTCCCTGGATCATTATTTTATTAAGAACAATAAAAGATTTACTCATAAAAAATGGTTTCTATGGTTGGGATCCGGCGTTCTGCCACTGGCAAAACCTAAAACGCTTGTAGTGGCAGGTTCAGTTTTTATTTTCGGGCTTACGCTATTGACCAACCAATATTTCCATGGCGGTGTCTGGGGGACGCTCCATAATAAGTCAATAAAACCGAAGATTGAGATTTCTAATATTTCTATCAGGAATTCTGATCTGGTATTTGAAGTTTACAGAACGGAAGGAGTAGATGTCTACGGTTCTTTTCTGATCGGAATCCATATCCTGGATAAGGATGGACATATGGTAAAGGAACTTAATCATAAAGAGCTTTCAAAATTTCCGAAAGAAAACATCAAAAATCATTATGTAGCAAAGGTAAAACCGGGGAAGCACAGCCTGATTATTCCACTGGGTTCAAAAGCTGATATTAAGGTAGATCTGGCTGACATTTCACCAGAAAATATTCATATGATAAAGTTGATTGACATCAGCGGGATTGAATGGACAGCGAAGATTGAATAAAAATCAGAGTTTTTCATTTAAATTAATAAGAATTTAAAACTATTGAATCATTCCATAAAAAAGCCTCCGGATTAATTCCGGAGGCTTTGTATTTATTCAAATAAAATTTAGTGTACACCACTCAAATCTATTTTTTCTTTGCTTTTTCGTTCTTTTACTAATAAGATAAACGGAATACAAATCAGGAAGGCAATTCCTAAATAAAGGAAAACGTCCATATAAGACAATACCGTAGCCTGTTTGGTGACTGTAAGATCAAGCATTTTATAAGCCGCATTCATTGCTGCATCGGGAGTCATCCCTTTCGCCATAAAGCTTGCCTTTAATCCTGCTAATCTTTGCTGGACATCAAAATCATTGGAATCTAAATGAGAAACCAAATTGACTCTGTATTTCTGACTGGCATTCGCAATAAATGTGGTGATGGCTGCAATCCCGAAAGATCCTCCCAACTGTCTCATCATCCCTGTAAATGCTGCTCCCTGACCAATTTCCTGACCTTTCAGAGTACTTAATGATAAGGAAGTGATCGGAATAAATAATAGTCCTAATCCTGCTCCTCTTACCATCAGCATCCAGAAGAATGCATCTTTACCGGTGTCTGGAGTCAAGATTTTATATCCCCAGAAACTGTACACAAAGAAGGTAAATAATCCTAAGGAAACCAGGATTTGTTGTTTTACCCCTTTTGAAAGTAATTTACCAATAATAGGCATCATGAAAGCAGTTGTTAATGCTGCCGGAATCATCAATGCTCCGGATTCTAAGGCCGTCCACCCCAAAATACTCTGGGTATACAGCGGAACGATGAACGTAGACCCATACAAACCAAATCCTAATACAAAGGACATAACGGTTCCAATCCTTAAGTTACTGTTTTTCAAAACCCTCAGTTCTACAATCGGATATTTGAAGGTAAGTTCCCGCCAGAGGAATAATATAAATCCTAAAACTGCTGATACGGTAAATATCACAATCCACTCACTTGCAAACCAGTCTTCTTCATGTCCTCTTTCTAAGATATACTGTAATGAACCTACGGTAACTGCCAATAGAGCAATTCCTAACCAGTCTACATCTGAAGCTTTACGTTTTTCGGCATATTTCGGACTTTTTATAAACTGTAAGGTCATTAAAGTTGCCGCAATACCAATTGGAATATTAATATAGAAAATATATGGCCAGCTAAAATTATCAACAATATACCCTCCTAACGGCGGACCTAATGTTGGGCCAATAATTACTCCCAAACCATAAATAGCCTGAGCCATACTTCTTTTTTCAATAGGATATGATTCTGTAATAATGGTTTGTGAAGTTACCAATAAGGCTCCCCCTCCGATTCCCTGGCATAATCTGAAGAATACCAATTCCCAAATATTATCTGCATTACCACATAAGAATGAGAACACGGTAAAAATGATAATAGAGGCTGCAAAGTAATTTCTTCGTCCGAACTGCTGGGATAGCCAACTGGTCATAGGTACAATAATTACGTTACCAATTGCATAAGCCGTAATTACCCAGCCTACTTCAGAAAGTGTAGACCCCAGGTTACCTTTCATCTCGTTCAGGGCAACGTTCACAATCGTGGAATCCACAATTTCAAGCAAAGCACAGAGGATTGCTGTGATCGTAATGATCACCCTCCGGGCTCCATATTCTACTAATGAATCTTGCATAGTTTTTTTATAGGTATTAAAAAATCAAGAGATTATGAGATTTAGAAATTTTAAGAAACGGAACAAGTTTTTTTACGAACTAACTTTGTCCTTTATTAATTTTCTATTGGATTGTCGGGCTTTTCAGATTCTGGTTTAAGCCCAACATTAATTTCTAAATCCCTTAATTCCTTACTATTTTTAATTATTTTTTAAAAGTGAATTGTCAATTATCAATCAACTCCATGGTCAATTTTACTACTTCATTTCTACCTCATCATTGATTTTCATCTACAAAACCGGTATCAACTTCTTTGTCAGTTTTCTGCTTCATTATACCTCTCCATTGAATTTCATCTGCATCATCATCTTCATTGCCTCATTTCCTTCTTCATCACTGAATTCTTACACAGGGCCGGCATCAACCTTCATCATCAATCTTACTACTCCCTATTACATTCGTCATTTGACATGCTTCAGCAAAATTGACAATTCACTTATTTAAATATTATTTTAAAGAAACTTCAGCTTTCACATTCATTCCTGTTCTTAATTTTTTAGCAATATTCGGGTCCAGTTTTACAAAGTCTATCTTCACAGGAAGTCTCTGTACCACTTTCACGAAGTTACCACTTGCGTTATCCGGAGGAAGAATAGAGAATGTAGAACCTGTAGCCGGAGAGAATGAGCTTACCACTCCGTCAAATTCTGTATCAGGAAAAGCATCAATCTCGATTTTTACCTTCTGGCCTTCTACCATTTTATCCACCTGAGTTTCTTTAAAGTTAGCAATAACCCATTTTTGATCATTTTTAACTAAGCTGAATAACTGAGATCCCGCCTGTAAATACTGTCCTGCCTGAATCGGAACTTTTCCAACAAATCCGTCTTCAGGAGCCAGGATAATTGTATAGGAAAGGTTTAGTTTTGCATTTTCTACATCTACCTCTCTCTGTTTAGCAACTGAACCTGCCACGCTGATCTGCTGAGAACTTGCAGCGGTCTGAGAAGAAGCAATGTTCGTTTGCTGAGCAATCTGATTTCTCTGATCCACTAATACCTGAAGCTGTCTGTCCGCAGATTGTTTTGCTGCCAAAGCCTGCTCATATTGCTGTTCTGTAATGGAATGGTCTTTTACCAGGACAGAATATCTTTTCAGATCCTGACCGGTTTTCCAAACATTCACTTTAGCCGCTTCTATTTGTGCATTGGCTGTTGTAACAGCAGCCTGAGAAGATGTAATGTTTTTAGAAGTAGCTGTAGTTGTAGCCTGTGCATTGGAAATATTGCTTTTCGCAGTTGATAAAGCCGCTTCCGCCTGTACCAAGGCCATTTTCTGATCCCTGTTGTCCAGGATAACCAAAGTATCTCCTTTCTTTACAAATTGATTGTCTTTTACTTTTATTTGCGTTACATATCCTGAAATCTTAGAAATTACAGGGCTCATATTGGAAGCAATCTGAGCATCGTCAGTTTCTTCGTGGCTCTGCCCATAAGAATATGTTCTATAACCGTAAATCCCTCCTACCACAACGACAACCGCTAAAATTATCGGGAAAACTAAACTTTTTTTCTTTTTAGTTTCTACTGCTGGTGTATTATTATTTTCCATTTTTGGTCCTAGTCTTATTTAATTGTTAAAGTTCCTGTAGTTTGTAATAGTTTTCTATAAGCCAGTGCTGCGTCTGCTTTTGCATTGATCACTCCTACATTTGATGAGATCTGAGCTGCATCAGCATCCAAAAGTTCGGTCATTGTTGCCAAACCGTTATCGTATTTATTTTTTGTAATCCTGTAATTTTCATTGGCCTGTTCAGCAGCTTTTTCATACACCGATATTCTTTTTTTAGAATAATCTGTATTCTGATATTCTCTGTTGACATCAAGCTTTATATTATCATTCAGTAATTCGTCAGTAGCCGCCAGCTGCTTTTCTCTTGCCTGAGACTGTTTTAGGGAAGAGTTTTCTTTCCAGAGGTTGGATAAATTATAAGAAATACCAACTCCAACATTCACAGCGTTGTAAAGGGTAAGGAATTTCGGAATATCCGCCGCTACATATCCTCCGGTAAATGCTATGGAAGGAAGGTTTTCAGCCTTAGCCGATTTCGATCCCAGTTCTGCAGCTTTTCTTTGCTGAGCCAAAGCCTGTAAATCTTTACGGTTTTCTCTTGCCTCATTTATATAATAATCAACCGCCTTTACTTCTGAGCCTTCATCGATATAATTCTGATCCACCTCAATTTCTGTAGTTTCCGGAATACCTAATAACAGATCCATATTGATATTGGCAATATTATAGTTGTTTTTTGCTTCCAGTAATTGCAGTTCAATATTTGAAGTCTGAAGGTTTGCTTTTAAACGGTCATTCCTTGCAATAACACCGTTATTTTCAAGCTTCAGAAAAGTTTCGTCTCTCTTTTGAGAAGCCGTAAGGTTTTCTTCTAAAACTTTAATGGACTGATGAGCTTTAAACAAATTATTGTAAGCCTGGGCTACATTATAAGCAATCGCTATTTTATCATTTTCCGTGCTTAATTTTGATGCTTCCACCAAATATTTAGCAGATTGGATACCATATTTTATTCTTCCCCCGCTGTAGATCGGAACACTAAGATTCACGGATCCGTAGGCTACCTGATGTACTTCCGGACCTCCTGCTGCTGCCCCTGAAGCGCTGGAAAGCTTTAGATCAATCGTTGGTTTAATAGGAAGATACATATAGCTGCCCGAAACTTTCAGTTCAGGAAGCTGTCTGTTTTTAGCTTCCAAAAGATCTGCCGTAGCTTCTTCAATCTTAGCGGCGTCAATCTTAAGGTTTTTACTGTTCTGGATTCCCAGCTGCACTGCTTCATCGAGAGTGAGCTGTTTTTTCTCCTGAGCATTTATGGCTGCAATTCCCATGAAAAGGGATAATGCCAACACCGAGTTATTTATTCTCTTCATAACCTAGAAGGTCTTTTAGTAAATATTTTATATGTTTATTAAGTTCTGTGTAGTAGTTTTCGTCGAAGACTTCCTCTTCCTGTGTATCATTAAGGAATTCCTGATACATTTCTTTCGCATTGGATGCATAAAATAAAGTCCCGCTTACTGTAGCATGAAGCAGATAAATAGGTGGATTCTTGGTAAATATTCCTTTTTTAAGTCCACTTTCCAGCACCTGTGAATACATGGAAATAAAGCCCATCTTGGTCTGTTTCAGAAATTCCACGATTTGTGTATTTTCTGTATACAGCTGCTCCCTCTGCATGATTCTGTAAAAGCATTTATGATGCCTTACTCTATCTGAAAACTGATCTACGATCTTTTCTATCTTCTGCCACTCATTGATATCCGTTCTCTCAAGAATATCTTTAGCAAAGAACTGACCTTCACTCATTCTGTATTCAACTAATTTTTCATACAGTTTTTCTTTAGATCCGAAATAGTATGAGATCATAGATATATTTACATTCGCTGCCTTTGAAATCTCTCTGGTGGAGGTTCCTTCAAAACCTTTTTCAGCAAAAAGCTTCTCTGCGGCAAACAATATATTCTCTTCTTTTGAAACCATAGCTTATCTATTTTTCAGGGTGCAAATTTAAACAAGATTTTAACAAAATCAAACGATTGATTGATTTTTTAATGTATATTTAATATTTGCCAATATAAAGTTCTGGTAATTAGACCGTTTAAATTATATAAAACCTAACAATCATAATCAAAAAAAAGATATTGATGTTAATATTCCGTTAATTTCACTTCATCTTTGAACAGAAAACTTTAAAAAATGGGAAATTATAATAGAAAGGAAAAATAAATTGGAAAAAAATGGAGTAAAAATCAACGATAATCTGTCCGTCAGAAATACAAAAAAAGTCCGGATGATATCCAGACTTATATTTTAAAAATTCAGCAGAGAAATATGTAGCTGAATTATGAATTTTTATGAATGTAACGTGATAATTTTATACCCAAATCTGTCCAGACAATTTTAGGATTTCCGTTTCGGGTAAGATGAAGATCAGCAGTATTGATTTCTTCTAAAATGCTTTCGATATTCGCCCCGCTTATAAATTTTGAAAAACCTGTCCAGTTGAAGCCCTCTGCATCAATCTTTTTATAGACAAGATTTTCGGACTGATAGTTCTGAAGCAAAGCAAGCCTGAAGATCTCCGAGCAGTAGTTCAGAAAATTTTTCTGTTTTTCCCTGTTCCATCCTGCAATTTCTCTGGCCCAGAAGATAATACTTTTAAGGAATTGTGGCTTCTTCTTTACCATAAATGCATCCCTCACCCACTGTATAAAAAGCTTTTCGAATTCATCACTTTTGTGCCCGGAATTTAAAATCTTTATAGCATCATTAAGATTCCCCTGCGCCTCATGGATAATCTCCCCTGCTTTTTCAGCAGAAACAGAAAAGTTTTTTTTAAGATAATTTTCCAGATCTTCATCATTGATCCTGGGTACTTCTACAATCTGTGTCCTGGAAAGAATGGTGGGAAGAATATCGTTGGTAGTTTCGGCGGTAAGAAGGATAAGGGTCTTTGTCGGCGGCTCTTCCAGAAATTTCAGGAATTTGTTGGCGGCAGCAACATTCATTTTATCAGCTCTCCAAACGATCAGAATTTTAGTTCCCCCTTCAAAACTTTTTAAAGCAAATTTCTGATTCTGGTCATCTATTTCATCTGCAGAAATAAAGAGCTGCTTGTTTTCAGATTCCAGGAAGGCAGTCCAGTCATCATAACTCGAATAAGGAGATGCCATGATCATTTCCCTGAATTCTTCAAATTTATTTTTGCTTAAAGAATTTTTGTTATCCGTAAAAACCGGGAAGCTGAAATGCAGATCAAGGTGATTCAAATGCTCAACTTTAGAAGCGGCATGTTCATTTTCCTGACTAAAAACCTCTTTGGCATAAGCCAATACCATAGGAAGTGTTCCATAGCCTTCTTTTCCAATAAAAAGCTGGGCATGGCTCACCCGGTTTTCAGCAATGCTTTCCCGAAGAAGTTTTTTCAGATTTTCCTGTCCGGCAATGTTCTCCCAATTCATGTCCCAAAGATAAAAAAACTGGGGAAGAATTTGAGGTTAAATTTTAGAATAGTGTTAAATGTGAATGGTGAGTTTTTGCTTCGTAAGTCAATGGTCAATTTTGGTGCGTAGTGTGATGCGTGTTTCGAGGTTAGAGATCAGATATTAATTTTGGGTTGATGAAATTTTCGATATCATGTTTCATATCTACATACATTATACTTACTATAACTGGAAAGCCTGCAATTAAATTCACTGTGAAGCAAATTTACTGTTCACTATTCACCTATTTGGCTGCCAAAAGAATTCACTTTTAACAATTTCTATTTCCGCTTCATTAATAAATCGACAAAAAAGCCCATCAATTCTGTCCTTAACAAACTTTAACCACATATAATTTTTACAATTCATTAATATTTAAGATATTTGCGCATTGTTTTAAAAATAAAGAATGAAAAAAATCTTTGCGGTATCATTCATATCAGTTGGATACTTCCTAAATGCACAGAGTATTAGTAACTCTCCGTATGCAACTTATGGAATTGGAGATGTAAAATATGATAATACGATTGAAACTGCCTCTATGGGTGGTATATCTACTGCTTATATCAGTGATTTCACGAGCAACTTCAATTTCGCAAACCCTGCGAATAACTCTAATTTCGAGCTTACAAGTATTAAACTGGAAGCTACCAACGAAAACAATTACTTCAAAACAAATTATAACGATACGAAGTCTACCAAACATTCTACTTATCTTTCTAATATAGCATTAGCCTTTCCTTTGTCTCCAAAGGTTAAGCTGGGACTTTCCTATCAGCCTTACAGCTCCAAAAGCTATGATATTGTAAATATGAGTTCTGATAAGGAGGGAAATTTATTCTCCAATCGTTTTAGTGGAAGTGGAACGCTGAATACTGCCCAGGCAGCTGTATCTTATAAGATCGATCAGAATTTTGCTGTAGGTTTGAGAGCCAACCTATACTTTGGAAATCTTTATGATTTGAATGAGCTTAGAACTGCTGATAAAGATGGGAATGTTTCTGAATTTATTAACGGTTATGAAACCAAAAACAGCATCAAAAACTTCAACTTCACGCTTGGGGGTAGCTATCAGAGCCTGAATACGCGTACTGATAGAAAACTGACCATTGGAGCTACTGCTACGTTTGGAAACACAAGCAATATGACTACTGATTATGTCAACAGTACCTATGTGTATTCTGATGCAGCCAATTCGGTAAAAGCTTTGGAAACGATCATCGATCAGAAAAGTACAAGCTCTAAAAACCTTCTTCCGCTACAGGCATCTTTAGGTGTTGGTTATGGAAGTGAAAATCACTGGTTTGTTTCAGGGCAGCTTGATTATAAAAAAGGTGAAGATATTTCATATTTCGGAAAATCTTTTGATTTCCAGGATACATACAGAATTTCTGCCGGAGGTTGGTATTTACCAAACTACAATAACTTCAGAAGCTATTTCTCAAGGGTAGTTTACAGATACGGAGCCTTCTATGAAAGAGGAAACCTTAAAATAAACGGTAACAGCATCAATAAGTTCGGGATCTCAGGAGGTGTAATGCTTCCATTCAAAACAAGTAGTATCACCAGAATGAGTGGTCTTGAACTTGGTTTGGAAATAGGAAAAAGAGGAACTCTTAAAAATAACCTGATCAATCAGAACTTTATTAACCTAAGGGTCGGCTTCAACTTTGCTGACAGATGGTTCAGAAAGAATCTGTACAACTAAAATGAATTTTTCAAAAAAAATATCATATAAAAATATAGCATGCCTTTTTAGTTGTGCTATATTTTTTATATTGACATCCTGTGAAGAGGATCTTACCAAAGCCAATGGCAACAAAAGTAAGAACTTCCCATCACAGATTATTAACAATGCCAATATCATACAGCGGGATTCGGGCTTTATATCTTTAAAAGCTAAAGCACCTATTATTGAAAAATACGAACTGATCGACAGTCCCTATGTTGTAGCAAGAAAAGGGATTAATATAGAGTTCTTTGATAAAAAGAAACCTAAAGTGCCCGGTAAGATTACCGCTAAATATGCCCGTATTTTTGAATATAAAAAATTCTACGAAGCAAAAGGTGATGTAAGGATTACTACCAATGAGGGACAGCGTTTTGCTATGGAAACCATCTACTGGGATCAGAAGAAAAATAGGATCTACACCAAAGATACGGTATACGTTACGATGGAAGACGGCTCTACCCTTGTGGGGGCCAACGGTATGACGGCCAAAGATGATTTCTCTGAATACACCTTCTTTAATAGCTCAGGTGATTTCAGTACCAAAAGACTCGAAGAAAAAAAAACACCGCAGTAATATGAGATTTCAGGCTATTGGGCTCATGTCCGGGAACCAGTCTGGACGGCCTGGATATCTGTTTTGCAGCCTTCGAAAAAAAGGAACGCTGGAATTTTCAGATCCTGCAGGCAGAAACCCTTCCCTATCCTCAAAAATGGGAGGAAAAGCTTAGAAATTCCATCCATTTATCTCCAGAAGAATTACTGAAACTTCATTCAGAATACGGTTTTTATCTGGGACAAAAAGTTCAGGAATTTATTACAAAGAACGATCTTGAAAACATAGATCTGATCGCGTCTCACGGTCATACGGTTTTTCACCAGCCTCATAAAAAATTTACACTGCAGATCGGGGATGGCAGAGCTGTTAAAATAGCTACGGGCCTTCCTGTTGTTTATGATTTCAGAAGCCAGGATGTTCTGATGGGTGGAAACGGCGCTCCTTTGGTACCCATTGGTGATGAGCTGCTTTTTTCCGGATATGATGCATGCCTCAATCTGGGCGGGTTTTCCAATATCTCTTTAAGACAGAACAATCAAAGAATCGCCTTTGATATTGCCCCGGTGAATATTGTACTGAACAGATTAGCACAGAAATTTAATAAAAGTTTTGATGAAAATGGCGATCTGGCAAGAAAAGGTAATATAAACGAAGATCTTTTAGAGAAACTTAATACATTGAAATTCTACAGCCAGCCGCACCCTAAATCTTTAGGCATCGAATGGTGCACAGAGTCTATTTTTCCGCTTTTAGAAAACATTGAAACAGGAAATGTCATGGCTACTTTTACAGAACATATTGCCCTGCAGATTTCTGATGTCATCAATAAAAACAATTTGCAGAATGTTCTTTGCACAGGCGGAGGCACATATAATACTTTTCTGACCGAAAAGATCAAAGAAAAAACCGGATCCAAAATCATGATCCCTGAAAATGAGATCATCAATTACAAAGAAGCCCTGATCTTTGCTTTTATGGGTGTTTTAAGGATGAATAATGAGATCAATGTTCTTTCATCTGCAACCGGCAGTTCCAAAGATCACAGCTCAGGAATCGTTGCATAAAAAAACCTTCATTACTGAAGGTCTGATTTTTATTTGTAAGCTTCGATCTTATCTGTCAAAGTATTGATAAAGTTCTGAAGCGGTTTTTCTACCATCATTTTGATGAAAGGATTGAATTTACCTTCAAAAAGCATCTGAACTTCTGTCTGATTTTCACTTACAGGATTCAAAGTAGCTGTTAATGTAAAATCCAGACTTGAGCTTGCTGATTTCAAAACAGCTTTCTGCTCATCCACTTCATCTATTTTCAAAGCGATTTCCGGCATTCCCTGTAATCCGAATTTGAATCCGTTGTCTCTTGTTTCAAATTTCTGAAGACCGTCCGGCATAAAATCTTTATAGTTTTCAGGTGATTTCAATAATTCAGATAGATCTTTAGATGATTTATTAACAATAATTTTTCGTCCTTCTAAATTCATTTTTTATTTTTGTATTTAAATTCTTAATTATTACAAATATATGTATAAAGTTTTTGTGAACGAAAAAAAATTATTACTGTCTAAGCAATCTGAAAACTTAGAAAAAACGCTTGGATATGAAAACGTCACAAGCCTGGAAATCGCTCTCGATCTTCTGGAAAATACATCTATAAGGGAATTGAATGTTTACGGTGAGAATATTGACGAAATCTGGAAGGAGTTTCAAACGCTTTTCAGAATTATAGAAGCTGCCGGAGGACTTGTCAGCAATTCTCAAGGCGAACTCCTTTTCATCAAAAGGCTGGGCAAATGGGATCTTCCTAAAGGTAAGATGGAGAAGGGAGAATCCCGTGAAGAATCTGCAGTAAGGGAGATTGAAGAAGAAACCGGGCTGAAAGATGTCGAGCTTGTAGATTTCATTAATACGACTTACCATATCTATATCGAAAGAAACGGTGAAAAGATCCTTAAATGTACACACTGGTTTGAAATGAATTTCAATGGTGAAGATACTTCTAAGCCTCAGATTGAAGAAGGAATCACTGAAGTAGCCTGGAAAAACACCACCCAGATCGAGGATGAAGTTTTCCCAAGCACATTCAAAAATATCAAACTGATTGTAAAAGAGTTCTGGAATTTAAAGACTAGATAAATTCTATCGCTTTTTCCAGTGCAATTCCCCGCGATCCTTTTAACAAAATATTTTCAGACTGGATTGTATTGTGCTGAAGGTATTCTATAAGTTCTGCCGTATTTTCAAAAGATAATGGTGAAGGATTAACATTTTTAAAATGCTTTCCTACCGTGATGACCTGGTCAAAAGCAAGCTCATGGGCAAGTTTTAGGATAGATACATGTTCTTTCTCACTTTCATCACCTAACTCAAGCATATCTCCGATAATGACTGTTTTTGCCCCTTCAAAAGTGGCGAAATTCTGCAGGGAAGCAGTCATTGAGCTGGGATTGGCATTATAGGTATCAAGCACTAATGTTCTTCCTTCCTTTGTCACAACCTGCGAGCGCATGTTGGTTGGCGTATAATTTTCTATCGCCTGCTTTATTTTATCAAAGCTGATCCCAAAATGCAGTCCAAGACTGGCTGCTGCACACAGATTGGTAAAATTATATTCTCCGGTCAGTTTTGAAACGGCTTTTTCACCTTTAAAATTAAGCCCTACAAAATGTTCTTCTGAGAACAGCCCGAAATCGTAATCGGAACTCTCTTTTCCAAACGTAATCTTAGGAGTGTAGTTTTCGGTTTTTTCCGTTTGAATAGGATCGTTCTCATTTACAACAATGGTCTTGTGATGACTTTTCAGATAATCATACAGTTCAGACTTACCTTTGATAACCCCTTCAAATCCACCAAAACCTTCCAGGTGGGCTTTCCCAAAATTGGTAATATATCCAAAATCGGGTTGTGAAATCCTACATAAAAGTTCTATTTCTTTCTGGTGATTGGCTCCCATTTCTACCACAGCCATTTCATGTTCCGTTTTAATGGAAAGAATGGTTAACGGTACCCCGATATGGTTATTCAAATTTCCGGAGGTATACTGTACATTAAATTTTTCAGCAAGCACGGCATGGATGATTTCTTTGGTGGTAGTCTTTCCGTTACTTCCGGTAAGGCCTATAACAGGGATACCCAGCTGGTTTCTATGATGCACTGCAAGCTGTTGCAGAAATTCCAATGTAGACGGAACACAGAATATGTTTCTGTCCTTATTTTCAAATTCCGGCTGTTCCACAATCACCGCCAAAGCACCATCGTCAACTGCTTTTTCTGCTAAAGCAGCAGCATTGAAATTTTCACCGGAAAAAGCAAAGAAAATATCATTTCTGCCAACTTTCCTGCTGTCGATTGTTACTTTATCTGACTTTAAAAACAAAGGATAAAACTGTTCTGTATTCATAGTTCAAAAATAAAAAAACCTTCCGGAAATCCGGAAGGTTTTTTGTAAGTATTTTTTGATAAATATTATCTTCTAGTTCTGTTCTTGTCGCTAACTCTAGCATCCTGTGCAACACGGAAGCCAATCCATCCGTAAGCTTTGCCCTGGTTTTTGTATCTTCTTTGTCCCGGATCCAACCAATATGCTGTATCCTGCCAAGAACCACCTTTTACAACTCTTACATCATTAGACATTGCTGAAGTTCTGTCTTTAGTGTCTTTCATCATTTTCACTCTTCCTCCCGCATCTACTACAAATCTTTTCTGAGGAGAGTTGTACATATTATAAGAAGAAGCTGAGTCTGAAGCTCTGTAATATTCTAAAGAAGACTGTCTGTCCCCATCTCTGTAGTTTCTGTAATCAGCGATAGTTTCTCTTTCAAACTGTCCAGGAAGTCCTTTATATACTAATCTTCCGTCGGCTAACGTATCATACTTGATAGTTCCTTCGTCGATCATTTTGTAAGTTCCATCACCGTTTCTTACAACAGCCTGAGGCATATTTCCTCTGTAATAATTGAAGTCATTGAAATCTTCATCAATGATAGGTCTGTATACATCAGCCGTCCATTCGGAAACGTTACCATACATACCGTAGATTCCAAGATCATTAGATGGATATTGTCTTACGTCTGCAGTTTGTGCTGCTCCGTCATTTTTCCATCCTGCAATACCAGAATAGTCACCTTTCCCCATTTTGAAGTTTTCAAGGAACATTCCTTTATCTCTTCCTTTAGTCCCTTTTAATCTTTCAATTTCAGGTTTTTTACCCAGGTATTGGTTATATTCTCTGTTCTTAGCCATACCAAGAGCTGCATATTCCCATTCTACTTCAGTAGGAAGTCTGAACTTCTGAACCATTGAAGAGTTTGGAGCTCTGTTTGCAGAAAGAAGCCTCTGGTTGGTTGTTTTCATACCAGATTTCTGCTGCATTCTTTTTTCGTTGATATAGCCCTGCATTTCCGGATCATTCGATTTGAATTTATCCATGTTAAATGCTGTACCACCTTGGTTATTGGATTCGTTGATATACAAATCTTTAGCAATAACTCCGGACTGCATCAAAGCTTTTTCATTTGCTCTATCTGTAAGCCACTCACAATATCTGTTTGCCTGGGTCCAGGAAACTCCTACTACCGGGTAGTAATCGAATTCTGGAGAACGCAGATAAGTTTCATTATAATCGTTTCTAGATAATTTGTTATCCCATAAAAGAGTATCTGGCAAAGCGCCGTTATAAATCTCTTTAAAGCTAGGATCACTTGGAGGGAATACATACTTCAACCATGTAAGGTATTCGCGGTATTCATAGTTAGTAATTTCTGTTTCTCCGATGAAGAATGAACTTACCTGCATTCTGCGAGGTGTGTTATTCCAATCATGCATAACATCATCTTTCACTAATCCCATTGTAAAAGTTCCACCTTCTACATATACCATTCCTGGCCACCCCTTCTGCTTTTGTTGCTTTCCTGCAAAAAACCAACCTTGTTTTTCGTTTGGTTTCCAACCCGTCTTGCTGACAAATTTTTTAGTACCGCCTCCTTTGCTTGTACCTGATCCGCCGCAGCTGGTTAATGCAAGTGTAGAACTTAATGCTATTAATGAAAACAACTGTAGTTTTTTCATAGTCGATATAAATATTTTCAAAGTACAAAGAAAAAATAAATTATTCAATAAATCAAGTAAACATTTGATTTTTTTGAAAAACGTTAACAAATTAATTTTATTGTATCACAATTTAATTCTAAAATTTTCATTTTATTTGTAATTCGGAAATTTCAATAACAAACATGAAACAAAAAATCACCTTTTTATTACTATTCTCTTTTGTATCAACACTTTGGGCCCAGAGAAAAGCCATAGAATGGGAAGGCTCTAAAATCCAAGATTTTGGTGACACAAAATTAAATCTTCCAAACTTCAAAAATGAAGGTTTTTCGTTTGGCCAAAATAATGTTTTTATCATCACCAAACAAAAAATCGGAGAAAACCAGCTTAAAGTTTCTGATCTGGCCTGGGAAAATATTTCCACTAAGGATTTATATGATCTTGATAAAGGCAGGCTCCCGGATTATGATGTAACGGACATTACCTATTATACAGTACAGGGAGAACGGTATGCAAGCATCAGTGTGTCTTTATTTAAGAATGTAAAAGGACGTGTACAAAGACTTTCTTCATTCAATATTTCTGAAACCTCAGCATCTAATAATTTCAGATCAGGAACTGCCAACAAAGTAGGAAGTACTGCCAATCCCCTTTCAAGCGGTGGATTTTATAAAATCAAGGTAGACAAGTCAGGAATTTTTAAAATTACAACACAGTTTTTAAAAGATAACGGGATCAATCCTGCTTCCGTAAATCCGAAAAATTTCAGAATCTATGGAAACGGGGGGATAATGCTTCCGGAGTACAATCAGGATACAAAGTACAGTGCACTTCAGGAAAATGCCATCCAGGTAGTAGGTGAAGAAGACGGAGTATGGAATGACGGGGATTATGCATTATTTTATGCTCAGGGGCCAAACGGATACAATCTTTATGATACATCAAACGGAAATGGCTTCAAAAGAGTGGATACCAGAACGGACAGAACAAATGGCCTTAAAAACATCTATGAAGATTTCTCATACTACTTTATTAATTTTGATAAGGGTGCAGGAAAAAGAGTACAGCCTGTAGATGCCAATCTTCCAGCAACTCCGTTAATTACCCGATATGACAATTATCAGGTAATCAACAATGATCAAAAAAATATATTAAAAATAGGCAGGATCTGGGTAGAAGATGCTCCGTTTAATACGGATAAGACAGTTACTTTTACAACCAACTCTCCGATTCAGGCTAATGATGTGATAAGATTCAAAACTCAGGTGGTTGGTAATAAAGCACAACAGAACACGGTTGAGTTTAAAATCAACAATCTGAATCCAGTTACACAGAATGTCCCTCCCAATACTCCTAATTATGGATTTGATTTTTATCAGCTGAAATATGAAGGAACTATATCCAACCTTAGCGGAAACCAAATTACAATTAATTATTCACCCAATATTTCTGTAAATCCTAACGGAGCTTTCCATTTTGATTACGCTGAAGTACAGTATAAGGAAAATCTCACCTTCAACGGTTCGCAAATGAACTTTAGAGATTTTTCTATTGCCAGCGGATCAAATACAAATTACGGATTTGGTATTTCAAACACGACCACTATGGAGCAGGTTTGGGATGTGACGGATATTACAAATGCGAACAGAAGGGTAAATAAAGCGGGGGCAGGAAGCTTTAATTTCGGTTATCTTGCTTCTGATCCTAATTTCAACAATGAATTTGTAGCTTTCCGTGCTGATGCGGCTTACAACCCTCAGTTTGTAGAAAGAATCGGCAATCAGAATCTTTCCGGACTTCAAAATATAGATTATCTGATCATCACTGTTCCTGAAATGATGGGACAGGCTCAGAGGCTTGCCAATTATCATCAAACCAAAAACAATTATACCGTAGAAGTGGTAGATGCCACCAAGATCTATAATGAATTTGGAAGCGGTAGCAGGGATCTTACAGCGATCAGAGATTTTGTTACAAAACTAAATACCGGCGGAAGACTTAAGTATGTATTTATTTTAGGAGATGCTTCTTATGATTACAAAAACAGGATCTCCGGCAATTCCAATGTTGTTTCCAGCTATGAAGGTGAAAATTCTGCAGATTTCGTAGGCTCATTTGTAACAGATGATTATATTGTAATGACGCAGCCTCAAACAGCATCTACTATTGAAAATAACCTTCCTGATATTCCTGTCGGTAGAATCCCGGCGGCCAATGTGACAGAAGCGGGAGATATGATCAGCAAAACACTGGCTTATTATAATGCTCTTCCGGGACAATCTACTCCTTTCGGAGAATGGCGTATGAAGCTTGACTTTGTTGTGGATGATGATAAGGATGGTGGAAGTCCTTTCCATGAAGTAATGAATAGTACGCTGTCCAGTATTTTTGAACAACCGGGTCAGCAGCAACTGAAAGAATATAATGTAAGAAAGTTATATCTGGATGCTTTTCCAGCACAAAGTACTGCAGCAGGCCAGAGATTCCCTCAGGTGACCCAGGCTATATCGAATGATATTGGAAACAGTCTTTATCTTTTCTACTTCGGACATGGAGGTATCAACGGATGGGCACAGGAAAGGGTACTAACCAGTACAGAGATCCAGAATTCCAATAATTTCTCTAATGTATACAGCAGATTCCCATTTGTATCTACCATTACCTGTGAATTTACTTTATGGGATGAGCCGAGTACTTCTTCTGCAGGAGAACAGTTCATTAAGCTGAAGCAGGGAGGCGCTGCTGCTATGATTACATCCAGCCGTGCAATTGGGGTAGATTACGGACGTAATTTTACGGATCTTTATACAAAGAACATTTTCGCATTAACCAATGATGAGTTTGAAACTTTAGGATATGCCCATTTAAATGCTAAAAAACAAAAAGCAGCCAATATTGACCACCTGAAGGTTAACTTCCTTGGTGATCCGGCTATGAAACTGAGCAGACCCCAAAGACAGCTTATCATCGATGGCATAGAATCTCCGGTTCCGGGACTGATCAGAGGACTGGATTTTATTAAAGTAAAGGGTCATATTAATAATGCAAACGGAACTGTTAACACGACTTTTAACGGAAGGGTATCTATCCATATTTTTGATAAGAGATTAAACAAAAAAACGCTTAATAACGACGGAGTATTAGCTCCTGTAATGGAATACACTGAAGAAGGAAGTGCAATTGTTAAAGCTTCAGGAACTGCCGTAAACGGAGTATTTACTGTAGAATTCTATGTTCCAAAGGACATTAACTATGCTGTAGGACAAGGAAGAATATTAGGATATGCAGACAATAAAGTAACTGACGTATTTAATAATCAGGCTGTACAGGTAGGTGACATTAACCCGAACGGAATTAATGATAATGAACCTCCAAAAGTAAAACTGTATATGAATAATACAAACTTTGCTGACGGTGGTATTACCAACCAAAATCCAATGCTTCTGGCTTGTGTTACAGATGATACAGGAATCAACTCTACCGGATCCGGCGTAGGACATGACATCACGGTGTATCTTGATGGCCAGATCATCAATACTGTTGTTCTGAATGATTTCTTTGCCTCAGGAGAAGGAAACGGATGTCTGAATCCTAGTCTTGCGGACTATCAAAAAGGGAATGTAACCTATCCTTTCAGAAATCTTGCGATTGGACAACACCAATTAACATTTAAAGTTTGGGACATAAACAATAATTCAACAAGTGCTACGTTAAACTTTGAAGTTAAAGATGAATCTGATCAGCACCTGGTGATCAACCGCCCGCTGAACTGGCCGAATCCTTTTACCAATAAAACCTACATCCAGTTTGAACATAACTGTGATGATATTCTGGATGTAAACGTTCAAATTTACACCATAACAGGAAAATTAGTAAAAACATTATCTCAGCCGGTAGTCGCAGAACCGTTCCTACAGGGCTTTAGAACACCACGCCAGGCAATAGAATGGGACGGAAGAGATGATTTTGGGGCAACTGTTGCAAAAGGTACGTATATTTTTAAGATATTTGCAAAAAGTCAAAACCAAGAAAAATGCAAAGGAAGTGCCACAGCTGTAGAAAAAATGGTACTTTTGAAATAAATTAAATAATACATAGACAACAATATTTATAAAAAACTGATAATATATAAAAGACAACATATGAATTTAACTACTAAACTGCTTTTGGGATTTGGTTTAAGTGCTGGTTTTTTAGGCTATTCGCAAGATCTAAGTAAGATCAACCCAGTTTTAACCGGAGCTCCTTTTCTAAGAATTGCACCAGATGCAAGAGCTGGAGGTATGGGGGACCAAGGGGTGGTAACTTCACCGGATGCATTTTCACAATTCTGGAATGCTGCAAAATATCCTTTTAGCAGAACAAGTTCTTCCATTGGTCTTAACTATACGCCTTACATGGGGAAACTTACCAATGACGTATTTTTACTATATGGTGCATTCCATAAATTCTTAGGACAGGAAGAAAGATCTACCATCTCTGCGAGTATCTATTATTTCAACATGGGCGAAGTAGACCTTACTCAGTTAGTAGGTTCAGAAGTAGCATCTATGGGAACATCAAAACCTAATGAATTCTCCATCGATGTAGCTTACGGTCTGAAACTTTCTGACTCTTACTCTATGGCCGTTACCGGTAGATTCATCCGCTCAGATTTAGCCGGAGGTTTCAACACAGATACGACACTTAAAGCCGCCAACTCATTTGCGGTAGACGTTTCAGGATACTATACTTCTCCAAGATTTTCAAGTTTCGGAGGTTATGACGGTAAAATAAACGCAGGTTTCGCTGTTCAGAACCTAGGTCCGAAATTAGACTATACAGGAAATGAAGAATCAAGATCTTATCTTCCTACTATGGCAAGACTGGGACTTGGATACGATATGTATTTGGATGATATGAACAAGATCGGGTTGAGCTTTGAAGGTTCAAAAATTTTAGTTCCTGGTTCAGAATATGTAGGAATAGATCCTAATACAAGACAGCCAAGATATGAAATTCCAAACGTAGGCCCTATTGCCGGAATTGGAAAATCTTTCAAAAATAAAAATAGTATCATGATGAGTGGTGCTTTAGAGTACTCTTATGATAATGCATTTGCAGTAAGAACAGGTTACTTCCACGAGAGCGAAGAGCAGGGAGCAAGACAGTTCGCTACAGCAGGTATCGGATTGAAGTACCGTTCTTTCGGACTTGATATTTCTTATCTGATCAATATGTCAAAAGTAAATACTGCTTTGGATAACACGCTTCGTTTCGGCCTTACCTGGAACATTGGTGATGAAACATCTAACGTAGATAATTAAGATATTTACACCATACTTAAAAAAGCCTCATTTCTTATGGGGCTTTTTTTTGTGACTTTGTCCCGTCCTAAAATAGGTTGACCTAAAATCGATTTATTTATGGAAGACGAAGAATTATCTAGAAAAAAGCGCAGTCAAAAAGATTATACATTGTGCTTTAAATTGAGCGTTGTTTCTCAAGTAGAAAAAGGCGAACTTACTTATAAACAAGCTCAAAAACACTATGGAATTCAGGGAAGAAGTACGGTTTTGGTCTGGTTGAGAAGATATGGTAACTTAGATTGGATAAAACCAAGTATCCATACCATGTCAAGATCCAAAGAAACCCCGGCCCAGAAAATTAAACGTCTGGAGAAAGAACTTTCCGATGAAAAGCTGAAAAATAAAGTACTCAATACAATGATTGAGATTTCAGATGGGCAATATGGCACTCAGATCAGAAAAAAGTATTTATCCCAACAATCCTCAGACTCCAAAAAGAGGGATTAAGCCTCTCCAAAATATGTAGATTGTTTGGGATAAGCCGCCAAAATATTTATCAGACTCAAAAGCGGTATATCAAGCGGGAAGATGAACTTTTGAGAATCAAGGAAATGGTTAAAGCAATACGAATGGAGCTTCCCAGGCTGGGAACCCGAAAGCTTTACTATTTGCTGAAAGAATGTTTTGATAAAGAAGATATTAAAATAGGCAGAGATGCTTTATTTCAATATTTAAAAAGAGAAAATTTATTAATTTATCCTAAAAAGAAATATATAAAGACCACTTTTTCAAAACATTGGCTCAGAAAGCATCCTAATTTATTAAAAAATATTAAAGCAGAACGGCCAGAACAAGTTTTTGTAAGCGATATCACTTATCTGAAAACAAGGGAATCGGTATGCTATTTATCTTTAGTGACGGATGCTTACAGCAGAAAGATTATGGGGTTCTCGGTGAGCACAAATATGAATTCTGAAAACGTTGCAAAAGCATTGAAAATGGCAGTGAAGAACAGAATTACCCATAATTCTCTTATTCATCATTCGGATAGAGGATTGCAATATTGTTCGGGATATTATCAAAAGGTACTTAATCAATATCAAATTCAACCTTCCATGACGGATGGATATGATTGTTATCAAAATGCATTGGCAGAAAGAATTAATGGAATATTGAAGCAGGAATTTCTATTTAATAAAGCTAAAAATAAAGATGATCTTAATGAATTGATAAAAGAAAGTATTTATCTTTATAACAATAAAAGACCTCACTTAAGCCTAAAGATGCAAACACCGGAGCAAGTGCATAAAAAATCCGAAGAAAAATATTCCTCCGGATTTAGTTAAATATTGTTTAATTATTGTCAATCTATTTTAGGACGACTCACTTGAAACAGCGAGCCGATCAGTTAAACTGGCAATTAGCTTTGCTGTCAATTGGCTTCGCCGTGAATTTTCTTCCTAACCACTACAAATTCACCATTCACTTGCGAAGCAAAATTCACCATTCACATTTCAACATCAAATATTCCTTCAATCTTTAAATTTCCCCAAACAACTTCCATTCAAATTACCAATTGACAATTTATTACAGAAATATAATATTTAAGTTTGCAAAAGTCTCATATTTATAAGGCTTTTGTTGTTTTCAATAATTATTTTTGTAGCATGAACTATTCAGCAGAGCTCAAAAAATTCGTTACCAGCCAATACGTGTATTCTGCAATCAGAATTACGCTGGCAACTGTTCTGCCCTGTCTGGTTCTTGCTCACTTCGGGATCCTGAGAGAATACTTCCTCTTCCCTCTTGGAACCAGTTTTGTAGCGCTTTGTGATCAGCCGGGACCTTTCATCAGAAGAAGAAATGCACTTACATTTGCTATTTTCTGTTTTGTTTTTGTAGCCCTTATTGCCAGCCTTGTGATGAACTTTAAAGTTCTGGTATTGCTGGAGATCATTGTATTCGGAATGTTTTTTTCATTGATTGGGGTTTACGGGCAGAGGCTTGCTGCCGTAGGATCTCTGTCACTTGTTGTCTTGGCGATCTTCATCGATGGGCATCTTACCGGAGACAATATTTTCAGAAGTCTCCTTATATTTGCATCCGGATGTATCTGGTTTCTGATGATCTTCCTTGTGGTCACTACTATTCAGCCTTATAAACTGGCCAGCCAGATGATAGGGGAAAATTATATCCAGCTGGCCGAATTTTTAAAGATCAAAGCTAATTATTACCAGAAAAATCCTGACTTTAATAAACTGACTACTCAGGTTATTGCCAAGCAGATAGGAATCAAAAACCTTCAGGAAGAAACCAGAGAAACCGTTTTCAAGACGAGAACAATCGTAAATGAATCTACTACCACCAGCCGTTTGCTGATGCTGATGTTCCTGAATTCAATGGATCTTCATGAAAAACTGATGACATCTGAAAGTGATTATCAGAAGCTCCAGCAAAGTTTTGAGGACAGCATGATCCTGGTGAACATCCACGATTATCTTAATCTGCTTGCCGAAGAAATTACCAATATTGGAATATCGCTTCAGATTGGAACGCGGGCAAAATCTATATTTGATCTTGAACACGAACTTAAAAATCTTAATTCTCATTATTTTGAGCTCCGCAACAGGCAGCTAAATTCAGATAATTTTGAGAATTTTATGATCCTCCGCCAGATCCTGATGCGTATCAACGAGATCACAAAAGAGATCAGTGAAATCTATAAAGTATTTTCCCAAGATGTAAAGCTGGCAAAAAGTCTTTCCACAGGTCTGGATCTGAAAAAATTCATGCCCAATGAAGAGAAACTGAATTTTAAAGTTTTAAGAAATAATATTTCACTTTCCTCATCTCATTTCAGACATGCGATACGGATCACTACAGCCTTGCTGGTAGGATATCTTTTTTCTATGTTTGACTTTTTAGGCCTTGGACATACGTACTGGATATTGATCACGATTACGGCAATCCTGAAACCGGCCTATTCCATTACCAAGAAACGAAATCTACTGCGTCTCTACGGAACTATAGCAGGCGCATCTATTGCTTACATCATCCTGCATTTTGTACATATTAACGGTATTTTATTTACCATTCTGCTTTTAAGCATGATTATGTGCTTCAGCTTTCTGAAAGGCCGCTATTTTTGGGCAGTCCTTTTCATGACCATGTATGTTTTTATGAGTTTTAATTTTCTGAGTCCCGGAAATGTAAACGTTATATTTAAAGACAGGATCCTGGATACCATTATTGCCGGAGCGATTGCATTTGCAGTGTCCTATATTGTCTTGCCGGTATGGGAACATACTCAGAACCTTGATCTGATGAAAAAATCAGCAGCAGATAATCTGATCTATTTTCAAAGTGTCATTTCAAAATTCCTGCAGGGAGATTTTGATATTGAAGACTATAAGGTAAAAAGAAAAAATGCCATCATTTCACTGGCCAACCTTTCTGACAACTTTCAACGGATGATCTCTGAGCCTAAAAATCAGCAAAAAAAACTGGAAGTAGTGCATCAGTTTGTGGCTACTTCACATCTTATCACCGCTTATACCGCTTCGCTTTCACAATACTCTAAAAATGATGAAAAGTATCCCGAAATAGATGCTGAAAGCTGGAGTAGAAAAATAGAAGCTGAAATGCAGCAGACCGCTTCTTTGCTACAGGGAAATGAGATCACAGAAACCTTGAAAATGGAAAGCCGCCTGGAACCTGAGGATTCCTCCATTGAAGATATGCTTATCAAAAGGAAAACAGAGATTGAGGAAAATGATGTCACCGACAGAAGAGATCCTGATAAAATTTCACATTTAACAGAGCTTAAAAATATCCATGATATCCTGGAGCTGATCTATGATGTTGCCAAGGAACAAAGAAAGGTAATTGAAAAATATAAAAACGAATCCGATTCTACTCTTCCACAATCGTAAAGCAGTAATCATCAAAAAATTCGACTCTTGCTTTGAACTCGTCTGAAATCTGTTCGTCATACACCCTGCAGCTTATCTTGTGAAGATGTTTCAGCTCAAAAGGTTTTACCTCGTAATGTTTTTTCAGAGACCAGTGCTTTGAATGATGAATCTTGTACATGCTTTCCTTCACGCTCCAAATAATCGTATAGAAGGCAGCTTCATTATCTTTAGGAATAAATCCCCTTTCATCTTCATAGGTAAACTTATCAATAACCCTTAGAATTTTAGGATTAAATTTTTCAATATCGATGCCTATTTTGTTTTTGGAAATGGCAATGGCAGCAAAGGGAAACGAGTGCGTGATAGAAATTTCCGCATCTTTGGGTGAAAGGAAGGGTTCCCTTTCTTTATACAATATTTTGGAATGAGGTTTTAAACTTTTTAAAAGCTTTCGTACCATCAGTACTTCCTGCAGCTTTTTAGGATGATAGTCTTTTACCTTTTCAGCATTTTCAGGTTCCAGAAGCTCATGGATATCAAGTTCTTCGCTTTCATCATATTTCCATACAAGGATTGTGGCATTGTCATCTGAAAAATCTCGGTAAAGGGGCATCTTTTTTTATTTGATAAAAGTAGTAAAAAGATGTGGAAGACGGAAATTATGAGAATGGGAGATGGGATCAGGAAGCTGGAAGTTACTTCAGTCTTAAAAACTACTATTCCTTTTAGCAATAGTAGAAAAGATCTAGTCAATACAGATATCTTATTTAACCATAATTAACTTCCATCTCCCTTCTTCCCTCTTCCTTAATTATTATTTTGCCTGATGATTCACATCATTTCTATGCTCAATAATTTCAAGATTTTCATCCACAAAATAAGCGCATCCGAAACCGTTTACATATGAACCTTTCAGCGACTTTAAAGCAATAAGGATAAAATCCTGCATATCAGCAATCACATCCACTACTTTTCCGTGTGTTTCTTTTAACTTGGTTACTACCGTATTCCAGAGATCAGAATCTCTTTCAATCTGGGAAGGTGCTGCCTCAATAGTTAAACGTTCACGCGCATAGATCTGTTTTGTAGCAGATTCATCTTCAATGAACATTACAGAAGTTCTTCTTCCTTCAGCCAGGTTTTTGGTATGCTTTGCCATAAAAGAAACCAGGATATATAACGTATTATCTACCTGTACGAAAGGGGCATAGCTTGAATTGGGAATTCCTTCTGCATCTACGGAAGCAAGAATCACACTTTTGTGGCGATCTATCAGCTCCCTTACTTTTGGAGTTAGCGGTTTTGCCTTCCTGTTGGCTTCTTCCTGTGTATTTGTATGATTCATAGTATAAATTTATATGAACAAAAATAGCTATTTAGATTAAGACTAAATAATTTTAAATCCTGTGTAATCTCATAAACTGAACATCCTGCCCCGTTTTTTTATCTTAATTATTAATTGTAATTTTGCATTTCGTTATCAACTGAATTTAAAAATTATTCATTACATATGAGTACTACAACACAATACGTTCCTTACAAAGTGAAGGACATATCCCTAGCAGAATGGGGAAGAAAAGAAATTACCCTTGCTGAAGCAGAAATGCCAGGTCTGATGTCTATCCGTGAAGAGTATGGACCGTCTCAGCCACTTAAAGGAGCAAGAATTGCAGGATGTCTTCACATGACGATCCAGACTGCTGTGCTTATCGAGACTTTGGTAGCTTTAGGAGCTGAAGTTACTTGGTCTTCTTGTAATATTTTCTCTACACAGGATCACGCTGCTGCTGCTATTGCTGCTGCTGGAATTCCGGTGTATGCTTGGAAAGGTCTAAACGAAGAGGAATTTGACTGGTGTATTGAGCAGACTTTATTCTTCGGCGAAGACAGAAAGCCATTGAACATGATCCTTGATGATGGTGGAGATTTAACGAATATGGTTTTCGATAAATACCCTGAATTCACAAAAGATATCAAAGGGCTTTCTGAAGAAACCACTACAGGGGTACACAGACTGTACGAAAGAATGAAGAACGGAACTTTAGTAATGCCAGCAATCAACGTAAACGATTCGGTAACTAAATCTAAATTCGACAACAAATACGGATGTAAGGAATCTGCAGTAGATGCTGTAAGAAGAGCGACAGATCTAATGCTTGCCGGAAAAAGAGTGGTAGTTTGCGGATACGGAGACGTAGGGAAAGGTACTGCTGCTTCTTTCAGAGGAGCTGGTTCTATCGTTACAGTTACTGAAATTGACCCAATCTGTGCGCTTCAGGCTGCAATGGATGGTTACGAAGTAAAAAGATTAGATACTGTGGTAGATAATGCTGATATTATCATTACTACGACAGGTAACTTCAACATCGTAAGAGGTGAGCATTTCCTTAAAATGAAAGATAAAGCAGTCGTTTGTAACATTGGTCACTTCGATAATGAAATCGATATGGCTTGGTTAAACAAAAACTACGGTGCTACAAAATCTGAAGTGAAGCCTCAGGTAGATATCTATACAATTGAAGGTAAAGAAGTCATCATCCTTGCAGAAGGTAGATTGGTAAACTTAGGTTGTGCAACAGGACACCCAAGTTTCGTAATGTCTAACTCTTTCTCTAACCAGACTTTGGCTCAGATTGAATTATGGACTAATTCTGCTGCTTACAAAAATGAGGTTTATATGCTTCCAAAGCATTTAGATGAAAAAGTAGCGGCTTTACACCTTAAAAAATTAAGCGTTGAACTGGAAACTCTTTCTCCGGAACAAGCTGAATACATTGGTGTAGATGTAAAAGGGCCATTCAAGCCTGAGTATTACAGATACTAAGATTTAAATAAAAATCTATATATAATCAATCCCATTATTCAATATAGTGGGATTTTTTATGCATAATATTTTTTAAACTCTGCAGGTATTCCTTATTTTTGGGGAAATTTACAATGAAGAAATATTTCTACCTGAGTTTGATAGGCTCAAGTACAACAGTGCTAATCTCCCTGTTTAAGTGATAGGAAAAGAAGCCAACGGCGATAATTACGTGAAATATAAGTAGGAATATATCAGTCTTTAGTCCTTATTTAAATTAAAAACTTTCCATTGAGGAGATTTTTTTGTTTTCAGGAGCTGTTTCCCGCTATCCGCTTCTACTCCTCGCACCAGGCTTAAGCCTCCCCTGCTGTGGGGTAACCGCTTCTATCGGGGCTAGTAAAGCACCGGCCTCTTCTGTGTTTCCGTATTTTACCCATATTTCCCTGCCAATATCACTAAGTATAGAAAAAATGAATATATTTAGCCCCTTAAACAAAACATTTAATTCATGAAAAAACAGAGAGTATCAAATGCATTCGTAGCTGCATCTTGGGTCGCATTGGGAGCAGGAATGATAGGTTTTATCGTAGGTCTGGCCAGAGCTGAAATGCTGCTGAATGAAAAAGGATATTATTTCACCATTCTTTTATATGGTCTTTTTGCCGTAGTTTCCCTGCAGAAAGCAGTCCGGGACCGATTAGAGAATATTCCGGTAACCGATATCTATTATGGGATCTGCTGGTTTGCCACCCTTTCTTCCATTATACTTCTTGCAATCGGACTTTGGAATGCTACTATTCTTCCGAGTGAGAAAGGATTTTATGCATTTGCATTCCTTCTCGCACTTTTCGGAGCTATCTCCGTGCAGAAAAATACAAGGGACAATATGATCCAGGATTAATAAAAAACCGCTCCAATACTGGAGCGGTTTACTTTTTTTATTTATTCATTTTGTCGGCCGAATAAACAGTCATTCACTTTAAGACAGCCAATTGACCACTCGTTATTGACTATTCACCATTCACATTAAATACTATATGTCGTAGTGATTAGGATGCTGCGCCTTAATGTCATCTACTGTTCCCAACACCTTATCTTTCAGAGAATCCTGATATTTCTGAAGATTTTCAGCCACCGCATCATCAGCGCTTCCTAAAATCTTAACCGCTAAAATCCCTGCATTCAAAGCTCCGTTTAAAGCTACTGTTGCAACTGGAATTCCACCCGGCATCTGAAGAATAGACAATACAGAATCCCAGCCATCGATAGAATTACTTGATAAAATCGGAACTCCGATCACAGGCAAAGTTGTACAGCTTGCTACCATTCCAGGAAGATGTGCTGCACCACCAGCTCCAGCAATGATCACTTTAAGACCTCTTTCCTTTGCCGTTTTTGCATAATCAAACATTCTCTCCGGTGTTCTGTGTGCAGAAACCACTGTCAATTCATATGGAATATCAAGACTTTTCAAAAAATTTGCAGCTTGTTCCATGATCGGCAGATCGCTCTGGCTGCCCATAATAATTCCTACCATCTTCAATTTTATTAGATCATCAAAGATAAAAAAATATAACCTTTTTTAACACATCAATTCTTAGCAACATTTTATAGAATAGAATCAAATCCAAGAAGTTAAATTCTGTTAATTTTAATCCGCTATTGTCATTTTTTTACAATATTTGTTTTACCAACAACATAAAAATTTTACAAAATGAAAAATTTAAAGAAGCTTAAAAAAGAAGAATTAAAAAAAGTTTTAGGAGGTATGGAGGCCTGCAAATTCCAACTTTGCTTTAGAAACGGCAAATGGACATGTGTTCCTTTTGATACCTGCGGAGGATTCCAACCTTAAGAAATGAAAGGAGTACATTAAAAAATGTGCTCCTTCTTTTATCAATATTATTTATTCTGTTCTTCTGTATCTTTAAAAATAGCAACAACTGTACCCGTCCTTTTCATTCCATAACAGGTAAATTTGTCTGTTATACTTAAAATTCACATTGAAAGATTATAAACTTATTTTTGCCGTTCTCACCGTTGCAGTTGTTTGGGGAACTACTTTTTTAGCTATCCGGGTAGCAGTGGAAACTATTCCGGCATGGTTTGTAGCCGGGATCCGTCAGTTTCTGGCGGCAATAATTATGCTGCTGGTCCTTCTTTCAAGAAAAGAATTTAAATGGATAGGTTGGAAAAACCTGGGCTATCAGGTTATTTTCGCTTCACTGATGCTGGTTGTGGCAAACGGAATGACCACCGTTGCCGAGGAAACCGTATCCAGTAGCCTGGCTTCTCTTATTAGTGCCTGCTCCCCTATTCTCGTATTTCTGGGAAGCGTGGCTATTGGTCTGCAGAAATTCAGCTTCAAGGCTCTTGCCGGCGTTCTGCTATGTTTCAGCGGAATTCTTTTTATTTTCTGGGACGGCTTGCAGGACTTGGCCAACCCTGACTACAAAATGGGTATGATCTTTCTTTTCTGTGCTATTGCAGGATGGGCTTCGGGAACTATTTTCACAAAAAAACTGAATATCCAGAGCGGAAATATCACGTTGAATCTTTTTTACCAGTTCCTGTTTGCCGGCATTATACAGGTTATTTTTGCCTTCCTGTTTTCAGAAAACTATAACTTCGGAAACTGGACCCTGAAAAGTATCTCTGCAATGGTTTATCTGGCTGTTTTTGGTTCTGTAGCTGCATTCTTTGCCTTTCATTATGCTTTAACCAAAATCTCACCGGTTCAGGTTTCCATACTTGCTTACATCAATACTGTTATTGCTATATTTTTAGGCTGGCTGATCATGGATGAGAAAATCTCTTTTAAATTTATATTTGCTGCCATTTTTATTATCTGTGGGGTCTTTATCATTAATTATAAACCTGAAATGTTCAAAAAGCATAGGGCTGGATAAATCTAAAATCTTCTTCACGACAAAAACTTGCTGGATCAAAATTCCCATCCTATTGAGGGGGTGGCGAAAATTCAAAGAATTTTTGACGGGGTGGTTTAAAATTCACACAACAACAAGCCCTATTAAATATCAGTCTTAGAAATAGACCTTAAGATTCAATCAAAAACCTTATATCAAGCCGGAATAAAGGAAAAGGATTTTATATTTCCCTATTTTTTCTTATATTGTTTACACCAACATTAACAATATGCTAAAAAACACATTTTTTATACTTTTTGCAGGTTCTTTCCTATTAATCAGCTGTGATTATAAGGAAAAAGAGAAAAACCTCATGGAAAGAGAGAAACAGTTACTCGAAAAAGAAAAAATATTCGCAAAAAAAGAATCTGAATACCAATCTCTTTTAAAAATGAGAGACAGTATTTTTTCAAAAAAAGATTCCGTTAAAATAGCTTTATGGCCAGCTGAAATTGCAGGACCATGGAGCGGAAAAGTTATCTGTACAGAATCCAACTGCAGCGATTATGTAGTGGGCGATCAGCGTACAGATACCTGGGAATTCGACAGTGATTCCATTCATCTTTCGGCTAAAATTATCAACAACAACAATCTGGTGAGAGTATATTCCGGGAAATTTGAGAATAATGAGATCAGGCTGAATTTCAGAACAGATTCCACTTCACAGAAAAAAGTTGAAATGAACGTTCTGCTTAATGACATTTCTGATACCAAGCTGAAAGGCACACGGACCATTACTGCCGACAACGGTTGTACAGCCAAGTTTTCCGTTGAATTAGTACGTTCCACCAAATAAAAGCACCCATGATTTTACTGAGTATACATAATCTGAGTTTTCCTATAGAAGATCCGGTATTAAAATTCCTGTTGGTACTGGTCATCATCCTTGCCGCTCCCCTTTTATTAAACAAAATTAAAGTTCCGCATCTTCTGGGACTGATCATTGCCGGGGCTGTTATTGGACCGAACGGTTTTAATATTCTTTCACGGGACAGCAGCATTGTCGTTACCGGAACTACAGGGCTTCTCTATATCATGTTCCTGGCAGGCCTGGAGATTGATATGGGCGACTTTAAAAAGAATAAATGGAAAAGTCTTACATTCGGAATTTATACTTTTACCGTTCCATTTGTCCTTGGATATTTAGGCGGTTATTACCTTTTAGGATTTTCAATGCTTACCTCCATTCTTTTCGCCAGTCTTTTCTCTTCCCACACACTTATTGCCTATCCACTGATCAGCAAATTGGGAATTGCAAAGAACAAGGCAGTCAATATTACGGTAGGCGGTACCATGATTACGGATATTCTTGCTCTTTTGGTGCTTGCTGTTATTGTAGGAATGTCGCAGGGTGATGTAGGCACAGAATTCTGGGTTAAACTTTCCGTTTCCTTTATTCTGTTTGCCCTTATTGTTTTAATTGTATTTCCTATTATCGGACGATGGTTCTTTAAAAGAGTGGACGACAAGATCTCACAGTATATTTTTGTCCTTGTGATGATCTATCTCGCAGCCATGCTCGCAGAATTAGCAGGTGTAGAAGCCATTATTGGGGCATTCTTTGCAGGGTTGGCTTTAAACAGACTCATTCCGCATACCTCATCATTGATGAACAGGGTAGAATTTGTAGGAAATGCCATATTTATCCCGTTCTTTCTGATCAGTGTGGGAATGCTTATCGATTTTAAGGTTTTCTTTAAAAGCTGGGAAACACTGGAAGTGGCCGGAATTATGCTCGTGGCATCCATCGGAGGAAAATATATTTCTGCAGTGATGACCCAAAAAACATTCAAACTCTCCAAAGAGGAAGGGAAACTTATTTTCGGGCTGAGTTCTGCCTCAGCGGCTGCCACATTAGCTTCTGTGATGGTAGGATACAATATTATCCTTTCCGAAACAGAGACGGGTGAGCCGGTAAGATTGCTAAATGAACATGTCCTGAATGGAAGTATCCTTCTGATCCTGATTTCCTGTACCATCTCCTCATTTATTTCAATGGCAAGTGCCCAAAAGATTGCGGAAAGCGACAATGAAGACACAGTTTCCGGCAACAGCCATGAAGAAGAAAATATCCTTTTGGCGATTAACCATGAGGAAACAGTAGAAAGAATGGTAAATCTGGGAATTCTGATCAAAGCCCATTCAAATACAGAAGACTTGTTTGCCCTTAATGTGATCAATGAAGATAAAAATGAATCTTCTGTAAAAAATGCGGAGAAACTTCTTCATCAGGCTGCTGATGCTGCTGCCGCTGCTGATGTCAAGATGCAGACGATGAAAAGATATGACAATGATGTCATCAACGGCGTTAAAAATGTCATCAAAGAACAGAAAATCACAGATCTGATCATCGGACTGGAAGACGAGAAAGGCTTCTCCCCTTCTTTTGTGTATAATCTGTACAACGGGTATCTTCAGAATGATGATGTGAATGTATTGGTTTATCATGCAGCGCAACCTCTTTCAACTATTAAAAAATATGCGGTGATGATCCCTGAAAATGCTCATAAAGAAGCAGGATTCTTTCATTCTCTTCTAAGGGTATGGAATATCGCCAGAAATTCCGGTGCCACAGTCGTTTTCTATGCTCCGGAAAATATTTTAGACATTCTTCAAAAGATCATTAAAAAAGCTAATATTGAAGCCGAATTCATCATCATGAGCACCTGGCAGGATGGTGAAAAGACCGCTGCAAAGCTGAAGGAAGATGAAGCGTTGATCATATTTATGGCCAAACGTGGTATGCAGTCTTACATTCCAAGGATGCGACTTATTCCTGAATTACTAAACCGATATTTAAAAGATAATAATTACCTGCTGATCTTTCCGTTCTCTGAATTTGATGAAAATAGCCCGGAAATACGTTCTGTAGGCAACCATGGTGATTTTGTGGAGATTGGAAATGTGATCCAGAAGATTTTTAAATAAATTAATACGAGAATCTGTAATTATATTGAAAACAAATAAAATAATACTGCTGGCTGCCATTTTAAGCTTGCAATGGTCTTTTGCCCAATTTGCCAAGATCGTTGACAAAGACGGTTTCGTGAATATGAGAAAAAATGCTGATGCGAAAAGCACGGTTGTCGGAAAGATCAGTTCGGACGAGATGGTCTATATTTTTGATGCTGATGATGGAAATAAAAACTGGCTTAATGCTGATTACACTGATAAAAATGGAAAAGATATTTCAGGGTATATTCACAGTTCAAGGGTTAAATATATAGAATCTTATGAATCAATTCCGTCAACTTCCGTCAGTGAAAACAAGATTGTTTTTAATTCAAAAAATATCCGGGTAGATATTGAATCTGAGCCATTTAATTATAAGGAAAATAAAAGATATTTTTCTACCACCGATTACAATAGCCATAAAGTGGAAGATAAGTTTAAAGGACAACATATTTGGGGTACGGACGGAACTGTTCCACAGACTCACTATAAATTTATCTCTGTAAAAATTAATGGAAAAACAGTTCAAATTCCCCCAAAAGAAATTGAAAATCTGTTCAATATCAATAATGAATCGGCCAGCTGTTATTTTGATTCTGAAGAGGAAACATTATACATCAATATGGTCAATTCTGACGGAGCCGGAGGATATGCCGTTCTTTTTAAAATTGAAAAAGGAATATATAAAGGAAAAACACTGATCATCCCTTTCTGACAGAGTACAGTTAAAAAACATACATGAAAATCAATCTACTACTAATACTTCTGATGGCTTTTACTTTATTCTCATGCAAGAAAAAAAAGGAACCCTTCAAAAATGAAGTTTCGCAGTCTTCTGCAGCAGACACCGTAATTGTAGCACCTCCTGAGCAAATCAGGGCAGATACAGCCGTTTTAAAGGAACCTGAAAATATCAAATCTGAAGAACAAACGGAAACAACACCCGCTACCTACGATTTTGCTTTCAATAAATTTCCTTCAAAAAATTATAAATTCATGACAAAAGCAAAACTGGATTTCTCCAGCGATGAAGGTGCTTACAATTTCAGAACGAGAATTAACGAAGCGTATGCATCGGGAACACCGGATTTTGCCAGCTACTACATCACTGTGATTTTCGGTTGTGGAGCAAGCTGCATTATGGGATTAATGATGGATGTACGCGACGGAAAAATTTACAGTCTCCCTCTTGGAGAGGAAACTTCCTGTATGTTCGCAGAAGACCGGGCAATCTTTAACCTGGATAGCAGACTTTTTATAGCCAGTATCTGTAAAGAATCACCTGATAATGAAAGCGTTTATTACCATGCCTTTGTCTGGAATGAAGAAAAGAAGGCTTTTGAAAAGGTGGAAGAAAAGGATATTAAGTAGAACGGCTTTAAATAGCCCTATCAGTGAAAAAATCCTTGTTAAGGTTTAAAACCTTGACAAGGATAATAGTCTTCCTTTTCAGGATACTCCTATGTAATATTGATTTTCGGAAGAATCTAATCATAAAAAAGAGCTGCAATCCTCATTACAGCTCTTTTATATCTTAAATCTTTTTTTCGGCAATCACTTTCACCATTCCTTTCACTTGTATCAGCTTTTCCATTAATTCTTCTCTGGAATCAGCCAGTACATTAATGTGGCCCATTTTTCTTCCGGGTTTGGTTTCCGTTTTTCCGTACAGGTGAATGTAAGTTTCCGGGAGCTTTAGAACATCTTCCATTCCTTCATAGATTACCTTTCCTGCAAAGCCTTCTGCGCCTACAAGATTCAGCATTCCGCTGTAGGTTATAGCGTCTGTATCAGCCAATGGCAGGTTTTTCACCACACGGTACATCTGTTCAAACTGGGAATTCGTATTTCCTTCCTGGCTCTGATGGCCGGAGTTGTGAAGTCTTGGAGCAGTTTCGTTGACCCAGACTTTTCCTTCTTTATCAAGGAATAATTCAATGGCAAAAAGACCTGGTGAATTGACAGCGTTCAGGAATTTTTCTGTAATTACGTCAATTTGCTGCTGAACGTCTTCAGTAAGAAGAACAGGACAGACATTGAAGTCCAAAAGATTGAGTTTTGGATCAGCAACCATTTCTGTTACCGGGAAAATATTCGTTTCCCCACTTTCATTTCTGGCTACAATTACAGATAGTTCTTTGTCAATATCTACCAGTTTTTCTATGACAGAATCCTGTATCCAAAGATTTCTCATATCTTCTGCTGTACGAATTACCTGAACTCCTTTTCCGTCATAGCCTCCCGTATTCATTTTTTGTACAAATGGTAATGGCATTTTAATTTCATCAGAACTTCCGTCCATTACTTCAAATTCCGGGCTTGGAATATCGTGAACTTTATAAAATTGTTTCTGAAGAATCTTCTGTTGGATGGTTTTGATGATGGCTGCATTGGGAACCACTTTCACCCCCTGTCTTTCAAGCTCAGCCAGCGCATCTGCATTTACATGTTCAATTTCAATGGTTACCACCTCTTTATCTTTTCCGAAATTCAGAACGGTTTCATAATCATTGAAGTTTCCCTGCGTAAAATGGGAAATGGTGTTGCACGGTGCATCAGAAGCCGGATCCAGCGTATAAAATTGGTCATCATATTTCAGTGCGCTCTGTATCAGCATTCTTCCCAGCTGTCCGCCTCCTAAAATTCCTATTTTCATTCTTACTTTTTTTTCTGTTAGATTTCTTCAATGAAAGTTTTACTGGATCTTATCAATCTTTAAATATCCCAGCCCCATCATGTTTTCCTGTTCCTCTGCATCAGATTTCGTCAGTAAGATCGAATATTTTTCTTTCATTTTTTCAGGCAGGATGTCATTCACATTAAAAATATCATCAATATCAACTCCGTGCTTATCATCAACATGGCTTACGGCACCTTCAAAACCCATCGTTTTATAAAATTCCGTAGCTTTTGCTCTTTTAATGATCTCCCCCATTGATTTTCCTACCATGAGATGCTGCTCATGAAATTCTTCAAAAAACCCTCTTTTGTAACCTCCTAAATTCAGGAAATACAGCTGTTCTTCGGATGGCTGATCTGTCTTCTCTACAATCTTCAGTTCATATCCATCCGCAAATTTCACTTCCTGATAACAGTCCAAATGGATCTTTCCTTCTGCTTCTTTCCAGAAATCCTTTATATCGGGAACGAGATCTTTAAGGTTTTCTGCGATTCCGAAAAAAACATCATGCTGCTCAATATTCCTTCCTTTGGGTGTGGCGCCAAGGATGATATAAAATAATTTCATTTCACTTTTCATTTCTGCAAAAATACGTCAAATTTATCTTTTTTAAACGTTTGGCAGAATTCGGCAATAGTTTTATATTTGTACCATGTCAGAAATCATCATTCTCTTTCTCGGCGCGATTTCAGCCGGTCTTTTAGGTTCACTTACGGGTTTAGGAGGAGGAGTTATCATTATTCCTTTATTGACGCTGGGTTTCGGCGTTCCTATGCATTACGCAATCGGTGCTTCTTTAATCTCCGTGATCGGTACTTCTTCCGGTGCTGCGGTAGCTTTCGTAAAAGAAGGTTTTACCAATATGCGGATCGGTATGTTCCTGGAAATAGGTACTACTGCAGGAGCTATTATGGGAGCTTTGGTTTCCGGAATGCTTAATCCGAATACTATCGGGATCATCTTTGCGAGTATTCTTCTGTTGACCGTTATTCTAAACCTTAAAGGAAAACCTGATCATCAGGAACCACTCATTAAGGGAAGTCTTGAGGAAAAGCTGAAGTTGTACGGAACTTTTCCTGATAAGGGGGTTTTAAAAAGTTATGCTGCAAGAAACACAGTTCCGGGATTCTTAATGATGATGTTTGCCGGTGCCATGTCCGGACTTTTAGGGATAGGTTCCGGTGCACTTAAAGTTCTGGCAATGGACAATATGATGAAACTGCCGTTTAAAGTTTCTACAACGACAAGTAATTTTATGATCGGTGTAACAGCAGTAGCCAGTGCCCTGATTTATTTCCAGAGAGGGGAGATTATTCCAGTGATCGTAGCTCCGGTACTTATCGGTGTGGTAGTAGGAAGCTTTATTGGTTCAAAAACCCTGATGGTATCAAAAACAAAGAAGTTAAAAGTATTTTTTGCCATTGTAATTACGATCCTTTCAGTATATATGATGTATAACGGTATCAATAAAAGTTTCAGATAATGAGAAAGAATTTTACAGATGTGGATCTGAACCGCTCGGTAGGAAATCTTCTGAGACTGGGCGTTATTTTATCTGTGATAACATCCCTGATCGGTTTTATCAAGCTTTTTTTGGAAGGTTTTGAAATGCCTAAGAAATATTCTTCCCTGAATATGGGTACTTCTTCCGAAAAGGTATGGAGTATGTTCTGGAATTCTCTCTGCAAAGGAGAAGGAATGGCCATTATCCAGCTGGGAATCTTATTGCTGATCTTTACTCCTCTGGTAAGAATTATTTTTGCCCTGATCGGGTATTTAAAAGAAAAAGACTACGTTTATGTAGTCATTTCCTCTATTGTTCTTGTCATTATGGCGATCAGTTTTTTTACAGGATACGCTCACTAATTTTTTACATTTCATAAAATTCCAGCGGAAGCCGATCCGGATCCCGGGTAAAGAAAAACTCTTTTCCAGTGTATTCATCAATGCGGATGTCTTCGCAGATAAGGCCTTTTGCGATAAGCTCTTCCCTTTTGATTTTAACATCTTCTACTGAAAATGCAAGATGTCTTAAACCGCAAGATTCTGGTCTGGATGGTCTTTCCGGAGGATCGGGAAATGAAAACAGCTCGATTACGTAATGCTCCCCGATAGCCAGATCAAGTTTATAGGATTTTCTTTCTTCACGGTACACTTCACGAATGATGTTTAAACCTAAAACTTCAGTATAGAATTTCTTTGAAATCTCATAATCTGAGCATATAATAGCGATGTGATGAATCTTCATTTTAGAATTTTTTAAATTTTTTGTTCCCGGAACTGAATCTTTTCTTCTATTTTATCTCTTTACAGTTTTCCTTTCTTCTGGTATCAATAATGTACTGAATTTTCCAGTCGTTCTGCTGTTTTACCAACTGAAAACTGTTGGCACCGCAATGGGAGAATTTACCTTTAAAAAAGAAAGAATAAGGGGTAAAAACACTGGCAAGCCCGCCATCTGTGTGAATAGCCTCAATAGTAATTCTTTCATCCAGATCGTCTTTTGAAAACTTAGAAAAAGAAGCAATAAACTCCTGTACGTTTTCATTTTTCACAGTTCCGTCCTTTGCAAGAGTCTGAAGAATTGCCCCTTCTGCAAAAGCAGATTTCACCATTTCAGGATCAGCATTTTTCATTCCTGAAAATAAATTACGAATAGGTTTTTCTATCTCCTGATTCTCCTGTCCAAAGCATAAAGAACTGAAAACTAAGGCTGCTGCAATAAGTTTATTCATATTGATATCAATTAATCTGACTGAATAAAAGTAGAAAAATAATATGAATCATTAAAATTAAGAAAGTTTAAAAAGGTGAATTGTTTTAAATTAATTGAAAATAGGTTATTTTTATCCGTTTATTTAAAATTATGTGGGGAATTTATTTGTTTTTGACCGCGTTGTTGGTCTTGTTTACGGTACTGCCTAAAATTCAGAACTCTCATTGGATATTCCGGGTTCCTGAATTTGGTAAAATCCAGATCTTTTATATTATTTTTTTTACGTTCATTTTTGGCTTCCTGATCAAAGATGAGCAGAGTTTTGTTTATTCGCAGGGACTTTTGGCTATACTGTTTATCCATCATGGAGTAACCCTGGTAAAATACACACCGCTTTACCCGGTAAAAAAGCATAAACAGCAGCATCAGTCTTCACAAAAAATTCATTTTGTTTCCGCTAATGTTTATCAGTTTAATAAGGAATATAACCGTTTCATCAGTCTTATTGAGAAACATAAACCTGAAGTCTTTCTGACAATGGAAAGCAATAGCGATTGGGAACAGGCTATGAGGGTTCTCGAGAAGGATTATCCGTTCCAGCATAAAGTAACCCTGGAAAACACCTACGGAATGCATTTTTATTCCCAGCTTGAGATCAAAAGTGCACAGACCCATTATTTCGTGGCTGATGATATCCCGAGTATTGAGGTTCATTTAAAGACAAAGGACGGTTTCTCATTTGTATTCTTCGGGGTGCATCCGCCTCCGCCAAGTCCTACGGAAGAGGAAACATCTAAAGAACGGGACGGTGATCTTTTAAGTACAGCAAAACGGGTCAAAGACATTAAGGAGCCTGTAATTGTTGTGGGAGATTTCAATAATGTAGCATGGTCAAAATCGTCTGTATTATTCAGAAAAACAAGCCATCTGATTGATCCCAGAATCGGGCGTTCTTTCGTGTCTACCTTTCATGCGAAATACCGTCTGCTGAGATTTCCCATCGACCTGATGTTTCATAGTGAAGACATTTTCATTAAAGAGCTTAAAACCCTGGAAAATTTTGGCTCGGATCATCTTCCGGTGTATTGTGAATTTTTCATCGACCATCATAATGATGAACAGGAAGAGAAAATAGAAGAAGCCACTTCGGAAGAAAAAGCGGAAGCAGAAGAAATGATTCAGGAAGGAAAAGAAGAGGATGGAGAAAGGGATGCAGTAGTTACTGAAGATTAATTTACAGCATAAAAAAAGAGACTATCACAACGACAGTCTCTTTTTTATTTTTATGTTCTAAAAATTTAGAATAATTCTTTTCTGATAATGTTCTGACTTCTTTCAGGACCTACAGAAACCAAGTATACGTTGATTCCAAGGTAATTCTCGATGAATTCAATATATTTCTGAGCGTTGTCAGGAAGCTCATCATAGCTTCTTACTTTGGTAAGATCTTCTTTCCAACCCGGTAAATCCTGATAGATTGGCTCGTAGTTGTATAATTTCTCTGTTGAAGAAGTGAAATAATCGATAATTTTATCGTCTTCAGTTTTATAATGGGTAACGATCTTCAGGTTTTCGATTCCTGTAAGAACATCAAGCTTTGTGATCACAAGGTTGTTGATTCCGTTGATCATACAGGCATGCTTCAGAGAAACAAGGTCCAACCAACCTGTTCTTCTTGGTCTTCCTGTAGTTGCTCCGAATTCACCCCCAATCTGTCTGATGCTTTCTCCAAGTTCATTATCCAGCTCAGAAGGGAAAGGTCCGTTTCCTACTCTTGTACAGTATGCTTTGGCAACACCAATCAGGTTTTGAAGGGATGTTGGCGGCACTCCTGCTCCTGTACAAACTCCTCCTGTAGATGGAGAAGATGAAGTCACATAAGGATAGGTTCCGAAGTCGATATCAAGCATTAAAGCCTGAGCTCCTTCAAATAAAACATTCTTACCGTCTCTGATCGCTTCGTTCAGTTCAACTTCTGTATCTACGATTCTGTCCTGAAGTTGTTTTCCTATTTCTAAAAATTCGTTGTAAATTTCTTCAACGTCTAACGTTGGCTTTCCGTAATATTTTTCAAAAAGAGAATTTTTAATCTTAAGATTTTTCTCAATTTTCTCTCTTAAAATCTCAGGATTTAAAAGGTCGATCATTCTGATCCCGACTCTTGCAATTTTATCTTCATAGCAAGGCCCGATTCCTTTTTTAGTGGTTCCTATCTGAGTTCCTCCGTGTTCTTCTTCACGGTAAGTATCCAAAAGAATGTGGTAAGGCATGATCACATGCGCTCTTCTGCTGATAAAAATGTGGTCAGTTCTCAAGCCTTTGCTCTCGATCTGGCCAACCTCTCTAATGAAAGATTTTGGGTTTACCACTACTCCGTTCGCAATGATACACTTCCCTTTGCACTGCAGAACTCCTGAAGGAAGAAGGTGCAAAACAAATTTCTCTTCACCTACATAAACCGTGTGACCAGCGTTGTCTCCTCCCTGGAAACGAACTACATAATCTGATTTAGCCGATAAAACATCCGTGATTTTTCCTTTACCTTCATCTCCATACTGAAGACCTACAACTACGTAAGTTGACATATTTTACTTTTATTTTAGATTCATGCAAAATTACTTTTTAAAAATAGGCTGGGCAAATTATGGAAGGATTTTATTTTTGGAAGGGTTGGAAATCATAAGATTATTTGAGAAAATATTTTTATCATTAATGTATGCGCTTGATTACAAAAAACTCTGGAATATTGAATAGGTTATGATAGATAAATTTTTCATTCTAATTTTAACACTTTATAAACCATTTTATTTTGAATAAATACCAACAATTGGTATATTTGAAATAAATTAAAATAAATGGCAAAAAACACATCCATATTATTAGGAGATTATTTTGATAATTTTATTAGTGAGCAAATAAAATCCGGAAAATATTCCTCCGCAAGTGAGGTAATAAGAAATGCTCTCAGATTATTTGAATATGAAGAAGCCAAGAAGACAGAACTAATTAATGAATTAAAAAAGGGTGAAAAGTCTGGTTTTGCAGAGGATTTTGATCGCAAAGAATTTCTAAAGAATCTTCATAAAAAACATTCTGCTAATTCATGAATTACAGAATAAGCAAAGAAGCAACCAATGATTTAGAAAAAATCTGGCTTTATACTTTTGAAAACTGGTCACTAAAACAGGCAGACCATTATTTTGAGCTGCTTATGAATGAAATTGAATACCTATCTGTAAATCCAAAATCTGGAAAAGATTACAGTGAAATCAGAAAGGGATATTTTCGTTCAAGAGTTAAATCTCATTTTATATTCTATAAAATCAACTTGAAAGATGAAGAAATTGAAATCATCAGAATTCTTCATCAGCAAATGGATATTACAACGAGATTAGATAAATAAATCACTAATTCTGAATAAGAAAAGCTGTCATAGTTTATAATTGAGCTTCAATTCAGTACCTTAAATTATATTTCGAAATAACTAAGACCATCACCCATGACATCATCACAAAAATCATCCTACTTTCCCCCATCCCCCACTAGCGAAACAAAACTCTTCAACACCCTGTTCACTCCTGATGATGTTCCCGTAAAAGCTACGCTACTCATCATCCACGGCATGCAGGAACACAGCGGAAGATATGCTGAAATCGCCGGTTATTTCGCAGATCGTGGATTCGCTGTACTCACCTACGATCATTTGGGTCACGGAAAATCTGTAAAGGACAAAAAAGACATCGGATTTTTCCAGCTGGATCAACCGGATGAAAAGCTTATTTCAGATGCTGAAGCCATGAGTGAATATCTCCATGAACAATATCCGGATGTTCCTCATTTCGCTCTTGGACATTCCATGGGATCATTTGTTACCCGGTGTTTGCTCCAAAGATCAAGCAGCAAATTTACCGGCGCTGTTATTGTTGGAACCGGCGGACCTTTGGCGGGTATTAGTTTTATCAAAGGTTATCTCTCATTAGCTAACAAAATAGCACCTCATTATCCGACATATCTCAACACTCTTTTTAATACGGTTAATAACAAACACTTTAAGAAAGACAAAGATTTCAGTGATACAAGCTGGCTTAGCCTAAATCCAGCCAACAGAAAAGCTTTTATTGAAGATGAGATCTGCGGGATTCCTTTTACCAATAATGCTTTTTACGCGTTATTCAGTATTTATAAAAAAGCTACTGCAAGAAACTGGGCGGCTCCTATCTCAAAGTCCTTCCCCCTCTTATTTGTCAGCGGACAGAATGATCCGATCGGAGATTTTAGTAAAGGGGTTATGAAGACCGTTGATTATTTAAAACAGGATGGATTTAAAGATATCAATGTCAAAATTTATCCCGAAATGCGCCACGAAATATTAAACGAGGAAATTAAAGAAGAGATCTTCAATGAAATATTTCAATGGATCTCAAAGCATTTATAACAAACATTCTGTCGTATCTGAAAACCTGCTCCTTTGTTGCAAGAGCACGAAATCTGTCATTGAGAACCGCAGGTGAAGCAATCTAACATAAATAAAGAGATTGCTCCGTCGCTACGTTCCTCACAATGACAAATATGGACATACCTCACTTCTAAATCCAATAAAATACAACACAAACATCTGTGTAATCAGCAAAATCTGCGTGAGCAATAAAATCAGCAAAATCAAATAACCATACTAATCCAAAACAATCTCCCTCTTCGCTTTAACTTCTTGAAGAAAACTTTCATCATGGGAAATCACGACCAGAGTTCCATGATAATCCCTAATAGAATTGGTAAGAATTTCTACATTCTGCAGATCTAAATTATTCGTCGGCTCATCCAGGATAATCATATCAGGAGCTTTATTGCTTATAGAAAGTCCGCACAAAAGCAGTCTCAATCGTTCTCCTCCGCTTAATACACTACATTTTTTATCCCACGTTTCTTTTCCGAATAGAAATCTGGCCAGTAAAGTTTTGACTTCAGATTCCGGCATCGCACTGTCATTGAACTGCTGGGCAAAATCATAGACAGTCACTTCCTGACCGATCAGAGAATATTCCTGATCCAAGTAGATCGTATTAAATTCTGCTTTCGTAATCTTTCCTTCAGACGGATTTAAATTTCCTAATAAGAGTTGTATCAGCGTTGTCTTTCCGGAACCGTTAGAGCCTTTAAGTGAAATTCTTTCTCCACTCAGGATCTCCAGGCTGATATTTTTATCCCACAGGTTTTCACTTCCGTATTTGAAATTAATTTCCTCAGCAGAGATCAGGATCTTTCCTGAATGCAGATTCGAATCATTGAAATTTACCTTCATCTGCTCTGAATTTTTCAAAGAAGAGCGTAGATCCCGAAGATCACCGGAAATACCACTGATTTTTTCTTCATGAATCCCTTTCAGCTTCGATGTATTTTTCTCGGCATTATTTCTGAGTGTGTTCATCATAATCCTCGCCACACCGGACTTTTCCTGCTTCTGCTTTCCTCTTGCGTCCAGTTTTTGTTTTCTTTCTAATGTTTCCCGCTCTTTTTCCTTTGCCTTTTTCAATGCACGTTCTTTAGAATGAATATCGTTGCTGAGAGCTTCATTTTCAATTGCTTTCTGCTCAGAATAGAAATCATAATTTCCGCCGTAAGTAGAAATTCCCTGGTTACTGAGTTCAAATATTGTATCTACAATATTCAGCAGACTTCTGTCGTGGCTGACGATGACAACGGTTGCATTTGTTTTTTCAATAAGATCATATAAAAGGTTTCTTCCTTCCAGATCTAGATGATTCGTAGGCTCGTCCAGTAAAATAATTTCAGGCCCATTGATCTGAATTCCAGCCAGAAAAACTTTTGTTTTTTGCCCCCCGCTTAAACTTTCCAGTTTTTGATTAAGGTCTACATTGTCAAGTTTCCAGTACTGTAAAGCATTCTGGCAGCGTTCTTCAATCTCCCAGTCATCATTTAAAACTTCAAAATACTCTTCGTTTACTTCTCCATTGGTGATCTTTTGAAGCGCATTCAGTTTTTGATCTACCTTGAGACATTCTGCAATCGTACAGTGATCAAAGTTGCCAAACATCTGGGGAACATAATATAGATCACCTTTGACGGTAATATTTCCTTCCAAGGGTTTTATTTCCCCGGCAATGAGCTTCAGCAGTGTGGATTTTCCAGTACCATTGTTTCCCACTAAAGCTGATTTGGCGTGAGATGGTATCGTTAAGTTGATAGAATTAAATAGCAGGTTTCCTGCTGGAAACCCAAAAGTAATATGTTGTAGAAAAAGCATAATTTCTTTCCTAATTAAGGTTAAACTTCAATAATCCGAATGGTTATTGCTTATTAGATCTGAAAGAAATTGAATCCTACATGTATATATGATTGGTTTTAGTACTGCAAAGATAATAAATTATTAATAGAGAAATAGAAAGTCATATATTCTGGATTTAAAATTTCTGGTCAGAATAACTCTGTGACTATAGAGTTGGCCAATCGAAGATTTAACTGGGCGCTTCACTAAAACTATAAATTTAATGCCATATTATTTCCAGTACATCCTTTTCAAACGGCCGTTTGTAAAATCCTGGCGAAAAGTGCAAAAGATTCTGATCAAAAAATCGTAACTTTGCAAACTACTAAAATTTTTTATGGAAAGCATTAAAGTTCACGACAAAACTTTCGTTCCTTATCTGAAGGACGCCGAAATTCAGGAAATTGTAAAAGAAACAGCTTTAAAGATTTATGAAGACTATAAGGACGAGGTTCCGGTTTTCATCGGTGTTCTGAACGGAGTGATCATGTTCTTCTCAGATCTTCTGAAATACTATCCGGGTGAGTGCGAAATTGCTTTCATCCAAATGAGTTCTTATGCAGGAACTGAATCTACAGGGATTGTTTACCAGAAAATGGAACTGACTAAAGACGTAAAAGACCGTCACATCATTCTTGTGGAAGACATCGTGGATACAGGGAATACAGTTGAAAGTCTATTCAAATATTTCACAGAAACCCAGCGTCCGAAATCTGTAAAACTGGCTTCATTCTTATTAAAGCCTGATGTTTACAAAAAAGATTTCAAGCTGGACTATATCGGAAAAGAGATTCCGAATAAGTTTGTCCTTGGTTATGGACTTGATTATGATGAAATAGGAAGAAACCTTGCCAATCTTTATCAGTTGGAAGAGGGACAGATCAACCACTAATACTGCTACTAGCTTTTGGCTATTAGCCTTTAGCTTTAAATATTAAATCGAAATAAAGTAAATATTAACTAAAAAAGCTAGAGGCCAGAAGTGTACTGCTGAAAGCCAAAAGCGAATCAACATTATGATAAACATTGTTCTGTTCGGCCCTCCAGGAAGTGGAAAAGGAACACAAGCTCAAAACCTGATCGAAAAATTCAATTTAAAACAGATTTCAACAGGTGATCTTTTCAGATACAATATGAAAAATGACACTGAGCTTGGAAAATTGGCTAAGTCTTATATTGATAAAGGAGAATTGGTTCCGGATCAGGTAACAACAGATATGCTTACCGACGAACTGAGAAAGCCTACCGATACCAACGGATTTATCTTTGACGGCTACCCAAGAACTACCGCACAGACGGAAGCTTTGGAAAGAATCGTAAAAGAAGAGCTGAATGATAAGATAGACATCTGCCTATCATTAATCGTAGAAGATAAAATTTTGATTGAAAGACTTCTGAAAAGAGGTGAAACCAGCGGAAGATCTGATGACAGCAATGTAGAGATCATCGAAAACAGAATTAAAGAATATTATACTAAAACAGCAGAAGTAGCCGAATTGTACAAGCAGCAGGGAAAATATGTTGAAGTAAACGGTGTGGGAGAAATTGATGAAATTTCTCAAAACCTTTTCGCTGAAGTAGAAAAAATAAAATAATCGGGATACGGGGACGGGATTGGAAAATTCGAATCCCGTCATCCGCAACTCGCAACACAAACTATATGTCTAACTTTGTAGATTACGTAAAGATCCATTGTAAAAGCGGACACGGAGGTGCAGGTTCTGCCCACCTTCGCCGTGAAAAATATATTCCTAAAGGGGGTCCTGACGGAGGTGACGGAGGCCGAGGAGGGCACGTCATCATGAGAGGAAATGCCCAGGAATGGACTTTACTACCCCTTCGATATACCCGTCACATAAAAGCAGAGCGTGGTGAAAACGGAGCAAAAAGCCAGCTGACCGGTGCTGACGGTGCTGATATTTATATCGATGTTCCAATTGGAACTATTGCTAAAAATGAAGAGGGAGAAATTATCGGTGAAATTCTTGAAGACAAGCAGGAAATCACTCTGATGCAAGGAGGAAAGGGAGGAAAAGGAAATGAGCATTTCAAATCTTCTACCAATCAGACTCCTAGATATGCACAGCCAGGAATGGACGGTGAGGAAGGCTTTGTTGTTTTTGAACTTAAAATTTTGGCCGATGTCGGTTTGGTTGGTTTTCCAAATGCCGGAAAATCCACCCTTCTAGCTTCCGTATCTGCTGCAAAACCTAAGATTGCCAATTATGCATTTACGACTTTGACTCCTAACTTGGGTATCGTAGATTACAGAAATTACAAATCATTTGTAATGGCTGATATCCCCGGCATCATTGAAGGTGCAGCGGAAGGAAAAGGTTTAGGACATAGATTCTTAAGACATATTGAAAGAAATTCCATCCTTTTATTCTTAATTCCGGCCGATTCTGAAGATCATTTCCAGGAGTTTAAAATTCTTGAAAATGAATTAACGGAATACAATCCTGAACTATTGGATAAAGATTTTATCGTTTCGGTTTCAAAATCTGACCTTTTGGATGATGAGCTAAAGAAAGAGATCTCTGCTGAGTTCCCTGAAAACAGACAGCCATTATTTTTCTCCGGAGTTACTGGAGAAGGCCTGGTAGAACTGAAAGATGCAATCTGGAAAAAACTTCACGGATAAAAGATGACACACTCATTAAAAAAAATAACAGCACCCGCTGTTATTTTTGTTTCATTTCTTCTACCTTTCTCAGCATATGCTCAGAGTGGTGATTCGTTCGTGGAACTAACTAAATTGGATGAACCGGCACCTTTCAGTGATAAGGCATTTTTCAGGTTTGAATTCAATAAAAGGTTAACATATAAATTGATCTACGATACAGTATCTGATAAGGGTATAAGTAATGAGGTGAATGAAGTTGTAGAATATTATACCAGTGAAACAGATCCTTCCGTTCTGTATTTTAATAACAGCAGAAATGGGATCATTTATAATTTAAATAAAGACACCAACCCTGTTCTTCCCGTTTTGATTAAGGATGAGAATAAGGATATCAAACCTGGGAATTTTGACTATTTTAAAGGTGACATTTCTTTGGAATCTGAAATTACCGATATCAAGAAAAGAAAGAAAATAAAAACCGATCAGATCTTAGAACTGGTCGAGAAGAAAGCGGAAAATGATCTGACTCATTATAAGTACAATCTGGTCCGCAATGATAAAGGAAGGACAAATTTAGGGGTTATTGAACTGGATATTACCAACAGTGATAATGGTTTCAATAACAATATTCTTTATGATATGGAGCCTCTGTTCTTCAAAAATAAGATCCTATTTGATAAAGGCGAAATAAAAAGCTATTCTTATTACAGTTCTGCAGAAAAGAGAACAAAGCATTATGAATCAATGGATTCCAACCCTGTTATTTTAAGATTATCATTTACTAAAGGCTGTTGCGTCTCTTCTCTGGAATAGCTGCAATGCTTAAACTATCTGTATTGGAATAATTATTGAAAGAAACAGGAAAACCATCCACTATGAAATTTATACTAAGTCTTTGTGCATTTATATTCTTATTTTCATGCACTACACAAAAAGTTGCTTCAAAATATACTAAAATTGAATACCAGGCCGGTGCATGTTTTGGATCCTGCCCTATTTTCACAATGACCATCAATCCGGACAGAACTGCTGTTCTGGAAGCTGAGCATTTCAATTTTTCAAAGAATTTTTCCAAAGGTGAATTTTCGCAGCCTCGTGAGGGAACTTTTAAAGCCACTATTAAAGAATCGGATTATAATAAACTAATCATGCTTTTGAACGGCCTTGATGTTAAAAACCTGAAAGACAAGTACGGTACAAGGAATATCACAGATCTTTCAACGTCTTATCTGAGAATTAATTTCACAGACGGAACTTCTAAAAATGTAGAGGATTATGGCAAGAGAGGAAGTGAAAAACTAAGGGAAGTTTACCTGTTCATTGAAGACCTGAGACATAATCAGGAGTGGACAAAAGTAAAATAATCTGCTTAAAAATATTTAGACTACCTTTGCACCATATAATTCCTTCACATTGAGGGGATTTTATTTTAAATTTAAAAAAACAGTTCATTTGAATTTTACAGACCTAAACTTAATAGAACCTATTGCAAAAGCAATTGAGGAACAGGGTTATACAAATCCCACGCCCATTCAGGAGAGATCTATCCCTGAAATCTTAAAAGGAAGCGACTTTTTAGGATGCGCACAGACAGGAACAGGAAAAACAGCGGCGTTTGCTATTCCTATCCTTCAGAATTTATCAAAAACAAAGACCAAAAATAATCATATAAAAGCCCTGATCTTAACGCCGACAAGAGAACTTGCCATTCAGATCGAGGAAAATATCAACGCATACGGAAAATATCTTCCATTAAAACAACTCGTTATTTTCGGAGGAGTAAAGCAGGGAAATCAGGAGAACGCCTTAAGAAGAGGTATTGATATCCTGGTAGCAACTCCTGGAAGACTTCTGGATTTTATCGCTCAGGGTATTATCAGCCTAAAAAACATTGAAATCTTTGTTCTTGACGAAGCAGACAGAATGCTTGACATGGGCTTTGTGCATGATGTAAAAAGAGTGATTAAACTTCTTCCACCGAGAAGACAGACGCTGTTCTTTTCAGCAACCATGCCTTCTGAAATCCAGAAACTGGCAGATTCTATATTAAATAATCCTGTAAAGGTAGAAGTTACTCCGGTTTCTTCCACAGCAGAAACGATCAAGCAGTCGGTTTATTTTGTAGACAAAGAAAATAAACTGGATCTTCTTTCTCATATTTTAGAGAATGATATCGCTGATTCTGTACTGGTATTTTCCAGAACGAAACACGGTGCTGATAAGATTGCAAGAAAACTACAGAAAGATAATATTTCAGCAGAAGCCATTCACGGAAATAAATCTCAAAATGCAAGACAGAATGCATTAAATAATTTTAAGTCCGGAAAAACAAGGATTCTGGTTGCTACAGACATCGCTGCAAGAGGTATTGATATTGATGAATTGAAGTATGTGATCAATTTCGAGCTTTCTGACGTTTCGGAAACCTACGTTCACAGAATCGGAAGAACAGGAAGAGCAGGAGCTGAAGGATCATCTATCTCTTTTGTAGACGGACTTGATCTTTTAAACTTAAGAAATACGGAGAAGCTCATTGGAAAGAAAATTCCTATTATAAAGGACCACCCTTTCCATACAGATAATCTGGTTGCCCAGAAAAGGGATTCTAACAATAAACCTGCTTCGGGAGGTGGCGACAGGAGACCTGCAAGATCTCCAAAACCTCAGGGTAACGGCAGTAAGCCTGCAGGCAGTACTCCTACGGGATTCAAAAAGCCTAAGAATAAAAATTTCACAAGGAAAAAATAAAGAAAAAGCTTCTCAGTATTGAGAAGCTTTTTTATATTGTATCAAAACTTAAAAGCAAAAACTTTTTCAAAATAATGCAGCATATATTCTTTTGAATTTCCTGAACTGTCATACTGTATGTGGAGGTAAAAAACAAGGAAGAAAAGGATAGTTATGATCAATAATGGAATATTAAATTTCCCCTCAATACAAGGTGTCTTTTTATAATTATCCGGCAAAGCAGTAATGATTAAAATGATCAGCAGCAATGCATAAATATGATTCCAACGGAACCAGTCGGCTCCTAAAAAATAAAGCGGACTAACCCATACCAAAGAAACCAGAATGAAAATTTTAAACTTTTTTGTTTTAGAAGGCAGGAACTTTTTTACAAAGAGAAAGGATAAAAATATCATGAACAGCAATTCCAGACCAAATAAGATATAGGACTGATAAGCACTGATCATTTCCTTTCTTTCCTTGACAAAATCATAGCTAAAAATATTCAGTCTGGTAAATTCTATCCCTCTGTTTTTTAAAATCTCCAATGAATGTCCCTGGTTAATTTCCCCACCACAAAAGAACAATATTAAAATAACCAATGTAGAGGTGGCAAATAAACTTCCCAAATATTTTAAATCCGTGTTTTTTGTCTTTAAAATATAAGCGCTCATTACAAAGGGCAAATAAAAATAAAACATTTCATGGATAAACAGTCCAATAATGAAACCGATGAAAAGGATGTACTTTTTTAATTCACTCTGTTTTCCGCAAACAAAAAATAAGACCAAAGCCATTAAAATAATTTCTTTTCTCCCTGAATTAAAAATATTAACAGGAATAAACAAAAGACAAAGTGGCGAACATAATAATATTAAAATGTCCCAATTGAGTTTTTTAGATTTCAGTAAACGGAATAAAAAATAGAAAATAAGCAGAAAGAAAAATGACTGTATAATAAAAACCTGTGTGTTAAGCTGGATCTTCAGATAGTCCTGTATAAAAAACAAAAAGCTTCCGGATAAACCTCTTCTTTTAAATCCCCCGTCCTCATAATTGATGAGCCAATCTGATACCGTCCAGCCTAGCTCCGGAAGATGGGATTTAATATAGAACTGGGCAATTATATACAGTAAAATGATTAGAAGAAATCCTACAAAGCCATAAAATTTCATTTCTTTAAATATTCTTATCATATCACTTCCTATATTATCTAATTTAAAATATATATTATACTTTCTCTGATTCTTTACGAACAGAGAAGCAATAGGCAATGATACTGAAAGGCAGGCAAGCAGCCAAATAAGTCGTTGAAAAAAGATTATGCTGAAAACCATATCCGAAAAGGAGATATTTTTCCAGTACAAAGCTTAACATAACAAGGAAAACAATAAAGGTTGAAAAAGTAAACACATCGCTTATTTTTTTGACATAAAAAGATATAAATACAGCTGCAGCTGCAAAAAATAACATGACGAACTTATTGCTTTGTCCCTGAAGATTCAACGGATTATATTGCACAATGTATTCTAAATTCTTGGCTGGTAAAAGAACAGTTATAAGCAATATACATACTGTTATTATAAAGGTAATTACCGTTTTTATTTTACGGTCTGCACTTGTGGCTAAAAAGGGTTTCAGTAAAAAAATAATCAGTGGGATTACGGCAACACTTCGGGTGAGGCATAAAATTCCCAGACATATCCCTAACAATATTGGTCTTTGAAAGTAATTATTTTTAAATTTACTATGCCAGAATAGGATAAATGCAGCTACAAAAATAAAAGATGAAATAAAATCACTCTTGCACACAGTTTCATAAATATAAGATAGGGATATCCCAAACATTGCTATTGCCATGAACCTTATCAAATTACTTTTAAATTCAAGCAGAACAGTGTAGGAAAAAAGTAAAAAAGCTGCTACCTGAAGGTAACCTACATTACCTAAAAGATAAAAAGGCAAAGCAAGCAGTAACTGACCGGGAAAATATGAAGATAAGTTTCCCATAAAATTACGGGTATCATAAATGTACTTTCCGTGGATCCAGTACTCCGACGAAAAATTCAATGTCTGCCAACGATCTATATTCAATTGGTACGGATCTTTTAAGATATGGCACAAAGCAGTATAACCAACTGTCAGAACACCGATCAAAGAGTATACAAATATTATATTTATTTTCTTTTGCAATATTTGATTCTTTCTCAGAAAAAATATGAAACCATGTAAAGCGATAAATGCTATTATTAAGATACTGATCGGAATAACTGATTGTCTGATTCCATATTTTGTAAGGAACAAGAAATTAATCACAAAATAAACAGCAAAGAGTATTAAACTGTTTGCCCGTCCGCTTTTGATATAATTTAAAATCTTATTCATCTGAAAGGCTTATTTTCCAAAAATCCTCATTGCATTTTCCGTAGTAATCCTGTCAATTTCAGAAAAGTCTTTTCCAAAGATATTCACTAGTTTCCCCGCTACCAGGTCCAGATATGAGCTTTCATTTCTTTTACCTCTGTGAGGAACCGGAGCCAGGTAAGGAGAATCCGTTTCCAGAACAATCTTATCCAACGGAATTTCGTGCAGAAACTGGTCTATTTTCCCATTTTTAAACGTTACCACACCTCCAATTCCCAATAAAAAATTGAGATCAATCGCATGTTTAGCCTGTTCCAGATCTCCGGAAAAACAATGGAAAATACCGCGAAGTTTGGGGTGTTTTTTTCTTTCCAGAACTTCAAATGTTTCATCAAAGCTTTCTCTTGTATGAATAACAATAGGAAGATCTTTTTCGATAGCCCAGTCGATCTGCTGTTCAAAAGCTTTTACCTGAATATCTAATGTCGTTTTATCCCAGTAAAGATCAATCCCGATCTCTCCTATCGCAGGGAAATCTCTTTCATCGAGATAATTTTTCACGATTTCAAGTTCTTTTTCCCAGGATTCAGGTTTTACGTAGCATGGATGAAGTCCCATCATAGAAATAATTTGTCCGGGATATTCTGCCTCCAGCTGAAGCATTTTGCCGTGGGATTCTGAATCTATGGCAGGAAGATAAAATTTTGTAATTCCTTTATCAACTGCTCTTTGTATCGCCTCTTTTCGGTCTTCATCAAACTCTTCTGCGTATAAATGGGTATGTGTATCAATCATTTTCTTAAAATTTTAATAGGTCTTCATAAGGATTTTTCAGTTCCATCAGCAATCCGAAAGCCGGTTCTGTTTTGATTCCCTGTCTTTTCAGTTCTATTATTCTATGTTTAAAATCTTCTCCTTTTTCCTGTAATATTCTGTACTCTGCCATCATATGTCGGTAAGCATTCTGTTGAACTGGTGACCTATTCTGTCCGAAAATCTCTATGGGGAATTCTTCCAGCATAAAATTTAGAACGATACTTTTTTCTTCGTTAATGATGACATTCTCAACTTTTACGTCAACATCTGAAGGTATCAAACGGCTAAAGCTAATATCATCCAGAAAATCTTCTCTAAATTCCAGATCCACTTCACAGATAATATCCAGATCGCTGCCTTCAATATCAATTTCAAGAGGAATAGTTCCTGCCAAAACCGGAGAATAGGACTTTAGTTTTTCAAAGACCTGGTATTTCTGAAGAACTTCATATGCTCTTTTCTGCCTTTCATTGCCGGATTTCAAATAATCAAGTTTTGTGAAATCAATCATTTAAGAATATTTTATGCCTCACTTTTTCCCTTTGAAGTTCAATTCTTTCGTTTAATTTTTGTCTAAACTCAATATACTTTGGATCTTTTTCGTCTTCCGTTCTATGTTCCAGTGCTTTATTGATCTTGAAATTTTCTTTGATGAAACTTTTTGTCTCATCTGAAAAATAGGCCTCCCCGAACTTATCAAAAATATAACTGACAGCCTGTGAAGTCGGATGTATCATATCTTCTTTATAAAAACGGTAATCACGGAGATCATCCATCAGGATTTCATAAACAGGCAGATAATAACAGTTTTCCAGCTGTAAAAGAGCTTCATGCACGGCTGTGATCAGTTTGGATTTGCTCAGTTGATTTTCTATCATTCCATCCTTCGTATGACGTACCGGAGAAACAGTAAACAGGATCTGTACATCATCACGACAGATATCTTTCAGGTTCAAAACCGTATTGTAAATAGAGTCTGTAAGCTCCTGGTGGGAGAGCAGTCTTTTTTCAAAAAACTTCTGCGGGATTTTATGGCAGTTCGCAGCCAGTTTTTTCTTTGGAATAAATTCATAAATAAAAGAAGTTCCATAGGTAATAATCACCCAGTTAGTCTCCTGCAGGAACCTGTTTCCTTCTTCTATTCCGGCATTGATCTTATTCAGAGCTTGATGGATAAACCTCCTGTCAAAGCTGCTGTGATGATCCAGCGAGATAAATTCCTCATTAAAAGTGATCAGTTCATCTTCTGTGTAAAACTCAGAATCATGAAGTCTTTTAACGGCATTGCTGATCGAAAAAGGATTAAAAATAGTTCCGAAAGGATTATTCACCGTCTGCAGCTGTCCCAGACCCAGCAGATCGGTCATTTCCGAAGCAAAACAAGATCCTATTGAAAATATTTTATCTTCAATATTGATCTTTTTTTCCGATATTGGAATGTCTACTTCAGTTCTGAATTTCATTTTTTAAAGTAACAGGTAGCAGATAATAGGCAGCAGGCCAAAATCTGTAACCTTATTTAGCTTTCTCTTCTTAACAGATAATTTGCCAGTTCAGCGAAAGGTTTTTTCTTATCTTCCGGGATATTGATCTTTTCAAGATAGCTCTGTCCGATCTCATTGTGTTTTTGGATCAGACGTAATGCTTTCTCATCAACTTTTGTTCTTCTGAAGATCTTTTCAACACCGTATACTTTATCAATATTATCGGTCTTTTTACCGTACCAGTGGTCCAGTTCTCTTCTTTCTTCGTCCGTAGCATGTTCTCTCGCTAAAAGATAAAGAATGGTTTTTTTGTTTTCATAAATATCTCCGGCATGCTTTTTCCCGAATTGTGCCTGATCTCCGAATACATCCAGGTAATCATCCATGATCTGGAAAGCAATACCGATATGTTTTCCGAAATTGAAAATAGCTTTGGCATCTTTAAAATTGGCTCTTGCAATCAACGCTCCTATTTCAAATGAAGATGCGCTCAGAACACCCGTTTTATAAGTAATCATTCTGATATAGTCATCATAGGTCACATCTTCCTGAGTTTCAAAATTGATATCGTACTGTTGTCCTTCACACAGAAGCAGTCCGGTATGGGTAAATATCCTGATACAAGCCTTGAAAATTTCAGGCTCCAGGTCTTCAAAAAACTTATACGCTTTCAGCATCAGTCCGTCTCCGGAAAGGATACCAACATTGATCCCGTGAAGGGTATGGATAGTAGGCTTATTTCTTCTCAAAGGTGCTTCATCCATAATATCATCATGGATAAGGGTAAAATTGTGGAAAAATTCGATCGCCAGAGCAGGTTTTATAGCCTGCTTAAGATCTCCGCCAAACAGGTCACAGGCCATCAGCACCATAATAGGACGAAGACGTTTCCCACCATGAGAAATGATATAATTCATCGGGTCATAGAGTTCTGCCGGTTTGTCTTTAAAAGTATACTTATTGATGGCGTCAGCAACGATCTGCTGGTATCTGTCTAAAAATTCCATAAAATCTTATAATTTGAACAAAAATACAATTTTTCGAGGCTTTATAAAACAAAAAACTTTGCCCGGAAGGACAAAGTTTATATTATAATTTTAAGTTTTATCTTAAGTTAGAAATGTTACTGCCAGATAAGTAATAGCCGCAACAATTGCTGAAATAGGAATCGTTAATACCCAAGCCCAAAGAAGACTTACAGTAATTCCCCATCTCACGGCGGAAATTCTTTTCGTTAATCCTACCCCAATGATAGAACCTGTAATCGTATGGGTTGTAGATACAGGAATACTAAGCTGGTCTGTAATGAAAAGCGTGATCGCTCCTGCTGTTTCAGCACTTACTCCTTCTAACGGAGTTACTTTTGTAATCTTTGTCCCCATGGTTTTGATGATCTTCCAACCACCACTCATAGTTCCTAAACCAATTGCAAGGAATGATACTAGAGGAACCCAAAGATAATGCTGTGCGAAGTAGTCAAAACGGCCTGCTGAAGGTATATTTAGGTACACAGGATCATGCAGCATTTCCACATGATAATAGATCAGGGCCGCACCAATAATCCCCATTACTTTCTGAGCATCATTCAGACCGTGTCCTACACTGAAAAGTGCTGAAGATACAAGCTGTAATCTTTTAAAAGATTTGTCTGCTTTGTACGGGTTTGATCTTTTATAGATGTGAACAATTATTAATGTAATAATGATAGATATAACCATTCCTATGATCGGGGCCATAAAAATGAACAGGAAAATAGGAATTACTTTATCAAATTTCACTACACTTTGAGTCGTGAGTTGAAGAAAAGCCTGTTTTAATGTGTCAAATAATCCCAAATCCGGCTGTGCTGCCACTACATCATGGTAATCCAGCATAAAAGCATGCATCAGAGCAGCTCCTAAAAACCCTCCAATCAGGGTATGAGAAGATGAAGACGGAATACCAAACCACCAAGTTAAAAGGTTCCAGGCAATTGCTGCCAGAAGTCCTGAAAATATAACCTCAAGGGTAATAAAATTTTCATTAACTGTTTTAGCAATAGTATTTCCTATCCTGAATTCACCTATCACATAGGCGGCTAAAAAGAACGCAGCAAAATTCCAGAGAGCAGCCCAAAGTACGGCCTGGAAAGGTGTTAAAACTTTTGTAGAAACAATCGTCGCAATAGAGTTGGCCGCATCATGAAAACCATTAATATAATCGAAAATTAAAGCCAAAGCAATAATAACCGTAAGTAAAATCGGAAATTCCATTTTTGTTAGTTATAATTGTTTAAGCGTATTTAATCATGATGTTCTCAATCGTGTTGGCAACATCTTCTGCTTTGTCAGTTACTATTTCAAGATAATTAAGTACAGATGAAACTTTGATGATATTAATAGCATCATTGGTTTCAAAAAGATCTACCATTGAATTGGAAAGCAGGTCATCTGCAATGTTTTCAATAGAGTTTACTTTAATACAAGCTTCTTTCACCTGATCCATATTCTTGAAGCCTTTAAGATTTTTCATCGCATTTTGGATCTCAAGACATGCTTTGTGGATCAGAAGTGAGAAATCAGAATAAGCCTTCATTTCAGGCGATTTGTATAAGAAAATGTATTTTGTGGAAGCGTAGATATAATCTGCGATATCGTCCAGGCCAGTAGCCAGTGTGTGGATATCTTCACGGTCGAACGGTGTAATGAAGTTTTTTCCTAATTCAATGAAGATCTCATGCGTCAGTTCATCATTTTTGTGCTCATAGTCACTCATTCTTTTTAACATTGTATCATCGTTAAGATCGAAATCCTTGATACCGTTGTTAAAGTCTTCAGACATTGCAACTAAGTTTTCAGTTACTTTTTCAAAAAGTACAAAGAAAATTTTATCCTTCGGTTGAAAAGCGTGGAAAATATTACCAATTCCCATTTTTATGTATTTATAATTTGAGTGCAAATTTCCTAAAAAAGGAGTTGCCCTGAAACTATATAACATTAAGTTTTGTTAACATTCGATTAACGCCTGATAATCAAATAAAAAAACCGGCTCAAAGCCGGTTTATATAGTCTAGAATGAGTATTAATTTGCTTCTTCAGCTCTCATATCTTTTCCTTTGAATTTCATTGATGAAATATTATTCAAAAGCTCTCCTTTGAATGATTTTTCAATTTCAAAGAAAGAGAATTTCTCTAAAATTTCAATATCTCCAATTTCTGCTCTTTTTTTGCTTCCCCCTGCTGGTGAAGTAGCTTTATTGATAATATCTAAAACATCAAGTTTTTTCAACTGATCTTTTTTCCCTAAGTTGAAGAAGAATCTTACCATGTTTTCATTCTTTCTTCTAGGTTTTCCGCCACGTTCTCTTCCACCATCTCTGCTGCCTCTTACGTCACGGTCTCCACGGTCACGATCTCTTCCTCTATCTCTGTCTCTGTCGCGTCCTCTGTCTCTTCTTGAAAAATCATCATCTCTGCTGCTCAGTTTCTGCTCAGTAAGATCATGCTTATCTTTGTAATAAAGGGCAAGGTCTTTTAACTGGAACTGTAATAGCTTGTGCACCAATTCTTCTTTTGTAAATGCACTCAGATCCGGAATCAGGCTGTCATTAAATTCAAAAATATCTTCCGAATGTTCCGTAAATAGTTTTTCAAAAACACCTCCAACCTGAGCTTTGATAATTTCTTCTCCTGTTGGTATAAATTTCTCAACGATATCAATTTTCGTTGTAGATTTAATCTGTTTTAGCTTTCTGCTTTCTTCAGGCTTGATTAAAGCCATTGAAATACCATCTTTTCCTGCTCTACCAGTTCTTCCACTTCTGTGAACGAATACTTCCGGATCATCAGGTAATGAATAATGGATAACGTGCGTTAAAGAGTTTACATCCAAACCTCTTGCGGCAACGTCAGTCGCTACAAGGATATCAATGTTTTTCAGTCTGAATTTCTTCATTACCGTATCTCTTTGCGCCTGGGAAAGATCCCCGTGAAGTGCATCAGCTGCATAGCCATTCTGCATTAAGAAATCAGCAACCTCCTGAGTCTCCATTCTTGTTCTACAGAAAAGAATAGAATACTGGTTCGGGTTGGCGTCAATCAATCGCTTAAGAGCTTCTTTTTTCTGGCGGTATCCTACCACATAGTATTCATGCTTAATGTTCTTTTTAACCTCGTTAATAGAACCTACAGAAATACGGTGTGGATTGGTAAGATAATTTTTAGAAATTCTCTCCACTTCTTTATTCATCGTTGCCGAGAATAAGAAAGTCTGCTTTGTATCCGGTGTTTCTCTTAAAATTGTTTCCAACTCATCTTTGAAACCCATAGAAAGCATTTCATCAGCTTCATCTAAAACTAACCAATGAATAGCCGAAAAGTCAAGTGCTTTTCTGTTGATAAGGTCAATTACTCTTCCAGGAGTACCCACAATAATCTGCGGCTTGTCCTTTAAAGAACGAATCTGATCCATAATACTGCTTCCACCGTAAACCGCTGTGGTTTTGATGTCTTTCATGTACTTGGAGTAATTTTTTATGTCTTTAGAAATCTGAAGACATAATTCCCGTGTCGGACAAAGCACCAAAAATTGGATTTTGCGACTCGTTTCGTCAATCATATCCAAAATCGGAAGCGAAAACGCTGCTGTTTTGCCTGTCCCTGTCTGCGCAAGTGCGATCAAATCGCGAATATCTGAAAGAATGAAAGGGATAGTCTGTTTTTGGATTTCTGTCGGGCTTTCGTAACCCAGTTCGCCAATAGCCTTAAGGATGTCAGGACTTAAATTGGTCTCCGTAAATAAATTCATTAAATATTTTAAAATTTTTGCAAAGATACAACAAATATTTGACTTGTTTTTGAATAAAGTTTGAAATATGTAAACTTTAATTCAGAATCCTTTAATATTTTTTTACATTTTAAAAAATTAAAGCCAAAAAAACATACCTTCTGTTAAAAACATACTAAATATTGTTTTTTTTTATTAAAATGAATTGATTTTTTCTTTAATATTTATAAATTTAAAAAAAAGGACTACTAAACATATATTTTTCTTTTTTAATATTCTGATTATCATTTTTAAAATATTGGCACAGATAACCCTCTATCCTTCAAGATGAACACTGGAAAACTTTAACTAATTACGCTTTTTCAGATCTGAATAGTTTTATGTAACTTTGAGTGATTATCGTCTGATTTGTTGATAGGTTTAGGAAAATAAAATATATCGTCGATTATTGTTATTAAACACTCCAAACTTAGCCAACAACTCACAACCAATCAACGACCCATAACCCATAAAATAAAAATATGTCGGCCACGATTTCTTTAAAAACATTTGATTTCTTAAAAAAATTAACCAAAAACAATAACCGCGAATGGTTTACAGAAAATAAAAGCCTTTATACAGAATCGCAGGAAAATGTCATTGCTTTTCTGGACGAACTGATTAAAGAAATGGCAGAGTTTGATGAAGAGCTGGGAAAAATTGATGGTAAAAAAGCATTGTTCAGAATTTACCGTGACACAAGATTTTCGAAAGATAAAATACCTTACAAAACGAATTTCGGGGCGTCTTTAGGAATGGGAAAAGGCAGCCAGAAAGGAGGATACTATCTTCATTTGGAACCTGAAAAATCTTTCCTGGCAGGAGGTATTTACATGCCGGAATCTTCTGTACTGAAAAAGGTAAGAAAGGAAATTTCGTTGTATGGTGAAGATTTCCTAAAGATTATCAACCAGAAAGACTTTAAAAAACATTTCCCCGAACTTGACCAGGATGACAGACTGAAAAAAATTCCTCAAGGATTTGAAAAGGAAGATCCAATGGGAGAATATTTAAAATTAAAAAACTTTATTGTGATTTACCATTTAAAAGATGAAGAAGTTTTAGATAAAAATGCTATAAAAAATATGACGAAAATCTTTAAAATCATGAAGCCTTTCAATGACTTCCTGAACACCCCTATTTCATTAGATTTGTAATTGATTTGATTTCAAACAAGATTATAGCTTACTCTGTGAATCTGCGAGAGCAAAATCCCACAGATTTCACAGGTATTATATTTGCTTAAAATTTCATTACATCTTTTACTACTCCGTTATTCTGGGTATGCTGCAGCAATTCAGTTTCAATAAATATTTTAATCTTTTCTTCTGAGCCGTCGTTCGGAAAAAGCAGGTGTACGTTAGCCCCGGCATCCAATGTGAAGAATAGCGGCAGACCGGTTTCTCTTCTGAAATCCCAGGTCTTGTTAATCACCTCCATTGTCCCGGTTTTCATCAGAATAAAGGCCGGATCGCTCATCATCATCATGGCATGCAGCGTAAGAGCTTCATGCTCCACCAGTTTGATGAAGCGTTCCATATCACCACTCTTTAAGATGTCTTTCATCGGAACAAAGTTCTCTCTTGCTTCCTGGAATCTTCTTTCAGCGTAGGGATTCGTATTCATTAAACCATGTCCTACTGTTGAAGAAACACTCTTCTGACCTTCATGGATCAATAAAACCCAGTCGTTGAAATTTTTGAATATATCGTGAATCTCAGCATCCGGATATTTTACAGCAAATAAATCTGAACTTCCTTCCACCTCATCTGATGTTCCCCAAACGACCAGTCCGTTGTACAAGCTTCTGCAGGCGCTACCACTTCCTAATCTAGCTAAAAAAGAAGCCTTTCTTAAAGATTCTTCTTCAGACGTTTTTTCAGAAAAAGCCTCATCCAGCTTCATCAGGCATTTCGCTATTGCGCCGAAGCCTGAAGCAGAACTGGCAATACCGGAACTGTGCGGAAAAGTATTCTCTGTTCTGATAATATATTTCCCCCTCAATATCCATGGAAGATACTGTTCTATATTTCTGAAATATTTTTCTATTTTTTCTGCAAATTTCACTTCTTCACTTCCTGCAAGAAACGTCTGTACTGAGAAAGACTCGTCCGCAAGAAACTCCATAGAAGTATTGGTTCTGCAGTGGTTCAAAGTATAGCTAATGCTGGGATTTGCCGGAATCTGATGATCATATTTCCCCCAGTATTTAATCAAGGCAATATTGGATGGACAGCTTTCTGAAACGACCTGTGTATGAGTAGTAAAATTTTGTTTTCCTTTAAATTCTTGTGTTGTCATAGTCTGATATAAAATGATAAAACTTTTGTACCTTTTGGTTTATAAAGCTTTATTTTTTAATACATTTTTTCAATAATATCCGCATACTTTTTTAGAACTACGTTTCTTTTGACCTTCAATGTTGGCGTGATTTCCCCGGTATTGATATCAAATTCAGCAGGCATGAGGGTGAATTTTTTCACTTTCTCATAGTCTGGCAGATGACTCTGTAATTCTTTAATTTTCTCTTTATATAAAGTAACGATTTTTTCGTCTTTCACAGCTTTCTCCCAATTGGTAAAAGGGATATTATTTTTCTTGATAAAATCCTGCAAAAAATTCAAAATTCGGAACAATAAGTGCCGAAACAAACTGTCTTCCTTCTGCTACCAGCATGATCTGCTGGATAAAATTATTGTTGGTAAGCAGGTTTTCAATCTGCTGTGGCGCCACATATTTTCCGTTGGAGGTTTTCATCAAATCTTTGATTCTGTCGGTGATGATCAGGTTTCCTTTATCATCAAATTTTCCGGCATCACCTGTTTTGAACCATCCATCTTGAGTGAAAACTTTCTGGGTCTCTTCCGGCTTATTGTAATAGCCTTTCATGATACCGTTTCCTCTGGCCTGGATCTCATCGCTCTCACCAATACGAATTTCTAAGCCTGGCAAAGGTTTTCCACTGGTTCCATGCTCAAAATGGGTCAATGGGAAAAGTGTGAGTGTAGCAGTAGTTTCTGTCAGCCCGTAACCTACAGTCACATGAATCCCTACAGAATCGAAGAATTTTGTGACTTCCGGCGACAGAGAGGCTCCACCGCAAGGTAGAAACCATAGCCTACCGCCCATTTTTTCTTTAATTTTACTGAAAACAAGCCGTTCTGCAAGAGATTCTTTTAGCTTTAATCCAAAAGGAATGGACTGTTCGTTCCTTCTCAATTCAGAAGTCTGCCATCCTGTTGCCAGCGCCCAGTCGAATATTTTTTTCTTAATGGATGAACCTTCTTCAGCTTTTTCTAAAACTCCTGCATATACCTTCTGGAAAAATCTCGGTACGGCACACATCATAGTAGGTTTTACTTCTTCTAAAGCTGTGGCAATATTTTTCGGATCTTCCAGGAAATAGACTCTTGCTCCGCCGTAAAGGCAAAGTAAGCTCCAGCTTCTTTCGAAAACGTGAGTCAAAGGCAGAAATGCCAGTGAAAGTTCTTCTTCAAAATTTTTGAATTTAAAAAACTCAAAGTGGGAATCAAAAGCTTTGATAAAATTTCCGTGGGTAAGCATAACACCCTTCGGAGTGCCGGTAGTTCCGGATGTGTAGATCAATGTGGCAGTATCATCGTCCTCTTTTTTACAGATTTCCAGCTTAGGAGAGGATTTTGAAATGAAATCTTCAAGATAGAAACTGTTGAATTCTTTTTTGATCCAAACGGATTTTTTAGAAACAATAATGGTTTCCAGCTGATTGCCTTCTTTATGTAAAAATTCCAGACAGGCATCATACTGCTCTTGGCTTCCAACAAGAACGGCTTTTGCCGAAGAATCATTGAGAATATATTCTGCCTGTTCTGCATTGTTTGTAGAGTAAATAGGAACAGTGATCGCACCAATCGCCATGGAAGCGAGATCAAAGATCATCCATTCTGATGAGTTGTCTGAATAGATGGCTACTTTATCATTTTCCTGAATTCCTGCATTTTTGAGTGCATTGGCCGTTTTAAAAACGATCTCGCCGAATTTTTTCCAGCTCAGCTCTTTCCAGGATTCTCCTTTCTTTTTAAAGCCAATTGCTGATTTTACAGGATGTTTTTCTACATTTTTAAGGATAATTGCTGCGGCAAGATTCATGAATTCAGCTTTTTGTCGTTAATATAATTGTTAAGATGAAAATCGATGCTTTCTGTCACGGGAATAAACTGATAATCAATCTCTTTTTTTATTTTTTGGTTGGAAATGATATTGAGTGAGGATATAGATTCAATATTAGACTTTGTAATGATTCTCAGCTTCGGAATCAGCCATCCGAAGAGGATATTGGACAGCCTTCCTAAATTTAACTGAGATTTTGTAAGGATCTTTGCCTTTTTAAGACCTAATTTCGACCTGATCTGTTTTCCAAGATCTTCGTATTTTTTGTTTTCAGAAATCAGAATGAAACGTTCCCCAAAAACATTTTTATCCATCAGCTGAATGGATATTTCAGCAGCATCTTTTACGTCTATGTAACTGGTTCCGCCGGAAAAGGTGAAGCTATTTTTTTCAAAAGTCGGGAAAATATCACCGCTGCTCTGTCCCCAGTTTCCGCTTCCGATAATCATTCCCGGATTTACAATAATGGTATTCAAACCTTCGGCAGAAGCCCTCCAGACCTCCATTTCAGCAAGGTGCTTAGAAATGGCGTAGGCGGAGTGTTCTTCTTTAGGATTAAATTCAGAACTTTCGTCTAGCTCTCCCTTCTCATTAAAAATATCCAGTACAGCAATGGTACTCACGTGAAGGAATTTTTTCACCTCTGAGCCTTCGCATGCAAACAGCAGATTTTCTGTACCTTTTACATTAGTATGGTACATTTCTTTTTCATCATGAGGATGGAAGCTTACTTTGGCAGCACAGTGATAGACTTCATCTACTCCTATTAATGCATCCTGCAGAGACACTATATCATCAAAATCTACATCTACCCATTCGATCCTATTAAAAAAATCATCAGGATTCTCTGTATAGAAGCTGTAAGAATGTCTTACATCGTTTAAATTGCTACCTGGTCTTTTGGAAGCACGCACGTTTTTCCCTTTTTTAAGAAGTTCCAACACAACTACTCTTCCCAGAATTCCTGTTGCACCCGTTACAAAAATCATTAATTATTTACTTGATTGCTGACTAAAATATAACAATATTTTCTATCCGGCAATTCTTCAAGATCTTATGAAAAACTGCTTGTGCAAATTTGCAATTTTTAAAGCAGAATTCCACTTAATTTAACCAATATTATCATTTTGCTGGGCTTTCTTTGTATTCTGAAATACCATGTGAATATTCCTAACCACAAAAGGAGCAAAAGTTTTACACTTTAGTTGTTTTGAGCTTAAATACGCTAAAAGAAGAAGACCAATTAAGTTCATTGAAAATCATGGGTTTTCGTAATGACAAAAAAATTGTCGGATCAGACATTCCCCTCCTTTGGAGGGGGTGGCGAAAATTCAAAGAATTTTTGACGGGGTGGTTCCATATACAACCTTAATTAAAAAAAGTCACAGAAATTTAAAATTTCTGTGACTTTTGACTAAAAATAATAATTTTATTTTCAAGCCATTACCATATTATTTCTCCTCGGAGCTTTATCGCAAAGAACATCTGCAATACTTTTGGAAATAAGGTTTTCTTCAGTCAGATTATCCAGCCAGAAAAATTCACCTGCCGCATTAATCTCAATGAAATAATACTCGTCTTCAGGGGAAACAATGATGTCTATAGCACCATAATCCACATTATAAACGTCTAAAAGTTCAAGGAGTTTTGCTTCTACATCTGCCGGAAGTTCTGTTCTCACCCATTTGGTTAAAAGATTTACTCCGTCCTTTCTCCAATCCACTTTGGCATCTTCTGATTGTTGGGAATCTATTTCAAAAGCATATACATCCTGTCCTACAATGGTAACACGGAGCTCTTTTTTCTTTTCAATTTTTTTCTGAAACTGCATCGGGCAGTATACTAATGTATCCAGCTCTTCAAGCTTGTCTTCATTAACTACATTGGTAAAAACTACGCTTTCCACACCGTCTTCGTAAATGGCAAAACCAGTCTGCATTTTAGCGATAACATCCTTGTGCTTAAGAATGAATTTTCTGGCTTCTTCAGGGTTGTTGGTGAGACAGGTTTCGGGAATTTTAAGGCCTAACTTAACAGCAACTTTTAACTGTTCTTCTTTACTGTCCAGTCTTCTGTAAATCCCAGGTTTCCCCAGTGCATAAGCATCTACAGATTCTATAAACCCGAAAAGTGTATTGCGGATCTCTCCCATTGCAGCACCATAGAATTTCTTATCCATTTCTTCCTTCACTCCGTTTCCTATATTATAAGCTCTTCTGTACCAAACGGCAGCAATATCATCAAGACGATACTGAGCGTCTTTGGTTTCAAGGATACTTATCCACTCTCCATCCTGGAAAATAGTAGAGAGTTTGTTTTGTATAGGATACAGGTCTACATCAAAACGAATGACCTCACAGCCGTTCTTTTCTATATATTCTGTTACTTTTTCAATTGAAAAATTATCTTGAGTATGTGTAATGATTAATATTTTATTCATGGATATTGATTCTTTTTATAAGGTTATCGGCAATTCTTTCTGCGATGGGAAAACCCAGTTCTTTCTGAAGCATTCCCCATTCTCCCTGAGGATTTACTTCAAGGAAATAATATTTTCCGTCTTTTCCTCTGATCATGTCAATGGCACCGATGTAGAGTCCCATTTCTTCCATCATGGAAGCAAGACCTGTTTTTACATCTGGTGGCAGCTCATAGGCTGACCAAAAATAATCTCCCTGAGCTGATCTCCAGTCTACATGGTCACTGTTGTTGATCTTTCCTGTAAAAAAATCCCCTGCTATATAGACAATTCTCAGTTCATATGCTTTTTCAACATAAGGCTGGAAAATCATCGGACAATAAGTGATATCTGAAATATTCTCAAGGGTATCTTCTTCAATGACCATCGTGGAAATAAGGTTTTCACCACTCATGGTTTTTGCAGTGAGGCTGTGAAGTTTAGCCACAGCTTTTCCGTTGCAATGTTTGTGGAAAAAGGCTGTGATCTGTTCTTCGTCGTTTGAAAATATCGTTTTGGGAATAGTTAAATGATGAGCTTTTGCTATTTTCAGCTGAAGCATTTTATTTCCGTCAATCTTTCTTTCATTTTCATAAGGATTGATCCAGGGAACATTTTCTAAAACAGTGATCAGGTTATAGCGGAGACTTGCATATCCGCTCAGGAATATTTTCTTATAATCTTCATCCAGTTCTTCAGGAGTGCTTATTGCCCAGGCTTTTCTGTGCCAGACTGCTTTAATATCTCTGGAATGAATGCTGTTTCCTGCTTCATCAGTCAGCTCAAAAGAGTTTTCATTCACACTGATTTTCTGAAGATGATTCATACGGTCTGAATTCAATCTGAAAAAAGGAATATTTTTAGAAGTAAGATATTCGAAAAAAATATCAATATTGTAAAAATCCTGTGAATGAGTAATGCAGAGAATCATTTGCCGGTTTTTATTGAAAAAGGAAACTTAATGGTAAGTTTCCTTTGAAGTGATTGTATTAATACGATTAATGATTAATTTCTTAGTCTAATGGAACTGTTGGTGAATCGTCATCCCCATCAGATGGATACTTCATGGTATGCATTAGATCATCCTGAGGAGAAGTTACATTGTCAATCGCTGGTTTTGTGATCGCATCTCTTTCAGGAATTGTGATATCCCCTCCACCTTTTACAGTTTCAGGATCTTTAAGCTGCTTTTCTAAGAATGATGCAAAAAAAGGCTTCTTTTGTGAATTTTTGTCTTTCATAATAATTTAGTTTGGTTAAAAATATGATTGTACTTTCCTATTTACGGGAATCTAAACAACATCATCATCACCGTCAGAAGGATATTTCATGGTAACCATGAGATCCTTACTTGGCATTGTAACGTGATCAAAAACCTGCGCAGTCACATTATCAACTGAAGGAGCAGTGATGATATCATTATCAGTATTTGTAATAATTCCCGCACCTCCCTGAATAGTTTCAGGATCTTTGATCTGCTTCTCTAGAAATGAAGCAAAAAAAGGCTTCTTTTTTGAATTTTCGTCTTTCATAATTGAGTTATTAGTTTTATCAGATTTCTAATTCCCCCGATTCATCACTGTCAGACGGATATTTCATCGTTACAGCCTGATCTTTCAGAACAGATGTTGCGTTGTCAAGAAACGGAGATGTAGTTACAGTGTCTCTTTCTGGTATTGTAAGAATATCAGTAGTAGGGGTAGTAATCCCTCCCCCCTGAATAGCCTCCGGATCCTGAATTTGTTTTTCCAAAAACGAAGCAAAAAACGGTTTTTTTGAGTTTTTCTTTTCCATAAGTTAAAATATTTTTAGTTTTTTATGAAAAACTAAAGTACAAAAAATTTCAACATGTAGGGAAATATAATTTTATTTTTTATATAAAATTTCAACTAAATCATTAAAATGAAAGAATTAAATTAGTCCAAACCTAAAAATTCCTTAACAACAACCGCGAAATCCACAGGATTTTCAGCCTGAACCCAATGTCCTGCATTTTTCACCGTTACAATTTTAGCTTTGGGAAACTGCTGTTTGATACCGTATTCATCCTGAGGAAGGATATAATTTGATTTCTGGCCAGCTATAAATAAGGAATCCCCTTCAAAAACACCAAATTTCACTGCATTGGAAACAAACTCGTTATATTTTTCAGATAAAGTTTTAAGATTAAACCTCCAATTCAGCTTTTTATTATCATCCCAGTACAGATTTTTTGCTAAAAACTGAATGGTAGACTTTTCCGGAATATATTGACTCAAAACAGTTTCAACCTCACCTCGTGAATGTACCGCATCAAAATCTACTGTTTCAAGAGCCTTGATAATTCCCTGGTGATGCGGAGGATAAGCTTTGGGCGAAATATCAACCACAATGAGCTTTTCTACTTTTTCAGGATATTTTAAAGCAAACTGCATGACCGCTTTTCCACCTAAAGAATGTCCTAAAACATGAGCTTTCTGAATTCCGTAATGATCCATATAACGGGCAATATCATCCGCCAGATCATCATGAGACATACTTTCTGAATGAAAACTTCTTCCATGATTTCTCAGATCAATTAAATGTACGGGAAGATATTCTCCCAGGTCTTTTCCGAAACTTCCCCAGTTATCAAGCATTCCAAACAGTCCGTGGAAGACAAGAAGTGGCGTAACTGTAAGATTTTCGCCGAATATTTTTGAATTTAAGATTTCCATTGTTTTAAATTTAGAAATTAGAGGTTAAAAGTTAGAAATTAGCAGATGGTGGTTGAAAGTAATCTACATACGGATAACTTGCATCTTATCCATCTTCAAGTTTTTTCTATTTTTTATCCCCAAACAGCCAGTCGTTTCAGATAAGCCTGCACTGTATTTTCAAGTCCCATATAAAGTGCTTCAGAAATTAAAGCATGCCCTATGGAAACTTCAAGAAGATTTGGAATATGATCTGCAAAATATTTTAAATTTTCCAGGCTCAGGTCATGGCCTGCATTGATTCCTAATCCAAATTCAGTAGCGGCAACTGCTGTATCGTAATATGGTTTTATAGCCTGTTCTTTATTGGTAAGATAATTTTTAGCGTAAGCTTCAGTATACAGTTCAATTCTGTCGGCCCCTGTTTTTGCAGCATATTCAACCAATTCAGGCAAGGGATCAAGAAAAACAGAAGTGCGAATTCCTGCATTTTTAAATTCTGCAATAATTTCTGTCAGGAAATCGAAATGCTTTTTGGTATCCCATCCGGCATTGGAAGTAATGGCATCATCTGCATCGGGAACCAGCGTTACCTGCTCCGGTTTTACTTCAAGCACCATATCAATAAAAGAGCGGTGAGGATTTCCTTCAATGTTGAATTCAGTAGTCACCAAAGGTTTCAGATCATAGACATCTTTTCTGGTAATGTGTCTTTCATCGGGTCTCGGATGAATGGTGATGCCCTGTCCTCCAAATTCCTGGATCTTCACTGCTGCTTCAGTTACGCTTGGCGTTTCGCCTCCTCTTGCATTTCTTATGGTCGCAATTTTATTGATGTTTACGCTTAGTTTTGTCATTTTCTAGAGGTGAGAGATTATAAATTAGTTTTTGAGTCTACTTCTACTCTCTTATTTAATTAGATTTTAATTATTATTTATAAAGAAATCAAGATAAAATTAAACACTCAATCGGTCTAATTTCTACTATCCAGTTCTAATTTCTGTATTTTAAACTTTAACACTTATCTGCATTACCTGAAGATCAAATTCCTTTGAAGCAACCAGTAAGTGGTCAAATATATCGGCCTGGATCTGTTCAAAATGCTCCCATTTGGAATCATTTGCAAAACAATAGATCTCAAGAGGAAGTCCCTGAGGGGTAATATCCAGCTGACGCACCATTCTGGTTCCGTTTTTTTCCACATCAGGATCATTTTCTATATATTTCTGCGCATAATATCTGAAAACCCCGATATTGGTAAGCTGCCTTCCATTGATCGTTTTATCATTATGCTGCAGACTTAATTTTTCTTCTTTTATTTCTAATGTTTTATGAGCCAGATAATCTGAAATCAGGTTGATTTCTTTTAAACGTTCAATATCCTCTTCATTCAGGAATTTAAAGGAATTGATATTAAAATAAATGGATTTTTTAATCCTTCTTGTATTGGATTCGGACATGATCTGAAGATTTTTGATCTCTGTCGTAAGAAGGTCATAGGTAGGAATTGTGGAAACAGTTTTATCAAAATTGGTGATCTTGGTGGTAAGCAGGCTTATATCGGTAATATTTCCTTCAATACTGTATTTCGGAATGCTTACCCAGTCTCCTACTTTCAGATTTTTAGAAGTGGCAACATGTATCCCAGTGACAAAACCTAAAATAGTATCTCTGAAAACAAGCACCAGCACAGCGGTAATCGCTCCTAAACTCCCGACAATCGTTGTGCCTTTTATCCCGAATATGACACAGAGTCCCACTACAGAAAAGACAAAAATCCCCAAAATCTTTACCGTTTCTGAAATGGCATTCAAAGCCATGATCTTGTAGAAGTCCTGTTTTATGGTGAAATAATACCTGAAACCCGTCAATGACCTATACAACATACCGGCAAGAATAAGCACAAGCCCCAAATTGATAGATCTGTTGATAAATATATTCGTTTTTGGCAGTGCCGTTGCAGGAAATATGGAAGGATGAACAGCCCCTACTACGATAAGTGCGGCAAAATGAGCAACAGAATTGCTGATTTTAGACTGATAAATTGATCGTATGATTGGATATTTTTCATCATTCTTAAAGAACCTGAAAATAAAATTGATAGCAAATTTGAAAACAAAATCCAACACCAGGAATACGGCACACAGCAGTGCCAGTTTGATAATAATATGAACCACCCAACCCATACCACCGGGCGTTACCTCGCTAATATAGATATAAAGCTGTTCACTTATTTCCTGTAAAAAGTTTTTAGTGTCCTGTATCTCGTCTTTCATTACAGCAAATTTATAAAATTAAGAATGATGATGTATCACTATTCACCATCAATTTTCAGCCCAAATATTTAAACACTTCTGTAAATCTTCTTTTTCTTATCTTGCATTAATAATTTTTAAAGAATGGATACAGCCTTAATAAATATTCTCTGCCTTATTTTATTGTTTCTTGGAATGCTTGGAACCTTTCTGCCTGTGCTTCCGGGACTTTTACTAAGTATCTGCGGACTTCTGATCTATAAATTCGGGACAGATACCGATCTGCCGATGATTTATATCTGGGCTTTCGGGATCCTTACGGTTATTTCTGTGGTTTTGAGTTATGTGATTCCGGCAAAAACCAACCAAAAATACGGTGGAACCCGCTGGGGAAGCATCGGATCTGTCATTGGAACTATTGTTGGGATATTTATTCCTATTCCTTTAGGATTTCTTATTGGGATGTTTGCAGGTGTATTTATTGGTGAGCTTCTTCATGACAGTAAGGATATGAATAAAGCTTTGCAATCTACCAAAGGGGCGTTTATCGGCTTCATTTACGGAACAGGTTTCAGTCTTGTGGTAGGTGTGGCAATGTTTTTGGTAGTAGTTTTAGATATGCTTAATATTATTTAAAAAAAGAAAAATATGTTCCATAAAACCATCCTATTAAGCCTGGGATTACTGACCTTAGCGGGATGTAATGCCCAAAAGAAGACAAAAGCTTCGGAATCAACTTCTGTAGCGAACTCTCACATGACACAAACTAAAAATCCAAAACAAGAGGGAGGTATCATTTATTTCAATCAGGGCGAAAATAAATTCCTGAAAGAATATGATATGAATGTAACCTTCAAAGGTATTTCTGAAGACAGCCGCTGTCCTGAAGGCGTAAACTGCATCTGGGCAGGTGTTGCCATTGCACAGATTGAAGTAATGGGAACTACGACCAGACCAATGGTTTTAGAACTTGCCACTATGGAAAATGCCGGACGAAATTACCATCAATCTTTAGAATTATTCAACGGATATACCATTTCGCTGGAAGAAGTGAGTCCTTTTCCTAAATCTGATGGCGGAGCAAAAGCTCTGGAAGGGAAATATAAGATCGGTATTAAGATCCATAAAGTTGGAGATTCTCCGGAACCTACCAGGAAATAGGCTTTTTTCCTTTTGAAACCAGATATTCATTGATCTTGGAAAAAGGCTTACTCCCATAAAACCCTCTGTACACAGAAAACGGCGAAGGGTGCGCCGATTTTAAGATAAAATGCTTGGCCGGATCAATGAGTTCGGCTTTTTTCTGTGCAAAAGCTCCCCAAAGTACAAAAACTACATTTTCTTTTTTATCCGAAATTTCTTTGATAATAAAATCTGTAAACTTTTCCCAGCCCAAATCTTTGTGGGAATTTGGAGAATGTGCACGAACGGTTAAAGTGGCATTCAGTAATAAAACGCCCTGTTTGCCCCAGTCGTCGAGTTCTTTAGAAGTTCTTTCAACACCAATATCATCTTTTAGTTCTGTGAAAATATTTTTAAGCGAAGGTGGTGCTGTCACCTTTTCAGAAACAGAAAAGCACAATCCATTTGCCTGATAGTCGTTATGGTAAGGGTCCTGTCCGAGAATCACCACTTTAACCTCTTCAAAAGGAGTAATTTCCAATGCTCTGAATATTTGACTTTTAGGTGGAAATACTTTAGTGGTTGCATATTCCTGCTTTACTTTTTCCCAAAGGGTGGTAAAATAGGGGGTGTTTTTTATTGGGGCTAAAACTTCTGTCCAGGTCATTTTTTAAATTTATTTATTACAATATTCGTACACTTTATCTTTGGCCAAAACAATATGATTGATGGTTGCCATCTGGTAATCAAGATGTACTTGTCTTGACGCAACAATATTTTTACTTTCTCCCTGCAGCTGGCTATCTATCGGACCTACCGGCTGGGAATAACTTTTATTGATGATCAAAAGTGTAGCATTCTGATCATCATTCAGTTCGGTTTCATCGTATTTTATATAATCTCCCTTCGTGTACTTTTCATCACATTTTATACTGTTAAGGTCAAAATCAATTACCTGCTGATATTGCTTAAATGGGGCCGGCTGCACGGGAAGGTTACACACAATCATGTGATTGTTTTTATCATAAGTTCCTTTTTCCAAACCAAAATATTCATCCATATCTTCAGCTTTTACATCCATATAAATTTTCAAAACAGTCTGGTTGCTCAGAATATGGTTTGCATTATACCAGGTGAAGATTTGAAGAATAATAAAAAATGCAACGGCCAGACCGATGATACCTATTAAAACTTTTTTCATGGAATATTTTGATAAAATTCAAATATAAAATTAAATATCTGCAATGTCAAGTTTCTATTGACAGTGAGTATAAGACCAGTACTCTATTTTTTCAAACTAAAAACCAAATTATCAGGAAAACCTTCATCTTCTCTCCCCTCTTCTAAAACAAAATCATGCTTTAAAAGAAGCCCTTTCGAGTTTTCATTAAACTTATTGGTCATTGCTACAATTTCCTGCAGATTCAAATCCTTAAATCCATAATTTAAAACTGCTTTTCAAAGCTTCAGACATGATTCCTTTTCTGTGATAGTCTGGCAGTAATTCATAACCAACTTCTGCTGTTTTTCTATCTTCAGAAAAATTCCAGAGACAGATGGTTCCGATAAGATTCGACTGATCTTTTTGAGAAATTCCAAAATAAACGGTTTGCTTATTTTGAATATTTCCTTTAATGGTTAAAATAAATTGTAAAGCATCATAATTGTTTTTCGGAGAGTTCCTTTTCACAAACTGATTAATTACTTCATTGCTTCTAATCTTCAGGATATCTTCAACATGGCTTTCGTTGATTTCTTTTAATATTAACCGTTCTGTTTTGATCATTAGTTTTGTAAATATTTCAAATATACATAATAATCACATTTTCTCACTAAATTTGCAGTGTGTATATAAATAAAGAAGATTTAAACGAATTAGAGTTTCCGCAATTGCTCGCGGAGATTTCTCCATTTGCGTATTCTCCGAAAACGAGAGAAAAAATTCTTCAACTTCGTCCTATGGAAATTGACGAGGCGGAACTTTCATTGAAAAAAACTTCGGAATATCTTTCGAGTTTTGAAAGTTCAAATGCAATTCCATTTAATGAATATGAAGATATTGAAAGTGAACTGAAGGTAATGCTGATCGAGAATTACCGTTTGGAAAACAATGCTTTCATCAAAATAAAAGCCTTAACCGAACAGATCGGAAAACTTCAGAAGTTTTTTTCAAGCATGCCGGATAACTTCCCTGTTTTAACGGGTGATGTTTCTGTGCTGGAATATAAAAAAGAAATTATTGATAAGGTAGATAAGGTCTTTAACCGTTTTGGAGAAGTAAAAAGTGATGCCTCTCCTGTTTTAAAAGAACTTAGAACTGAGATTCAGCATGCTAAAAAAGCGATCCAGGAAAATTTCAACCGTGCGCTTTTCAATTACGGACAAAGTGACTTTCTGGATGATATCCGGGAAACAATTATTGAAGACCAAAGGGTTTTAGCTGTAAAATCAGGATTTAAGAAAAGAGTTGCCGGAAGGGTTTTGGGAATTTCAAAAACGGGTTCTATTACCTACATGCAGCCGGACAGTGTGGTAAAACATTATTTCAAGCTGCGTGAAAGCGAAGAAGAGGAGAAGAAGGAAATCGATAAGATTCTTAGAAAACTGACTGCTGAACTGGCAGAATTCCAGCCTCAGCTTTGGAAGTATCAAGTTTATATTTTTGATCTTGATCTGACGAGAGCAAAAGCAAAATTTGCTGAACTGGTAAACGGAATTCTTCCGAAAATCAACCGTCACAGAACATTAAAGCTGAAAGATGCATTCCATCCGCTGCTATGGCTTAGAAATAAAGCTGAAAATAAGACCATTCATTCCCAAAGTTTGTCATTGACGGATCAAAACAGAATTATCTGTATTTCCGGACCGAATGCAGGAGGAAAATCAATTACACTGAAAACAGTCGGATTACTTCAGTTGATGATCCAGAGCGGAATTTTGGTGCCGGTACATCCAAGATCTGAAATGTTCTTTTTTGAAAAGATAATGACGGATATCGGAGATAATCAGTCGATTGAGAATCATCTGTCCACTTATTCGTCAAGGCTTAAGAAAATGTCTGGAATTATCCGTGAGGCTGATGCGAACACGCTTCTCCTTATTGATGAATTCGGGACCGGATCTGATCCTGAGCTCGGTGGCGCATTAGCAGAGAGTTTCATGGAGTATTTCTATGATAAGAAAAGTTTTGCGATCATTACGACTCACTATACGAATATCAAACTTGTCATTGAAGAGCTTCCACACGCTGAAAATGCGGCGATGCTTTTCGATGAAGAGACATTGGAACCGATGTATAAACTGGAAGTGGGACAGGCAGGAAGTTCGTTCACCTTTGAGGTGGCGGAGAAAAACAGAATTCCAAGATTTATAATTCATGCTGCAAAAAAGAAGGTAGAACATGATATAGTGAACCTTGATAAAACGATTGTCAAGCTTCAGCAGGAAAAATTTGAAGTTGAAAAACTGAAAACCGATCTTGCGGAAAGAAAGGAATCGGTGGAAGATAAACGGGACAATCTCCAGAAACTGAATGAGCAGCTGCAACAGAAACTTTTCAATTTCCAAAAGCTGTATGAGGAGGAGCACCGTAAGCTTCAGTTCGGAAATAAAATTGAAACGTTCATCGACAGTTATGTAAAAGGGAAATCGAGGAAGGATGTTGTTAAAGATTTTGTGAAGATCCTTGAACAGGAAAAGTTCAGAAAAATTGGAGCCGATAAAGACGAAAGCAAGCGTTTGCAGGTTGTGAAAAGAAAGATCACCCAGCAGCTTAAAAAGGATGATGTAATCGAAAAGATTGCTGAAACCAATGAAAAACTGGAAGAAAAACGTAAAACCGACCGTGCTGTCTGGATGAAAGAAGGCCAGCGTGTCCGTATTCCGGGAAGTACGAGTGTAGGAACAATAGAAAAGATTTCCAAAAATAAAGTGATCGTCAATTATGGAACTTTCAAGACAACGATTAATGCGGATGAACTGGAGAGAATTTAATGATTTAAAAAATATTGATTGGAAATTTACTTTATTGTAAATTTTATAGTCTTTAAACTTATAAAAATAGCGCTGAAAATTTCAGCGCTATTTTTTATAGATAGAATTTTCTTGTTACATTTGGATTATGGATAAAAGCTTAACTGTCCTTTGGATTTTTTATAGAAAACTAATTATTCCAAGTGTATTATTTTCTTTGTTAATCTCTTTTTTAAGCCAATTTACAATTGAAAATTTTGGATTATGTTTTCTCCTGATCTTTCCTTTACTCCATTTCTTTATTTATGATGTAAGACTCAGAGGGGAATATTTTTTTTATGCTAATTTTGGATTCTCAAAAGTACTTTTGTGGGCTCTTACTGTATCATTCAGCTTAATTATTAAAATCATTACCAGACTCCTATGAACAGGCTTCACATTGACAGTATCACCAAATCTTTCAGCGGGAGAAAAATCCTGCAGGATGTCTATTTAAGCTGTGAAACCGGAAAAATTGCCGGAATCTTAGGTCCGTCTGGCGGCGGAAAATCTACTTTATTAGAGATTATCTTTGGCACCGTAAAAGGGGACACTCAATTTATCAAGTTTAATGATACCATTCTTAAAAATATTTCTGACAGAAAAAATAAAATAGCATACTTACCGCAGCGGTCTTCGTTTCTTCCAAAAGAATGTAAGATCAGAGAGCTTATCTCCTTATTCTGTACCAAAGAAAATGAAGAAAAGCTGTACAGTCTAAAGATGATAATTCCTTTTTTAGATGAAACGGTAAGAAACCTATCGGGTGGTGAAAAAAAGATGGTTGAAACACTTATCATCACTTATTCTGACTCAGATTTCATTTTACTGGACGAGCCTTTCAGTGGTGTTTCACCTAAATCCGTTGACGAATTAGAAATAATTATTAAAAGCCAGACGCCATACAAAGGAATTGTCATTACAGATCATAATTATATAACCATTTTAAATATGGCTGACGATATGTATCTTCTCGCTGATACGCATTTAAGGAAGATAAAGGATATTAAAGAACTACAGCAATTTAAATATCTCCCTAAATCATAATTTGTTTTAGAAGAAATCAACATCGAACTCTTACAGGAGATTTTATACATATTCGGAGAATATAATAATTTAAGCAAATACAATAAGAATTTACCAATCAAAAAAGCATTTAATTTATATATTTGAGCGATCAAAAAATTTCAGAGCATGATTTCCATAAATAGAGCATTGTACTTATCCGCTTTCAGCCTTTTTTCCTTGGCATTTGTAAAAGGGCAGAATAAAGTTCCTTTCGGTGTGGTAAAGGCTGAAGAAGGCTACGCCAACGTACGGGTCCATAAGGATGACTATAGAAAAATCGTGGATAAGATCCGGATGCGAAAAGGTGATGTATTTGTTTATGTAAAACCTGCTCCGGGAGAAACGGAATGGATCTGGATAAAATATCCTGAAAAACAGGATGAAGAAAAACCTTTTGTAAGGTATGAAAATCTTGTGAAGGAAGGCATGGTGAATAAAGAACGGATTGCTTTCATCGATCAGCTCCCTCAGTTTACTCCTTCTAAATCTAAGAATGGAAAATCACTTATTTTTACAGATAACAGTAATCCTAAAATTCCTACCTCCCAAAGAACCAAAGTGGTAATCGATGTTTATCCTTCTAACGCCGGCTATAGAAAGCAGGAAAAAGATGCAGACGGAAAAATTCTTACTATTGATAAGATAAAACCATGGGGAATTAAAGATGTACTTCCTGAAGGGATGACCGAGATCAAATCGATCCGAGTGCAGCAGCCCGGAAGAGGTTCTGTTTTTGTAAGGGAAGCTATTAAGAATATGTTCCAGCCTACGATGGACTTCAATAATGTGGGAGTGACTGCTCTTGACAATGACCATATTTATCTTTATATGATCAACGGTTCGGGTGAGAACAGATATGTCACACTTTGGGCTATCAAGGAAGGAAGGGTCATGAGCCAGATTATTTACAATAGTCCGGAATAATTACTGTATTTCTCTGTAATATTCTTATTTTTGCACTGAAAAAGTTTAACGCTTATTCATCACAGAAACTGGTTCTGCTTAACGCAGATTAAAAGGGAACCGTGTGAAAATCACGGACTGTCGCGCAACTGTAAGTAACTGAAGTCTTTATCAAAGGATCCACTGTGCAGGGCACGGGAAGGAGGTAAAAGATGTTACAAGTCAGGAGACCTGCCTATTTCTTTAAACAAGAAACTTTCGCGATTTGAAGTTTATTGATCTGATGGACTGCTTCAGGAATTTCTATGGTTCCTGTCATTGTTCTGTTATTTTAATAATATTTCATTTCGCATTAATTAATAATGAAATATGACTACAGAAGAAAGAATTGCAGCATCCGAAACCAGAATTTTTAAAGCGGTTTTCCCCAATACAACGAATCACTATGACACTCTTTTCGGAGGTACTGCCATGCAGCTGATGGATGAAGTCGCTTTTATCACGGCAACCCGTTTTGCAAGAAAAAGAGTAGTAACCGTAAGCAGCGATAAGATCGATTTTAAAAAACCGATTCCTGCAGGAACGATTGTAGAACTGATTGGAAAGGTTTCCCATGTCGGAAAAACCAGTATGAAAGTAAATGTAGAGATTTTTACAGAGCAGATGTACTCTTACGAAAGGGAAAGAGCCATTGTGGGTGATTTTACTTTTGTGGCTATCGACGAAACTAAGAAACCTATTATGATTCTATAGATATAAGAGTTTCAGGCGGCCAAAGGCCGCCCGAAACTCTTATACCTTAATAAAAAATTAGTATTCTAAAGATTTGTATTACTTTGTTATGTGAAAGCTTTTTAAAATGGAACAGCAATTTAAAAAGCTTTTGCCTTTCATATGATAAATTACCTTACCACTTTTTCAGTCTCAAGACTGCTTTTCAACAACATTTCAAAAGCCTCTCCCATTTCATCTGATGCCCTTGTAATAGCATTTTCAAGCATATTTCTGATTTGCTTTTCAGTAACACCGGCTTCTGTCCAGCTTTTTCCGGACGTATGAGAATTCAGGATAAACGGCATGATGCGGTCAATGGAACAGGCAAAAATAGCATCGGGAGTTTTTTCTTCCTCAAATTCAAGCCACAGTTCAAAAAATTCTGTACGCAAAGGTTCATCGAGGATTCCAAAGATCTTTTGGGCTGAAATTTTTTCTCTTTCAAATTTTCCTACCATTGCTTTTTCATCAAAAAGGAAGGTGTCTCCGGCTTCAATTTCTACAAGGTCATGGATGGAAAGCATTCGTATCACCCTCAAAAGATCAATATCTGCACGGTTCTTGGCGTATGGATATAGGATCTGTGCCAGGATAATGATCTGCCACGAATGCTCAGCCGTGTTTTCCCTTCTGGAATCATCGAAATTGTAATTTCTTCTTTCTACGTTTTTCAGGGCATCTACGGCCAGGATAAAATCGATTTCCTTCTGTATCTTCATTTCTTTTAGTATCTTATTATTCGGATGTTTTTTTGACCACCCATTTATTATTGATCTTTTCTTTTATAATTACCTTAGCCGGATCTTCACTCATATCTCTTATTTTTTCGTAAACCATATCGATCCCTTTATTCGGAATCACCTGATATTGGTAGGTGTAAAGTAAAGAAGCTCCGGATCTGGCGTAAGTGGTTAATCGTTTACGTTCGGGGTCTACATCAAACATTCCCTGATAATTACTGGCTATATCAGTCAGTTCTGTACTGGGAACGAATTGTTTTTTTGTAGAATTAAAAACATATACATCAAAGGAAGCGCTACCATAGTTTCCGCCACTCCCGTTTCTTATGGCTATATCTTCCGTACCGTCAAAGTTGAAATCTCCAAAAACCACAGCATCATCATAAAGCATTCCATGGCTAAGTTTTACTGTGCCTGGGCTTGACAGTTTTATTTCTTTTTCAAAGTTCATGACAAAATCTTCAGAGGTAAGAGTCTGTAATTTCACACCGCTTTTACTGAACAGGGTAATAGCAGCTTTATTCTTACAGTTATTATTTTGACATTCTTCAACTGTAATCTGGGCATTATATTTTTCGGATGCATCTTCAACGGTAAACCGGTATTGTCCGAAGCAGAGAGGTCCCAGCATCAGAAATGCAGATAAGGAACGGTAAAATATAGAGCTATTTGTCATTTGGGGTTTATTTTTCATCAGATTTCTAAACAAAAATACAAATCATCGGTCAAAATTTATAGTTTTTCGCCTTATTTTAATCCCAATTAAATATCATCAAATTTTTAATTAAAATTTATACACCTAATAATCAGTATTTTAAATATTTTTATTTAAAAATTTCACTACTTTGTATTGCATATTACCATTTTAATTACATATCTTTGTAATGTAAAATCGGAATAGGTTCATCTAGCTAGGAACATTATTCTGAAAATATAACTAATTAACAAAACTTATTAAAGATGAATACTGAAAATACCAAAGCGCAAATGCGTAAAGGGATTCTGGAATTCTGCATATTAAGTCTCATCAATCACCGTGAAATGTATGTTTCCGATCTTATTGATGAACTTAAAAAAGGAAAACTGGATGTAGTGGAAGGAACCCTCTATCCTCTCCTTACAAGATTGAAAAATGGAGAATTCCTCTCCTACAGATGGGAAGAATCTACAGGAGGACCCCCAAGAAAATATTACCAGATCACCGAAAAAGGGAAACTTTTCTTGACTGAACTACAAAATACCTGGGCAGAGCTGACAGCGTCAGTAAACCAAATCACTCAAAAAATATAAAAAACAAAGCTATGAACAAGACACTCTCAATAGGACTCGCAGGTTTTTCTTTCACTATAGAAGAACACGCATATATAAAGCTCAGCGATTACCTGAATGCACTGAGAAACTCCTTGGATGCTTCAGAAGAGGAGGAGGTAATGCATGATATAGAAATAAGAATGGTAGAGATCTTCAGAGATTCTTTAGGAAAACGTGAAGTAATCAACGATACAGACGTAGAAAAGGTAATTGCACAAATCGGAACTCCTGAAAAGATCGAAGAACAGGAAGAGGCTTATTATTCTGAGAAAAACACCAGAAAAACAAGCCAGGCCGGAACAGAATATACAGACAAAAAACAGCTGTTCCGTGATCCGGAAAGACAAAAGATTGCAGGTGTATGTGCAGGCCTTGCCCATTATGTAGGAATGGATATTACAGCAATGAGAGCAATCTGGCTGGGAATCTTTATCCTGGGTATTTTCACTGCAGCGATTTCTTCTTCATTAATTGGTCTTCTTTATGTCATTCTTTGGATTGTACTTCCAAAAGCTGAAACAGCAGCAGATTTCCTGAAAATGAAGGGAAAGCCTATGAACTTCGACAATCTTAAAAATGAGTCTAATAAATTGGTTCAGTTTGCCAATGAATCTACTCAGAGGGTCGGAGAAATGTATACAGAATCTAAGCCTTACATTGACAATGCAGGAAGCGGTATCTGGAATATATTAAAATACTTTGTAGGGGGAATCTTTGTATTAATGGCTATAGGAAGCATCATCGGTATATTTGTAATCTTCGGATTATTTGGGATGGATGCAGATTTTCCAGGAGCCAATGAAATGAGATTCTATATGGATGACAACGGTCTGGATAAAGTTCTGGTAGCTATTATGATCATTGGATGCCTGATCCCTACTATCCTATTCAGTTTATTGAGTATCAAGATATTTTCACCAAAAACCAAACTTAGAAATATCGGTTGGGTAATCGGAGGACTTTTCCTTATCCTGATAGGACTTGGAACTTATTTCGGAGTAAGCATGGCTAAGAAGAACCTGATCTACAAAGGAAGTAAGGAAGACACTGAAAATATTGCAATCAATACTACATCAGATACGCTTTATATAGATCTGAAGCAGGTCGTTATTCCTCAGAATTTCACAGCCTACGACGATGATATCTATTCTGATAAAAAAACAGTTTACAAGGAAGATTATATTTCTGTAGATGTGACGAGAAAGCCTGAGGTAAAAACACCTTACCTGATCATCAAAAAAGAAGGAAACGGCTATAACGTTCCGATTCAGGTGAATGTACCTGTAGAAATAGTAGGAAATAAGGTAATGCTTCCAAATTACATCAAGTATCCTTACGAGCACAGATTCAGACATTACAGAGTAGATTATGAACTGGTAGTACCTCAGAACGCAGTAGTCATTCCTTTGAAAAAAGACAATATGAGTTTTGATGGAGACCTGAACGGAGATGGCATCAATGATGACGACCAGGATCAGGATGAGAACGGAAAGATCAGAATTGAAAAGAATAAGATCTCTGTAAACGGTTCTACCATCGAATACAACTCTGACGATAAAGACAGCATTATCATCAACGGGAAAAAAGTTCCGAATTCCCAGGCAGATAAAGTAATGGATTCTATGAAGTCTACCATCAAAAAAATGAATAAGAACGTAGACATCAAAATTAAAGACGGAAAAGACGAAATTTCCATACAAACTAAATAATTAACTTCAGAGAGTGCAGGAGGTGTGAATGGAAGACAATCGTTTGAAATTCACACTCTTCTTCTCTCAGAAAACAAAAAAAATATTCTTATTTAGTTCGATATGTTAAAAAAAAGTTATACATTCGTGTAGTTAAAATAAATTAACCAAATCAATCAAAAACACCCTAACCATGGTACAAGTTGCATTAGAAATTGTAATGAAGATCGCAGATTTAATCAGCGGTTTGTTTTAAGAGCGATAATATTTCAATATATTTGTAAAGTATAACCTGTTTGGTTATACTTTTTTGTTTTAATCTAAAGATTTATGAGAAAACTGATAGGTAAACTGATGTTAAAGATGCTGGGCTGGAAAGTCGTTCTTCAGGGCGATGCAAAAAGCCTGGAAAGATGTATTCTGGTGGTAGCGCCACATACCCACAACATGGAATACCTGTTGGGAAATCTTGCCTATTGGTCTCTGGGAAAACCTTTGAAAATCATCATCAAAGATGCCCATACAAAAGCATGGTATGGAGGAATTGTAAAAGGACTTGGAGGAATCGGGATCGACAGGAGCCAGAAGAATGATCTAGTAAATTTTGTAGCTAAACAGTTTGAAAAAGAAAACTTCAGCCTTGTAATCACTCCGGAAGGCACCAGAAGCTGGGTTCCGAAATGGAGAAAAGGATTCTATCATATGGCATTGGCAGCAAAAGTTCCTATCGTTTTGGCAGCCGGTGATTTCAAAAGAAATATCGTTTACCTGGGGTACACGATCCCTTACGAAAGAATTGCTTCCGTTCCTTTTTCTGAGATCATGGAGGAAATCCAGAATTATTATATCAAAAATGATATCGGGCCTAAAATCCCTGCCAACTGGAACCCCAATATTATGGGAACAGGCAACGAAGAAGCAACTAGCAACTAGCAACTAGCAACTAGCAACTAGCAAAATTATCATCCATCAATTATCATTTATCACTTATACAATGAAAGGTCAGACTAAAGAAGAGCTCCTTACGTTTCTAAACAGCTGGGGAAACGGTGTAACATTAGCAAAAACACTCGAAATACAATTCATCGATATTGATGTCGAAAATGAGACACTTACCGCTACAATGCCTGTTCAGCCAAAGGTACACCAACCTTTCGGTATTCTGCATGGAGGAGCAAGCTGTGTGCTCGCAGAAACTTTAGGGTCAAGCCTGTCTAATATTTTTATTGACGGAAATAAATATTACGGTGTAGGAACGAATATCAACTCCAATCATCTTAAAAGTAAAAAAGACGGTATTGTAACGGCTACAGCCCGTTTTATCAGAAAAGGAAAGACGATGCATGTTTCAGAAATTGAAATCAGGGATGAAAAAGGAGTACTCATTAACCATACCACAATGACGAACAATATTATTCTGAAATAGATATAAAGGATTAGTAAAAATATAAGACTCAAAAAATTGAGTCTTTTTTTATATACTTACAACACACTTTTGAAAATATGAGAAATATTTCATAAATATAGCTCCTTAAATTTTGAGATTTTTAAGACTAATAATACCTTTGCTGAAAGGAAAATCAATCGGGGAATTTTAGACTTTTCCAGCCGATAATTTTCAAAATCTATTCATAATTAATGATCTATTTCAAACTTCCTTTCGACGAAACATTATATTCAACTGATCAGAAACAAGACAGGGAATCTGTAAATTTTCATTCTTTTGATCTATTAAGGCAAATCAGTTTTGAAGGCAGTATTATCGATGCTTCTGAACAATTTGAACATGTTGTCATCACTAATGATGATTTGCTCAAAGATGAAAGCCATTTTAATGCTGAAACAAGGGAAGAATATCTGGATACCCTTCACCAGGTTATTAAAGTAATTAATGATCATCAGCTTCCGAAAATCGTTTATTCAAGGAGGAAAATCTTCACAGACTTTAATGCAATAGATTATAAGGAAAGTTTTAAAAAGCTTTGCTCATCTTACCCTAATGCGCTCAGGTATATTTTTAATGATGGACAAAATGCATGGATGGGTGCTTTCTCGGAGATTTTGGGAAAATTCAATAAAACCACCCACGAGTTTGAAACTATGAGCCTGGCAGGCACTCTTCCTGTTTCTGAAGAATGGACGGAAAAGGAAATTGAAGAGCAAAAACCGGTGACATCGTATATCAAAGACATTCTTGAAAATTATTCAGAAAATATACAGATTTCAGAAACCTATGATCATATTTCAGGGAATATCAAACATCTGCGAACAGATTTTAAAGCCCGGATAAAACCTGAGGATCTTGATACCCTAATCAATGACCTCCATCCCACTCCGGCAGTCTGCGGAATTCCAAAGGATTTCTGTAAAAAAAGCATTCAGCAATTTGAAAAATTTCCCCGTGAACTGTATGCCGGATTTATCAAGGTGGAAACGGATGAAAATGTGATGTATTTCGTTAACCTCAGATGTGCAAGACTTTACAGAGATTCTGTACACATTTTTGTGGGCGGAGGGATCACCGCACAGAGTAATCCAGAAAAAGAGTGGCAGGAAACAGAGTTGAAATCTGAAGCCATATTAAAAAACTTAATTATTTCTTAGCAAAGCCCACTAATTTTATACAGGATTTCATTTCTTTACAGTCTTATTTTTAGTTTAAAATGAGAAACATCGGTATGAAAATATTCCTCTTTATGATTTTAATTCTTTTAACGGCATGTAAAAAGAACAGCTCTTCCAAAACTTATAATGAAAGTCGGGAACTTGTCCCTAATCCTGAAGGCTATCAAAAAGATACCTTTCCCGCAGATACTATAGATATAGATACACTGCATCACAAGAAAGAAAATACCCGCTAAACGAAAATTCCTGAAAGTGGAGACCACAAAAAAACCTTTTTCATGCTAATGAAAAAGGCTATATTGAATAAGTAAATAGTTTAATTATTTCTTCGCTCCGATCCTGCTCCAGGTATCTAATACAAAAAGTAAGATCAGGCCAAGAACTGCTGAAGCGATTGAAAATACAAACTTCAGGTTATCTTCTGATAAAAGATCCGTCTGCCAGTCTAATGCATAAAGATTGATGGCAATAAAAACGATAAACACAACTAGAAATACTTTATAAAACTTCTGCATGATTCTTAAAAATTAATATAGTTCTGCACCAATTGGGCAAAGTTAGCGGTGAATAATTTTATTGAAATCGCCAAAAGAATGATCCCGAAAACTTTCTGAAGAATAGACAGAGTAGCCTCTCCCATTTTGTTTTCCAGCCACTTCGCTGATTTCAGCACCAAATATACGAAAATTGTATTGAGAACAATTCCTAAAATAATATTAATATCATGGAACTCAGCTCTGAGAGATAAGGTGGTTGTCAGCGTTCCTGCTCCTGCTACCAGAGGAAATGCAATAGGGACAATGGATGCAGCCTTTGCTTCGGTAGTTTTGTTGATCTCAATGCCAAGGATCATTTCAAGGGCTATGATAAAAATCACAAAAGCTCCTGCTATGGCAAATGAATTCACATCGACACCAATCAGTTTAAGGATTTTGTTTCCCACGAACAGAAAAACAATCATGATTACTCCAGCGGTAATAGATGCCTTACCGGCTTCAATCTGCCCAAACTTTTGCTGAAGGCTTACCACAATAGGAACAGAGCCAATAATATCAATTACGGCAAAAAGAACCATAAAGCAGGTCACGATCTCTTTAATAGAGAAATCATTCAATATTTCCATCTCTTTGTAATTAAAAATTTCGCAAAAATATGAAAAAAAACTGGTTATTTGCTAATTTGTGAATACAAATTAACAACTGCTTTCAAAAGTTCCTCTATTCCTTCACGGGATTTCAAAGGGGAATATTTTTCCATTTGAATTCTCTGGGATAAGTTTCTATACTCTTCGGCGACAGAAGATCCTTTATAACTTTCCAAAAACGTTCTGAAATCATCTGAAGAGCTTTGAAAATACTGTTTCCTGACATCCTGATCCATTTCTTCCAGAGTACCAAAGAACTTCGGATAATCTTCGTTATCTTTAAGATTTTCAAGATAACTGAAATAATCATTAATATCGGTTTTCAGTGTCTCCCTTATTTCTTTTTCTGTTTCAGCCACAGAACCAAGTGGTTTTGGAGATGCCGTTTCTCTAACTAACGATCGTTTTTTTTGCCAAGTCTTAAATACCAGATAAATTAAAAATAAACCTACTAAAATAGCAATATTGGTCAAAAGAATATTCCAATGGAACTTGCTCTTTTCCTTTACTTTCAGCGTTGTTGTTTTCAAAACAGGTGTATTGACCGTTTCTAAAAGCGTATTGGTATATTCATTTACCTTTTCAACCGTAGTACGGGATTCAAGGATCTGATCATGCGAGAAAGCATTTAAGGCAAGCGTTTTCTTACCAAGATCTACATACTCTTTACTTGCAGGATCAAAGAAAGCAAACTGCTCGGTCTGAATTGCAATAGCTCCCGACTTTTTAGGAACGATCACATAGTTGGCCAGAATTTCACCTTTCATTCCTGTACTTCCGGGAACTACTTTAGAGGTAATTTTTGGCGTAAAGACTTCATAATCCGGAGAAGAAATGATCTTCGGAAGATGCATATCAGGAAGGTTCCCTTCTCCCGAAACTTTTACAATAACATGGATAGGTTTTTCAACCTCAATTTTATCTTTTGAAGGGTTATAAACATTCACGTTAAAGTTCCCGACTGCATTTTTAAAACAATCAGGTGAACCTTCGGGAAGTTTTTTTACATTGAGCTTGACCTTGTTGGAAACAATTTTATTTTTATTGGCATATGAAGTTACAGAAGCAGATACTGCCGGAACTTCCACATAGCCTGCTTCATTCGGAAATACCATAAACACAGCTACAACCTGTGAGGCCATATTACCGGCACCTGAAGGATCAATTTCTGATTTGCTGAAGCTTATAGGGTGTACATTGAGATTATCCTGCTGCGGAAGACGGACATCTTTCACTTTTCTGAAGTTGTCCATATTTTTAGAATATACCTTTAAAACAGCAAATGTAGCCTGATCCTGATATACATCCCGGTCTTCGATCTCCATATTCATATACATCTCGCTGGCCATGTTGCCGGCAAGAGATTTCCTATCAATAATTTCTTTTATATTAACATCGAAAGGCTCGGTTTTATAAATCTTATTATTAACGGTTACTAAGACAGAACCAATCTTGATTTTTCCCTTTTTTTTAGGCTCAAGTGCAATTCTGGATACTTTTTGTGTAACAAGGGTATTCGTTGCCGGATCAATCAGCGTATTGGTTACGGATCCGCTTCCGATAATATTGAATTTTGAAAGGTCGGGAAGCTGAAAACGCGTTTGAGGCTCCAGGTCGATTCCATTAAGCTCCAGAACGATGGTAAGGTTTACAACATCCTTTCCGTTGTATTCTGCTTTATCAGATTCCATGAACAGGTTAACCTGTCCGTAAGAGATTACAGATGAAATAAGGAATAATATGTAAAACAGTTTTTTCTGCATCACCAATCTTTTTCGTTGCTCTGTGGCGTCGAATAAGAGTTCTTGTTTAAGATTCTTCTGGCGGTTTCTTTTTCTTTTTCGTTGACTTTATCTAGTATGGCGTTTTCAAGATTTTTAGGCATTTTTCCTTCTCCTTCATTCTGGTCTTGCTTAGGTGAATTCCCCTCGTTGCTTTTTCCTTTCTCCTGCTGGCCGCTACCCTGATCCTGTTTTTGATCTTTCTTGTCGCCTTTCTGATCATCACCTTTATTCTGATCATTACCACCGCCACCGCCTTTTCCTGAGTTATTCTTTTCGTTTTTCTGCTGTTTTTCTTTTTCTTTCAGCTTGGCAATTTCATAGTTCTTTCTGGTTGCTTCACTATAAGGGTTCTGTTTCAAAGCCTGCTTATAATAATCAGCCGCTTTTTCCGGCTGGTTCATCTGCATATAAGTATTTCCAAGATTATGAAGAGCTGCCATTTTATCCGGAATGGTTTGCGAAAGCCTCTGTGCTTTGTCGAACTCCGCCTGAGCCTCCTCATATTTTTTGCTCTTATACAGTGCATTTCCCAGGTTGTAATGAGCCGTAAAATCTTTTTCATTGGTTTTCACAGCCTCCATATATTTAGAGGATGCCCCATCGTAGTCTTTACCGTTAAATTTCTGATTGCCTTCGTACACTAAAGTACGATAGTTTTCCTGCCCAAACATGACATTTGAGAAGGTGAAAGCAATAAGAAACGATAAAAAAATGATTTTAGTATTCATTACTTGCAAAATTATTCCTTTATATGTTAATAAACAGACTTCTATTTGTTAAAGTTCGGTTAAAGTATTGATTTAAAATCTTGATAAACAAAGCATAAAAACCTATACATTGAGATCTTTTTTCGGGTTCAATATATAGATTAAAAAGAAGAAGAAAATAGAGACTATCAGAAAATACTGATAATAGTGGTTGGCATTCTGAGATTTCACTAAGGTCTGTGCAGATGATGATTTTTTATTCAAAGCATCCACAATCTTATTGGGAGCTTCATTGATGTTATTACCGTCAATATAATCTCCTCCTGTAGACTCTGCCATCTTTTTAAGAGCCTCCGTCTGTCTTTTGGAGATCACCGTTCCGCCTTCCATATCTGTTTTGTAGCCCATCAGCTGTCCGTATACATATTCCGGCACTGGTGCACCTTCTTCTGTCCCTATTCCTACCGATGTGATGGAGATTCCTTCTTTATTAGCCAGCCTGATCGCAGCATTGTCATTTCCCTCATTATCTTCACCGTCACTTAGCAGGATAACTTTTCTTGAGCCTTTGCTTACATTTTTAAATTTTTCTGCTGCTACCTGCATTCCTTTCAGAAAATCTGTACCTTGGATTTTCATAGAACTTGTTTCCACAGCACTTATATAGGTTTCAGCAGAACCGTAATCTGTAGTAAGCGGCATGATAGAAATGGCTTCTCCAGCAAAGATTACAATTCCTATCTTATCGTTTTTCATCTTCTGCATCGTACCCACCATCAGGTTCTTTGCCTCTACAAGACGGCTTGGATCAATATCTTCTGCATTCATAGAGTTGGAAACATCCAGCATAAAGATCACATTATTGAGCCTCTGATTGGTTTTCACTTCTTCCGAACCGTTCAGCAGGTCTATAATAGAGAATATCAGGAAAAGTGTTCCCAAAAGATATAAAGCGGGAAAAAATTTTGTAAATCCCGATCTGCTTTCAAATAATTGATCATGAAACCGGCTCTCTGCAAAGATGTCCCTTTTTTTCTTTTTCCATTTCAAAAAACGGATTAGAAAGAAGGCCAGCAACGGCAGGAGCAGCAGCAAAAGTAAAAACCAGTAATTTCCTAAGGACCAATTCATCAGCTTAAAAATTTATATAATACCCATCGCAGCAACGCATCAAAGAACAGCATTCCCAGTGCGATCCAAAGGAAGATTTTAAAATACTCATCATAGTTGTACAGCTTGGAGACCTTAATATCAGTTTTTTCCAGCTGATTGATCTCGTCATAAACTTCCTCCAGGCTGCTATTGGAAGTCGCTCTGAAATATTTTCCGCCTGTAGCCTGCGCTACATCTCTCAATGTATTTTCATCAATCGTCACTTCAGTTTCCGTAAAGATCAGATCCCCGAAAATATCCTGTGCTGTAGGCATTCGGGCAAAACCGTTGGTTCCTATCCCAATGGAATATACTTTTATATTATTATTCTTGGCCAGTTCTGCAGCAAGTTGTGGCGGTATTGCATTCTGAATATTGCTCACCCCGTCTGTCATCAGGATCACAACCTTGCTCTTAGCCTTGCTTTTAATCAGGTGGTTAACGGCCACAGAAAGTCCTTCTCCAATAGCTGTTCCCGGTTCAAGGCCTGCAGAATTCAGATTTTTTATTTCGTCAATAACAACCTGATGATCCGAGGTCACCGGAACTTTGGTAAACGCTTCTGCAGCATAAGCCACAACACCTATCCTGTCATTCGGGCGCTTCTGAACAAATTTTATGGCAATATCTTTTAATGCCGTAATACGGTCCGGGGTAAGGTCTTTCGCAAGCATACTCAGGGAAACATCTATTGAAAGCATAATGTCTACTCCTTTTGTATCATCCTTGTCCTGTGAGATTGTAAAAGATCTCGGTCTGGCCATGGCAATGATCAAAGCAGAAAGGATGATATATTTGGAAATTTTCAAGAAAAAGAGAACCGTACGAATCTTTCCGCTGTCTTCCATATTCTGAACAGTGGGAACTTTGATACCTTTTATCTTCTTTCTTCCTGCATCTTTAATAAAAAGTGGGATAAACAGCAGGAAAAGCAGCAGGAACCACGGACTGTAAAATTCAAAATCAAACATCCTTTCTTAAGTTTTCAAATTCTAAGTCTTTTGATGATCTCTTCACAAAATCCCGGATATCTGCAAAATCTTTTTCCATAGTGGTCTGATCCGGGAAGGTCTTGGCAAATTTCACCAGATCTCCTCTTAAGAATACATCTTCCACTGTCTTTTCATTTTCCTGGGAAATCGTATTGTTCTTTTTCATAACGTCAATAAGATCGTCAGTAAGAAGAACATCGGCCGGAAGATGATATTGTTTGGCAATAAAATTTCTCGATATATCTATTAACTCAACATAAAAGGAACGGAAATCTCCACCTTCGATGTATTTTTTCTTTTTTAATGAATCCAGCTCTTTTAAAGTCTGGTTGGTAGCAACCACAGGTGAACTTTTAGATTTCCTGCCCCATTTGACAAACATAATCACTGCAATAATCAGGGCAATCACTGCCAGAGCGGCAAGAATATAGAATTTATAAAGCTCCCAATAATCTTTGGTTTCAAGCTTTACTTCTTTATTATTCATGATGTCATTGATCTGGTCTGTCTTTTGAGCGGTATTGATCACATCAATTTCGTAAGGAATTGTTTTTAAAATCTTACCTCCTACGTTAAATTCCAGTTCAGGGATCGTAAATTTCCCCTCGTCGTAAACTGAAAATTCAATTTTTCTTTCGTAAGAATTCTGGTTTTGTCCGATGCTATCCTTGATTTCTTCAAAATGAAAAGGAAGCAGCTCATTTTTAGGGGCAGCCACTACCTGCATTTCATGAATATTGTCAATTTTAATAACAAGCTTGTTGACTTCCCCTAAAGCAAGGGTTTTCTTTGCAAGGTTGGAGGACAATATCTGTGAAAAAGCGTTTGCACAGATGAGAAAAGACAGTATGAATAATATTTTTTTCAATTTCAAATAATAGGAGTTGAGGCCGGAGCCTGTTTTATTTTAAGTTTACTTTTTCTGGAAATAACTATACAGCAGTTTAGAGTAATCAGCACCGGTGTTGACATTCATAAAACTGGCCGAACTGGTCGCAAAATCTTCTTCCAGAGCCCGTACTTTTTGTTTCTGGGCTTCAGCAAAGGTATATCTCCATCTTGCGCTGGAAGTATTGGCCCAGACTTCTTTCCCCGTTTCGGAATCATGCAGGAGCGCATAGCCCACATCAGGTATCTCATTATCTTTTTCGTCATAGATCCTCATTCCCAGCAACTGATGCTTTTTTGAAGCTACACGCAGCATTTTAGAATCATAGGTATCTTCAAAATCTGAGAACAGGAATACAAGAGATTTTCTTTTGAAAATTCCCATCATGTATTCCATTGCCTTATCGATCTTCGATACGGCCGGGATATAATCTGCCGTCAGAATATTACTGATAATGGAGAGAATATGTTTTCTACCTTTCTGAGGCGGAATTACTTTATATACTTTATCAGCAAAGAGAATCAATCCTACTTTATCATTGTTTCCCGCTGCCGAAAATCCGAGACTCGCAGCGATTTCTGCCACATATTCTCTTTTCAGCTGGCCTTTAGTTCCATAATCCATAGAAGCGGAAATATCTACCAAAATCATCATGGTCAATTCTCTTTCTTCCTCCATTACTTTCACGAACGGTTCACGGAATCTGGCCGTTTTATTCCAGTCGATTCTGCGGATTTCATCCCCAAACTGATACGGACGGACCTCAGAAAAAGTCATCCCCTGTCCTTTAAAAGCACTGTGATACTGTCCCATAAGCGAAGCTTCCGTCTTCTTTCTGGTACGGATCTCTATCTGCTTTACTTTTTTTACAATATCTTTTATTTCCATAGGTTTGCTGCGGGTTTGCTGATTTTTGGTTTAAGATTTGGGTTGCGAGGTTAGTGCCACGTTTCCATCTTCCATCTTCTAGCCCCTTCTTTTAATCCTTCAATTCAATTGAAACATTCAGCCATTCATTGTCAAATTTGGGACTGTATTTCTTATAAAAATTAATGGCGGGTTCATTCCAGTTCAATACCTGAAAAACCATTCCACTGTACTGATTGGATTTTCCATGCTCCAAAGTGGCTTCAAACAAAAGTTTCCCGATCTGCTTTCCTCTCATTTTTTCTGTCACTACCAGATCTTCAAGATACAGCCTTCTTCCCTTCCAGGTTGAAAATCTGTCATAATATAGGGAAATTCCAACGATTTCACCGTTTAGTTCAGCAACAAAAGCTCCCCAAACCGGAGATTTACCGAAGCCGTCTTCGGTAAATTCATTCAAAGTTAAAGTCACTTCATGAAGTGCTTTTTCATATTCTGCAAGTTCCCTGATCAGCTCCAGCATGGGAGCACAATCTTCCTGAACTGCTCTTCTGATAATCACTTCACTCATTATGGCGCCTGAATTTTTGCCAAGATCCTATTGATGATCTCTTCAGATGAAATTTCTTCTGCCTCAGCCTCGAAAGTAAGACCAATCCTATGTCTTAATACATCCTGCGCCAATGCTTTTACATCTTCAGGGATGACAAAAGCTCTTCCCTTCAGGAATGCATAGGTTCTGGAAGCGATAGCCAGGTTGATTGATGCTCTTGGAGAAGCTCCAAAACCGATGTAGTTTTTAAGCTCAGCAAGACCATAGTTTTCAGGGTAACGGGTTGCAAAAACCATATCCAGAATATATTTTTCGATCTTTTCGTCCAGATAAATCTGGTTGATCAGTTCTTTAGCATCTACAATATCCTGCAATGTAATCACAGGTTTGATGACAGGTTGGTGAGAGGTGGAAACCATTCTCATTACCGTTCTTTCGTCTTCAAAGTTGGGGTAATCAATCTTACATTTCAGCATAAAACGGTCGCTTTGGGCTTCCGGCAGCAGATAAGTTCCTTCCTGATCGATTGGGTTTTGGGTAGCCAGTACCAAAAATGGTTTTGGAAGCTTCATGGTTTCGTCACCGATGGTCACCTGCTTTTCCTGCATTACTTCAAGTAGTGCCGACTGTACTTTTGCAGGAGCACGGTTGATCTCATCTGCCAACACAAAATTCGCAAAAACGGGACCTTTTTTTATAGAAAAATCGTTATCCTTGATATTGAAGATCATAGTCCCCACAACATCTGCAGGAAGTAAATCCGGTGTAAACTGTATTCTGGAGAACTGACCATGAACAGCTTCTGCCAGGGTTTTAATCGCCAAAGTTTTAGCCAATCCCGGTACCCCTTCAAGAAGAACGTGTCCGTTTCCTAAAAGTCCTACCAAAAGGCGGTCTATCATGTATTCCTGTCCAATAATCACTTTATTGACTTCCTGTCTCAGAAGGGAAAATAAGTAGTTTTTCTCTTTTACTTTTTCCGTCAACTGGCGGATATCTTCGGCTTGATATATCTCTGACATAGCTTTAATTAAAAATAAGTGGTAAATTTCTGATAAATACTGGCATTAATCAACATAATGAATGCCATTTTTGAGTTAAAGTTTGTTAAATATTCCGGGATTAATAAAGCAACCAGACGAATACAAGATAACTTTCACTGTACAAAATCAATTCATACAGTGAAAGTTACGGTAATATTTTCTTATAAAAAAGGATGTTAAATGGGACGTTTTAGGTGAATAGTCAATATTGCTACGCAAGTCAATAGTGAGTTAGTTCACCAGTAGTAAAATTCACTATTCACAATTGACCTTTCACAATAGCTATTAAAGCTTTGTTATTGTAATAGTAAAAGTATCTTCCGCAACATCTACAGTCTCTTCGTAAGATCCGATATTGATAAAATATTCAGTTCCGGCCACTGTTGGAATGGTCATCGTTTCTGCACCACCACCTCCTGCGCTGTCTGCTGTATTTACACAGGCAAGACTACTGCAAGTACCACTGTATATATCCATTTGAGGATCAAAAGTACTGCCGGTTGGCATCGTAATTTTAACGGTAAACTGACCGCCATCCCCTATGAATTTAAACCAGATTCCATCATTCATTGCATCTGGACATATGGTAATAAATCCGTTATTATTAGTAGCAGATACTGCATCATTCTGAGTATATGTATAAGGAAATGCCGTTGCGGATAAAGCTCCTGAACACGCATCATTTACCGGAACCGGAGGTACAGTTTTAAAAGAAATATCTGCGCATCCTGAAGACTGAATATTACCGGAAACAGCTGTGACTTTCAGATAATAGGTAGTATTTGCATTGAGGGGAGCAGATGGAGTAAAATTAGTTGTGGTAACTACCTGATGATTAATAACATCCGTACTCCCTGCACTGGTTCCTAAAGAAACTTTATAGGAATCTGCGCCGGAGACAGCCAACCATTTAAAATTTGGTAACAAGGAAATAGATTGGGCATTATTTGCAGGATAGTTCATTAAAGGACATGCCGGAGTAGAGCTTGCCGTTAATCCTGAAATAGTGATCGCTGATTTATAGTCAGCTCTTATTCCTCCCGGAGGTGCCACAGGATCTACGACTGCGCGGTCTCCTTTATAGTAAAGCGTGGAATTTGGCGTGTATGGATAAACATAAAAAACTTCATCAAAATTATTGATATCAATACTCTGCGAATTCTCTTTTGCAGCGACTACTAAATTATCAGTATTGTTATAGGCAAATGGAGTCGTAAGGCTAATCTCAACCCTGTTGTTGTTTTTCACCACTGTACCAGCATACACCTGAGTAAGCTGCGAAGCTGGAATCCAGTCTGTACCTGAAGTAAAGGCAGTTTTAGAAGTATGTCCAAGATAAACAGTCCAGTCTGAAGAATCATTAATGGTGGACGTAGGATCCAAATAAAAGGTAAGACCTGTAATATTGCCAGCCGAACTGGTATTTATTTCCTGTTTAGGATAAAGTTGCTGAACATATGAATATGAAAAAAAACTACTGATGGGTGCCGTTCCGACGTTTGTACTTCCTATGTTTAAATTGATCTGGGCATTAAGCATCAATACTGTCGTTAACAGGAATAAAAGTAAAAATTTCTTCATATTGATAAAAATTAATATTGAACATTGGGCTAAATTAATGATAAAATTTTGATTTCTCAAACAAATGTGAATTTTATATACGAAATATTAATAATCTAAGGGAATAATTAATATATTTGTGATAAATACAGCCCATATGTATAAAAAGTTACTTTTTCTCAGTATTTGTTTTAGCGGCCTTTTACAGTCACAGACTACCCAAGTCATGAATGTGATTTCACAGGCAACTTATTATGACGGCTATGCTGCCACAGTTTCCGACCCGGTTCCGGCAGGTCTTATCAGGCTTTCCAATACCAGATATGCAAGGAAACTTACAGATGCTGAACTCAATTCTTTCAAAGCTAAAATTGCCATGAGGGTAACCATTGGCGCGCTATGTGACAATTATGACCGTCTGGGGAGTGTTTATTTAGCAATGATTCCAAAAAATCAGCCTACTTATACCATGACTGACGTTAATGTAAAGAGAATTGAAGTGGGCAGGTACATTACTCCATTCATGAATAAAAACCGCTCTCCGCTGGAAGTTCCTTATACTTACGATTTAAGCAATCTATACAATGTATTTCATGATACTACGCTGCGTGCTGCTTATGATATGTATATGGAGCTGGATGTTTTCGGGGTTCCTTATGCAGCACAAACCCAGGTTTCAGGATGCACAGGCAGAATTGATGTTTTCTCAGGAACGCTGTCCTTCTTTTCAACGGATACCGGAGCTACTTCTTCGGATCAAAATACTCTAACTCCTATATTGACTTATAGTACGCTTAACAACTATAATAACACCGATGTTCCCGGTGAAACTGTCAGGATCGTCAACTTTAACCTTCCGAATCCGGTTACCAATGCCCGATTTTATGTAATATCTACTCCCCATGGTGCCAACAGTGGCGGTGAAGAATATGTAAGAAGGCAAAACTACACGTACATAGATGATGTACAGATGCTCACGTATACGCCGGGAGGAATTTCATGTGAGCCATACAGAGTATACAATACGCAGGGCAACGGAATCTATGGAACGGTACCCAAAACCCTGAACGAATGGACTTCATGGAATAACTGGTGCCCTGGAAATTCAGTTCCTATCAGAGGATTTACCATGCCGAATTTAGCGGCAGGAAACCACACGCTGAAACACACAATACCAACCGCTGTATTCAATCAGCAGCAGGGAGACGTTTTTTTATCTGTTTATATGCAAGGAAAAAGCAATGCCACTCTGGATGTAAAGGATATTAAGACAACAGATGTGAGCATTTACCCCAACCCAACTTCTGATTTCATCAATATAAGATCAAAGGAAGATGTTATTTCAATCAGTATTTTCAGTGTAGACGGAAAAAAATTAGCTGAAAATTATAAAGAAAACAGGATTGATATTTCTGCGTACCCATCCGGAGTTTACTTTTTGAATATTGTACTGAAAGGTGGGATCAATTTTAAACATAAGATCATTAAAAAGTAAAAGAGCAGAACAACGTCACGTTCAGATTCTAGTCATTTGAAAACTATAAAACTCCTCTGAAATATTCAGGGGAGTTTTTCTTGGTAGTCAAAAAAAACAGACCGGTTTGATGTTTCACTTTATAGAAAGATCATAAGAATTAACATAATTTTTCACGATTTAAGAACTTTTAATTTAATCCTTTATTTAAAAAATTGTCACTTCCAGTTTATTAGACTATTTTTGGTGATTAAAAAAAATTGTAAAATGAATTATCATTTTCAAGCACACAGACAAGTGAGAAAGAACCTTTTAGGTATTCTGCAGAACACTTCCCACGAAGATCTTCTGCTGATTCCGGATGGCTTCAATAACAATCTGTACTGGAATATTGCCCATACGGTTGCTACCCAGCAGCTGTTGCATTATTATCTGAGCGGCAATCCTTTCAGAATTGATAAATATTGGATCGAAACCTACAAAAAAGGCACTCTTCCGAACCTGAATGTAGCCAAATCTGAAGTGGAAGATCTTGAGTTTTTACTCACTGAAACTTCAAAGATTTTGATGAAGGATTATGACAGTGACTTCTTTTCAGACTATACCCCGTATACAACAAGTTTCGGGATGGATTTGAAGAGTATTCAGGATGCCATTATCTTCAACAATATGCATGAAAGCCTTCATTACGGATATATCATGGCACAGAAGAGAGCAATATTAGGCGAAAAATATTAATATTTTGAAGAAGATTTTCTTTTTAAGATTCCTCCTTTTAGGACTGCTTATCTTCAATATAGTAGGTTGCTCTTCTAAGAATGATCCGGTAAAAAGCCAGCCTGCTGAAAGCGTTATCAAGCCATCAGCTGATAAAATTGCAGAGCTTCATCAGCCGGAAATAAAAAGTCCTGAGAATTGGAAAGAAATTTTCAAATCTGTTCCAAAAGAATGGACGATGCTTACAAAAAAGGAGTCAGGCTACATTATCTATATTCCATGCGATTATCAGAACCAAAAAATAATTTTGAGTGATAATGGAAAATATACGTTGGAACATATCATCGGGCAGGATGCTTATTATTTTCAGATAAAAAATATCAGAAAAAACGGAAACACTTACCTCTTTGAACTGTATGAGGAAAATGCAGAAAAAGGAAAAGAAAATGTAGACTATACATTGAATATCAAAGACCATAACCAGGCAGTATGGGAAGTTTATAATGAAGAAAGAAAGATAACAGGCATTACGACTACAGACTCCCGCTTTGAAAGCAGGTACAAAACAGTAGAAGAGCCTCCCTGCCTTGAATAAGTTTAACAACAGAAAAAATAAATTTTGACAAACGAAAACAAAAAAGACGATTTCATTTTCGGACTTCGTCCTGTAATAGAAGCTATTGAAGCAGATAAAACGATTGACAAGATCTTTGTGCAGAATGCACTTCAGGGTCCTATCTATGCTGAACTGAAGACTATTTTAGCCAAACATAAAATACGTCCCAACTATGTTCCGATTGAAAAACTGAACCGTTTTACAAGAAAAAACCACCAGGGTGTGGTTGCTTTTATTTCAGATGTTCCGTTTCACAGAGTGGAAGATGTTGTTCCACAACTGTTTGAAGAAGGAAAAACACCTTTCCTGTTAATACTGGACAGACTTACGGATGTAAGAAACTTCGGAGCGATCTGCAGAACAGCAGAATGTGTTGGTGTAGATGCTATCATTATTCCAGAAAAAGGAGGAGCACCCATCAATTCAGATGCTATCAAAACATCTGCAGGAGCACTTTATAATATCAAGATCTGTAAAGAACCGAATCTTGCCCATGCAGTAGATTTCCTTCAGCAGAGCGGTATTTCAGTATTTGCAGCCACGGAAAAGGCTCAGAAACTGATTTATGATGTGAATTTCACAGAGCCTTGTGCTATCGTGATGGGAAATGAAGAAACGGGTATTTCTAAAGAAGTAATGCATCATTCAGACGAGAAAATAAAACTTCCTATTGAGGGAAAAACACAGTCGCTTAATGTATCTGTAGCTTGTGGAGCTATCCTTTATGAAGCCGTGAGACAGAAGATTATCGCTGTTCCAAACGCTTAATCAACGTAAATAATTTGTTTTGCACCTAATTTGCAGACAAAAATGATCAGTAAAATTTAAACTTAAAAAAAATTCAAATGAAAAACGTAGCAGCTTTAATGCTCATCTCATCTATAGCCCTTGTCTCTTGTAAAAAAGAAACAAAAACCATCACCAAAGTAGATCCTAAAACAGGAAAAACAGTGACTGTAGAAGTTCCGGCCGATTCTGTGGCGAAAGTGGTAGAAAACCCTGCAATCAAAGACTCTGCTGGAGTTTTCACCCAAACTTTTAAACTGGAAAAAGGAAAAACCTACCCTCTTACCACTTATCAGAGAGATGTAAAGACCATGGAAGATCCCCAGGGAAAAACCATCACGGCAACCAGCGAATCTACAGACGAAATGAATTTCGTGGTGAACGATATCAAAGGCAATGTGTACGATATGACGCTGAATCTTGTCGCTAAAAGAAATTCTCAAAGTGCACAGGGCAAAACCGTAATTGTAGATACCAAGCAGGCTATTCCAAAGGAAGATGACCTTAAAATGATCTGGAATATCAATAAGGCGCTTACAGGAAACAAGCTTAACATGAAAATGGACACGAAAGGAAATGTAATTTCTATTACAGGTTTCGATGCCGTTTATGCTAAAGTGACAGCTGCTGTAGGAACATTAATAAAAGATGCTAACCAGAAAGCAAGCGTTGTAGCGAGTCTTAAAGAAACTTTCAACGAAAAAGTATTGAAAGATCAGCTTAATAAAAACTTAACGATTATTCCTAAAAAAGGAGTTAAAATCGGTGAAAAATGGACAACTTCTGAAAATGCTGACGCAAGCGGAACCGTAAAAGTAACTTCTAACTATGTATTAAAAAGCGTAGGAAACGGAGCTGCAGAAATCTCTGTAACAGGAGGAATTCCTAAAAAAACAGAAAAGAAAACACAGGGACCTGTCACGCACAGCCTGAGCAGTGAACTTGCTCAGAACGGAACCATTAAGTTTGACGAAAATACAGGATGGATCACCAACCAGAATATTGATGTAAAAACTACGCAGATTGAAACTATTTCAGACGGAAAACAGTCACAATCTATGAAAAGCACATCCAAATCTTCTGTAATGGTAAATCCTTCTGCAAAATAATTGAATTAAAAGAGTTTGTGGATCAGAATGTTGGAGAGTTTGAAAGTTGGAGCGTTCTAAAGTTTTTGAGCGATTGCTTGCCAATAACCTGGCTACTGATCATTTTGATCCGGAAACTTTGAATTTAAATTAAAAAATTATGAAGTACATTCTTGAGTTAGTACTCACCGCTATTATTATTTTCTTTGTCTGGAATATCCTGAAAAGGCTATTTTTCAAGACCTTTTACAGTTATAGATTCAATAACAACAAAGACAATAATCAGCAGCAGGACCTACATAACTCTAATAAGAATAAACAGACCCTCAACTGGGATGCAGAAACAGTTGACTATGAAGAGGTAAAAGAAAGTAAAGACAAAAGGTAAAATTCCAAAGAAATAAAAGATAATAACCAGCATGGCTAAAAATAAAAACTTAATTTACATTGCAATTTCATTAATTGTATTTATAGTTTTAGCATTTTTATACTCCACTCCTGTTTTTTCAGGAAAACAGCTTTTCCAGCATGATATCGTGCAATACAGAGGAGGCGCAAAAGAGCTTCTTGACTACAGAGCCGATACCGGAAACGAAACCTACTGGAGTGACTCCATGTTTGGCGGGATGCCTACCTATCAGATGGGAAGCCAGTTCAAAGGCGATATCATCAAAAAGATCGACAGCAACCTGAATTTTTTGCCAAGGCCTGTTAATTATCTGTTCCTGCTTTTTGCCGGATTCTTTTTCCTTGGAATGGTAGCTGTAAGAAACTGGAAGTACGCTTTACTGGGCGCTACTTTCTTTGGCTTATCCACCTATTTTTATATTATTATAGCAGCCGGACACAATGGTAAAGTAAATACCATAGAGTATTTTGCACCGTTATTGGCCGGAATTATACTCGTTTACATCAGGAAACAGTACATCTGGGGATTCATTGCAACCACTCTCTTTATGGGGCTTCAGATTGCAGCCAACCACCCGCAGATGACGTATTATCTGTTTCTGGCTTTAGGATTCTTATTCCTTTCAGAATTGGTAAGAGCGATTCAGAAAAAAATTCCGATGAAGCATTTTCTTATTTCATCAGGAATTATCGCTGCCTCATGTGCAATTGGTGTCGGAATGAACTCCCAAAGAATCATGGCCAATTCCGAGTACATCAAAGAAACGGTACGTGGAAAGCAGATTCTGACCAATGACAGCCATACTTCAGGACAGTCAGGACTGGATAAAACCAGCATCCTGATGTGGAGTTACGGAAAACTGGAAACCCTGAATCTTTTTATTCCAAGACTGATGGGTGGCGGAAGTCAGGAACCAGAAGCAAAAGAAATCATGAGCAAAGTCCAGGAACTTATTCAGGAAAATGTAGGCTCCCAGGCTGAAATGGACAGAATTTCAAAAGGTTTCAACGGTGTCACTTATTGGGGAGACCAACCGGGAACTTCAGGCCCTGCTTATCAGGGAGCTGTTGTATGCTTCCTCGCTTTACTTGGGTTCTTTTTCGCCTGGAAAAAATACCGTTACTGGATCCTCGGAGCCTCTATTCTGACCGTTTTACTGGCGTGGGGAAGCAACTTTATGCCGCTGTCTGATTTCTTTATAGACTACGTTCCTTTTTACAGTAAATTCAGAGCTCCATCTTCTATTCTTGTGGTGGTGGAATTATTATTTCCTCTGATAGCCATTATCGGGATCTACAGGTTCTTTACAGACGAAAAACTGACCGAGGAATACAAAAAGAAAATTCTTCTGTATGTAAGCGGTGGAACTTTAGGATTACTACTGATTCTTTTAATTTTCGGAAAATCACTTCTGGGTTTCTATACAGACGGAGAAAAAACATACTTCCCGCCTTTTCTGCTGGATTATCTGGCTGATGAGAGATTCAAATTATTTAGAATTGATGCGATAAAAGCATTGCTCTATGTTGCTATAACAGCGGCAGTCCTTTTCATGACTATGAAGAAAAAGCTGAGTCAGAATATTGCTTTGATCATCATTGGAACTGTGAGTTTGTTCGACCTCTGGACGGTAAATAAACGTTATCTGAATGATGAGAATTATGTAGACAAAGTTTTTGCTGAAAATCCTTTCCAGACTGAAAGTTCAGATCTTCTTGCTGAAAAAGTTCAGGGAAATCCGAATCTAGAATCTATTTTGGCCAATGTCAACGTTAATAAAACGCTTGAAACCATTGCAGAAAGAGATAAAACACATTACAGAATTTTCAATAATATTTTAGGTACATTCAGCGAAACCAATACGTCCTATTTCAAATCTTCCATCGGAGGCTACCATGCCGTAAAACTGAGAAGATATGATGATGTAATCAATGAATACTTCCAGGTCATGGATTCTGTAAAAGTACCGAACATCCTGAATCTCCTTAATGCAAAATATTGGGTGATGGGCGGACCGGACAAACCTCAGGCAATGCCTAACGCAAAAGCAAATGGAAATGCATGGTTTGTAAGTGATCTGAAATTCGTAAATACTCCTGATGAAGAAATCAAGTCTATCGGGGTGATCGACAGTAAGAAAACAGCTGTTGTTGCATCAGCAGACAAATCATATTTTACGGGTAAATCTGTTCAGGCAGATTCAACGGCATTTATCAGTTTAACAAAATACCAGCCGAATGAGCTGGAGTTTAAATCCCAGTCGAAAACACCTCAGCTGGCCATATTCTCAGAGATTTATTATCCCCACGGATGGAAAATGTTTGTAGACGAAAAAGAGGTTCCTTACATTAAAGCAGATTATCTTCTGCGTGCCGTACACGTTCCTGCAGGAAACCACAACATCAGAATGATCTTTGAGCCTGAAGTGATCCAAAAAGGTAAATGGCTATCGCTTTTATGTTTCGGATTGTTTATCGCACTCAGTGGGTTCGGAATCTTCTGGATGAATAGAAATAAAAAGAAGTTAACTTTAACTGAAGAAAAGGCTTAAACGAAATTAATGCTTAATAATCTTAATTCTTAACTCAACCTTAATGGCTAGATTTTAAAATATAAGAACTATTTTTAAAGTGTTAAGACTATTAAGATTCAGATTCAAATCTTCAATTAATGGAACAAAAAAAAATACTGATCATCACCTATTACTGGCCTCCTGCGGGAGGTCCTGGTGTTCAGAGATGGCTGAAGTTTGCAAAATATCTGCCGGAATCTGGCTGGAATCCGGTGATCTATACTCCCGAAAATCCAAGTTATCCCCTACTCGACGAAAGTCTTGTGAAAGACATTCCACAAAATCTGGAGATTGTAAAAACAAAGATATGGGAACCTTACCAGCTGGCTGAAAAGCTGAATAAAAGCAATAAAAAATTCAAAGCCGGGCAATTTGATGTCGGCAAAAACCAAAGCTGGAAATCTAAACTTTCGATCTGGGTAAGAGGAAACTTCTTTATTCCCGATGCAAGGGTATTTTGGGTAAAGCCTTCTATCAAATTTTTAGAGCAGTATTTAAAAGAAAATAAAATAGAGGTGGTAGTTACTTCGGGACCGCCTCACTCTCTTCACATGATTGGTCTCGGACTGAAAAAGAAATTCCCGGATCTGAAATGGATCGCTGACTTCCGGGATCCATGGACGGAAATTTCTTATTATAAACATTTAAAACTCACCAAAAGCTCTGACAGAAAACACAGACAGCTTGAAAGTGCTGTTTTTAAAACTGCCGACATCACCTTAGCCACAAGCTATACCGATGCTGAAAACTTCAGAAAAGCAGGAGCAAACGCAGTTTGTATAACCAATGGATTTGATGAAAGTGATGCTTCGGCTCCACACCCTGTGACAGGTAAAGAGACGCAGAAAAAAAACTTCACTTTAAGTTATATCGGCGTTCTCGAACAGCTGAGAAATCCTGAAAACCTATGGAAGATTCTTGATGAATTAATTAAAGAAAATAAAGAGTTTGCAGATCATTTTACCCTGAAATTTGCAGGTAGAATTGACAATAAGATCCTTGAATCCATTGAAAATTCAACCCTGAAAAATCACATCCTGAATTTGGGCTATATTTCTCATGATAAAGCTGTAGAAGAAATGGCAACTTCCCATCTTTTACTGATCACCAATTTCCCAAATGAGTCTTCCAAAGGCATTATTCCCGGAAAAATATTTGAATACCTGGCCACCGGAAAGCAGATTATTTCTTTCGGTCCAAATGAAGCGGATGTTGCAAGAATACTGGATGAAACTGCAGCAGGAAAACATTTCAGCTATGAAGATTCAAAAGCGGTTAAAGATTTTATTCTTGACCAGTTTGAGCTGTGGAAAAAAGGAAGTCCTGTTGAAAACACCCAGAATATTGAGCAGTTTTCAAGAAGAAACCTGACCAAAAGGCTTGCTGAAGTTTTGGGAGAATCTTAGTTTGAAATGATCTTATCCTTGTCAGGGTTTAAAACCCTGACAAGGATAAACCACAAAATACTTCGATTTCGTTCATCACGTCAATTTCTAAACTTTACAGTTAAGTATTAAAATGGCATGCTGAACGAAATCGAAGCATTATTAAAAAAGACTAATTCCTTAAATCGTCCACTGATCATTGACAACAGCAATCAGATACTGTTTCCCCTGAAACTCCTCAAAAACAAAACGGATGGTCTTCCAATCCATTTCGCTGGACTTTTCAGCACCTTTGCTATAGTTCTCGGTGAAATCTTTCCCAGGATATATTTTATTCAAATTATTAAGTGAATTTCCGGCAGCCTGGAATTTGTTTAATGAATATTGAGCTGTTGTAAAATCTTTGGAGAAAACCCATTTTGTAAGATAATCATTGATCGTTGCTTTGTAGGGATCACCGGAACCGTCCATAGCTCCCCAGGTAAATAAAGTCTTTGTCGGTTGGAATTTATCGAAATCTTCTTTGGAGAAATGTCTGTCCTCTTTTGGATCAACAAATCCATACATTGAGAAACTGATTCCTTTTTCAGGATGAATAAATGATGCAAATGTTTTATAATCCTTATTTTTCAAAGCCTGAAGAATTTCATCATTAGCTTTCTTTACAGCTGCTTCATCAGTTTTTTTCTTTTGTGCTGTAGCTTCAATATTTTTTTCCTTTGCCTGAGCCATTGAATCGATTACATTCGGAACAGGTTTTTCAGGATTTTTTTTACAGGCCGTTAACAGGGTTAATACTAATATTGGAATAATGATCTTTTTCATTTTAAATTTTATATCAAAAAGCACCAAAACTAATGCCAGGACCATAGTTCCGATAGATAAGTTCTGTTGCTAATTTTTCACCTAATATAACCGTTTTCAGTACATTTGTGTTATGGAAATTTTAGACATCCTCATTATCGGAGGCGGGCCCATTGGTCTGAACTGTGCTCTTGAAGCTCAGAAAAACAATCTGACTTACCTGATCATAGAAAAAGGAACCATCGTCAATTCCTTATACAACTATCCTTTATATATGCGCTTTTTTTCAACAGCAGAAAAACTGGAGATTGCGTGTATTCCATTTATTTCTCCCGCTCCAAAACCAGGCAGACAGGAAGCTCTTGAATATTATCAGGGAATTACAAGACAAAGAGGATTACATATCCATCTGTACGAAAAGGTTCTGAAAGTTTCCAAAATTGGGGATATCTTCGAAATTGAAACTTCAAAAACAGCTTATAAAGCAAAAAATGTCATCATTTCCACTGGTTTTTATGATATTCCGAATATGATGAATGTCCCCGGAGAAGATCTTCCAAAAGTGAAGCATTATTATACGGAACCTTACCCGTATGCCAAACAGAAAATGATTGTTGTGGGATCAAGCAATTCTGCCGTAGACGCTGCTCTGGAAACGTATAGAAAAGGGGCTGACGTAACGATGATTATCCGCCATTCTGAAATTTCAAAAAACGTAAAATATTGGGTAAAACCGGATATAGAAAACAGAATTGCAGAAGGAAGTATTAAGGCTTATTTTAATTCAGAAATAGTAGAAATTACCAATCATAGTGTTATTTTTAAAGATGAAAATGGAAAGGTCAACGAAATTGAAAACGATTTTGTTCTGGCACTTACCGGCTATCTCCCCGATTTCGATTTTTTAAGAAACTCAGGAATAGAATTACAGGGCGACTGTCTGAATCCGTTTTATCATCCCGAAACTATGGAGACCAATGTCCCGAATTTATATCTGGCGGGTGTTGTTTGTGGAGGAAAAGATACACATCTCTGGTTTATAGAAAATTCAAGGATTCATGCCGAGATGATTGTGAAGAGTATAGTTACAGGAAGGAAATAGAGGCGGCTGGATTTAGATATCAGACATCAGATGTCAGATGTCAGATTTTTAAATCAAGAAGGTTTTTAGATTTAAAATAAACTTTTGTTTATAGCATAATTTACTCTAAACATTCTATCATATTACAAATTGCAGAATCGCAAAGATGCCATAAAATATACCTCATCATCTGTGCAAATCTGTGAAATCTGTGGTTAAAAAATCTGCAAAATCTACCAGAGCTAAAATATTAAATTTCGCATATCAGACTTGAGAATTTACACAATCTCAAAAATAAAAATCAGAGCCTCAAAAACATCTAGCTTCTAATCCCAGCTTCTAATTTCTTTTTCTTAAGCATCCATGGAATCACAAAATAGAACCCAAGTGCAATACCTACTGACAATACACCTGTTCCTATCCATAGTGTATTAAAACCAAGCTTATCAGCCGTCATTGTTCCAACGTAAGGTGTTATAATAAAAGCTAAGGCTACTGAAATCCCATTCAGCCCCATATAAGCACCTTTATTATTTTCCCCCGAACGGAGCGCCGTAATAGTTGATATGAAAGGAAGTGTCCAGATCTCACCGATACAAAGCAGTGTCATGGAAACTATAAGGGTGAGGATAGAATAATCAAAAACCAGCATTACGTAGGAAATACCACATAATACAGTTCCTAAAAGAAGGGTAAAGGCTAGACTGAAATATTTTTCGGCGATCTGTACAAAGCCCATTTCCAGCAGAACGATCAGAAAACCGCTGTAACCCAGAATATAACCAATATTCTGTTGACTTAAATGGGCTGTATCTTTATAGAAAATAGTCAGAGTACTGAATAACTGAAAAAAACAGATGGCGAACAGCATACAGAAAAAACTATAAATCAGGAACTTTCCATCCCTATATGGAGAGTTTGCTTTTTTAACGGCAGCAGCTTCTTTTACTTTTTTAGGTTTCTTTGAAGCCAGTTTATTTCTTTTCCCGAAAAACCGGATATACATTAACCCAGCCAACAGAGCAGCCAGGGCATTACTGAAGAATAAAAATTCGTAAGATATGGCTGATAAAATTCCGCCTAATGCAGGACCAATGGAAAACCCTAAGTTTACGGCCATCCGGTTAAGGGAGAAAGCTCTGGTGATATTTTCAGGTTTAGCATATTTAGTGATCGCTACAGAGTTGGCAGGACGGAAAGTTTCACTCACGATACTCTGGATCAGAATAATGGCCGCCAGTCCAACTTCTGTTTTAAAAAGCGGTATCAGACAGAACAACGGAACACTTAGAAGCAGGCTCAGGCTCTGAACCCGGTATTCTCCAATTTTATCCGTGATTAATCCTCCCAGCCAAGAGCCCAATACGGAACCTATCCCAAAAAAGCTCAGAATAATACCTGAATTTTCTATACTGAAATGCAGATGAGCAGTCATGTATACTCCCAAAAACGGAAGTACCATAGATCCGGCACGATTGATAAGCATGACCAGCGCCAACATCCAGCTTTCTTCAGAGAGTCCTTTGAAAGAACTCGTGTATACGCTAATTAATTTCACAATATTATTTTTAGGGGAGAAAATTGAGTGAGGTGCAAAATTACGCAAATTGGCATAGAGTACCCTTCAAAAGGCATTTTTTTTATCAGTCAAATCAATAAAAGTAAAATATACAAGTTTAACTTGAATCAATAAATATTTAACTGCCATCCTATAATCAACTTTTATAATTTTCGTAAATTGCAGTAGTAAAGGGATTTTTTCGATTTAAAATTCTAAAGTAAAATTTATCCGAATCAATACATGCAGATGATAACCTACGAGAATTTACATGATACGCTGTCGTTTTACAGTATTGACTGCCGGCAATCTTATTACATCTCCTCCGGAAATCCTATTTTTGATTTTCCCGAGACACCGTTCCGAATGGATTATTATGCTTTGTGTATCTGTACAGCGGGAGAAATAAACATTGAGATTGACAAGCAAAAATACCATATAAATGCTCACTGTTTTCTTATTGCTGCTCCCTCTACCATTGTAAAGTTTCTGGAGACCAGTGAAGATTTTAAAATGAAATTGTTGTTTTTCGATAAAAATTTTCTGATCAAAAATATTTCCGATCCTTTTATTATTGAAAAGATGAATCTGTTTTCTAGCGGATCTTACAATATTGTCAGGACCAATGAGAAAAACTCGGTGCTATTACAGAACCTTCTGGATTATCTGAAGAAAAAATCCAGAAAGCAGGGAAAATTCACCGAAGAAATCGTTCGTACTATTATTTTTAATCTGCTGCTGGAAACAGCGGATATTATAGAACAGGAAAACAGCAGTGCTTTTGAAAAAGAGGAAGGTAAAAAAGATATTTACCTGAAATTCAGCAGCCTGATCCGTGATAACATCAGAAAGGACAGAACGGTACAGTTCTATGCCGACCAGCTTTTCGTCTCCAATAAATATCTTATTGAGGTCATTAAAAAAGCATGTGGTAAAACACCTCATCAAGTCATTGATGAAACATTGCTGAAAGAAGCCTATATGCTACTTGGAAATCCCGATATTACGATTTCTGAGATTGCTTTTGAACTGCAGTTTAATTCCGCTTCCGCTTTCGGAAGGTTTTTCAAGAAACAGACCTCCCTCTCCCCTTCCGAATACAGAAGCAGGGAAAACATCCTGTCATAAGAATTTGGGGACAGTAATTCTGACATTCGGGATATGACCTTCGCTGTGAATAGAGGTACCTTTATATTGTTAATTAAAACAATACAAAATGAGTATAATCAATTCAAAATTCGACAAAGTTTTAAATGCTTCAGAACAATTCGGAAAAGTAAACCACGAGCCGGATTCCAGTAAAGAAGTTCAGATTAACACTCCTGAAAAGACGATGCCTTTTTCAGATCAAATCGGAAATTACCAGCGTAATATAGGAATTCCTTTAAAATCCTACGAAAACACAAAAATATATATTGTAGGAAGTGGTATTGCAGGAATGTCTGCAGCCTATTATTTCATCCGTGACGGCCGTGTTCCGGGGAAAAATATTATTTTCCTTGATCAGCTTAATGTAGAAGGCGGTTCATTGGACGGCGCCGGAAATGCAAAGGACGGATACATCATCCGTGGCGGAAGGGAAATGGATATGACTTATGAAAATCTTTGGGATATGTTCCAGGACATTCCTGCTCTTGAGCTTCCTGCACCCTATAGTGTATTGGACGAGTACCGTCTGATTAATGATAATGACCCCAATTATTCTAAAGCAAGGCTAATCCACAATCAGGGACAGATCCAGGATTTCAGTAAATTCGGACTTGAGAAAAAAGATCAGCTGGCTATTGTGAAACTTTTACTGAAGAAAAAAGAGGAACTTGATGATCTGACAATTGAAGATTATTTTACGGAATCTTTCCTTAACAGTAATTTCTGGTTCTTCTGGCGTTCTATGTTCGCTTTTGAAAACTGGCACAGCTTACTTGAACTGAAACTGTACATGCACAAATTCCTTCATGCTATTGATGGAATGAAAGATTTCTCATGCCTGGTATTCCCAAAATACAACCAATATGATACGTATGTGACTCCTTTAAAAAATTTCCTTGTTGAAAAAGGAGTACAGATCCAGTTTAATACTCTGGTGAAAGACCTGGATATACACATCAATACGGAAGGAAAAACAGTGGAAGGAATCATCACGGAACAGGATGGTAAAGAAGTAAAAATTCCTGTCGGAGAAGAAGACTATGTGATTGTTACGACAGGATCTATGACCGAAAGCACATGCTATGGCGATAATAATACAGCTCCTGAAATCACGATAGACAATACCAGTGCAGGACAAGGTGAAGGCTGGAAGCTATGGAAAAATCTGGCTGCCAAATCAGAAGTCTTCGGGAAACCGGAAAAATTCTGCAGCAATATTGAAAAATCTTCCTGGGAATCTGCCACACTGACATGCCGACCTTCTGCATTTACGGAGAAATTAAAAGAACTATGCGTCAATGATCCGTATTCAGGAAGAACAGCTACCGGAGGGATTATTACAATCACAGATTCCAACTGGGTAATGAGTTTCACTTGTAACAGGCAGCCGCACTTCCCTACCCAGCCAGATGATATCCTGGTGGTTTGGGTCTATTCTCTTCTGATGGACAAAGAAGGAAACTATATCAAGAAAACAATGCCGGAATGTACCGGAAATGAGATCCTTGCAGAATTGTGTTATCACCTGGGAATGACTGATCAGCTGGATAATGTAATAGAAAACACAATTGTCCGTATTTCATATATGCCGTACATCACTTCTATGTTTATGCCGAGAGCTCACGGTGACCGTCCGAGAGTAGTTCCTGAAGGATGTAAAAATTTAGGATTGGTAGGACAGTTTGTAGAAACCAATAATGACGTGGTATTTACTATGGAAAGCTCTGTAAGAACGGCAAGGATTGCGGTTTACAGTCTTCTTAACCTCAACAAACAGGTTCCTGATATTAATCCGCTGCAATACGACATCCGACATTTATTAAAAGCAACACAGGCGCTGAACGATTACAAACCGTTCTTAGGCGAAGGTATTCTAAGAAAAGTATTAAAAGGAAGCTATTTTGAACATATTCTGGTAAACCGTCCGGAAGAAAAAGAGGAACATGAATCTTTCTTTATGGAACAGGTCGGAAAATTCCAGGACTGGATCAAAGGAGTAAAAGGATAGCATTAAAAAGACTGGAAGATGAAGAAGGAAGTTACTATTTTAAATAGTTTATTCCATAATGAAGCAGTCTTAAACAGCTAACAAAAAAGCAGGACTTTTTCAAGTCCTGCTTTTATATTATCGTTGTAAGATTATTCAGGTTTGAAAGAATCTTTTAACGTTACTGTACGGTTAAATACCAATGTTTCGTCCGTAGAATCCTGGTCTTTTGTAAAGTACCCGATTCTTTGGAACTGAAGCGGCTCTCCTACCGCCACATCTTTCAGGCTTGGCTCAGCAAATCCTTTGATTGTAGTTACCGATTCAGGGTTAATGAAGTTTAGGAAATCTACATCTTTCTCTGCATCCGGCTGTTCAACAGTAAAGAGTTTATCATAAATTCTTACATCTACCGGGATCGCATGAGTAGCAGATACCCAGTGAAGCGTACCTTTTACTTTTCTTAAACTTTCTTCCGTTCCGCTTCCTGATTTACTCTTTTCATCATAAGTGGCATAAATTGTAGTGATCTCGCCGTTTTCATCCTTCTCTACCCTTTCTGCTTTGATGATGTAAGCTGATTTTAAACGAACTTCCCCGCCTAGTTTCAGTCTGAAGAATTTATTATTAGCTTCTTCTTTAAAGTCTTCTTTTTCGATATATAGCTCTCTTGAGAAAGGAACTTCTCTTGTCCCCGCATTTTCCTGTTCAGGATTATTTTCAGTTTCAAGCCATTCTTCTTTACCTTCAGGATAATTTTCAATCACCAGCTTTACCGGATCTACGACAGCCATCACACGTTTTGCAACCTTATTCAGGTCTTCACGTACACAGAAATCCAGCAATTGAATTTCGATCAGGTTTTCTCTTTTGGCAACACCTACTTTTTCAATGAAATTTTTAATAGATGCCGGTGTGAAACCTTTTCTTCTCATTCCTGAGATCGTAGGCATTCTTGGATCATCCCAGCCTGTTACTACTTTTTCAGCAACAAGTCTTTGAAGTTTTCTCTTGGAAGTGATCATATAAGAGACATTCATTCTTGCAAATTCTCTTTGCTTAGGCGCTACTTTAGATTCATCATAAACCTGCTCCAGATACCAGTTATAAAGTGGTCTGTGATTTTCAAATTCCAATGAACATAATGAGTGCGAAACCTGCTCCAGATAATCAGATTCACCATGTGCCCAATCATACATCGGATAAATTTTCCATGCAGTACCCGTTCTGTGGTGAGGTCTTTTCAGGATTCTGTACATTACAGGATCACGCAAATTCATATTAGGTGAAGCCATATCAATCTGAGCACGAAGAGACATGGTGCCTTCTTCAAACTCTCCGTTCTTCATTCTTTCAAAAAGATCAAGAGATTCTTCAACCGGACGGTTTCTGTATGGCGACTCAATTCCCGGTTCTGCAGGGTTCTTTCTCTGCTCTGTAATCACCTCAGATGACTGCTCATCTATATAAGCCTTTCCATCTTTGATCATCTGTACAGCCCAATCATAAAGCTGCTGGAAGTAGTCTGATGCATACAGCTCTTTATCCCATTTAAAACCGAGCCATTCAACGTCTTTTTTAATAGAATCTACGAATTCCTGCTCTTCTTTTTCAGGGTTCGTATCGTCGAAACGAAGGTTTACGGGAGCGTTGTATTTTTCACCCAGTCCAAAGTTGATACAGATGGCTTTTGTATGACCAATATGCAAATATCCATTAGGTTCAGGGGGAAAACGGAAACGGATCTGTTCTTTTGTAAGACCGTTTGCCAGATCATCTTCAATAATTTGCTCAATAAAATTGAGTGATTTTTTTTCTTCTTCCATTATTAAATTAGCTTTTATTGTATGCAAAAAAAGTTTGACAAAGTTACGGAAAATTTAGGGCTTAAGGAAATGATAATTAAAGCCGAGCTGATGATAATTCAGTATTTTTAATTAATTTAGATAAAACTAAAAACCCGTTCACAAAATTTACCTACTATGGCTGTTTATATCTTAAGCAATCGTAAAATTGTTCGTCATAAAGGCGAAAAAGAGGATTCATTCTCTAACGATGAATACTCTATTCCTAATTTCAGGATCGCAAAATGTGATTTTGACAGTTATAAAGAACCTACCGTAGCCGCTAAAAAGAAGAAAGACGATACCAACCGCAGTATTTTAAACTATAAATTATTTTCTGAACCGGAAAAACAGGGTTATCAGGATGTGCTGGATGTTCTTCAGAATGAAAAAGGTATTAAAGAGTCTACTTTAACAGCTAATAACCTTGGAGGAACCCAAAGGATGTTTTATGAGTTGTATAAGAATATGTCCTCTACAAAAGACCGAAGTGATGTTCTGATTTTTATCCATGGCTATGCGTATAATTTTGACGATGAATTAAAAGCCATTATTGACCTTAAAAAACTGTTTATTGATAATCCCGATTCCCCGATCGAACATATTTTATTTATAAGCTGGCCGGCTTCAAGCAGTCTTGTTCCACTAACTTATTTTGACGATAAGGCATCAAGCATCAATTCGGGATCTTCACTGATGCGGCTTTTTTATTTCTACACCCAGTTTTTAAAGGATATTTTTTCAAACCGGGATCTGGCTCCATGCAATCAAAGGATACATCTGATGGCTCATTCGTTGGGAAACAGAGTCCTTCAAAGTATGCTTTACAGTCTTAAGAGGGAAAATATTTTGCGGGTTATAGATCAGGTACTTCTTCTAAATGCGGATGTCACGTATAAAGTTTTTGAAGATTCCGAAGACTCATTCAATAAGCTTCCACTGCTGGCCAACCGGGTTTCGATCTATTTAAACAGAAAAGATACAGTGCTAGGAATTTCACAATTCACCAAGAATATCCTGACCCCAAGATTAGGCAAAAACGGACCCGCCGATCTTGAAAAATTCAAAGATATTGTTTCCGTGATCGACTGTACGTTTGTAGAAGATGATATTTTGAACAGTCTTAAATATGAAGTGGGAAACCATTGGGGTTATCTTTCCAGTTCGATGGTACAAAAAGATATTTTTCAGAATTTATACGGGATAGATAGAAATTTAATAACCAATAGGTTAAAAAATAGCGAAAATATTTTCACAATTAGCTTCTAAAAGTTTTTTTTAATAAAAAAACCGTAACATGAATTATATGTTAAACTTTAAACCAATGTTTAAGTTGGCATAAAGATTGCAATTTTCATTAAACAGAGAAATACAATTTTATCATGAGAAGAATTAAAAGCAAGTTTTCTTTATTATTAAATTATATTAAGGAAGCAATTTTTGTAAAAGACGTGATTTAATTAGAAGTTTAACCTTTAAAAACGAAATTATTCGGCACATCACTACTCTACTTTAAATTACTGTTTACATTTAATACCTTTCATAGTTCTTATGAAAGCAATAATTATTTTATAATACCGCAACTTTTCTAGTACTTTAATAAGATTAATTACACAATAAATCCAGCTTATGTGAATTTAGTTAATTTATGTTAAAATGTTGCGCAATAAAAAAAAGAGATTGATATTTACTATACAATTAAAATATTAAATATGAAAAATCTAAAAAAATTTAAGCGTGAGGAACTAAAGACAATTAAAGGAGGAAACGTTCCAATTGGCTGTAACAGCTGGGACCCGAAACTAAGATGTTGCAGAGCATGGGCCTCTGACTACTGTAGCAATATGACTTGCCCGGATTCACCTCCTTCAGGCTGCTAGTTAACTATTTCTCAGTCCTATTTTGGAAATATAACAATTCATTTCTGAGATCCAAGCTAGATTCAAAATTATTTACAAACAAAGATCCGGTGCCCAAACCTTGTGGCATCGGATTTTTTTTTGTGAACGTATATTGAGCGATGGCATTTAGTCCTATGTTACTTTCCAATGCAGAAGTAATCCACCAATCAATATTCTGTTCTTCTGCGAGCGAGATCCATTCATCTGAGCCGGCAAAACCACCAACCAAGGCTGGCTTTAGAATAATATACTGTGGTTTAATTGTCTCTAAAAGTTTTTTCTTTTCAACCGGATCTGTAATTCCAATCAGTTCTTCATCTAAAGCAATTGAAGTAGGAGTTTTAGCACACAATATAGCCATATCATGCCAATTGCCAGCTTTAATGGGTTGCTCAATAGAATGAATATCAAGATCTGCCAGTTGATGTAAAACAATCTCCGCTTTTTCTCTGGTGAACCCACCGTTAGCATCTACCCGAAGTTCCAGCTGATCTTTTGAAAATTTTTGTCTTAATTTTTGGAGAATTGCATGCTCAGATTCCCAATCTACACCGATCTTCAGTTTGATACAGTGAAAGCCTTTCTCAAGCTTTTCCAGAATTTGTTCCTCCATATACTGGATATCTCCCATCCAGATCAGTCCATTGATGACAATAGCAGACCTCCCTTCTGTAAACTCACTGGGAAAGTACAGACGATCTCCATATTTCAAATTCAAAACAGCCTGTTCATATCCGAACCATATCGAAGGAAATTCTATAAGTTCATCTTTTAAATACTGATAGTCTTGATCAATATTTTCACAAAGCCACTGCAGTTTTTGTTCATAATCCGGCCTGTCATCAAAACTCAACCCTCGGAATATAGCACACTCTCCTATCCCTTTCTTTCCGTGCTCTTCAACTTCAAGAATAAAGGTTTCCTTTTCATGCAAAACGCCGCGAGACGTTCCGCTCGGGCGTTTGAATTCTAATAAATATCTTATGTAAGATGCTGTCATTATTTTACACTGTCGATCCGCATAAATTCCTCAGCTTTTTCTACCATCTGGATGCTTCCACAGAAAAACGGAATTCTCTGGTGAAGTTCCGTAGGTTCCACTTCAAGAATTCTTCTGAATCCGTCGGTTGCTTTTCCACCAGCCTGCTCTGCAAGAAACGCCATAGGATTACATTCATACAACAATCTCAGTTTTCCGTTGGGAGCCTGAGAATAAGAAGGGTAAATATAAATTCCTCCTTTCAGCATATTCCTGTGAAAATCTGCTACTAAAGAACCAATATATCTTGATGTATAGGGACGGTCTCCTTCTTCCATCTGACAGTATTTAAGATAGTTTTTTACACCCTGGGGGAATTTTATATAGTTTCCTTCATTGATAGAATAGATTTTCCCATTGGTAGGAAATGTCATATTAGGATGAGAAAGGTAATATGTTCCCAAAGAAGGATCTAAAGTAAATCCGTTCACTCCATTTCCGGTAGTATAAACAATCATCGTAGAGGAACCGTAGATCACATATCCTGCAGCAATCTGATTGATTCCTTTTTGAAGGAAATCTTCAAGCTGAACCGGAGTTCCAGGTTCTGTTACTCTCCTGTAAATAGAAAAAATGGTTCCTACAGAAACATTCACATCAATATTGGAGGAACCGTCCAGCGGATCGATCAATACTACATATTTACTTAAATGACCGTTTTCACCACATTTAATGTCAATAAAATCATCATTTTCCTCTGATGCAATACCACAAACAACCTCTCTTTGAGACAAAGCTGTAATAAATATTTCATTGGCAATTACATCAAGTTTCTGCTGTTCTTCCCCCTGAATATTCTGATTTCCGGCAGCTCCTGTTATATCTACAATCCCGGCTTTATTTACTTCTCTGTTTACCACTTTTGAAGCCAATCTTATTGCGCTCAGTAAACGAGAAAATTCACCCGTAGAATACTGAAAATCATCCTGCTTATCAATAAGAAATTCTCCTAAAGTCTGTAATGGTTGGTTTGACATATTTTTCTTTTTACGTTTTCTCCAAATTTCGGAAAATTTATCGGAGAAAGAAAGCTTTTATTAGAAAAGACTTTAGCTACTGTATGTCAACACAATACAAGAATACCAAAGCTGTATTCACTAAAACATTACTAAATAATTAATCCCCATTTGATGACAATAAATCAATGAAATTCTGATAATATTCTTCAAGTCTCAATTTTAATTAAATCTTAATTGCTTCCAACCGTCCGGCTCTTTCATATCTCATTGTAAAATTTATAATTTTGACGTCCGTAAAAAACTCATGTAATTTTTAATCTAACAATTTTATTTTAAACAAATTAATGAAAATTTTCAAGTTTGGTGGAGCATCTGTGAAAGATGCCGAGAGTGTAAAAAATGTGTCCATGGTTTTACAAAGCCAGGGATTTGCCAAGTGTTTGCTGGTTATTTCAGCAATGGGCAAGACGACAAATGAATTGGAAAAGGTTGTAGAGCTTTATTTCAAGAAAGATAACTATCAAACTGAGATTGAAAAAATAAAACGAAAACACATTGAGATTGCGGAGGGCTTATTTCGTGAAAACCATGCCGTTTTTGCTGAGATCAATGTATTTTTTGATGATATCGATTCTTTTTTAAGAAGAAATAAATCTCCTAACTACAGCTTCGTCTATGATCAGGTGGTAAGCTGTGGAGAGATGATTTCTACAAAGATTTTAAGTGAATATCTGAATGAAATTCAGTTCACGAATCAATGGTTAGATGCCCGAGATTATATTAAAACTGACAATTCTTACAGAGAAGGTATGGTAGACTGGGCCAAGACAGAGGAATTCATTTCTTCTTTAAATACAGAGATCTGTTATGTAACTCAGGGTTTCATTGGTTCTGATGATAATAATTTTACGGTTACTTTAGGAAGAGAAGGTTCTGACTATTCTGCCGCTATTTTTGCTTACTGCCTGAATGCGGAAGCTATGACGATCTGGAAAGATGTTCCGGGCGTAATGACCGGAGATCCCAGAAAATTCAGTGATGTTTCTCTGCTTTCCAATATTTCTTATGAAGAAGCAATCGAATTAGCATATTACGGCGCCAGTGTCATTCACCCGAAAACATTGCAGCCATTACAGCAAAAAGCAATTCCTTTTTATGTAAAATCTTTCGTAGATCCTAGTAAAGAAGGAACAAAAGTTGGGGCATCGGACAAAAACCAGCATGAAGAATCTTATATTCTGAAAGAAAATCAGGTTCTTTTAAAGATTTCTACCAGAGATTTCTCTTTCATTGCGGAGGATCACATGAGCCTTATTTTCGGATACTTGTCCAAATATAAGATCAAAGTGTCTCTGATGCAGAATTCTGCTATCTCCCTGGCTTTGTGCCTGGAAGATAAATTCGACCAAATTGATGAGCTCAATGATGAGCTTCAAAAAATATTTAAAACCAAAGCAGTTAAAAATGTATCTTTATTTACAGTAAGAAATGCGAATATGGATCATATTGATAAGTTTTACCAGGAAAAAAATGTATTATTGGAACAGATTTCCAAAAATACGGTTCAAATGGTAACACAATAATTTTAACTGCGACTAAACACATATGAGTTTAATTTCGAAAAACGATCTTATCAAAGCTTCAGGCTTAAGCAAAATCGGGTTCCTGAAAAACCCGGTTGCTTCTGCTGTCATGAGCATTGCCAAAATAAATGAAGTTAACAGACTTTACGATAAATTAAAAGACAAGGAAGGCAAAGACTTTTTCGACTCATTTGTAAGAGAAAGAAACTTAAGCTATATCGCTTTTGAAGAGGATCTGGCAAAAGTTCCCAAAACGGGACCTTTTATTCTGGTTTCAAACCATCCGCTTGGTGCCATTGATGGAATTTTAATGTGTAAGATCCTTACCGAGGTGCGTCCTGATTTCAAAGTAATGGGTAATTTTCTTTTGGAGAAGATCAAACCTATGGAACCGTTTGTGATCTCCGTAAATCCTTTCGAAAACAGAAAAGAGGCTCACAGCAGTACTTCCGGGATGCGTGAGACTTTGAAACACCTTCAGAATGGAGGCTGTGTAGGTATCTTTCCTGCGGGAGAAGTATCCAATAAAAATAATCCTTATGGCGAAATTCTGGATAGAGACTGGGAAAAACCAGCGCTTAAGCTCATCAGAATGGCAAAAGTTCCGGTAGTTCCGTTGTACTTTCATGCTAAAAACAGCCGTATTTTTTACCAACTAGCTAAGCTTCATCCAAGTTTACAGACTATGATGCTTCCTGCCGAAATGATGAATGACAGGGAAAAACCGATCAGAATCAGGATTGGAAAACCCATCACTGTAAAGACGATGGATGAGATGGAAACTATTGAAGAACTGGGTGAGTTTCTGAAACGTAAAGTGTACATGATGAAATCTTACTATGAAAAGAGGAAATCATTAGCACAAACCATTAATCTTAAAAATTTAACGATAAAATTCCCTTTGTTAAAAGAGGAAAATATTGTTCAGAATATCATTGACGAAACACCTAAAGAAGATATTCTTAAGGATATCAGCAGACTGAAAGGTACGGACAAAATGCTCTTCAGTAATGGAAATTACGAGATCTATTTTACTACTTACGAGGAAATTCCTTCTGTAATGAGAGAGATCGGGCGCCAAAGGGAACTCACTTTCCGGGCTGTGGGTGAGGGAAGTAATCTCCCATTCGACCTTGACGAATATGATAAGCACTATCATCATCTTTTTCTTTGGGACAGCAGCGCAGAGAAGCTCGCCGGTGCCTACAGAATGGCATTAGGTAAAGATGTGATGAAGAAATATGGCATCAAAGGATTCTACACAAGCTCATTATTTGAGTTTGAACAAGATATTCATCCATTCTTTAAAAAAGTGATTGAAATGGGCCGTGCTTATATCTGTGAAGAATATCAGCAGAAACCGCTTCCCCTTTTTCTTTTGTGGAGAGGAATCGTGCACGTATGTCTGAGAAATTCTGACCATAAGTTTCTCATGGGAGGGGTAAGTATTTCCAATAAATTCTCAGAATTTTCAAAATCCTTGATGATCGAATTCATGCGCTCGAACTATTTCGATTCTGCAGTAGCACAATATATTACTCCGAGAAACGAGTATAAAGTAAAGCTTCGTGACCGGGATAAGAACATCTTTTTTGAGGAAATGGAGTCTGATCTGAATAAGCTTGACAAAATTATTGATGACCTTGAACCTGAATTAAGGTTGCCCGTTCTGATCAAAAAATATATCAAGCAGAATGCTAAAGTAATCGCTTTTAATGTGGATCCAAATTTCAATGATGCGATTGATGGATTGATGTATATCAGGATCAGCGATCTTCCTGAAAGTACGATAAAGCCTGTACTTGAGGAGATGAGCGACCACATTAGAAAGGAACAGGAAAATAATTCACCTGAAAATCAGTAAGTTTTATTTTTATTAAAAAAAAGTACTGTTAATACTTGCTTCATATAGGAAAACTTCCTACTTTTGCATCACTTTAAAACAACGAAGTAAGTCAAACAAAAATATAATGGTTTCTTAGCTCAGTTGGTAGAGCAATGGATTGAAAATCCATGTGTCCCTGGTTCGATTCCTGGAGAAACCACTTGAAAACCTCTAATTTATTTAGAGGTTTTTTTGTGCTTACAATATTGCGATTATTATAATTCTGTCAATAATTTTTCTGAATCCCATACTGCTGCAAATTCATTATTCAAACTTGCCAGAGCAGTTAAATGGAGCAGTTCGGCATCATATTTTTCACCATTTATTCCCGTTCTGTCAAATGTAGCAGTTGCGTCTGAGATCACATATGTTTCAAAGCCGAAGTTCCCAGCCATTCTGGTTGTTGTTGAGACGCAATGATCCGTACTGATCCCAAGAATCATTAAGGTATTTATCTTCTGTGTTTCTAACCTTTCTTTTAAATCAGTTCCGATAAAGGCACTGTTGACATTTTTTGTAATTATGTATTCTTCATTTTGAGGAAGAACATAGTCATTAAACTGAAAACCTGCATTAGACAAATGCAGTGTAGAATTGGGATTGACAGAACTATGCCTGATATGAAAAACAGGGAGATTCAATTCTCTCCATCTTTTCAAAATAATTCCGCTGGTCTTTTCAGCATTTTTATTATTTCTTTTTCCCCAATAGTTTTCATCTAAAAATGCTTTTTGTATATCAATTAGCAACAGAGCTGGTTTTTTGTTTCTCAATTCCATCATTTTATATTATTTTTTCTAAAGTAATTAAAACATGCGACTATAAAGGTACTCTTTATACTCATTATTTAAAGGAAAGTCAAACAGATCAAATACATGCAATACGCCAGGAATTACCCATAATTCTGTTTTTACTCCTGCGTGATATAAAAGCTGGGCATATTCTATTCCTTCATCCCTAAGCGGATCCAATTCGCAGGCAACAATTGTAGTTCTGGGAAGTTTACGAAAATAATCATAATTTGTAAGATCTGCATATCTGATGCTTTTATTATTATCATTTCCAAGAAAGTGTATCCATGCTGTTTCCGCATATTTTTTATTCCACAAAGGAATATTGGTAAATTCGTTCATAGACGGTGTATTAAGCTTATTGTGAATCACCGGATATAATAAAAACTGATGTTTTATATTTTTGATTCCATTATCAGCAGCCATTTGAGTAACCGCAGCAGCTAAATGCCCTCCGGCACTGGCTCCAAATAGAGACACAGCCTCTGGATCAATTCCCAATTCTTCTTCTCCATATCTGACCGTCCATTGAAGCGCATCAAATCCATCCAAAACAGGAACCGGAAACCTGTATTGAGGGGATAATCTGTAATCAACTGATAGGATTGTAACATTTAACTTATCCGACATCTCAAACATCTGATGGTCAACCTGCTCCGGAAGCCCAAAAACATATCCTCCTCCATGAAAATAAATAATTGTTCTGTTTTTATCGAATTTTTTCGGCTGATAAATATGGAGTCTTATCTGATGGTCATCAAGAGAGCTTTTTATAAAAATATCTTTGACAAGGATATGATCTGGTCCTTTAAATGGATGGCTTTTCACAAATGCTTTTCTTTCTTCCTGAACTATTTCAGGATGATTCAGAAAAACAGCCTGATCGATTTCTAATGAAAATGGAAAGCTTTCTATGCTTAATTTCAGATCTTGGTCAATTCTATTAAAATTCATTGTAATAGGTAAAATGTGATTTTTAAATCTAAACAGTCCGCTTAATTTTATTTTGTAAATTTAAATGATGAATATTTCGTGTCCAAAAACCCAATAAATTGTGTGGAACGAACAAAAATGTAAGTATGGGCTTAAAAGAATCCTCAACCAATAACGAGAATAAAAAAAATCTGGAGCGAAGCTGTTCTGAAATATATACTGTAAACCTCATCAGCGGTCGTTGGATCCTTTCTATCTGCTACTGTCTCAGACAGGGAAAACTGAGATTTTCTGAGCTGAGGAATAAAATCCCCAACATCACAGAAAGAATGCTCACCATGCAGCTAAAGAAAATGGAAGAAGAACATTTGATCAATAAGACAGTGTATGCCGAAGTTCCACCCAGAGTAGAATATGAATTAACAGAAGTTGGTAGAAAATTAATTCCCGTTCTGGATCAATTGGAAACATGGGGCGAAGAACATAAAAAATTAAAGAACAGCCTATGATCAAGGGGAAGCACTGATATTTAAGTAAGTACATTCTTTTCCATAACCTTTCAGATACCCCGCACAAAATCTTTCTTATTAATATTAAGAAAAATTTGCACGGTATGAGAAAAAGATATACTTTTGCACCCACGTTAAACAACGAAACAATTGGTTTCTTAGCTCAGTTGGTAGAGCAATGGATTGAAAATCCATGTGTCCCTGGTTCGATTCCTGGAGAAACCACAAACCGCCTCAATCAGGGCGGTTTTTTTATTTCAACAATGCAACAATTTATATATTGATAGCAATCTTTTATCCTATTATTTAAACATCCTGACTGTCTTAAAATTCGTTAATATAAGGCTATCAATCGTCTATAATTTTGAAAATAACTATCTTCGCCTACAAATCTTATTTGAAAATGAAGAAGATCATCTCTGGGGTATTTGTTTTATGCTCTGTCATGATACTGGCTCAGGAAGCCATACAGTTTCAGGAATTACCGTTTAAAGATATCATAGCAAAAGCGAAAAAAGAAAAAAAACTTGTTTTCATCGATGCTTATGCTTCTTGGTGCGGACCGTGCAAAATGATGGAAAAGAATGTATTTACTCAAAAACCTGTCGGAGATTATTTTAATACCAATTTTGTGAATGCCAGATTCGATATGGAAAAAGGTGAAGGAAGAGAAATTGCAGCCAAATACGGGGTGCGCTCTTATCCCACCTATCTTTTCCTAAACGGTGAAGGGGAACTTGTTTCCCAAAATTCCGGGTATATGGAGGAAAGTATGTTTGTAGCCATGGCTCAGAATATCAACTCACCAGCCAATAAACAAGGTTCATTAAAGGATCGTTTTGCTAAAGGAGAAAAAGATCCTGAATTCCTGATCAACATTATGAAACTGAATTCTTCTTCAGATTATGATTTTGCTAAAAAAGCTTCTGAAAGATATTTTGAAAACAAAAAAAAGACTGAAGAAATTTCTAAAGAAGAGATCGGGTTTCTTCTCTTTTTTGTAAAATCAACGGAAGACAAAAATTATTCTACATTTTCATCCAGAAAGTCTGAAATTACGAAGTATTTACCTGAACAAACTTATAATGAATTTGACAATCAGTTAAAACTGTCAAAAATAGTTGAGCAATCTATTGATGATAAAAATAAAAGGATCAATGATGATTATTTCATGAAAACGGCAGAACCGTTAGTAGGAAAGCAACTTGCACAATCTAAACTAAACCAAACGAGACTCAGTTACTACGAGCAGAATGCCAATTACCCTGAATTTGAAAAAGCCGCATTAGAATATTATAAAAATTCTGATTCATTTGAACCTAATGAACTTCTGAGAGCAGCATGGGTATTCGCTGATCACGTCAAAACTCCTTCATCATTGAAGAAAGCTGCAGAATGGGCGGAAAAATCCGTCATGCGTGGTGAAACAGAGGAAAACACTTATATTCTGGCAAAGCTTTATTTCCTGACAGGAAACAGGGAAATGGCCCAAAACTATGCGGAAATGTCTAAGAATATGGCATCTCAGGCAGGCAAAGATTCAAAACTCGCAGAAGAATTACTGAAACAAATAAAATAAATGCTAAAACACAAATTTTTTACCACATCTATTGCACTTTTATCCATGGGAACACTTACAGCCCAGGAGCAGGAACAAGAGAAAAGTATATATATAAAAGGGAATGCACTGTTAGCGCCCATTGGCCTTCTGAATCTAGGTGTAGAAAAACAGCTCAGCCAGAAATATACTTTGCAGGGTGATGTTCTTATTTCTCCCTGGAAGTCTTTTGCAGGACATGAGTTCCAATACTACTCTGTTTCCCTGGAAGGCAGATATTATTTTAACCAAGCTTTTCACGGTTGGTATGCAGGTGCAAACATTGCTGCCTCTGCATTTGTGCTTCAGAAATGGAACTATTGGAAAAATGCCTCTTATACAAATGATCAAAACGAAGTATTTGTAAAATCTAACTTATATCAGAAAGGTGTTTCATTTTTAGTTGGTGTTACCGGTGGATATCAATTCAATATATCTGACCGTTGGAATATTGACGTGTATGCAACTATCGGTTCGTCTAGTGATTTCTATAAAGGATACGACCGTACTACCGGCCAACGTTACGAATCAGCTAAGAAATTTAATAAAAGTGGGGAAATTCTTCCTTACAGAGGAGGGGTAATGATCTCTTACAAATTAAAATAACTGTATGAAACTGTTTGGAAAAAATCATATTATTATCTCATTAATCACTTTTGTGATCCTTTTTTTAATGAACTATATTGGAAATGACCTGCCTGACAAACTGGAAAGAGCATTGATGACAGCTTTTGCAGGAGTAATAGGGCTATCCATTGGGCTTTTTATTCTTAATAAAGGCAAAAACGATAATAAGCCACCACAGAATTTTGACTGATAAAAAAGAATTGTCAATTATAAATTAAACTTCACTAGCGAATTCTTATGATTACCGAGATTCAAAATTGACTGGCAAAGACAAATTCGCAATTGACTTTAAAAATCAATCTTTGTAAATAACATATTTCGTACGGATCTTTTCAAATTTTTCCAGGTCATTTTTCCAAGACACTCTGATCTCCTGCATTGATTTCCCAGCTATGATCTGTTTTCTGAATTCATCAGTTCCGGCCAGTTTATCAAAGAATAAATTTTCCAGGAAGAAACCCTGTTGTGGGTTTTTATAATTTTTATAAGATTTAATCAGCCAATCCAGATTAAGCTCCCTTAAATCTTTTGGGTAAGATGAAAGATCTTCACCATAACATAGCTTTCCGTTAAGGAATGGATCTTTCGCTCCAAAGTTCGGCTTAGGAGTAAACTGATAAGGAAGTCCCTGTGTCCATGGAGATCCATAGATCTGAAAAGGCAGATCAGTGCCTCTACCTACCGAAACCTGGGTACCTTCAAAGAAACATAGACTTGGATATAAATTGATGGATTTATCATTTGGTAAATTAGGAGAAGGCTTATCTAAGATTGGGTAGCGTTGTTTTTTGTGATAGTTTTTCATGGGAATCAAGGTGTATTTTGCCTGTACTCCATTTTTGAGCCATTTCTCCCCATTGACCATTTTCCCATACTCTCCTATCGTCAATCCGTATACTACAGGAACTTCATGCATCCCTACAAAACTGGACCATTTCTTTTTTAATACCGGTCCGTCTGTGTATCCGTCATGTGGATTCGGACGGTCAAATACCATTATTTCAACATTATTTTCGGCACCGGCCTCCATTAAATAGGTCAAGGTTGAAATATAAGTATAGAACCTCACTCCTACATCCTGGATATCAAAAACAATGATATCAATTCCTTTTAACTGTTCAGGTTTTGGCTTTTTATTGTTGCCATATAAAGAAATAATAGGAATTCCCGTTTTGGTATCTACCCCATTTTTCACTTTTTCACCAGCATCAGCATCTCCTCTGAACCCATGTTCTGGAGCGAAGATGGTTTTAATTTTAATATTATTTTTAACTAAAAAATCCACTACATAGCTCTTATCACTCATCAGGCCGGTTTGGTTGGTGACCACGCCGATTGTTTTATTCTTTAACAGAGGTAGATAAAGATCAGATTGATCTGCACCGGTTTTAAAATCCGGTTGAACTTGAGTCTGAGAATAATATTGATTGAATACTCCTAAAAAAATTAGGCAAATAAGAAGTAAATTTTTAATTTTGAAATCTAAATTCATAAGCTTGAAGTTTCCTTTATATTTCTCTAGAAAAATAGCGTTTTCCAAAGATAACAAAAATAACCTTTCGAGGGTTATCATCTTCATCGGCAGACTTTCTGTAGCTCTGGGGATCATTGTTTCTTTAATTACTGTAGCTACCGGTTTCGGCTCAAAAAAAGCTATTAAAGAAAGACTGGCAGATTTCAGCGGGCATATCACCGTACGGTCTACAAGATCCAATTCCTCCTATAATACTTCTGTTCTTGATAATCAGGGATTGAATATTCCAAAAATCAAAGAGCTTCCGGATGTGGAAAGTGTTCAGAAGTATGCAACGGTAACCGGGATTATGCGTAACGAACATAATTTCTCAGGAATCATATTTAAAGGAATCGGAAAAGATTTTGACAGTTTGAGATTCAAGAAATTCCTTGTGGCCGGAACCACTCCAAAAGTAACGGAGAATGGCTTTAACAATGATGTAACTATTTCACAGAAGGTGGCTAATGATCTTCATCTTAAAGTTAATGACAGCATTGTCACCGTGTTTTCAAAGGCAGATCAGAAACCGATTTACCGGAAATTCAGGGTTATCGGGATTTATAAAACTGATATTAAAATGATTGATGAACAGTTCGTCATCGGAGGAATCAATCATGTAAGAAAAATCCAGGAAATGAAACCGGATGAAATAGGGGGCATTGATATATTTCTGAAAAACGTAAATGATATTGACAGGGATTTCCCTGAAATTGAAAAACTGATCGGTTATAAAAACTATGCAGAAAAAGCAACGGAGAAATTCCCGCAGATTAATGACTGGATCAGTATTTTCGATACAAATATTGCCCTGATCATCATTATTATGTTGATTGTTGTTGTCATCAATATTATTATGGTTCTTTTAATTCTTATTATTGAGAGAACCAATTCCATAGGACTTCTGAAAACATTGGGAGCAAGCAATTCACAGATAAGAGCGACTTTTATCAATTATACGCTGATCATTATGATCCCGGGACTTCTTTATGGAAATGCAATCGGTCTGGGGCTTATTCTGCTTCAGAAATTTTTCGGTATTATCAAGCTTAATCCTGAAAACTATTATGTAAGTACGGTTCCGGTAGATCTTAATCCAATCGCCATTATTTCCATTTCATTAGGAATTCTGCTCATTTCAGGGCTAGCTCTTATTATTCCAAGCTACCTGATCAGCAAAATTTCCCCAGTGAAAGTAATTAAGTATAACTAGATGAGATTTGTGAATGGTGAATGGTCCAATTGTCAATGATTGAAGACGGATCAATTTTATTATAGTTAAAAAATTAATTGTTAACTATTCATTATTTCTAGAGAAGTCAATAGCATCATTTAAATCTATAATCAGTAACTTCCGCTAGTAAAATTGACAATTAACTATTCGCCATTCACTTGAATTAATAAGGTGAGAGATAATTATCCAATGCCCTGAAGTGAGAAAATTCACAATTGCCCTTTCACCATTCACATTTTAAATCATTAATTTTAATAATTATAAGGCTAATTTTTAAAGTCTTATCTTTGCACTGCTTATAAACCATTTATGAAATACGCAAAAAATATTCTTGAAACGATAGGAAATACCCCTCTTGTAAAGCTTAACAAAGTATTAGGAGAAGACTTTCCAGCATTAGTTTTAGCAAAAGTAGAGACCTTCAATCCGGGAAATTCAGTTAAGGATAGAATGGCTGTTAAAATGATAGAAGATGCCGAAAAAGACGGCAGACTAAAACCTGGCGGAACCATTATTGAAGGGACTTCAGGAAATACAGGAATGGGACTAGCTTTGGCCGCTATCATCAAAGGCTACAAATGTATTTTTGTAACCAATTCCAAACAATCAAAGGAGAAATGTGACATCCTTCGTGCTGTAGGGGCGGAAGTTATTGTATGCCCTACTGATGTGAAGCCTACCGATCCCCGTTCTTACTATTCAGTTTCTAAAAGACTGGCTAAGGAAACCGAAAACGGATGGTATGTAAACCAATATGACAATTTATCCAACAGAGCTGCTCATTATGAATCTACAGCTCCTGAAATCTGGGATCAGACGGATGGAAAGCTGACTCATTTTGTTGCAGGTGCCGGAACAGGAGGTACTGTTACAGGTTGCGGAACATTCTTCAAGGAGAAAAATCCTGATATCAAAGTAATTGGAGTTGATACGTATGGTTCTATTTTAAAGGAATTCCATGAAACAGGTGAGCTTCATTACGATCATGCTTATACTTACATCACGGAAGGAATCGGGGAAGATATTATTCCTGAGAATTATGATATGTCTGTGATTGATCATTTTGAAAAAGTAACGGATAAAGACGGTGCTATCTATGCAAGAAAACTGGCCAAAGAGGAAGGGATTTTCTGTGGATATTCTGCAGGAAGTGCCATTGCTTCTCTTATCCAGATGAAAGATCAGTTCACAAAAGATGATGTAATTGTAGTTCTTCTTCATGACCATGGCTCAAGATATGTAGGAAAGGTCTACAATGACGAGTGGATGAAGGAAATGGGCTGGCTGGACTAATCAACATTGAAGGCAGAGTATATTTTGCCTTAACAATAAAGATATCACTTTAAAAATAATTAAACCAAAGTAAAAGCTGTTTACTTTGGTTTTTTTATAAACTTTAATTTGATTTCCAACCCATATTTACATTTGAATTAGCACTGGAGAATAAAGAAAAACAGCAGAAATTCTAAAATTTCCACTGTTTTTTTTAGTTATTTGTTTACTTCTTTATTTTCAGGAGTACTCAAAATTAATAGCCGATTTATTTAAAATCTTCAATGGCCTTATTGATTGCATCGATCTGCCTGTTGATGCTTGCAGCATTTTGAGGATTTTGTCTCAACAATTCCATCTTTTTATTCAAGCCATCTTTCAGCATTTGGGAAATCATCATTTTTACCTGAGGATTATCTCCCATCTCTCCTTTTGCATGACTTATTATTTTTGTAATGTTTTCAGTAGCTTTCAGGTTATCTGAGCTCATAATCCAGTTGTATCCTTCTTCTGCAGATTTTCCTAATTCCGGATTCTGGAATTTAATAAACGGATAAAATGCCACTAACGGAGTAATATTAGCCATCTGAGAAGTTATCTTATTTTTTACAATGACAGGAAGCAACTGCCCCAACAGTTCGTCTGATGCCCCTTCAAGATCAATTTTATCAGCCAGCGTATTGGCTTTTGAAGGATCTATCATTACTACAGCGCTTAATGAATTTCCTTTTACTGCATTGGAAACTGCACTAATTCCTTTTTCAAAAAGCGGAAGATATTTTTTATCCTTAGTTTTAGCCAGTGCAGCAATAGCTGCTGCCTGAACTAATGTCCTGGGATCATTGGATGCTAATTTTTCAACATCTGCACCTAAGGCCTTCATCTGTTCAGGATTGGAAAGATCCATTAACTGAAGGGCTTTGATTCTTGTTTTAAAATACGGATCTCTTAATGCGGCAGAAAGCAATTTTGTAGCTGAAGGATTCTTTCCAACCTGATCTTTTATATCAAGTAAAGCATTGTATCTGCTCTTAAATTCCTTAGAGTTTGTAAACTGCATAAGATTCTGCTCAGGAGTTTTGGTCTCGGTAATGTCTGCCAGCAAAATTCCATCTGCATTGATGTTGATAAGATCCGGAGTTTTAGACACATCAAAATTGAACGTGTTCTTTGCTTCGGCGTTTACCCATACATTATATCTTTTGGGCTTTCCATTGTCATAAACATCAATTGCAAGAGGAAACTCAAACATCTGCTCCTGGGACTGATTGATCGTTACGGCAACTTGTTTTTTGACAGGTTCGAAGGTAAACGTGTAGTTTAACTTTGGATTTCCGCTTCCGAAGTACCATTGATTAAAGAACCAGTTCAAATCTTTTCCTGAAACTTTTTCAAAAGACAGTCTCAATTGGTGAGCTTCTGCATTTTGATACTCATTTGTTTTCAGATAATCATTCATTCCGGCAAAAAAGGCATCATCACCCAAATAATTTCTCAGCATATGAAGAATACCGCCTCCTTTCTGGTAAGTCACCAAATCAAAAACATCTTCACGGGAATCATAATTAAACCTCACCAGGTTTTTCTTAAAATCTGCCGGATTATGAATGTACATATTTACATTCATCATCTGACGGTAATCTGCCTGATCTTTTCCGTATTTGTATTCATTCCAGAGGTATTCGGAATAGTCGGCAAAAGATTCATTCACGGTAAGGTTACTCCAGCTTTCTGCCGTCACAAGATCTCCAAACCAGTGGTGGAATAATTCATGAGCAATGACATCTTCCCATTTATTCTCATCAATCAGCTGTCCCGGTTTTTGAAGAACATCACTTCCGTGAAGGGTTGCCGTTGTATTTTCCATGGCGCCACTTACATAATCTCTGCCTGAGATCTGTGCATATTTTGGCCAAGGATAATCGTAGCCCATTTTTTTAGAGAAAAACTCGATCATTTCCGGCGTGTTTCCGTAAATCTGTTTTGCATAAGGTTCATACTCTTTTTCAATATAATAATCTACGGGAATATTTTTCCATTTGTCTTTAACAATAGCATACTCACCTACTCCCATAAAGAACAGATAAGTAGCATGTCTTTTATCCATCACCCAATGGTCGGTTCTTAAATTGTTTGCTTCTTTCTGTGAATCTTTTAAAATTCCGTTGGAAAGGGTTACATATTTATCAGGAACCGTCATGTAGATCTCCTGAGTAGTTTTCTGATTGGGCTTATCGATGGTTGGAAACCATGCAGATGAAGATTCTGTTTCACCCTGCGTCCAGATCTGCGTTGGCTTATCCGGATCTTTTCCCTGTGCGTTGATGAAATAAAGTCCTTTGGCATCATTGATGGCCATGCTGCCTTTTTGTTTTACCTCATTCGGACGTGCTGTATACTTTATATATACTGTATATTCCTGGTTTTTCTGATAAGTTTTATCCAAGCTGATCGTCAGGATTTCATCTTTATATTCATATTTCAGAGGTGATCTTTTGCCGTTGTTATCAAGAGCGACTTCGTGGATCAACATCCCTTTTGCATCAAGGATTAATTGATTCGTAGGATAAAAGTAAGGAGACGCTGTCAGCCATTCTTCACCTCCCATCTGCTCTTTCTGATAATCGAAATTTACTTTCAGCTTGGTATGTTTAAGCTCCGTTACTTTCGTGTTTGTGGCTCTGTATACTTTTTCTCTTCCTGAAGTTTCGGTCTGTGCTGATACGTTAGCGGAAAATAAAATTCCCAGTATAGCCATTGATAAGATCGCCTTTTTCATTTATTACTTTATTATTTTTTAGAATTATTCTTTGTTATTATATCGAAAATATCGTTAACCAAAGTTTCATAGTCGCCCTTTTTGAGCTGTTCCTTGGTTTTGGCGAAAGCTTTTTTCAGCTCACTTTCTGGATTTTCGTCATCAATGATTTCGATGGATGCCACGCCTTTAATCTGCAGTAAAATTTCTTTCAGTTTTTCGGCGTCTACATCCTTTTCAATGGTAATTTTAATTGATTTCATAATAGAAAATAAATAGGTCCTAAATTTACCTTAAAAGTTACAAAAAAAGTGAAGACCTAATCTCCACTTCTTTATTTTAAAATCTCATTAAATAGCTACAGGAGCTTTGATCCCCGGATGCGGATCATAGTTTTCAAGGGTAAAGTCTTCAAAATTAAAATCAAAAATATTTCTGATCTCAGGATTCAGCTTCATTGTCGGAAGAGATCTTGTCTCTCTGGAAAGTTGTTTTTTCACCTGCTCAAAATGGTTATTATAAATATGAACATCCCCGAAACTGTGAACATAATCCCCAACTTCAAGATCACATACCTGAGCTACCATCATCAGCAATAATGCATAGCTTGCGATATTGAACGGTACACCCAAAAATACGTCAGCACTTCTCTGATACAGTTGTAATGAAAGTTTTCCATCTGCCACATAAAACTGGAATAATGCGTGACATGGTGCCAGTGCCATATTTGGAATTTCGGCAGCATTCCATGCGGAAACGATCAGTCTTCTGGAATCGGGATTTTTCTTGATCTGATCGATTACTTCTGTAATCTGATCCACTACTTTCCCATTTGCTCCCTGCCAGCTTCTCCATTGTGCTCCGTAAACAGGACCTAAATCTCCATTTTCGTCTGCCCATTCGTCCCAGATACTTACTCCGTTGTCATTTAGATATTTCACGTTGGTATCTCCTTTCAAAAACCACAACAATTCATAAATAATAGATTTCAGATGTACTTTTTTGGTTGTCACCATAGGAAAACCTTTTGACAGATCATATCTCAGCTGATAGCCAAAAACACTTCTGGTTCCGGTTCCGGTTCTGTCGGTTTTATCTGTACCGTTGTCCAGGATATGCTGTAAAAGGTCTAAGTAATTCTGCATTTTTAAAAGCTGTTTTTATGGTTCAAATTTAGAAAAAACTAACTGATTTTAGGTTATCATAGGTCATAAAAAAGCATTCATTTTCATGAATGCTATAGATAAGGTTTATCTCTTTTTTCTATTAAACAGCTGTGTAACCGCCATCTACAAGATAATATCCGCCTGTCATAAATGAGGATTTATCTGAACTAAGGAAAAGCACCAGCTCTGCCACTTCCTGGGCTGTTCCCAGACGTCCGATAGGATGTTTTTCTATGAGAGCGTGCTTCTTATCTTCATCAAGTTCCTGTAAAAGAGGAGTATCAATATATCCGGGACCAACTGCATTACATCTAATAGCCCTCTGCCCATATTCTGCTCCGATATTTTTGGTAAGTCCTACTACAGCATGCTTGGCTGTGGTATATGCAGAAGAAAGCGGCGCTGCCACTGTTCCGTGGATGGATGCCATATTGACGATCACACCGCCACCGTTCTGTTCCATCTGCTGAATCTCATATTTACAGCCATAAAATACCCCATCCAGATTGATGCTTAGCACTTTCCTCCAGCTGTCGAGACTGTAATCTCCGGTCAAGGCCGGTTCTCCACCAATCCCTGCATTGTTGCAGGCAATATCAAGTCTTCCGTATATTTCTGCTGTTTTCCTGACCAGTGCTTCTACCTGTTCGGGATTTGAAGTATCGGCTTTAATGAATGAAGCTTCACCGCCTTCTGATTTAATTTGTTCAACGGCCTGTTGTCCGTGTTCTTCATTGATATCTGATACAATAACTTTTGCACCTTCCTTAGCATAAAGTTGGGCTACGGCCAATCCGATTCCTGAACCGGCACCTGTTACAAGCGCAACTTTGTTTTCTAAAATTCCCATATTGATAAAATTTAATATGTTTTTCCTTTAAATAACTATAATAAAGTTACGTGAAAAAATTATCAATTATTAAAATTTAACAATAAAGTTTTCTTAAATTTAATGATGCAATATTAAAATATCTTAAATAACATATTTTAAAGCAAAAATATTTCTGAAATATCAAAAATAAACAATTGTATAATGCCTATTTTTTTGAATTAACTAAAACAGAAAAGAAGTATAAATTTCTTTAGCTGATTTACCAAATAGTTTTAATAACCTGTGTGATATTATTTACAGTAAAGTTTTCATGTTCTTTTTTTCCAGACATTGCTTTTGCCAACGGTGATTCAGCAGATATGGTCATTATCTTTTTACCTTCAGAAATAATTTCCCCAGCTGATACCGTAATGTAAAATAATCCTTTATCTGTTTTGATTAAAGCACCACCCTGAGCCTTCACGGAAGGCTCAGCAGAAATTTTTTGGATCACAGACTGCTGGATCAAAGCTTCATTGAGCTGTCTCTGAAGGTTGTTGATTTCCTGCTGAAGCATCTCACGGCCGGTTTCGTATTTATCACCCATCGAGCTTTTGGTATCGTTGCTTGAGGCACGGGTTTCTGCAATCAGGTTTTCAAAAGATTGAATTTTGTCTGTGATCTTTGTTTTTATACTATTTAACAGTTCCTGTTTGTTCATGTGTATGAAAGTTTGATGTAGATTTTTTTAGCCTACAGTACAATTAATAATGATTGTCCGGAAAATTAAAAATACAAATTTGGCTGAAGCCGGATGCAAATATGCATAAAATAAGTGGGCTAAAGCCCACTCCTATTGAATTGATAATATTTTAATTTACCTTATTTTTCAAAAACAGCGTAATCTGAAACTTTGAAGGAGAAATCTTTTCCATTATCAAAATCTCTTTTTGATCTGTCAAAAACATTTTTAAAAGCTCCTGAAAGATTTTGATCTTCAATGCTGAAATTAACAGGTTGTTTAGACATATTCAGGACTACCAATACCTCATCTTTGCCATTTTTCCTTACATAGGCCAGGATTTTATCATTAGCTGTTGTATTTAGCAGATAAGTAGACACCTTGCTATCTCCGCCTCTTAAAGCAGAATTAGACGCTTTTAATTCAAATAATGTTTTATAGAATTCTGCCATCTGGTAGGTATTGGTCCATTTGATGGCGTCTTTTTCAAAGAATTCCAGTCTTTTCATATTGGGAAGCTCCTGACCTGAATATAGTAAAGGAACGCCATTCCATGTTGCAGAGAATACAGCCATTGGTTTTGTAATCACTCCATATTTTTCATATTCTGTTCCGTTCCATGAGTTTTCATCGTGATTGGATGTAAACCAGGCTCTCATTGAGCTGTCACCAATATTGGAATATTGTACCAGGAGATCTTTAAGTTCCTGTAGCGGTTCATTCTTTTTGTAATAATCAGCAGATTTGTGCATCCACTTCCATGAATAGCTGGCATCAAATACTTTTCCATATTCAGGGCTTTCCAGCTCGTCAAATTCTCCCAACCAGAAAAGAGGTTTTATTTTCTCCACTTCCGGGCGTGCCTGCTGCCAGAAATCGACTTCTACCCAGGAAGCAAGGTCGCATCTGAATCCATCAATACCCGTTTCTTTTACCCAGAATTTCATGGCATCTATCATCGCCAGCCTCATCTCCTGATTTTTATAATCCAGTTCAATGATATCATCCATTCCGGAAGCTTTATGGAAATTCCCGTCAGGATCTTTCAGATAGAATTCGGGATGTGTTTTTGTCCAGATGTGGTCCCATCCTGTATGATTGGCAACCCAGTCTATGATTACTTTGAAACCCAGTCTGTGGGCTTCATTTACCATATGTTTGAAGTCGTTCATCGTTCCAAATTCAGGATTGATGGATGTATAATCCGAGGCGGCATACTGACTTCCTAAACTTCCTTTTTTATTTTGCTGGGCAATAGGCGTAACAGGCATGAACCAAAGGGTTTTCACTCCCATCTGTTTCAGGCGGGGCATTTCTTTTTCAAATGCTTTGAATGTTCCTTCCTGTGTATATTGTCTGATATTTACTTCGTATATATTGGTGTTGTGCTTCCAGTCTTTCGGCAGATCCATAGTGCTTTTTGTATTTTGTGTGGTACAGGAGACAATTCCCAGACCAATTATTGCTAATAGAATTAATTTCTTCATTCATCTATTTTTAACAAAAGTAAGGAATGTTTTTTTGTGAAAAAAGAAAAGGTGAAAGATAAAAAAGTGAATGGTGAATGGTGAATTTTGCTTCGCAAGTGAATTTTTAAAGTGTGAAATCATAATGGTGAAGGTTTTATTTCTAGAATGACTGAAATTTTTTTAAATTTTACGCTTTACCTATAAAGCAAAATTTACAATTGACATAAAAATAAAAGCCCCGGACTAATCCAGGGCTATATATTGTATTCAGATGTTATCTTTCATCGTCGTTGTCTTCTTCATCGAAAACATCATCGTTGTAGTTTTCTTCTTCATCATCATCGAAACTGTCGTCATCTTCATCTTCAAAAACAGTGGTGCTTACAAAATCGTCGTCAAAATTGAAATCATCATCTAGTAACGGCATTGCTGATCTTTTTTTAGATCCTCCACCACTTCCGCTTCTGCTTGGTGCTTTTAAAGGAACGTTTCCAAATCTGTATACCGTGATAGGATAGTTGACTCCTTTTGTTTCATCAATGATTTCCACAAGCTCACAGAAGAATTCCCAAAGGTCAAGAAGTCCATACTGGAACTGAGCCTTGTCTCCTTCCTTTTCAAAAGCTTCATCAATGTACACATCTGACATAATCTCGCCATCACCATCATCACTCATATCTTCCAGGGGAACACTTTTAAGTATTGTCCCGTCATCTTCCAGCATATTAAAAGTAGAAAGCTCTTCTCCCTGCAGATTGAACGCACTTTTAATTCCTAAATGTAAGTTCCATAGTGATTGCTTTCCTTTTACTTCAATATCACGGAAAATATCCTCTTTCGCATCTAATATTACGCGGATTTTATAAACCATACCAGTTTCTTAAATTACTTTTTTGCCTTAATTATTATGATAAATCTCTATTGCAAATATATAATAAATGAGAGGTGACAAAAAAATATTTCAGGATTTTTTAAAATATTTTTTTTCCTTACATTTTGCCGGAATTATTTACTTTTTTCAAGCATAAAACTGAATTTGGTTCCTTCAAGATAGACGCTTTCCACGGTGATATTTTCGTTATGGGCTTCCAGGATGTGTTTTACAATAGCAAGGCCGAGGCCGGAACCTCCTTCTCTTCTGCTTCTGCTGGTTTCCACACGGTAGAATCTTTCGAAGATCCTTGGAAGTGCTTCCGCTTTTATTCCCATACCGTTGTCTATGACCTCAATGAGAACTTTATTTTTTAGAACACTGGTTTTTACAACCACTTTAGCTTCCTGCCTGTTGGCATAATGGATGGCATTTGAAATTAAATTAATAAAAACCTGTGAGATCTTCTGCTTGTCTGCATCTACAAAGATTTGGGGATGAAGGGTTTGGATCTGGAGCGTGGTATTATGTTTTTCCGCTTCATATTCAAGAAGGTCAAAAATCTCTTTGATGAGAAGGTTAACGTCAAATCTTGAGTTGGTGATACTGATTTCTCCTGCTTCCAGACGGTTGATCATGTCAAGATCTGTAACGATTGCGATGAGCCTTTCTACAGATTTATCGATTCTTTCCAGATATTTGTCACGGATGGTAAGGTTGTCTACACCACCGTCTCTCAGAGTCTCTACATATCCCTGAATAGAAAACAACGGGGTTTTAAGTTCATGGGAAACGTTTCCGATGTATTCTTTCCGGTAGCTTTCCATTTCTTTCATCATATCGATCTCTGTGATCTGCTGTTGATTGAGATCTGAGAATCTTTCACCCAATTCCTTAATGGTTATATTCTCATTGTTATCATGAACAATTTCCTGAGGAAGCATTTGCGAAAGTCCACGAACCTGTTTTCTTCCGTAATAGTTGAAAAGGAGTTCAAGAACTACATAATTGATCATAAAAATGACAATCAGGCAGATGGTAAGGCCAATTTTGAAAAGTGGAGTCCGGTAATAGATATCCTTCAGTGAATCAAAAATGATTACTAAAAGAAACATCACCAGTGTCAGAAGACACGAGGCGACGAGTGTAAGTCTGTAAAATTTCAATTTTACAAGTTTTTATGGATTATGTAATGTAGGAATTTAAGTTATTAAACGATAAGCTTATATCCTATTCCTTTCAATGTCTGAATGGTATTGATTCCCAGTTTTTCTCTTAGTCTTCTGATGTGAACATCAATGGTTCTTTCTCCTACAATCACATCATTACCCCAAACTTTTTCCAGAATTTCCTCTCTTTTAAAGACTTTTTCTGTATTTGAAGCTAAAAGATAAAGCAAGTCAAACTCTTTTTTAGGAAGAAGGAACTGCTGACCGCTTTTTGAGACCCTGAAGTTATCTTTATCAATCACCAGATCACCAATCTCTATTAATTTAGCATTATCCGAAACCTGGGAAGTCAGCTGTAATAAAGCATTCACTTTGGAAGTAAGAACCTTCGGCTTGATCAGCTTTACAATGTAGTCGTTGGCTCCTGCCTGAAATCCTGCTAACTGGGAGAATTCTTCGCTTCTTGCAGAAAGGAAAACGATGAGTGTTTTCTGCAGCTCTTTTACTTTACGAAGCTCCTGGCAGGTTTCGATACCGTCTTTTTCAGGCATCATAACATCTAATAGGATAAGATCGGGAATAATTTCTTTGGCTTTTTCGATCCCTTCGTTACCGTTTGTGGCTGTATAGATATCATAGCCTTCTTTTTCCAGGTTGTAAGACAGAATCTCTAAAATATCCAGCTCGTCGTCTATTAAGAGTATTTTCTTTTGGTTCATTTTAAATTTTTACTGAGTCAAAGTTAATAAATTTTAAAGTACAGATGAACGAATCAATTATCGTTCATATAAAGTTAACAATAATACCCTTTTCTTAATGTTTAGTTAAGAAAAAATTAAAATTCGCTAAACCATTTACACCGGCAATCTTTTATTCCTTTGCACCGAAAGAATCTAGTAAGATAAAGTAAAAATGAAAAAACAACTCCATAAGAGTATTATGCTACTTGCTTTGTTTTCTGCCGGCTATGCTTTTGCACAAAGTCAGGTTTTAGAAGGCAGGGTATTGGACGAGAAAGACAACAATCCTATAGAAGGTGTAAAAGTAAAAGTAAATGATCAGGAAGTAACCACTGACATTTCCGGATACTATTCTATTAATCTGTCACCGGGAACCAATTATGTTATAACGGTATCTTCTAACGGATACAACAGGAAAGAGATCAGTGAAGTTACGGTAAAAACTGATGCAAATACTCATCTTGATATTGTTTTGAACAAACCATCAACTAAAGAAATTGAGGGAGTTGTTATAAAATCCAATGCCAGAAAGGAAACCATAGCCTCTACCATTGGCTTACAAAGAAATTCTGGGGTAGTTTCTCAGGTGATCGGAGTTGAAGCAATCAAAAGAAGCCCGGACAGAAATACAGGAGAAGTTCTGAAAAGGGTTTCGGGTGTAAGTTTGGCCGATGGAAAATACATTGTGGTAAGAGGTCTGTCAGACCGTTACAACCAGGCTATGCTAAACGGCATTCAGCTATCCAGTACGGAGCCGGACAGAAAAACTTTTTCTTTTGACCTTTTCCCTGCTAACGTTATTGAAACCCTTGTTATCAATAAGACTTTCATTCCTGAATACAGTGGTGAATGGGCTGGAGGACTTATACAGGTAAATACTAAAGATATTCCCAATAAGAACTTTTTCAATCTTCAGGTAGGTGTTGGAGGAAATTCTATTACAATGGGGCAGGAATTCCATATGCAGAAAGGCGGAAAATGGGATTTCCTGGGAATTGATGACGGATATAGAAAACTTCCTTCTGATATGCCTGCAAAAAATGCTTTTGGTATTTTAGATGAGGCTAATAAAACAGCAATCGGTAAACAATATGTAAAGAATCTTGGCTACAACAGTATCGGATATCCTGAGAATTTGAGCTTCCAGCTTGATGGTGGTTTCAATACAAAGGTATTTGGAAAAGATTTGGGTGTTATTGCAGTTCTTAACTACAGTAACAACAAAAGAAGAATCGAATCTCAGAACCGTTTCTTTACGATTAATGATCAGCTTGCCGATACGAACTTCGATTATTATACTGAAAAATATCAAAACGATATTATCTTAGGCGGTTTATTAAATCTTACTTTAAAGCTTAACAGCAATAATAAAATTTCCCTGAAAAATATTATTACCAATAATACGGTAAATCATATGTCTTTCAGAACAGGAAAGGATTTTGAATTTGATCCTGTAAACGGAACAAATATCATGGCAAGAGAAATTGGATTTAAGGAAACTACTTTCTACAATTCAACGCTTAACGGTACTCACAAAATAGATGCTCTTGGAGGTCTTACTTTCAACTGGTACGGAAGTTTCGGTATCCTGGATCAGTATATTCCATTATTGCAGCGTCTGCAATATAACCAATATCCGGATATGACAGGAAGTCCTTATCTGGCTTTGATTTCTAACGGACTTTCACAAAAATCAGGAAGTGTATTTTATTCTACACTGAGCGATTACTTATATAATGCAGGTGGCGATCTATCTAAAACTTTTACAATGTTTGGACAAAAACAAACGGTAAAAGGTGGATATTTATTCCAGGTAAAAGATAGGATCTATAATTCCAGACCATTCTCTGTAAGGCTTTCAGGATATAACCAGGGGTTGCTTTCGCAACCGTTTGAAACTATCTTCAGTCCTGAGAATTTCGGAACAGACGGAGGCAAATTTACGTTCGACGAAATTGCAGGAAACCAGTACAGATATATTGCCAATACTATCCTAAATGCAGGTTATTTACAGTTTGACAATAACTTTGCATCTTGGTTCAGAGCGGTATGGGGATTAAGAGTTGAAAATTTTGACCAATTGGTTGGAAGTACAAAGAAAAGTGATGACCGTTTTGTGAATACTCGTGTTACTGACTTTTTACCAGCTTTAAATATGACATTTAAGCTGACTAACAATATGAATTTACGTGTTGCAGGTTCACAGACCGTTGTAAGACCGGAATTTAGAGAAGTTTCTCCGTTAGCATACTATGATTTTGATTTAGGAGCTACAGTGATCGGTAATAAATATATCCAGAGAACAAAAATAACCAATGCCGACATACGTTGGGAATGGTATCCGAGAAATGGTGAAATTCTTTCCGTTGCCGGTTTCTACAAAAACTTTAAAAACCCTATTGAATTATACTTTAACCAGTCCGGTGTAGGAACAAGTAATACCTTCAATTATCTGAACGTAGATAAAGCAGATGCTTATGGAGCTGAGCTGGAATTCAGAAAAAAACTGGATTTCGTCAGTGCTCTTAAAAACTTCACTTTCGGCGGAAACTTTGCCTTAATCAAAAACAAAGTAACGGACAAGGCTACGAACATTGACAGACCAATGCAGGGACAATCTCCTTACACTGTCAACCTGAGCTTACAGTATGATACTGAAAAAACAGGCTGGACTTCAACAGTACTTTTCAACATGATCGGAAGAAGGATTCTTTATGTAGGAAACGATCAGGTTCCACCAATCTGGGAAAACCCAAGACCACTTCTTGATTTCCAGGTTGCCAAGAAAATCTGGCAGAACAAAGGAGAGATCAAGCTGAATGTTTCAGATATCCTGAACCGTCATGCGAACTTCTACCACGACCTTAATAATAATAAAAAATACGACAGTGCAGATGCGCTTGCTATTGACAGAGTAACAGGAACAAACATCAGTTTAACTCTAGGATATAGCTTTTAATTTAAATCTAATAAAAAATAAGTCTTTATAACATGAAAAAAATTGTTTTATACTCTTTAATGCTTGGTACATTAGCAACCACTATTACCGCATGTAGAAATATAGAAGAAGATGGTGAAACTATCGTTCAAAATGGAGGATCAGGCGGTGGAAATACTGAAAACCTAATTCTTTCAGGAAAGATAACAGCTAATCTTACACTTAAGGCTAATAACACTTATAAGCTAAGAGGATTAGTATATGTAACTAACGGAGCTACATTAACTATTGAGCCAGGAACAAAAATTGTAGGTGAGGCTGACAAAAACGGATCACTAATTATTACAAGAGGAAGTAAAATCATGGCAGAAGGAACTGCTGCAAACCCAATTATATTTACTTCAGAGAAACCAAGTCCTAAAAGAGGAGACTGGGCAGGTTTAGTAATCTTAGGAGCTGCTCCTACCAACGCTTCTTTCAACAACCAGCAAGGAGTTGGGGAGATCGAAGGAGGGATCAACAACACTGAAGGTCTTGGACTTTACGGAGGAACCAATGCTGCAGATAATAGCGGTATTTTAAAATATGTAAGAGTAGAATATGCAGGGTATGCGTTCTTACCAGATAAAGAAATCAACGGAATTACTTTTGGAGGTGTTGGTAGCGGAACTACGGTAGATTACGTAGAAGTTGCTTATGCTAACGACGACAGTTTTGAGTGGTTCGGAGGAACGGTAAACTGTTCTCACCTTATTTCTTATAAAGGTCTTGATGACGATTTCGATACTGATAACGGTTTTTCAGGAAAAATCCAGTTTGGTATTGCGGTAAGAGATTCTCAGGTTGCTGACGTTTCGGGTTCTAACGGATTTGAATCTGATAATGATGCTAACGGTTCTACTTTAACACCAAAAACGTCTGCTATTTTCTCAAATATGACTATTATTGGGCCAATCAACTCTTCAAGCACAGCAACCAATGCAGGATCAATCAACTCTCTGTTCCAAAATGCATTGCAGATCAGAAGAAATTCATCAATTTCAGTATTTAACTCTGTTTTCACAGGATTCCCGGTTGGTTTGTTTATCGACGCTACAAAAGGTACACCTACAGATGCTAACATCACAGGAAACAGTTTGGTGTTCCAGAATAATATTTTAGCAGGAAATACAACTCCTTTAAAATTCGGACCATCTACTTCTACTCCTACACCTTACACTTTGGCAGATCTTACTACCTGGTTCAATACAGGAGCGAATTCTATGCTAACGTATACTGCTGATGTAAAATTAACCAACGCATGGGCTCCTGCAGGAACTACTCCAAACTTCTCTCCTGCTTCAGGATCACCTTTATTAACAGGAGGTTTATTTACTCACGCTAAATTAACAAGCTGGTTTACGCCTGTAACTTACAGGGGAGCTGTTAAAGATGCCAGTGATACATGGTATGCAGGTTGGACAAACTTTAATTTATAATACATAGTTCAGTCACTGTATATACCAGATTAGCTTATATACTAAGTAACTAGTTTCTTCATATCAAATTTCAAAAGCCATCAGAATTTTTTCTGGTGGCTTTTCATTATTAATAATTAGTAACATTAGAATGAAAAAACCATCAGAAAATCCGATGGCTTTATTCACAAAAACAAGTATATAAAAAATATATATTCAATTATGATCTCCAGAATAGATTCCCTTCAGTCATCAGGGCTTCAATCTTAGATATTCTGGCAACGGCTTCTGCAGAACATGAAGCATTTGTCAAAACTACCGATGCATCATCACCCGGTCCTGGCCATTGCCGATTTCCTTTATCATCCAATGGAAGAATACTTTGAGTCGCAAACTGAAGTGTTCTGGACAGTTGGAATTCAGTTTCATATCCATACAGTTCCGCAATCAGATTGGCTTTCTGCAGCATATTTCCCGATCCGAACGTACTCCAGTAATCCTGCACATTATCATTTCCGATCAGAACATTTACACCATATCTTTTCAATACAGGAATCGGCATCATTGTCCCTCTGAATGGAACAGAAGATACAATTCCCACTTTTCCTTCTGCCAGTCTTTCGGCGATCTTTTCCGTTTCCTTTGGCGAAAGATGTCCCAGAGCAAAAGCATGGCTTACAAATATCTTTCCTTGTAACTGTTGATTTTCAATTGCTTTATCAATCAGGTAATTGATGGTTTTCATTCCCGACTCTCCCACTTCATGCAGATGGATATCTATTCCTTTTTTATGGTCTAAAGCCAGCTGTACCGTAAAATCGAGTACTTTCTCAATATTTCCGTCAATACTAAAAGGGTCAAGTCCTCCGATAAAATCAACACTTTTCAATTGTGCTACATCTTTCATCAAGGCAACAGTATCCGTATAATACAGGCCATGCTGTGGAAAAGCAACAAGTTCAGCCTTAAAAGAGTTTTTTTTGTTGTCCAGTGATTTTTCAAGATGCTCCAGTGATTTTAAACCTGAAGTGGGATCAATATTAAAATGAGTTCTCGCAAAATGAGTTCCGTAATGCTGCAACAGACTGATCAGCTGCTCTGCCCTATCTACAGATGTTTTTAAAAGTTCAGGAATGATTTGCTGCTCATAGGCAATCATATCTTTTACCGTTCTTCTTTTTGGTGAAAGCGCTTGCCATGGAAGTCCGTATAATGTTTTATCCAGATGAATATGCATATCTCTGAAAGCGGGAAGCATCAGAAACCCTTTGGCATCCAAAGCATCAGAAGCCGGGTCATTTGCTTTTACAGCTTTGATTTTTCCTTCTTCAATTTCAATACTGAAAAGGTCAGTTTTTGTGCTGATTACTTCTTCTTCATCATATTCAAACCCCGTTTCAAGATGGACATTTTTGAGAGAATATTTTCTTTTTGCAACCAATTGATAGGGAAACTGCATAACTTTTCTTTTTAACAGGACAAAGTTACACCGCCTTTATTCAGAACCCGTGTATCAATTATGCTTTGTTTTGTATCAATTATTATTTGAATTGCGACGGAGTCATTCCCGTCTGTGCTTTGAAAAATTTGGAAAAACTGGCATGATCATAAAATCCCAGATCATACACAATATCCTTTACAGACATTTCTGATACTTTCAGAAGACGCTTGGCTTCCAGAAGAATTCGGTCCTGAATAAGTGATGAAGCCGAAGTTTTCAGGTTTTTCCTACAGACTATATTTAAATAATTGGCAGAAATATGAAGCTTTTCGGCATAGAAAGAAACCGATCTTTCTGTTTTGAAATGTTTATCAATAAGCTGTAAAAATTTAGAAATAATAGGATTGGAATGATACATTTCAAAATCCTTGAAAGCTCCTTCTACTGATTTACTGACCAATAACCCAATCAGTTCGCTCCGTTTCTGGATAACTTCCCAAAAGATATTCTCTTCCTCTACCTCTTGCCGGATCGCCTGAAATTCATACAGGAAAGTCTTGAAAGCTTTTTCAGAAAGATCAATAACAGGATGATTCTGATAATAGGAAGCTGAAAATCTCAGTGAAGGCAGAAAGCTTTCAAACCAGTCTCTGCTGATCATCAGCTGATATCCAACCGTTTCCTTTTCGATCACCCACTGATGAACCTGGTCAGGAAAAACAAGGTGGATCTGGTAATTACCTACCTTATATTCTCTAAAATCAATAGTATGGCTGCCTTTACCATATTCAAAAAGGTTAATAATAAAAAAATCATGCTTGTGGGGATCATCAATAGACCGCTCCCCATTCAGTTCATTAAAAAGCAGATGACAGCCTTGAAGCTGGTTTTCACTGAACTCCTGAATTCCTAAGATTGGAAAATGATTTGTATGGCTCAATCCGTCTGATTTTCTCCTAAAATTAGTAAAATTTACATGACAAATCTGAACGGACGAAGATATTTTCATTTTAAATAACTTTGATTTTTTAAACCACAAAAGGAACAAAAGTTTTACACTGAGTTATTTTAAGTTTAAAACTTTGAGAAAAGAAGCCCACCCAAGTTTTTCTGAAAATCATGTTTTCATTGGGAATCTTAAATCCAAATTTCCACCTTTGATGGAGGTGGTTTTAAAAAACTACATTCCCTTGATGAACCAATGATTTCACATCTGAAATTCTCGAAACAGCTTCTGCGGAACAGCTTGCATTGACCAGTACAAAATCTGCCAGATCCCCGGCTTTAGGCCATTGTTGATTTCCTTTGTCATCTAACGGAAGTACATTGGCGGTAGCCAGCTTGAGGCTCCTTGACAGTAAAAACTCTGTAGAATAACCGTACAGCTGCGCCATCAGATTCGCTTTCTGCAGTACACTTCCTGTTCCGAAAGTATTCCAGTGATCTACAATGCTGTCGTTGCCTGTCAATACCGTTACATTATGCTTATACAAGGTGGGAATCGGCATTACAAGACTTCCGAAGGGAATCGTGGAAACAATTCCTATTTGGGCCTCAGCCAATTTTTCAGCGACCTCCTCCTGTTTTACTTTGTCTAATTTTGCTAAAATAAAGCAGTGACTCAGGTATGTTTTGCCTTTTAATGAAGGGTTCTCATTCACTTTCTTAATAAGATATTCTACGGTATTTAATCCAGATTCACCAGTTTCGTGAAGATGAATATCAATTCCTTTCTTGTTATCTAAAGCTAATAGAACCGTAAAATCAATTGTTTTCTCAATGGCTCCGTCAATCGTAAACGGATCTACCCCACCGATAAAATCAATATCCATTTGGGCCGCTTCTTTAAGATAGGGCACAGAATCCGTATAAAATACACCATGCTGCGGAAAAGCCACAAGCTCAGATCCAAAACTTTTCTTTTTGTTTTCTAACGCATTCTGAAGATTTTTTAACGAGTCTAATTTTGAAGTGGGCTCAATATTGACATGACTTCTTGCAAAAGAGGTTCCTTTTGATTGCAGCAATTCAATCATCTTTTCTGCTTTGAAGGTTGAATTCTTCAGCATTTCCGGAAGCATTTTCTGTTCCAGTGCGATCATGCCTTTTACACCGCCGGTTCTTTTTCTGACCGCTTGCCATTTATCACCATAAAACGTCTTATCCAAATGAATATGCATATCTTTAAATGCAGGGAGCATCAGCATTCCTCTGGCATCAACTGCTTTTGCATTTGGCTGATTCGGAGCCATACTTTTGATCTTTCCGTTTTCAATTTCTATATAAAACAGATCGGTTGTAGTAGCCGTTACTTCTCCTTCATCATATTCAAAACCGGTTTCAAGACGGACATTCTTAAGCCTTAATTTTCCTTCTGAAATATTCTGCTTATCAAAAAACGGAGATGCTGCCATAATATTAGGTATTAAAGTGAGTCCGGCCGCTGCCAGCGCTGAATTTCTGATAAAATCTTTACGGGATATTGTCTGGTCTGAAGTCTTCATTTCCAATCTATTTATGACAAAAATAAAGATAAACTGAATCAATGGTGTGTACGGTTTATTACAATATGTGTATGATTTATTGGATGGCTTAATTTCTTTATCTTGAAACAAAAGAAACTAAATTCAAGACTGAAATTCTCGGCTAAAAATGATTTCTATTCTCTAAAAATTCTAAAACTCGTGCGTTACTTAATCTTTTGGTGGAAATAAAAAAGACCAGATCATCAATCCGGTCTTTTTTAATTTTATATTTTAAATCTTAAGAATATTCAAATTTTCTTACTGCTTCAAGCGTCATTTCAATTTCTTTATCCTTGATGGCATCACTGATGAAATAGGTTTCATAACCGCTTGGTGGAAGATATATTCCATTCTGAAGCATCTGGTGAAAGAAATTATTAAACAAAGAATGATTGGAAGCTTGTGCCTCATCAAAATCAGAAACTCTGTTGGTGTGAAAAAATACAGACATCATAGATCCTTTTCGGTTGATCTTATGGGGAATTCCTTTTTCATTTAAAATTTTACCGATTCCAAAATCCAGTGTTTCTGCAGTTTTATTGATTCTGTTAAAGAATTCAGGATCATTTTTGATAAGCTCCAGTGTTTTCAATCCGGCTCTCATCGCCAATGGATTTCCACTTAAGGTTCCTGCCTGATAAACAGCTCCTTTTGGAGCTAAGTGATCCATAATTTCGTTTCTACCTGCGAAAGCTCCTACCGGAAGGCCACCACCGATTACTTTTCCGTAAGTAACAAGATCTGCTTTTACATTATACAATTCCTGAGCTCCTCCGAAAGCCAATCTGAAACCAGTCATCACCTCATCAAAGATTAATAAAGCTCCATTTTCATCACAGATTTTTCTCAAATTCTGAAGGAAATTATTTTCGGGCAGTACACAGCCCATATTTCCGGCAACGGGCTCAATAATAACAGCGGCAATTTCTCCTTGATTGTGGCGAAACAGATCCTCTACCTGCTCAAAATCGTTGTAGCGAGCCAAAAGAGTATCTTTAGCTGTTCCTTCTGTAACTCCAGGAGAATTTGGGTTTCCAAAAGTAGCAGCACCGCTTCCCGCTTTAATCAGAAATGAATCTGAATGACCATGATAACAGCCTTCAAATTTTAAGATCTTATCTCTTTTTGTAAACCCTCTTGTCAACCTTACAGCACTCATACAGGCTTCTGTACCTGAAGAAACCATTCTGATCTGATCAATATTCGGAACATTTTCTATAATGAATTTGGCAATTTCTGTTTCCAGTTCTGTAGGTGCTCCAAAAGAGAAGCCTTTTTCAGCCTGCATTTTCAGTTCTTCAAGCACTTCAGGATGGGTATGTCCTAAAATAGCCGGTCCCCATGAATTAATATAGTCGATATATATATTATCATCTGCGTCTGTAAGGTAAGCCCCTTTTGCAGATTTCATGAATACAGGAGCACCTCCTACTGATTTGAATGCTCTGACCGGAGAATTTACTCCTCCAGGAATGTATTTGTAGGCTTCATCAAATAAAGCCGAACTTCTTTGGTATTTCATATGTTAGTGGAAGTTGAAAGTTTATTGATTGTTAACTAAAACTTACAATCAAAAAACTGCAACAAAAAAATTAGTTTCTGGGTTTTTTATCAATTAAATAAATCAGCTGGCCTGCAGATGGTTTCTGTCCTTCATCCATTCTGTTTTTAGCATATAATTTATTTAATTTGATTCCGAATTTCTGAGCAATATCGTGCATATCTTCACCGGATTCGGCTTTGTAGATGGCTGTATTTCCTGTAGAATTTTTAGATTCCAGGAAGACAATATCATTTTTCTTGAGAATATCACTGTCAAGCTCATTCCATTTAATCAGCCTGCTTTCGCTTACCTTGAATTTATCTGCAATGAATTTTACGTTCGTATCTTCAGGTATAACGATATATTTTAAGCCTTCATTGGGATGGCTTTTAATAAGAATTGAATTAAGAATTTCAGCCTTTGTCTTGATCCTTTCTACTCTTTTCTGCTGCTGTGCATATGAAGTCTGTTTGTAAGGAACTTCTACGGTAACAGGATCTTTAGCTTTCTTTGTATATGTTTTCGAAGGTTCCAGCTGCGCCATAAACGACCGGTCATCTTTTAAGTCGGGGTACATTCTAAGAACGGCATACAGAACTTCTCCGGAATTGGTATTATCATACTCATAGAGTCTGTATTTTTCAATCTTGGTGATCAGGATCGAAGCATACCGGGGATTGGTAGCATATCCTGCTTTTTTAAGTCCATAGGCCCATGCCTTGTAATCTTTCATATCCAGATTGAAAAGGCTGGTGTAATATTTTCTTGTGGATAAAAAAATGGAGTGATCTTCATAAGACTGTCGTGGGTCTTCATACACCCGGAAACATTCATTGGGAGCATCATCGGTATGCTTCATGGTTTTGCCGGTCCAGTCTTCCTTGCATTTTATTCCAAAATGATTTTTGCCTTCCTGAGCCAGCCTGCTCTGCCCGCCTCCGGTCTCTAAGAGTCCCTGAGCCAATGTAATAGAAGCTGGAATTTTATATTTTTCCATCTCTTCTACCGCATATTTAGCAAATTTTTGAATATACTGGTCTTCAGTAGCCCAAGTCTGGGCCGAGAATTTTGATAAAACTAAAAGGCTTACGAGTAAGAAAAGTCTTTTCATGTTTTTCAATTTTTACTTATATAATTAAATTTCTATTCTGTTTTTCTAAAAGCAGATTGGCTCCTTCAATACCCTGCAATCCGCCGGTATGGAAACACAAAATCCTGCTGTTTTCAGGAAAATAACCTTCATTGATCAGTTCAAAAACTTTCTGCATCATCTTTCCTGTATATACCGGTTCCAAAGGAATACCGTATTGTTCCTTAAAATCATTGATAAAACGGATGTTTTCATCTTTTATTTTACCATAACCTCCAAAGCTTGAATCTATTAGATCAAAATTCTTTTCGGAAGTTAATTCTAAGATCTTATTCCCCAGTGAAGTATCATTAACAACCTTAAATCCTATAACTTTCTGATTTTCTTCACAAAATCTTGCAATTCCGGCAACCGTTCCTCCAGTTCCGACTGCGGTGCAAAGATAATCAAAATCTTTTGTTTGATCATTGAGCATCATTTTTACGCCTTCTACGGCTTCTCCATTGGTTCCACCCTCAGGAACTATTAAAGCATTTGGAAATTCATTCTGCAAAAATTCGGTTAATTTTTCTTTATGCCGATATTCTTCACGGGTCACAAATTTCAGATTCATGCCGTTTCTTTTGGCAAAAATCAATGTTGGATTGTCTCTCCATTTGTCTTTGAGCTCTTCGCCCCGTATGATTCCCAACGTCTGAATACCGGAAAGGTTTCCAACCGCAGAGACTGCAGCAATATGATTGGAAAATGCACCCCCAAAAGTAATAATATAGGGAGGTTCATGACTTTTTTCCAGGTAGTGATTGATATTATAGAACAGTTTCCAGTATTTATTTCCGGAAATCTGGGGATGAATAAGGTCTTCTCTTTTGACGAAGAGTTTTATATTTTGATGAGGAATAGATATTTCCTGAATGGGAATAGGTTCTGCCGGAGCTTTTAAAAGCATTTTTATGGATTAACTATTCTGCAAAATTAGTAAAAGATTTACTTTCTTTTAATTTATGTAATCTAGGAAGGTTATTTACTTTCTTTAGTTAGATTGTAAATAAAATTGAGGCTAATTATTTAACCACAGATGACACAGATTTGCACAGATTAGATGCTAAATATTTTTGTGGGAATATTGTGAAATTGTGTTTTAATTTTTAGGTTTTTGGCTAAAGCTAATGAATGGATTTTATTTTCACAAACGATTCAAAACCTGTTCCGTATTGATATTTATCAAAAATCTTGATTCTTGATTCTTGATTCTTGATTCTTGATTCTTGATTCTTGATTCTCTACAAATATTTACTGAAGTTCCAGAATTTCCTTTTTTGCAGATAATTCAGATTCCGTTCATTTGTGTAGGCTTCTCTTTCAAAGGAGATTCTTTTGTAGGCAAGATCACTGTTTTTAAGTTTGAAAAACCAGTAGTAATATTCGATGACATAAAAAATATAAAAGAAAATAATGAGCATTTCGAGCTGCTGTCTCAAATGAATTTTTTCGTGATTGATAAGTATTTTATTTTCCTTATCTTCGGGTTTCCTAATGAAGATAAAGGGAAAAAGAGCAATGCCGTTAATTTTTAATTTTCTTAATGGCTTTTGGCATATAATTATCATATTAACAAATATAAAGTTTTTTGACATAGCGATTTAACTTATGGCCCAATATGACATCAAAGAAGGTGAAGATTTCTACTACAATGAACAGGGATACAAGGTTTTTACAGAAAAATTCCATCTGAAAAGGGGATATTGCTGTAAAAGTGGCTGCAGGCACTGTCCTTACGGGTACGATAAAAAGACTGATACATTTATTAAAAACGATAAAAAAAATAAATAAAATGAAAAAATATATTTTTATTTTGTTAGCAGCGGCTGCATTAGGCCTTACATCGTGCAGTCCATTCCAGGTGCGTTCAGACTATGCAGAAACCGCCAATTTCACAACTTATAAAACTTATAAGATCAGAATTGACGATCTGAAACTGAATGATATTGATAAAGACAGAGTATTGAACGAGTTATCGAAACAGCTGCAGACTAAGGGTCTTCAGTCAGGAGAAAATCCTGATCTGATTGTCAATGTTAAAGCCAACCATAAAAAAGTGACGGATATCAACAGCAGCTCTCCTTATGGAATGTGGGGATGGGGCGGACCTTTCGGATGGGGTGTCGGCATGAGCAGAACATGGACAAGCAACTATAACGAAGGTGCACTGATTGTAGATCTTATTGATTCAAAAACGAATAAACTGGTTTGGCAGGGTATCGGAAGCGGAATTTCCGTAGATTCTCCTAAAGCTAAACAGAGACAAATTCCTGAGATCATGGCTGAGATTATGAAAAACTATCCACCTCAGAGAAAATAATTATTTAAATCAACTATCACATAATTAATCCGGTACAGCTTTTTCTGTTCCGGATTTTTATTTTTACTTTAATCCATTAGGGCAATTTAATTCTTAATGATTTTAAAAATGTTTATAAGCTTAATGTGATCTATTCCTGTTCCTTAGCTAAACTGCATGTTATACATTTAAAATTAACAGTAATGTAATTTCTTATTTGTAAAAAATATAGTATTCTTACAAAAATTTTATTAGTATGAAAAAAATTCTCTTATGTACTGTAATTGCCGGGTTTGCCAATGCTCAGGCTCCTGCAGGCTATTACAATTCAGCGAACGGACTTACCGGTGCTGCACTGAAAACGGCATTAAGCTCAATCATCACCAGCGGACATCAGGATAAAGGTTATAGCGGACTTTGGACAGGTTATAAAACGACTGATATTGATAAGAACTATGAAAATGACGGTTCTATTATGGATATTTATTCTGAAAGGCCTTCCGCGACCGATCCTTACAAATATACGCCTGGTACGAACCAATGCGGAACGTACTCTACGGAGGGAAATTGCTATAACAGGGAGCATATCGTTCCTCAAAGTTTATTCAGTGAAGCTGCTCCTATGGTTTCGGATATTCATTTCATCAGAGCTACCGACGGAAAGGTAAACGGGATGAGAAGTAATTATCCCTTCGGGAAGGTAGGTTCAGCTACATTTACTTCTCAAAACGGCTCAAAGCTGGGCAGTTCTTCGTCTTCGGGATATGCAGGAACTGTTTTTGAACCGATTGATGAGTTTAAGGGTGATGTGGCGAGAATGATCTTTTATTTTGTAACCCGTTATCAGAGCAAGCTTTCTTCTTTTTCTTCAGGGAATATGCTGGGCAGTTCAACTTTCCCGGGATTACAGACCTGGGAGCTGAATGTTCTTCTGGCATGGCACAATCAGGATCCTGTATCTCCGGCAGAAATCAATAGAAATAATGCATCGTACACTTATCAGGGTAACAGAAACCCATTCATTGACAATCCTAATTATGTAAGTCAGATTTGGGGTTCTTCCAATCCTGGAACTGATCCTGGAACGCCTACTCCGGGTACAGACTGTGTAAATGAAACTTTCGGAACAATTCCTACTGCCAGCAGTGCTTCTTATTTAACAAGAACATGGACTGGAAGTGGTATTTCATGGACTGCTACTGATGCAAGAACTGACCAAACGATCAATGGTCAAGCAATTACAGTGAGAAATGGTTCTCTAACTTCAGGAAGTTCAGCGAATGGTATCGGATCACTAACTGTAACGACTCAGCTTAAGTTTTCGGGAACCAACGGAACTTTTGATGTAAAAGTAAACGGTTCAACGGTAGGAACGATTCCTTACAGTGCTACTGCTGCCACTACAACAATCAATAATATCAATATCTCCGGGAATGTTACAGTAAGTCTTGTTAACAACTCATCAAGCAACAGAGTGGCTATTGATGATCTTAAATGGACATGTTATTCAGGAACTGCAAGAATGGCTCAAAAGGTCTCAGCAAATGAAATCACAGTTCAGGAACTTCAGATATCTCCTAACCCGATTTCAGGACAGGAAATTTTTGTAAAAGGTAATACGCAGAATATCAAAAAAGCAGAGATTATTAATCTTCAGGGGAGAACACTTCAGACGATTAACAGTCCTTTTAAAAACGGAAATTCTATAAAAACCGGAAATCTGTTACAAGGAATTTACCTTTTAAAACTTGATGAAAACATGCTTAAATTTATTGTGAAGTAATTGACTTTTAACGATAATATATAGCCGGTTCAATATTTTTGAACCGGCTTTTTTATTTTTTTGATGTAAATTTTTCAATTAACTATGTGAATTGTTCTTTCCTTACCGACTTTTAGCCAGTCTGTGAACATTTTGGTGATAAGTTTTCTGAATATACAGCCTATAACCGATATTGGAATCAGGAGTACTATCGGTGCAAACATCGCTCGGCAGTTTCGGGATGAGATGTAAGATCGTGCTCGAATCTCAAAAGGTATTAAAATTGAACGCCATCATACTGTTTTTCTGAGTTGGAGATTACCTAATGACTTCAAGACCGTCTTCCAGCTTCTTACCTTCAGGCAGATATAAATAATAGTTTCTAAAGTTGGCGATTGTACTTCCTTTTTCATTTTTATATTTCCCCCATAATGCAGAATTGGATCTTAATCTTGGGTCTGTACTTTTTTGTTGTAAGGAAATTAATTTTCCATTCCCAAAAATTTTGAAATCATAATCTTGAATGGGTTCTAAAACGAAAGATCCAATCGTAAAGGGTTTCATATAAGCGTCCTTTATTTTAAGCAATCTTTTTTCATCATCATAAGATGCCTGCGTGGTTTCTTTTTCTTTTTGAAATAAAAATGAAAATACTTTGTCTGTATTTTTACCTTTATATAAACTCCATTGATTCTGATAAAATTTCAGAGTGGCTTCTTCTAATTTTTTACGGTCCAATTTATTTAAATCCTGCCCTTTACTCCAGCCTTCATTTTTATAAGGAACCGTGGCTTCAAATTCATAAGTTATTTCATAGAACTTCTTGCCTTCTCCTTCAAATTCAGGTATCTCGACATCCTTATTCTGCCCTGCCATTCTAATTTTAGTTGGAAGCTTGAATTCTGCAACGGGAGTGGCTGGATAATTGGGATCTTTATTGTCTACACTTTCTATTTCCAGTTTACATGAAGTACTGGGTGAGAACACATCTCCTGATCTGCTGTATTCTTCCGGTGCAGGATATATACGCAATGTTATTTTCTGTTTTCCGCTTTGGAGTATCGCACTATTAATATCATAAGGAGTCATTTCCTGAGCGTAGCTAAATGATTTTGCAACAGGATAATCATTGACCAAAACTTCATATAGGCATAAAGAGTTTTTAACATATACCTGATAAACAGGCTCCTTTGGGAAGTGTTTTATTTCTTTAAGCATTGTTGGAATATAGTTATCGGCTGTCAATATTGGCTCGTTCATTTTTGTTTCGGTTTGTTTTGTTTTATCAGTTTGTGAGCATGAGATGATACTCATTATCGTCATATAAAGGACTAACGAAATATTTTTCATATTTTAAATTTTCATATTTTAAACAAATATACTTTATCGAAAGTATAAGTATCTCCTTTTATCAACGTAAAAGCTTCCGGTTTATCCTGAGAATTGGTATCAAAAACAGTTTCATCCTCCACTTTTGTAGAGATTTTTTGGTGAACCGTTCCTGTAAGCCCCGAGAAGAAAATAATATCCTGGTAATAGACACCGGTAGGAAGCCCTTTAACGTTATAATCCATTCCATAGCTGCGGGAATAGGTCATATATCCTCCCAATTCTACATCTAATTTAGCCTCCAGTTTAATGTTCGTAGGAGGAAATACCGGTAAAATCCGAAATGATTTTTCCTTTTTTATACTGAATCCTTTTAGAGAGGCCCCAGCTGCGATACCTACACCTGCCGTTAATTTCCCTGAAGTACTGTTAAGGCCATACAAAAAGTCTTTTACGAAGATTTTTTTTGATCCCAGGTTTATTTTCACATTAAACTCACAGAATACTTTTCCTTCAAACTCAAATTTCAGTTTGGTCTTGCCTAAAGTATCATCATCTAAAACTTTTTTTAATTTTTCGGTGATACCTTCCAGCTCAAGAAGGCTTACTTCTTTTTCATAAGAAACACCAATTAATGGATCAGCCTTACTATTTATTTCTATAACTCTGGATATTTTGCCAAGTGAAGATTCGAAATACATGCTTCTGTTTTCAGCTAATTTGGGATAAATTATCTCAAAGCCCCAATCATCAAGTTTGTCTACTGCTTTAAAAACTTTTCTGAACTTTTTGATTCTTCCAAAAGCTCCTTTACCGCGTGTAAACCATATTATTAAAAGAATAATTGCAATCTCGATGATATACATTATAATCAATGCTATTGCAGTAAGCATACGATTTTCATTCGTATAATCATAAGTTTTGGCTGGAGACTTTCTATTTTCTATATCTCCGAAATTATAGATAAAATGAAAACCCAATGCGAATTTATGAGTTTCTTCTTTTATGAATTCAAATATTTTATCAGATAGTTCATTGACCTCTTTTTTGGAAAACGCTTTAAGACTTTCTACACATTGCTGAATAGAAGCCATCGCCTCATCAAGCCATTCAAAATTATCAACAAGTTCGACAGGGACCCCGTTCCAGAAATAGGGCTGGGTATAGCTCATTCTGATATTCTGTGTAAGAACAGCATCAGGATAAGTGGTTAAAAGAAGAGTTGGTTTAGGTTCTTTCTTATCTGTTTTAGAATAGTATGCACATGAGTTAATGAAAAACTGGTGGGTAAATCTGCTTCCTAAAAAAAATGAGTATAAAAAGTCACTGAGCTTAGGAGCTGCACTGTATACCTTATAATTTATGGTATTGGATCCCTCTTTCAGAGGAAATGTTTTTTCAGATTTAAAACCATCTATCACTTTCATTTCCCATTTATGTTTTTCCGGGTGATGATAACATCCTTTTCTGGAAAAACCTTCAATAGTGATGGGTGCAGGTAATGCTTTATCTATATCCGGAGCGATCATGGAATATTCTATTGGTAATGCATCTTTATCGCTGATGAGAAACTTGATGGTCGTTCTCCGGTTAAGTTCATGCATTTTTTCTGATATATTGGCACCGGCATGCAGTGGAAGGGTTTTCCCATACCCTTTAGCATGGATTCTTCCGCGGTCTACTCCTTTTTTAACAAGATAATCCACAACAGACTTCGCCCTCCTCTCGGAAAGTGCCATATTGTATTGGTCGGTTCCCCTGATATCCGTATGAGATCCTAATTCAACAGGAACGTAAGGCATCAGCTTCGTGAGAAACTGTACAATTTCATCTAAAACAGGTTTGGCATCGGATCTGATGTTCGACTTGTCATAATCATAATTAATGTCCCGGATCGTATAGAATTTACTGGTAGGATCCATTCTATTAATGAATTTACCTTCATTGAAAAGCTCTATTGTTTTATTCCTTTCTGAAAGTTTGATCACTTTGAAACGGCACGTGGATATAGAGTCTACTTTCTTCTCTAACTCTCCTACTTTGACTGGTGCATTATTATTGAGGATCTTTATATCTGTTCTTACGGGAACCATATTGTTTTTAACTCTTAAAAAACGTCCATGGATATCCTGTTTAGCTGTATCTAAAACATAATTTTTCCCATTTCGAACCCTGATGTAAAACTTATGACTGAATTCTCCCTTCTTCCATGAATGCTGAATGGTAAAATCTGTATTAATTTCGCCCTTAATAACCAAAGCTTCTTTTTCGAAGACCTTTGTGAGTTTATCATCGGCTTTAGGATCATATTTACTGTCAAAAACACTTCGTTTTGCTTTATCCAGGGTAATTTCGTCATTTAACCAATATACTTCTATCGTCACCCAATTACCGTTAAGCCCTTCCGTTTCAAGTCCTAAGAATACATTATCACCAAATGAGAATTCATTTTTTCTCATATCTTCACCGTCATTCTTTACACACCACTTACTCTTGTTAATAAGGGGTTCGCTTTTCCCTCTCACATAGATTCCAGATTTGAAATCGCATTTTCCAGAAAGGCTGGCTTCTAAATAATAGGTGTATGAACCACACAGATTTTTAGGAATTGATACTTTAAACCTTCTTCCGGGTTCTTTTTTGAGGATCTTTTTATCCGGACTGTACCAAAACCATGTGACAAGGCCTTTTTTCTCGGCATCTGAAGTATCTTTCAACCAATTCTCAACAACAATACAAGCTTCTGTGCCAGCCACCAATACAACACTTTTTGTGAGGGAATCCTCTGCTCCGTAATATTTTCCGGCAATCATCCGTAAATTCTTGACTCCTTTTGCCATATTATTCTGTTTTAATGGTTACTCCTTCATCGGTAGCTTCTTCCTTCCCTATACTTTCTATATCTACCAAAGGATTGATCTGCTGCTGAACATCTTTATCAGCGTTTTTGAAATTTTGAGGGCTGGCTTCTGCTCTCTGCCCGTGGTCTATGATTTCAATACACGGTGTTCCGGCAATGGCACAGATAGCCTTGCTAGTTTCCAGAATGATATATCCTCCGTTATTAAGCTGAACTTTTTCATAAAAATCTTTCCACTCGGTCACCATGATTTTGCAGGGTGGCGGCGGTACAATTTTCATACAGTTACCGAATGTATTCTTCTCAAATGTAGCCGCTCCAATTTCCTTTGTGGTCACAATTAATTTTTGTGAAGCATTTTTATCATTAGCGTATTCTTTCTGGTGTGAGAGTACTTTAAGCTTGTCCGGAAGCTGTCCGAACTGGCATTTGCACATAGCACCCTGTACTACAATATGTTTTTCTGCCATGGCTACAATTCTTTATTTGAGACAACTAGTCTGGTTAAATATTGATTCCCAAATTCAAGACGAACAAAAGAGGAATTCATTTTAAAAGTAACAACAGTTAATGCTCTGGCTGAATTTTCATCGGTATCTACCGTTGTCTGATAGAGCTGTGCATTGTACCGTGCAAATTTTTGCTTACACTCAGAGGGTGAGCTGTCATTGAATACTAAGCCAAATGGCAATCCTGAAACGCTTTCTGTCCCATAATACTGAATGGCATAGTACTCTTCCCCGCCATTCATATTGGCATGAATCATATTAAAATCTTCAAAATCCCAGTTGGAATATTTCCCGCCTTTGCAATCTTTGCATTCCAATTCACTTGGACTTGTCTGTAAAAGCTTTGTAAAAGTTCCTGATGTGGCAGGTAATGCGACAAATTGTTTTTTACTAAATAGACTTTGCAATTTTTTAGATACAGTCTTTTTTTGAGTGGTTTTTGCTTCAAAGGCAGCTATCTGAGCAGTTGCCTGTGCTTCGGTTTCCTCATCTGTGGACGAAGCGTCAACAGCTACCAGATCATTTGAATGTTCTGTTGGTTTGTGGTTTAATAGAAATTCTTTGATCTCTTTCTCAAGTTTGCCTGTGGATTTGGTGAGTTTTGTATCCACTTCTTTTTTAGACCAGCTGTCCGGCACTACTTTTTCAAGAAAAACGGTGATTTTCGTACTTTTAGCAGAAACCTTTTTCATATTGATGTTCCAAACTGCCTGCTGGATAAATTGTTTAGGCTTTGCTCCGGTTTTCAACGCCAAATCCAGATAAGGATTTTTTTGAGTTCCTTCATATTTCAAATCATAAAGCTCAACAGTCGTTGAGAAATCCGTGTCTGATGCGGCAGCGGCTTTAGCTTCATCTTTTGTGAAATCATTTTTAAAATCAAAAATGGAATTCTGCAAGGTTTGGATGTCTTTCGGAACATTAAACTCCACTTTTTGCCCAAAATACAGGCCAAAGCTTAATAGAAAGATCAATATGGATAATTTGTGATTGGATTTAATTTTCATTTTTTACGTTTTTTCTATTACTCTGTCAGAGTCGCAATGACTACTGATATTTTTTTTTCTTTTTCAAGGTCTATACTGCATTCCAAATACAATGATTCTGACAGCAAAGTTTCTCCGTTCAGATAATATGCCAATCTGAAACTTCCTTTATGATTCATTTCCGGATGATCTTCAATAATAAACGAAAACGGAGCTCCATTGATAAAATCATAGATGGTCCTTTCATCGTTTAAGATTCCTTCTCCTTTTATATTCACCAGGTCATATTCATCTTTCAGTGGGTCGATTTCTAATTTTATTTCATAATTCGGTTCTACAGGATTGTTCACAACAGGGAAACTGTCCACTATATCCGTTTCATAATTCTGTCCGAAACTCTTATATATACCAAAAAATAAGGTCCTGATGAAATAATCATTTTTGAGATAGAGACTAATTGCATCAGGTTCGTATATTACTTTTTCTATCTTTTCGCAGTAGCTGTCTACCGTTTCTCCTTCGAATTCTTTATAAACCTCTTCCTTTACGGCAGGCCATCTTTCTTTAAACACAGAAAGATTTTCTACATCATTAAATTTTCCCTGTTCATCCACACTGATCTGTAAAGGATATAAGACTTTTGAAGTTTTGTAGGCCAATAAATCAGCTATTTCATTGACTTCTTCTTCGTTCAGATACAAGTTTGAGATTCTGTCTATTTCAAAAAAATGAAACTTCCCCTCCTTTTTCAGCCAACGTACTGATGTTTCATATTTCAGTTCGTTTTTGTACTCCCCATTTTCAATGGTGATTGTAGTTCCATATCTGCTGAACGAGTTTTCCGGCTGGAAAACCAAACTGTTTACCCTGCCGAATTTTACCAATCTGCTTTTATCCGTTACAACAGTTCTGGGAAGAAAAAGTTCTTTCTGACCTGTAAGCTCAATCAGAATCATGTCCTTTACGTTACTGTGGTTATTATGAAATAACTTTAAAGCTTCAGGATCTAAGCCATATAACAAGCTTATGCTTTTTAAGCTCTCTCCTTTCTGAACGGTATGTATATTAAATTTCTGCATAAAAATAATCCGGCATTCATGTTATCTCTCAGGATATCTATTTAATTCTTTATATAAATTAGCAGGATGATACCTGAGAATATCGATCTTATTGCCAGGTGTTTATAGACAAGAAAAAGGATTAATGAAGCACTCTTACCCTGTCCGATGTTGGATCCATTCCGATTCCTTCTCTTCTGGCTGAACGGTGCAGGTAATCATGTCGGAGGTCTTTCAGGTCATCCTGTTCTTTCATTTCTCTCTGATAGTCTGCATATTTCTGTTCCGGTATTGAAGCTCCGCCGTATGAGGTTTCAATATCCTTATACCTTTTATAGATATACGGTTTTCCATCTCCCATTGCATAAGGTCTTAAACGGTTTTTTACCCTTACCAATAACTCATCAGATGAAATGGAATATTTTTCGTCGGTAATTTTTTTTAAGGTCAGGGGAACTGTTTTCTGAACCCCATATTCCGCCATGAAATGTAAAGGGATATAGCTGTATGCTTTTTTTACCATCTTCCGTTCTCCTCTTAATGACAGGTAAAAGCCGGGAGTAATGGTAAGTTCCTCATCTCTATACCAGTATTCTGCTATAAGCTGGCTTCTCAATGCCTTTAGTTTAGCACTGGTTGTCCAGGATGTTTCAAGTTCTTCCCAGGTTTCCGGCCCGTCTTCATAAGCTCCTCCAACATCGCAGTGCACGCCGGGAAATGTTTTTTCTATGCCTACATGCACATTCGTAAGGTCAAAATTTTCCCTATGCTCATTTTCTGCAACAAAATGAATAACAGTTTGCGCTCTTCCAATATCATTAAGACTAAGTTCTTCCACATCATTGTGAAAGTTTGGTGTGGCAGAAAAGTTTTTAGAATAAGAGGAAACAGTATCATAAATTCCCAGAAACCTGACTTTCAGTACATCTACTGTAATTCCGGCTTCCTGTAATTTAAGTCCCAAATGTCCCCACTTCGGAAGTTCTTCGCCTTCCACTCCTGTACCATCGCTGTCGTAACGGGAGGTGACGGTCATTCCTTCATGTGAAATGGTTGTTGTAGTTGCTTTATATTTTGATTTGCCTATTTCGTGGACGAAATTACGAGCCGCAGCGGCACCACGGCTGAATCCGAAAACATCAAAAGTAAGAACAGCAATTTTATCAGCTTTTTTAGCGCTTTTGATATTTTTTACTTTTTTCACGATCTCTTCACATCCTTTCCTCACTTTACTTCTGATTCCGGTAGCACCTGTTCCGAAGGCGTAACCAAGCATAGAATCTTCTTCCTTATCTTGCGTTCCAATCCCTTCTATATAAATCCCGAAGTTTTTATCATAATTGTCCCACAAACGTGCTACATTGCTCCAATCATTATTATAACTGTTGTTATCAGTAGGTGATCCACCATTTTTCTTATATTCAGGGGTTTTCTCCCTTCTTTCGATGGTATTGGTCTTATTATTTAAAGTTCCGTCAAAAAACATCCCAAGAGTAATGTCTAACACCTCCTCTTTGGATATTTCCGGGGTATAATCTCCAAATTTATTATTGTGCATCGTTCTTATATATTATTTTGACATACTTATAAATACTGCCTATTCTATTTTACGTGATACTCTGATCTTTGCCTTGGTAACAGGGAGCTCTTCTTTTTCACTTTTTAATGATACTGATGCGCCGGAATTATCTGCATTCACTTTGATCATAAAATCTATATTTTTTTCTGCTCCAAGTTTCTGAAACAATTCAAAAATTTCTTTTTCATCAAAAGAATCGATCCATACGGCATATCTGTTTTTATTCTCATCCCTCCAGTAGAAACCACAGAATTTTGGAACTGCTCTTTGCTTATAAGTATCATTAATCAGGCTTTCTGCAAAAAGATTTTCCTGCTCTCCGTTATAATTGGTCATTCCGAAATCTATCCATTCACTGCCTTCCGGAAGAATTACTGCAGGTTTCCAGTTATATTTTTTTCTGTATACATCATAGATATCTGCAGCGGGATAACCTTCTTTTTCTATTTTAGCCCTGATTTCGGGTTTAAATGTTTCATAGAAAGGATCTTTCAGCATTCTGTCTGCAAAACCTTCTTTTAGCATATATTGAGCATTTTCGTATGCTTTTTCTTTGGTGATAATGGTATCATGAGCCTGGAAAACGCCTACTTCTTTCTGATTTCCCGGACCGTTGATCCACAAAACCACTCTTCCTTTGGGGGCAAGTCCTACAATAAAATTGCTGTAGGTCGTTTTTTTTTTACCATTATCCTGATCTGTAAAACCTTTATCAAAAAGATCTTTTATTTTTTCTTTATCCAGATCCCATTTTCCGGTATAAAATTTATTTTCTACCAAAGAGTACCAGGTAAACTCAAGTTTATTGGGAATATCCATCTTGCTGGTTTCTACACTCATTGTTCCACCCTCATTTCCCCAGCCTGTATTCTGTGTACCCCAAATAGCATCAAAACCATAGGTGAAATCATCTGCAATGATGGCTCCTTTATAAATTTCCATCGGATATTCCTGTGGTGCAGAGACGGTCCCCAGCCAGGTATATTTTTGTTCCATTTTTGTATTTTGACAATTAATTAATGAGAAACTACCAGCAATAAAAAGAATCAGAATTCTTAGTTTACTTGTTTCCATGGGACATTATTTTCTTATTGCTTGCCAAAACAAGATTGTTTTTCTGAGCTTCAACATTAATTTTCTGAGCAATTTTCTCAACCTTTTTGCCAACATTCAGATGATAAGAGTCGGTGACTTTTATCTGTATATTTTTAGCTGTTTTAATGATCGCCATATCAGAAAAGTTTAGATTTTTCAGCACTGTTAAATTCTACAATCTTGCCGCTCTGCATCGTCATGTTTTCCAGCTCGCTGAACATAGATATTTCTCCGGCTATTTCATTAGAGGTCTCAGACTGTCTTTTGAATTCTTTTTCCACCATTTCCGTTCTGGTGTCTGAAGATTCCCGGATATCACCGGAAGCAGTCTGAACGATATCTTTTCCGGCTGTGGAAATAATACTGTCATTGGCAGAAGTATTGATTCCTGCTCCGGCACTGATGGAAATTTCTTTTCCTGCAGTGATGTTGATATTATCTCCGGCATTCAGGGTGAAATTCTTAGGGGCTTTCATGCTGATATTTCCTGCACCGTCCATAAAATAAATGTTTCCACTGGGATCCATAATTTTTACGCTTCCTTCTTCATCATTCATCAAAATCCTGATCCCGCTTCTGGTCTGAATCGATTTCAGGTGATTATTGATTCCGCCACCCAGGGCTACTCCTCCATGGAACATTCCTCCCATAACAAAGGGCCTGTCGGGATGGCTGTGAACGAAATTGACCATCACCTGGTCTCCTACTTCGGGAATGGCTACATATCCTCTGTTTTGCGTGATCTGATCGGTTCCTCCCGCATCAGGGCTCATCATTCTGATAAAATGGGTGGTATCGCTGGTCTGCCAGTCAAACTGAACCTGTATCCTGCCCTGTCCTTCCGGATCTGTATTGGATATAACCACTGCAGTCTGGGGGTCAGCTTTAGGGATTTTATACTCCGGTCTCGGCAGGAATCCTGTATCTGCTGCTATTCCTATAAAACTTCCTTTATAATGTCCTATCGTATCAATCTCATGTTCAGATTCTGTGATCATAATTCTGGTAAAATAAGAGGTCTCATTGGAGTCCGGCTTCCGCATCTGAACATCGGCAATACATCCGGGATGAAGGAAAGGAACGGAAGTATTTCCTGAGATGGAAAAGACATTCACGGCCTCACTTCCTGAAGCGCTTTTCTGGGAATATTCAACATCAAGGTGAGTTGAAGCTTTAATTGGTGCTACTTTTAGCGCAGGAGTTTTGTAAATATTATTATTGTGATCGTAAGCTGTTTTTGCCAGATCGCTTACATGCTGAATAGGTGTAGATCCGGAAGTAAGCTTTTCATCTTTACTACTATTATACCCATAAAACTGGGGCTTTATGTGAGCTGCTTTCAGTTCAACTTTAATATCATTGGCACTGCTTCCGTAAGTTAGTGTAATGGGTTTATTTTGGGGCGGTAGTTTTCCAAAATGCAGGACCTCGCCGTCATAAAAGAACTGTTCACCATAGGCCTCAGCCATTCTTGCCAGGTAATTATAATGGGTTTCGTCATACTGGCTGCTGTAGATAATCTGTGAAAAATTATTAGCATCTACCCTGATATCAAAACGGCCTCTATCAATTCCCTGCTTGATAACCTCTTCAGCAATGATTCCCATATTCACAGGCTGGCTTCCTCCAAAGCTCTGGATATGCGAGGCGCCATCCAACAAAATGGTTGGACTGAAGCCTGTAAGCACAATATTCCCCAGGCTCATTTTTTCCTGGCTGAATCCTACTCCGGTTATGATTCCCACAAAGGTCCTCTCCGGACTGTTCTCTATATCTTTATAGGAAATAACTGCCGTAAGCCGTTTTCCAAGGAATTTATTAGCATCTTCCAGGGAATGGGTCTGGCGGTCACCCAAAGCATCATGGGCTAAAGTAAGTGTGAATTCATGATGACGCTGAGTGCTCTGCTTAAGTTTAAAATGCTTATAAAACTTTATAATTTTTCCTTCTATAACCAAGGAAAGTTTTACAAGACGGTTGATGCCTGTATGATGATTCTCCGATACGCCGTCTGCATTCTGTGCCGGACGAAATGCCGCTCCTTTTGATTTTTCAGGTGTAGTTGACATATTTTATAAAGTGATTTGTGTTAAAATGTGGATATTATTCATCCAATCGGGAATTTTTGAAAATACACAAAAACTCCTTGCAGAATAATAGCATTCACAACAGGTAAAAAAAGACCGTCTTGAGGGACAGTCTCTTTGTATTGGTACTATTCGGAGTCTAGCTTAAAGGCCAGAATCCATCATAAAGTGAGTTTCCATAAGTAATGCTTTCTGCGCTTATTACAAAGCTTACCAGCATACTGTTGCTATCTACAGCATCAAAATCCACTTCATGCTGGATCACATATCCGTTTTCCCATTTCAGGGTGATCAGTGTTCCTTCTTCATGAGATTTATTGAAAGTAACCTCACCATTGGTCGGTTTATATTTCCCGTTCAGTAAACTTTCAAGGATATCAGATTTTTCAGTTGCTTCTACTGTTACTTTGATTAAAGCGTTTGACGGATCTGACGCTACACGTCCTGAAACATCTGTAGATCTAGATACACTATAATTAAGTTTTAAAAGTTTTTGTCCTTCTCCTCCATTGAATTTTAAGATTCCTCTTGAATTTCCTGCCATATTCTAATATTTTAATCATTAATGATTACTCTATTCATAAAGTTTGTCTAACAAAGATATACTTCATGCTCTAATTTAAAAAGTTTTTATCTAACAGTTTCATATTTTGTAGTAATTCTACGACTTTTTTTCTGTCATTTCTATATACCCATTGAAAATATACATCATTTTTTAAATGTATTTTCTAATGAGAATGAATGTAAAAGTGTTTATAATAGTAAGATACAATCATCATAATGAGATTTATTATTACTATAATCATTAGCAAACTCCCGTATTTTCTTTTTTTATCTACAAAACTCAGCCCTAACAAAAACAGAAACAGCAGCAGTGTATAAACAGCCGGATAAAGATGAAAAGCTTCTGAAAACTTTCCTTCAAAAACAAGTACTACTGCTCTCTGGGCTCCACATCCCAGGCATTCAATTCCTAAAAATTTTCTGCTTGGGCAGGTCAGCATAAAGTCTTCAATACTCATCTTGAAATTTACGATGAAATTTTCGCTCTTGTATATTGGTGGGGAAAGAAGCAATCTTCTTTCTTTTCAAATGACCCCTGAACAGCAATATATGGGTTTCTTAAGATTTCTCTTGCTACAAATATCAGGTCTGCATCACCTTTTTGCAGGATTTCCTCTGCCTGATCTGTTGTGGTGATCATTCCTACAGCTCCGGTTTTCACATCTGCCTCATTTTTTATCTGGGACGAAAAAGGAACCTGATAACCATTGAATACGGATATTTTTGCCCCATGGATATTTCCTCCGCTTGATACATCTACCAGATCTACGGAATGTTCTTTCAAAACTTTGGCTAATTCGACACTGTCATTGATATTCCATCCGTTGTCAGCGTATTCAGTTCCGGAAATCCTTACAAACAGTGCTGTATTGTCATCTAAATATTCATTAACAGCGTCCACAATCTCAATCAGGAAGCGAATCCGGTTTTCAAAACTTCCTCCATATTCATCTGTACGGATATTAGAAAGCGGTGACAAAAACTGGTGGATAAGATATCCATGCGCTCCATGAATTTCTATAATGTCAAACCCTGCTTTTACAGCTCTTTTGGCAGCTTCTTTAAAATTCTGCACCTGCTCTTTAATTTCTTCAACCGTAAGCACATGGGGAATTCGTTCGGAAGGATGATAAGGAATAGCACTTGGAGCAATAGTTTCCCAACCTTCTTCAAGCGGGATCTGCAGGTTATTCCAGGTGGAACCTTTTCTTCCGGCATGAGCGAGCTGAATCCCAATTTTGCTTTCTGAACGTAAATGGACAAAATCCACAATTTTCTTCAGTTCATCAGCCTGCTGATCATTCCAGATTCCCATACAGTGGTTGGTAATTCTTCCGCGCGGCTCTACTCCGGTGGCTTCTACCATAACCAGACCTGTTCCCCCCTGTGCACGGCTTCCGTAGTGTACAAAGTGAAAATCATTGGCCATGCCATTATCACTGGAATACATGCACATGGGAGACATTACCCACCTGTTTTTTAATTCTATATTTCTGAATGGTATTGATGTATATAGCATCTTATTTTTTTGAATTTTTAATTTAACAATGAATAAAAAGATATTGCCTAACTGATTAAAAAGAGGTACATTTGGCCCCCTTTTTTAGTTGTACTAATATATGAAAAAAGACCTACAGATCAGTTACGAGCATTTTAAAAATAGCAGTGACCTGAACGATATAGAGAAAAAATTATTCAAAAGAGCTAAAGAGGCACGTGAAAATGCCTATGCTCCTTATTCCAACTTCCTTGTGGGGTGCTCTGTTTTACTGGAAAATGGTGAAATTTATTCCGGAAACAACCAGGAAAATGCGGCCTACCCTTCAGGATTATGTGCGGAAAGGACAACTCTTTTCTGGGTAGCAGCAAATTTTCCGGATGTAAAAGTAAAGAAGATCTTTGTAGTGGGAGGGCCTAAGGAATTCCATGAGAAAAATCCTCCGATTCCACCGTGTGGAGCCTGCCGACAAAGCTTAATAGAATATGAGACGAAACAGCATGAGAATATTGATCTTTATTTTTCAAGCATGAATGATGAAGTGGTGAAGGTGCATTCAATCAAGGATCTGCTGCCGTTTTATTTCGATTCTACGTTTTTGTAAAGACAGAATTTGTGAATGGTGAATTTTTGCTTTGCTAGTGAATAGTGAATTTAAAAGAATGTGCTTTTAGTTTAAAGGATTATTGAAATTTATTCATTTAAAAAATTTCGTTACTGAGCAAAAATCCACCGTTCACAATTGACTTTCAAAATTGAATTTTTTGCCTTTTTGTACAATTGATTTAAAAACATATCTTTGCAAAAATTTTGGTTTCCAGCATTTTGGAAATAATAGGGAATTGGGTGAAAGGCCCAAACTGTCCCCGCAACTGTAAATCGCAATAAGAAATTCTGCAAAAAACCACTGTTCATACGGGAAGGTGCAGAAAGCGAAAGTCAGGAGACCTGCCAGAATTATAACTAAAAAACACATTACTTTCGGAGGAAAAGTAAAATAGTATGGATATAAAAAGGTCTTTATTACTGCTCTGTTCATCGTATGGCAGCTTTCTTTTGGGACAGGAGAAAGCAGTTGACACCATTTACATTTTCGATAGCCAAATGAGTAAGGCAAAACTTTTTCATCCGGTACGAAGCCTTACCCCAAAAGATGTTGAAAAAAACTCAACGAATCTTTCTGAACTTTTACGCTTTCAATCTTCTATTTATATTAAAGAAAACGGACGTGGCGCTGTTTCTTCCCCTTCATTCCGTGGAACAACTGCTCAACAGACTGCATTTGTATGGAACGGGATCAACATTAATTCCAGCTTTTTAGGTCAGGGAGACGTTAATAATATTCCATTGTTTGGTTATGATCAGATTGATATAAAAGCGGGCGGAGGAAGTGTTATTTATGGAAGCGGAGCTATCGGAGGAAGTATTCATTTAAATAATATTCTAGATTTCAACAGGGGTTTTAAAGCTTCGGTTTATTCAGAAGTCGCTTCTTTTGATACTTATAATAATTTCGCACAGGCTTCTTTCAGCAATGATCAATTAAGTGTGAAGGTTTCGGGAAGTTATTTAACGAGTCAAAATGATTATAAGGTTCCTGAATTTGTTGTGGGAAGTACAGGATTCCATAATACTAACGGAAGATATTATAATACTTCTGTAAATATTGGAGCTTCTTATAAGATTGCCGATCATCAGACCATTTCATGGCAGAACCAGATGTTTGATGCATCACAGCACTATCCTGTTTTTGAACAAAATTACAATAGAACGAAATACAATGCGCAGACTTTAAGAAGTCTGATTGCATGGGATATTCAAAAAAGCAATATTTCCAACAGCTTAAAAGCAGCTTATACGGAGGACAATTTTCAATATTTTTCAGATATCAATCTCCCTAAATCAAGTGGTGCAGCAGGAAAGAACTACATTTTCAAAGATGATTTCAACTATTTCATCACTCCCAAGATTAATATCAATGCTATTGGAGAGTTCCAGGTCAATAAAGGTAAAGGCTATGAATCAGGAATTGGATCTATCAGCAGAAATGTGGGATCTTTAGCCGGTTTGATCAGGTATTTTGCCACGAAAGATCTTCGTTTTGAAGCAGGAATCAAGAAAGATTTTGTGGAGGATATATCTTCTCCGCTGCTTTATTCTTTTTCCGGAAAATGGGATGCTGTGAAATGGTATCATGTAGGGGTAAATTTTTCAAGAAACTTCAGATTTCCTTCATTTAATGATCTTTACTGGCAGCCGGGCGGAAACCTGGATTTACTTTCTGAGACTTCCATGAATATTGATATGAACCATGAGTTCAGTCTGGGAGATTTTAAAATTACATTAAGTCCGTATTATATGGACGTCAAAAATCTGATTACCTGGCTTCCTACACCGTATGGATATTGGGCGCCAGTCAATACCTACCGATCTGAATCTTATGGTTTGGAATCGCAGATTACCTGGAACAAAAAGTTTGGGAAACATGCTTTGAGACTGGATGGAGGCTATACGTACTCAAAATCAATCAATAAGGACACTCAAATGCAGATGATGTATGTTCCTGTACACAAAGCTGTCGGAAATATAGAATACGGGTATTCTTTCTTTAAGCTTTATGTACAAGGGCTGCTCAACGGTCTTACCTATACTTCTACGGATGAGAACAGATCTACAGCTATTGATCCTTATTTTATTTTAAATACAGGAATTTCTGCCGCTCTTTTTAAAAAGTACACGTTAGGATTTAAGGTAAACAACCTTACCAATACTGTTTATCAAACGGTATCTCTTTACCCGATGCCGAAGAGAAACTACAGTATTTATGCAACCATTAATTTTTAAACTTAAAATATTATGAAACTGAACAAAATTCTACATTTTCTTTTTGCTTTTGCACTTCTTTTGGGCATTGTGTCCTGTAGCAGCGACAGTATTGAAGAGCAGGAAATATTCTATGGCAATGGCTATTTAATCGCTAATGAAGGGACTTTCGGTAAACCTGAAGGTGATGTAACTTTCGTAACGGCAGATTTAAACATGAAACAGGATAATATTTTCTCTCTTAACAACGGAGGTGCGAAATTAGGTGATGTTTTGCAGACGATTGCTTTCAACGGTGAGAATGCTTACCTGCTATTGAACAACTCTAATAAAATTCAAATCGCAAACCGTTATAATTTTAAAGCAAATGGCGAAATTACAGCAGAACTTAATACACCCCGTTATATGGCTTTTGCCAACAACAATATTTATGTAACAAATGATAAATATCTAGGTGACAAGTTTGTAAGCATCTATAAGCTTTCTGACCGTTCTTTTATTAAAAAAATCCCGTTCACTGATGCTGTTGAAAGAATAGTAGAGGCCGGAAATAATATTTTCGTGCAGAACGCATCATTCGGTTTTGGAAATAAGATCACGTACATCAATACTTCTACGAACAACGTTCAGTCTACGATCACTTTACCAAGCGGAAATATCAATAAGATCATATCTAATAACCAAAATGTTTATGCTATCGCTGCGGGAACTGCCGATTCTTATATCTATCAGATCTCCAGCACAGGAAGCATTACGAAGACCACTACTTTAACAGGTATTGCCAATGCTACCAATCTTGAAATTTCAAACGGTAAGTTTTATTTCTCTTCAGGAAAAAATGTATATGCAATGGATATGAGCGCTACAGGGGTACCTACATCACCTCTATTTACGGTAGCGAACAGTGTTGATAATTTTTCTGCTTTATATGGATTCAGTGTAATTAATGACAAGATTTTCACTTCGGATTCCAACGGATTTACACAGGCCAGCAAAATTGTGGTGTACAGCGCTACTACAGGAGGGATCATCAGATCATTCACTGCAGGTATAGGCTCAAACTCAGTTTACGCAAACTAAGAAACTAATACTTCGGTATTATCTATAAATTTTTTATTTTTTTTCATCATTTGTGTTTTTTCCGGCCGCTTCTTCGAAGCGGCCGGATTTATTTACGGAACAAAAATGCTTCGGCGGGACTTTGTCCCGCCGAAGCATTTTTACTATAAGTTTTTAACTTAATTATATTTTAGTCCGAGCTTTTCAGCTTCAGCAATGACAAACTTTTCAGCTTCTTCCTTATCATTAAGGATCTCCCCTTCCAGAATGGCTTCTTTTACTTTCTCTTTCAGGATTCCGATCTCTTTCCCCGGTTTAAGATTAAACATCTGCATAATCTCTTCTCCGGTAATGGGCGGCTGGAAATTACGTACCTGATCCTTCTCTTCTACCTCCTTTATTTTCACGGCAACATATTCGAAATTCTTTTTGAATCGTTCCTGCTTTTTGGAATTCTTGGTTGTAATATCTGCTTTACATAAAGTGAAAAGGTCCTCAAGATTTTCTCCGGCATCAAATAATAGTCTTCTCAGTGCAGAATCTGAAGCATCATCAGTGATCAGCGCAATCGGGCGTGAGGAAAGTTTTACCATTTTCTGAACATATTTCATGTCGCTTCCCAACGGCTGTTTCAGCCTGTGAAAAAGGGTTTTCACCATTTTTGAACCTAAAAACTCATGCCCATGGAAAGTCCATCCCGTTCCTTCCACAAATTTCTTGGTTGGCGCTTTACCTATATCATGCAGCAATGCCGACCAACGCAGCCAAAGATTGTCTGTATTTTCAGAAATATTATCAACGACCTCTAAAGTGTGATAGAAATTATCTTTATGCGTCTGTCCTTCTACTTCTTCCACTCCTTTCAGCTCGATCAGTTCGGGAATAATCAGCTTCAGAAGACCTGTCGCTTCCATTAATCCCAGTCCTACAGATGGTTTTTTAGACATCATGATTTTGTTGAACTCCACCATTATTCTTTCCATAGAAACGATCTTGATCCTTTCTGCTTCCTGCTTAATGGCGTTCAGAGATTTCTCTTCTATGATAAAATTCAAGGTAGATGCAAAACGAACAGCTCTCATCATTCTTAAAGGATCATCAGAGTAAGTTTGGGCAGGTTCCAAAGGTGTTCTTAAAATTCCTTTTTCAAGATCTTCAACTCCATTGAAAGGATCTATAAGTTCACCGAAATTAGCCTTATTTAAAGAAATCGCCATTGCATTAATGGTAAAATCTCTTCTCTTCTGGTCATCTTCCAGTGTTCCTCCTTCTACTTCAGGCTTGCGGCTGTCCTCCGTATAACTTTCTTTTCTGGCACCTACAAATTCCAGCTCAAGATCTTTATATTTGATCATGGCTGTTCCGTAAGTTTTAAAGACAGAAACTTTTAATTTGGGATCAATATCTTTTGCAACAGTTTGGGCAAGCTCAATTCCGCTTTGTTCCGTTACAAAATCGATATCGGTGGATGCTGCTCTCTTCATCAGGAGATCACGGACATAACCACCGACTATATACACGGACTGGTTATTTTTTTCCGCAGCATCAGCAATGATCTTGAATAATTTTAAATTTTTATTTTGAGTAAGATTAATTTTCATCTTTAAATAGATCGTCTTTTTCTAGTCTGTATTCCATTAATCGTAATGAGCATACATTTTATTAATTTTTCCTTCATCATCAAAAAACATCACCTCCACAGCATGTTTATCCATAATAGATTTATAAAATAAAGCCACTGAATTCACACCTGCTGTTGATTTGATCAATTCGAAATGCAGATCCGGGAATTTTTCCAGTGCTTTTTTCCAATATTCACGAACTGCAGTTTTTCCTTTTAATGTGCTTTCTTTTCCTTCCGTTGCCAGCGAAATCATTGGTGTAATCACTTCAATATCTTCTGCATAATGGGACAATATATCCTCAAGATCATGAGAATTCCAGGTAAGGATCCATTCTTCAGCAAACTTTTGGTGGTTCATGACAGGTCTTTTATCAGTTGAAGAATGCAAAGATAGAAATTAAAAAAAAGAAATCCTGCCGATATACATTGACAAGATTTTAAAATGAAGGAATTAGTATAGAATTTTATTCTCGAAGAACCTTAATTCTGTTGTCATTCCATATTTTGATCACTGAAGACCCTGAGTATTTTGAAACTTTTTCCCGATCCTCTTCCACTGCATAATCAACCAGTTTAATCATTTCCGGTGAAATATCAGAAAATTTCAATGGACTTTTCTCACCGCTGAAATTGGCAGAAGTAGAAACTAAAGGCCTGTTCAGTTTAGTGATCAGTTTTCTGCAGAAATCAGTTTTTATCAGCCTGATGCCTATGCTGCCATCTTCAGCAAGCAATTCTTTCGGAAGCCCACGAGGGTTTTCATAAACAATAGTTACCGGTTTTTCGCTAAGGTCAATGATTTCCCATGCCATTTCCGGAACATCAACTAAATCCTGAAGCCTTTTTTCAGACTCCACCAGAATGATCATTGATTTGTTTTTTTCCCTTTTTTTGATGTCAAAAATTTTATTGACCGCTTCTATATTGGTGGCATCACAGCCTATTCCCCAGATAGTATCTGTAGGGTAAAGAATAGTTCCGCCGGATTTTAATATTTCAATAATGTTTTCCATAGTTCTACAGGTTTCAAAACCTGTGTATAAAGGTAAAAAAATGCGAAGGATCAGCCAAAAATATGGAATAAATGTTTTGTTTGGTGATTTTTTAGGTTTTGGCTAAAGCCTGGATCATTTTGTATCTTTTATTAAATGGGCTAAAGCCCATTCCTATTGAATATATTGGTATTATAGCTGAAACTCAGAACAAATAATAATGCTTGCTGAAATAATAGACAAAGTCTTTTATATTTAAGTGGCTATCTATAATACATACATAAAAAATTCAATAGAAACGGGCTTCAGCCCGTTTACAATAAGACATTCAGGGCAATGGCTTTAGCCAAACCCTATACAAAATTATTTTTCTCAAGAAACTCCTGATATTCATCTGAAAAACTTCTTTTCTGATGATGTTTCTCTTGATTTTTAATATATTCTCTCACAGCATCTACTTTCGATTCAGAGACTGAAACGGCGAAATATTCATCCTGCCATGAAAATTTATCTTGGGTAAGTTGGTTTTTATTAATCCAAAAAGAAGATTCTCCCTTTAGCAGTTGTACTACTTTTTCTACATTTTGACCAGATCCTAACGAAATCAGGCAGTGGCAATGGTCTGAATACCCATTAACCATATCTAAATAAATTCCTTTATGAGAAGCATTTTCCTTGATATGCTTCCACATTCTAACTCTAAGATCGAATGTATTCAAAAATGGGATCCTATTTTTCGTGGAAAAAACAAGATGGATATAGATTTTAATAAAAGACATTTGTGTTGTTTTAACCAAAAATAATATTTTTTATTTATATTTTGGCTAAAGCCATATTGGTATTATTTTCATAAAAAACGGGCTAAAGCCCGTTCCTATTGAATATCTATCTTTACAATTTATTAAAACACAGTCAAATTCTCTATATCCACCATCTTGATTCTTGACTCTTGATTCTTGGCTCTACAACATCTATTTCAATCCTGGCAAATACCTCTCTTTAATAATACTCAAATGATGATAATTGTGACCTACAATTAGTTTACCGATTGTTTCCACAGCCAGCTGATTTCCGTTGGCTATCCCTGTATTTTTTAGAACAGAAGGTTCAAGAGTTTCAATGAGGATTTGTGAAGACTTTCTTACAAGTTTATACTCTTCCAAAAGGGATTCTAATGATCTGTTATTGGCAAAAGAAGCCGCAGTATATTCTTCTTCATCAAAGCCTGGCAATTGGGCTTTATCTCCTCTTGCAAAGGCTAGAATTCTGTATTGGAATATTCTTTCAGTATCAGATAAGTGGAGCAAAAGTTCTTTCAGCGTCCATTTTCCTTCTGCGTAAGCGAAAAGAGACTGTCCTTCTGTAAGAGCAGCATATATTTCCACTGTTTTTTCTCCCGATATTTTTAATTCTCTGATCCAGTCCTCTGACGGGATCTGGTCCAGATATCTTTGTACATATTTTTGAAAATCAGACATATGTGTTTGAGTTATAGATTATGAGTAATAATAATGATTGATAAACGACAAATGATAATTAATAAGTGATTCGTTGAATAAAATTCACAATTCACTATTGACCATTTACTATTCTCTACTTTGTATCGTTTGTCCATTCATAGAAATTCACAGAGTCATAGAGTTCGAATCCGCAAGCGGGATATAACTGATTTCCGACATCGTTGCTTTTCCCTGTTTCAAGTAGAACACCGCAGGCATTTGATGATCTGCATAGCTCTTTGGCCTCTTCGATCAGTTCTTTGGAATATCCTTTTCCTCTATACTCTCCATTGACATAAAGATCATTCAGTAGCCAGTAGCGCTGCATTCTTGTGGATGAAAATATGGGATACAGTTGGACAAAGCCAGTCAGTTTACCATCTTTCTCTGCCACAAAAATTTCGGAATCTTTATTCTCTATTCTTTCTCTGAGAAAATTTTCAGCTGCTGGAATATCCGATTCTTTATGATAAAAAATCCTGTATTGGTCAAATAGTTCCGCCAACTGATTTAAATCTTCAAAAGTTGCTTTTCTGGTGTTTTTCATATGGTTTATAAATGATGATCATAGCTCAATACCCTTTTCATCTTCCACTGCTTATCTTCCTGAATCCACAAAATAGTAAATTTCGCACGGCTCCCCTGATTCCATTTTCCGTTTGAGAATTCAAAAAAATCATGCTCTCCTTCTTCTATAAAGGCGTACAGAACATTATTGTTGTATAAAGGATAGACTTTCATGCTGTTGGGTACGAGGTCACGCTTCACTTTATTGGGTCCACCACAGATATTGTTTTTAATGGAAGCGGTAAATGCTTTCTCACCGGAAGTGATTCCTCCTTTATCATGATAAAATTCCAGGTCGTTGCTGACTATGGATTTATAATGAGAAAGATCGCATTGATTAAATCCAACATCAAATATCAGACTGTCCAGCTTTTTAGCCGTTTTATACAGTTCATCGGTAGTTTTTACCTGCGAGTATACAATTTGACTGAAAAAACTTAAGATCAAAAAAAACTGAATCTTTCTCATTATATTTTATTGTAAGGTGTTAAGAAAAAGCTTTCTCAAGATCTGCAATCAGATCTTCGGCATCTTCGATACCAACACTCAAACGAACTAAATCGTCTGTAATGCCAAGCTCCTCACGTTTGTCTGCAGGAATGGAAGCATGGGTCATTAAAGCTGGATGATTGGCTAAAGATTCTACTCCTCCTAAAGATTCTGCCAAAGTGAAAACTCTTACTTTCTCAAGGAATTTTACAGCATCTTCTTTTTTACCGGACTTAAAAGTGAAGGAAACCATTCCTCCTGACTCTTTCATCTGAGATTTAGCAAGCTCATACTGAGGGTGAGACTCCAGTCCTGGATAGATTACCTTATCCACTGCAGGATGAGTTTCAAGATATCTTGCTACAGCAAGTCCATTGTCTGAATGACGCTGCATTCTTAATGCTAACGTTTTGATTCCTCTTAAAACAAGGTAAGAATCATGAGGTCCTAAAATACCACCGCTCGCAAACTGGATAAAGTGAAGTTTTTCTCCCAGTTCAGCATCTTTTGCAATCAATGCTCCGGCGATGACATCGGAATGCCCACCTAAATATTTTGTAGCCGAGTGCATTACGATATCTGCTCCCAGATCAATAGGTCTCTGGATGTATGGTGTCGCGAAAGTGTTGTCAACAGCAACCAGGATATCTTTTCCTTTGGCCATTTCCACAACAGCTTTGATGTCTACAAGTTTCATTAGAGGATTGGTAGGCGTTTCTACCCAGATCAGCTTTGTTTTATCTGTAATGACATCAGCAATTTTAGAAACATCATCAAAATTCACGAACGTAAATTTCAGCTGATATTTTTCAAAAAGTCTGGTAAACATTCTGTAAGTACCTCCATAAAGGTCATCTACCGCTACTACCTCATCACCAGGATTCAGTAATTTCAAAACACAGTCGATGGCAGCTAATCCTGAACCGAAAGCAAGACCTCTTGCCCCGTTTTCAATGCTTGCCAAAGAGTCTTCCAACGCCTGTCTTGTAGGGTTGGCTGCTCTTGAATATTCATATCCGGAATGTACTCCCGGGCTTTTCTGTGCGAATGTAGAAGTTAAAAATACAGGAACATTGACAGAACCTGTGGCAGACTCATGGTGCTGCCCTCCGTGAATTACTTTGGTATTAAAATTCATAATATTTTTATTTTTATAAACCTGCCATAAAAAAATTCAGGTTCTTTGATACGTTATCAGATTTTCTTTTTATATCCAGCTTTCCGTTAAAAGCATAAGTCACAACTTCTATTTCTGCCGGAATTTTGTCCGGAACAGTTGTGGTAAAGGACACCAGATATTCACTGTTTTCATATCGATCCTTACCTGTTTCTTTAAGTTCCTCGAATTTCCCGTTGATTTTTAGAATTATTTTCTTCAGGGAATCATCTATATAAGCAATATCCGAGCCGTTTCCTTTAATGAAATCATCCATTGTGGGAACAAGCTCCATGACAGATTCACCTTCCATATCGTGGGGATGAAGGCTGCCCTTTAGCATGGCAACAGGAATATCTTTTTCCTTGAATAAAGCAATGTCTAATTCCGTATGTTCAGAAGCTTTCTCTTTTACGTAAACTGCATTATTTTCAGAAACAGGAAGTTTATCTGCCGTTACAGCAGAATCCAGTGTTTTGGTTTCTTTAAGATCAGTTTTTTTACTGCATGCGGCCAACAATAGTATTGTACTGATGAGTAAAAGTGATTTTTTCATATCATTTTGTGATTGGTGTGTAGGGTCTTACATTTTTATCGCTGATTTCACCGCAAATTCCTCAGCAATTTGTTCCAACCATTGTGCTACATCTTCTTCTCCGGTAGCTCTCTGGTAAGTACTCCCTAAAGATACCATAATTTGATGGATAAACATTTTCATCTGATCTACCGGCATTTCTTTTGTCCAAAGATCAATTCTTAAGGCTTCCATCGTTTTATCATCCCAAACGGAGATCATTGTTGCTTTAGTTTCTTCTTTTTCCACACCGCCGTCCTGAGCGTTCCATGTTATATGTTCAGGAATGTGGTTCTCATCCAACTCTACATCTATTGTAATCTGAGTTTTTCTCATATCAATCTAAAATTTTCCGCAAAGTTAATACTTCTTCAGTTTCTATGAAGTGATCTTCATAGGGAAATAACTTATTGATAAAAAAATAACCTCCAAATCATATTGAAGGTTAGTGTTATATTGAATTTTACTTTGTTTTAGGTTTGTACACCGCATCATTAAAGATTTTGGTGGCATCAAGTTTTAAGAATTCCTGTAGTTTTGTTTCCGGTTTCTGTCTGAAATAAGCTTTACAGATCTGCCATCCCGTAAAGATGCCGATCTGCGGTGAAGACTCGTTATCTATTTCCGTATAAAATTTTGAGAATGGCCCGGGAGAAATAAAACGTTCTACCAGCCTTGGGTCATCTCCGAAAATTAAGTTGCTTTCTACAAAATAATTCCAGATGTTTGCTTCATTGGCTACGGCCCAGTCATACTGTTTTCTGGTGTAGTTCATCTTCAGATAATCTGGCGTATCAGGAAGGAAAGCATCTTGGAGCATCATGATCTTTCCGTTCAGAATGACCTTATCAATGAATTTCTGGTGATCCGGGGATTCGGTTACAATATTTTCAGCAAAGATCTGTGAAACTTTGGGCACAATATTCTGCGGGTTCATTGATTTCTGGAAATACAGTTCCAATCCTTTATAATTCGCATTACCATCACCCATAAATCCGGTAATGTCTATGAACAGAAGATTGCCTTTTGAATCATAGAAAATAGGATCCTGAATCATTTGTAATGCCGATGAAAAAAGGTATACTTTAGGATATTTAAACTGCGGATAATAATATTTGATGTGAGAAAACAGATCCTGAAGTTCTTTCTGAAGTTTTACCTGATCTATTTTACCGGCTGCTTCTTTGTAGATCTTGATTTCTTCTGCATCTAACCTCCTCTTTCCAAAGTCTGCATCGGAAACGGTTCCCTGGAACCATGGAAATTTGGTTTTAAACTGATCCAAAGGAATTTCCGCATTATAAAATTCTTTGGAAATATCTGTCATCTGTACTTTTTCAGCAGTCTCTTTTATTTCTACTTTCCATTGGTTTTCAGATTCTTTTTTACATGAATCCAAGGCGAGAACTAAAATGGAAGAAAGGGCAATAATTCTAAAAATCTTCATTATTTTTACATGAAATTTAAGGGTACAAAAATAAGGATTAAAAAAACAATCGATGAGGAAAATTAAAATATTTACAACACTCGGCCTGATTATTTCAGGATTATCCTTATTCTATACTCAAAAACTCAATTTTAAAGATCAAAACTTTGAAAAAGCTGTGATCGAAAATTTTGACGTTAACAAAAACGGTGCAATTGAACAACCGGAGGCAGATGCCGTTACCAATTTATTTTTGATGCAGAAGGGAATTACATCAGCTGATGATGCAAAACTCTTTGCCAACGTTAAGATGCTCGTACTTGATGATAACAATATTACTAGTGTTTCAATCGGAGGTTTTGCGCATCTCCAGCTTTTTTCGTGTACGGGATGCAAGATGTCTTCTTTTAAAGCAGAAAATCTTAAAAATCTGACTTCTTTATATCTGGACAATAATCTTCTGGAGAGTACTTCATTGAAGGAAACTCCGGGAATTGATCAATTAACATTATCTTTAAATCAATTAAAAACCATTGATCTCACCGCGCTCAAAAACCTGAGAAAACTGAACGTTGAACATAATAAAATTCTTAAGCTTGATATTTCCGGAAACCCAGCCCTTCAGACTCTGAATGTAGGTGGTAATAAAATGAAGGAAACAGATATTAAGATGGGAACGAAGACCGACGTAACTGTTTTCGGAACTGAGCCCTAACCTATTACTATGAAAACAGAAACAAAAAGACTGCTTTTACGAGAACTTGAAGAAACAGATATTGATAGAATGTTTCTGCTGGATTCAAACCCGGAAGTGATGAAATACATCGGTGTCCCAGTACTTACAGAAAAAAGTCAGGCATTAGAAGTGATTCGAAAGATCAGGAAGCAATACGATGAAAATGGTACAGGAAGACTGGCTGTGATCGAAAAGGAAACCGGATTACTGATCGGCTGGAGCGGTCTGAAATTTCTGACTGAAGAGATCAACGGGTACAAAAATGTTCTGGAGCTTGGTTACCGCTATTTACCTGACTCATGGGGGAAAGGTTACGCTATGGAAGCTGCAAGAGCCTCTCTTGACCTTGGATTTATTGATATGAAAGCGGATATTATCTATGCCTGTGCACATTTTGAAAATGAAGGTTCGAATCATATTTTAACAAAATTAGGTTTTGAAAAAACCGGTGAATTTGAGGAACCGGACGGGATCTGTAACTGGTATGAACTTAAACGTGATCCATATGTACAATAAAACATCTTTATTCGGTATTAACAGGATATAAAAAATTATAATACAAAGCCTGGTTATAAAAAAACCAGTAATTTTGGAATCTCCATATCAAAAAATATAAAAAGAGGAACAAATACCCCAAAGAATTTAGAACAGACTAAAAAAATAAACAATGCAAACTCAAAAAGTAATAGATCATATTGTAAGCTGGTTAAAGGACTATGCTGTAAAAGCTAATGTAAAAGGATATGTCATAGGTGTTTCCGGAGGTGTGGATTCCGGAGTGGTTTCTACTTTAGCAGCTATGACAGGATTGAAAACGCTTCTGATCGAAATGCCGATCCGCCAGAAACCGGACCAGATAGACCGTGCATGGGAACATATGAACGACATTAAATCAAAGTTTCCTAATGTGGAAGCCATGTCAGTAAATCTGACTCCTGCTTTTGAGGAACTTTATAAAACATTTGATGTAAAGGACGACCTGTTTCCTAATGAGAAACTGGCTTTCGCCAATACTAGGTCACGTTTGAGAATGCTTACCCTATATTATTACGGGCAGCTGAACGGCCTTCTTGTATGCGGAACAGGAAATAAAGTGGAAGATTTCGGCATTGGGTTTTATACGAAATATGGGGATGGCGGTGTAGACGTTTCTCCTATCGCAGATCTCTACAAAACTGAAGTTTATACGCTGGCAAGAGCTTTAAACCTGGTTAAAAATATTCAGGAAGCCATTCCTACAGACGGGCTTTGGGATGTGGACAGAACGGATGAACAACAGATCGGTGCTACTTATCCTGAACTGGAAAAGATCCAGAAAGAATACGGGACAAAAACTGCAGACGATTATGAAGGCCGCGATAAAGAGGTTTTCTTAATTTTTGACAGAATGCATAAAGCAGCAAAACATAAAATAGATCCTATCCCCGTTTGTGATATTCCCGAGGAATGGAGGAATGATTAGTTACGAGTATAAATTTCATATATGAATGGTAAAAATAAGATCGGTATTTTTTATTTGTCTGGGACTTCTCTTCGGGATGTCTGTGATGTATATCTACAATAATTTTATTGCTGATAAAAAAGGAAATACGGAAAGCATAAAAACAGAAGCTACACAGTACGGAAGCACTTCCTCAAATACTCAAAGTAAAGGAAATACTTCTTCACAGTCTATAGATCAGCTGACAGAGGAAAAAAAGGTCATCAGTTATGTAAAGCAGAATCACAGGCTGCCTGACTATTATATTACTAAAAATGAAGCGAGAAAGCTAGGCTGGAATCCTTCAAAGGGTAATCTATGCGAAATACTGCCGGGAAAAGCCATAGGTGGTGATCATTTCAGCAACCGGGAGCAAAGACTTCCCCAGGGTGAAAAGTATTTTGAAGCAGATGTAAATTATAACTGCGGAAACAGAAATTCAGACCGGATCATCTTTACTGGAAACGGCGATATTTATCTGACTAAAGACCATTATAAGAGTTTTGAAAAGCAGTAATTGAAATGTCATTGCGAGGAGTAAAGCGACGAAGCAATCTTTAATCATAAAAATAAACATATAACTTATGAAACCAGGCTTTGTTTACATTATGACCAACAAGAACCATACAACTCTTTACACAGGGGTTACTTCAAATCTGCCCAACCGCATCAAACAGCATAAAGACAGTTATTACGAACAAAGTTTTACCTCAAGATACAAATTACATATCTTGGTCTACTGGGAATCTTTTCAAGAAATCGGAGATGCTATTTTTCGGGAAAAGCAGATCAAGGCAGGTTCAAGACAGAAAAAACTGGATCTCATCAATTCGTTAAACCCTGAATGGATAGATTTAACAGACGACATTGAAAATATTATGGATGTTTTCTGAGATTGCTTCGTCGCTTCGCTCCTCGCAATGACCAATATTAAATTAATAAAGAATAAAAAGAATATGAAGACAATATATATCGATTTTACAGACATAGGCGACTACGAAGATTTTTACGCCCAATTAAAGGAAAAGATCACGCTTCCTGAACATTTTGGAGATAATCTTGATGCTCTTTCTGATGTGATCACCGGAGAACTGGAAATGCCTCTTCACCTGGAATTCGTCAATATGACGGTAGATCAGCTGGAGATGTTTGAAGATCTGCTGACCACGCTTGAAGATGCAGAGGATGAAACAGAAGAGTTCACCTTCACGTATTACCTGGAACAGTACGAAGATGAAGAAGGTGATGACACTGCTGCTGAAGACGAAGAATAATTTAATCCGAATACAAACAAAACTCGCAGAAATTCTGCGAGTTTTTTTGGTCAAGTCATTAAGTACGTCTAATTTTACTTTACTGTCTGATGAATTTAAAACTTTGTGAATTTTCCCCTTTCACGAAAATCTGTAGAATATAATTCCCCTTTGATAAGGAAGAAATATCAATACTACCTTTTACAGCACTGAATGTTTTTACTTTCTGACCGACCATGTTGTATATTTCCGCCTTATCGATCTCATTGATTCCTTTAAAATAAAGAATCTCTTTAACAGGGTTCGGATAAACGGAAATGCTATTATTTTGTATTGTATTCTCATGAGTAGAAAGCTGTACCTCCGAAAGATTCAGATAAAACGCAACGATCTGTCCGGATGCATTGGTACCTACTCCGGCAATTCGCAGCCCGTCATGGGACATCGCCAGAGGGAGAGACATGGTGACTCCCTGGGTATTGATTCCCAAACTTATCGCATAATCATTCAGATTGACCCGTCCGCCTGCTGCAGTCCAGATAAAGCCTTCTCCAGACATTGGTGGTGCTGCGAAAGGTCTGTAAAATCCAATTACTTTTTTACCATCAGCAGAGATTCCCGTTGCTCCTCCACTGAAGAAGAATGAGGAATTCGGATGAGCGATGTAGGTAAGACCTGTTACACTGTTCCATACATACGGATCAGGCATAGCAGAGCCTATGATTGTACTCCCGTCTGCAGAAACATCTCCTGCTTCTCCTACGTAATTACCATTACTGTCTGTGATGAAACTTTGTACTCCGTTGACCCACTTGGCACCGCTTCTTGTTCCGTCAGCCTGATCTTGCCAGCCTACAATCACCGTTCCGTCAGAATTGATGGCATTTGCTCTGGAGCTGCTTCCGGCAATACTGCTTCCCAGATCTGTCACTCCGTTGGCAGCATCCCATTTCACAGCATGTGCACTTCCAGCAGTCACCCAGCCCAATCCTACAATAGTATTCCCATCCGGAGTCATTCCCCAGGTAGAACTTACATGCCCGTCCCAGCCAGAAGCCACCAAACCACCATGACTGGTCCAGGCAGAAGTTCCTATATCATAAGTAGATATTTCATTAAAAGTTGTCAGTGAATTGGTTACAGAAGAGCCTATCTTTGTTCCATCGGCTGTAATCAATGTGCGACCTGCAGCAGGATATCCGTTGGATATTGCACCAATCTGGACGAGGCCATTTATTTCATCCCACTTATAGATCTGCCCATCACTTGTTTGCATACTTACAATTCCACCATCAGAGATACCTCCAACGCTATAATTCCCAACTCCCATTACAGTAAGCTGTGCACTGACCACCATATACCCGAGCAAAAAGCAAGCATATAAAGCTTTCATTAAATTTTTGTAAATGTTTTTCATACTTGTTTAAGTTTAATATTTTGAACTGGTAGAAACAATATTAATATTATATTTACCTTTTTAAAAGAATTTGACTTTCATAATTCGTGAAATTTAAAAGAGCAAAAATCATAAACCACTAAAATACAACCCTATAACAAAAAATCTATTTTGAATACTGATCATCAGGAAGCTGTAAGAAAAAACAGAAAAAAAATACTTTTCTCCCGGAATATTTTGATTCAAAACATCAAAATCCTGTTTATCATCCTTTGCTCAGTTTTTGTCAAAGGACAGTCTGGGCCGGACTTCAATATTTTAGCTGACAAAGCTTTTCAAAAATTATATGAGAATCCGGACGACTGCATCAGCTATTCCCAAAGCCTGCTCATCAGTGACCAGAATTCCGAACACAGAATAGTCCTGCAAAACATTATCTCCCAGGCTTACGCTATGAAAGGAGATTATGTACAGTCCGTTAATGTTTACAGTCAGAAGGAAAATTCCACAGAAAAAGAAAACCTTTCCTATTTTCTGCAGGCCGCCGGTGATTATAATCTGGCAGACCAATACCAGAATCTGGATCTGTACAGCCAGTCTCAGTTGATTATTTCCAGGCTTTTAGCAGATTTTAAATTATTAAAAGGAGACCATCCGGGAATAAATTCTATTACCGGCAAACTGTATCAATTGCAGGCTCTTAATTATGGCATTAACAGGAACTATAATAATGCCTTAAAAAACCTTATTAAAAGCGATCAGTTCCTCAACCTTCATAATCAGGAAAACCAGATCCTTAGAATGGAAAATAACATCTTCCGCGCCTCTTATCTCATGAAACAAAATAAGCTTGAAGAATCAAGACAATTGTTGGAAAATACAGTTCTTCAGGCAGAAAAAAATAAAGACTATTATTTTCTTCAGGCGCTGGCTTATGAAAATTTGTCCCGGTATTATTTTTTTAAAGAAGATTATCATACCGCCTCCGAAATTCTTGAAAAAGGACTTGCCAAAATAGAAAACCTTCCGTATAACAGTTTGAAAGCAAAGATCTATGAATCTTTATCCAAGAATTATTTTGCTCTTCATGATGATGAAAAATACCATCAATACAATAAACTTTATACTGAATTACGTACAAAAATGGATTCAAATACCAAGGAAGGCATACGCTATATTGTAAAATTGGTAGAAACCAATCAGAACAATAACCTGGAGTTTCAGAATCAGAAACAGCTAAAAAAAACAGGTTTTACTGCCGCCGGCTTTCTGGCCATCATAACAGGACTTCTTATCTGCTTTCTACTTCTGAAAAGCAGTAATAAGGACCTTAAAAAGCAGGCTGAATTTTTCGAAAAACAGAAAAAACTGGAAGAAGCTTCTGTAATCAGCAAAATCATTGAAAAAGATCCAAATAAAATTTCAAAAGAAAAGGAAGACGAAATCCTGCAGAAACTGGAAGAATGGGAAAAGCAGCAACGCTATCTGGATAAAAATATGACAATTTCCATGCTGTCTTCACAGATGGGTGTAAATACAAAATATCTTTCTGAAGTGATCAACAGCAGCAAAGGAAAAAATTTCAACGGCTATATTAATGAATTAAGGATCAATCATATTGCCCGGCTTCTGAGAACAGATCCGGTCTACCTTAATTATAAGGTCAGCTATCTTGCAGAATATTCAGGGTTTTCGTCACACAGTGCCTTTACTACAGTTTTTAAATCTGTAACAGGTATGTCGCCCAATGCCTACATTCAGGAAATCAGTAAAACCAGAACATCATGAAAATCATATTAAAGATTATTGCAGGAATTTTTCTGAGTACTTATATCTCGGTTTCCGGTCAAAGTACTGTTTTCGATTCCCTGATGAAGAAAGCCCGTCTTGAAATTTATGATAATCCGGATGACGCCATTAGTACCGGAAAGCAACTTCTCAGAAAAGAAAAAGATATCCACAAGCAGATCAGTATTTATCAGCTTCTCTCTACCGCCAATATTGCAAAAAGAGATTTCGACCAATCCCTGCATTACCTTATTAAAGCAAAAGAAACTGCGCAGAAAACCAATGATCAGAAAGTTCGGACCAGTGTTCTGATCTCAGCCGCTATCCAATACCAACAGATGGAACTTTTTAGCAAAAGCCTTGAAACACTGAATGAAGCTGATCAATACATGGATAAACTCCCCGATAATCTTCCTGAAAAATATATTGAAACAGCCAGAAGCTATGCTATTCGGGGAATGATCTATAAAAGCCAGGCCAATCCGGAAATTGCCCTTGAAAAATTTCTGATTTCCATCCGGAATTTTGAAAAAGTAAAAAACAAACAGGCAACTTATTCTAATATGAGTGTAGTATACTATAATATAGGCTATTGCTACCTCAACCTTGGCCAGCTCGAAAAAGCCCATCAGGCATTGATCCAGTCTGCAGCCTATGCACAAAAAAACGGGGCAAAAAGTCTGGAAGCATTTGCACTAAAAGGCATGGCAGAAATGTACAAGCAGAAAAAAGAGAATGAAAAGGCGCTGCAACTGCTCATCAAAGCCGAGGACCTCAGCAAAAATACCAGGGATCTGATCCTTAATGAAGGTATATATAAGGAAATGTCCGAAAATTATCTGGCTATGGAAAAGCCTGATCTTTACCAAAATTACAGTAAGAAGTATTTTGAAATGCGTTTTCAGAGGGAGCAAAATGAACTGAACTCAATTAATCATTCAATTAATGATCATAACCGGGAAACTTTGAAGAAAAGCAGTGAAATGAAAACCCGTTACCAATATATCACAGGATTTATTGTAAGCCTGGGAATTCTTTGTATTGCTGTACTACTTTATTTGATCATTAAAGTCAGAAAACAGAATCTAATGTACAGAAGGAAAATTCAGGAATTGATAAGATTTTAATGATGGGGGAATAAAATATTATCAAAAGAACTAATACAACATAAAAAAACATTCCCCGAAAGGAATGTTTCTTATTCTATGTTATATCAAATTATCTTCCGATAACCTCCGTGATCGGATTTCCTACATTCCCGCTTGGGAACTGAATTTTCAATAATGATGAAACGGTAGGAGCAATATCGGTCATATTATAAGCTTTATTGCTTTCTCCCTTTTGAATTCCCCATCCCATAAAGATCAATGGAATATGGGAGTCATAAGAGTTCCATACACTGTGTGTAGTCCCGGTCTTGGAATATGGCGGAAGCATTGAATCATGAGAAATCAGCTGAATATCACCGCTTCTCTGCCTGTTGATTCCGTTAATAATCCTCTGTTTAATAGGCTCCGGAATCGTAGCTTCCTGTACTTTATCTACAGATACCGCATATAAAACGGTAGGATCTTTCTGTAATTCTTTGATCGTGAAATCCCTCAGGTCGTCCAGTTCGATTTTATTATCCTGCATCAGCTTTCTGTCAAAATAGATCTGGTAATTGTCTACAGCATTGATCAGTTTATCAACTCCGAATTTATCTTTCAGTTTCTGATTGATATCTTTTTCCATTCCTTCCCCAAAGAATCCAGTAGCGATCTTATGTTCTTTCAAAAATCCTACAGAATGGGCACCGCCATGGTCAGCAGAAAGAAAAACGGTATACTCCCCTTTTCCTACTTTGGAATCCAGATAATTGAAAAACTCTGCCAGATCCTGATCCAGCCTTAAATAAACATCTTCCACTTCAATAGAATTCGGACCGAATTTATGACCTGCATAATCGGTAGAAGCCAGATTGATCGCTAAAAAGTCTGTAATATTATCACCGCCTAATTTTTCTCCTTCCACAGAAGCTTCAGCCAGTTTTAAAGTCAAAGTATTTCCGAAAGGTGTATAGCGGATATTATCTTTTTTTGTCTGATAATCCTGAGCTAAATTACTGTAAGGAAAAACAGGTGTTTTTGAACTCCCCAGTAATCCTTCCCAGGAAGAATTATCCGGAGAACTTTCTGTATATTGGTTGATTGGAAGCAAGGTATTCCAGCCGTTTGCCACTAATTTTTCCGGAAGATTCTGTGAGTTGAAAGATTTTACCCACTGAGGCAGGTCATTCATATACCAAGTACTCGTAATGAAATTTCCCGTAGTATCATCAAACCAGAAAGCTCCGTTTGGAGTATGTCCTGCAGGAAGAATGGAAGCACGGTCTTTTAAAGAAACACCAATCACTTTTCCCTGAAAATTGGTCGCCAGCCTTAATTCATCGGTTACCGTGGTAGACCAAAGATTTTTTGGAGAATGGCTTCCTGATTTTGCACTGGTTGTTCCTACAGGCTGCACACTTTCATCTGCAGTACAATACACATTTTTCCCGGTTTCCTTATCCGTCCAGTCGTTTCCGGCAATACCGTGGATCGCTGGTACAGAACCTGTATAGATGCAGGTATGCCCTAAAGCAGTAATCGTCGGTACATAGTTGATGTGAACATTGTTTAAAGAATATCCTGTATTCAGAAGCCTTTTGAAACCATCGTTTCCATATTTACCGTAAAAACGGTACAGGTAATCCCATCTCATCTGGTCTACCACTAATCCTACGACCAGTTTGGGTCTTTCTACCTGAGAGTTTCTGTTCTTCTGAGCATTGATTGTAATTACGGACAATAATGTCACTGCCGCAATTGAAATTTTCCTAAGCATCTAGTAAATTTTTGTTGAGCACAAATTTACAGGTTTTGAAAGTTTTGGAGTGTGAAATTTTATTTAAATTTGATATCTTTCCATTAAAACAACTTGTGCAGAAATGATTTTAGGAGTATACTGGTATTTTCAATTTCCCGAAAACTTATACAGTTTCAGATTTTTTAAGTTTTTCAAAGGATTTGGAGGTCATGCTGATAATGACGCTGAACTGAAAGCCATAATTTCTATACCTCATCCTGAAATTTTTCTTGAGAAGCTGGAAGATCTTCACTTACGTTTCAAAAAAACCTATTTAAATATCAAGATTAATGAAGATCAACTTTTGATAACATTGGGTGACCGGCAGTTTTTTGATTACCATTTCCAGTTTGCTTCAGCTATAGAAGATCTTCTGATTCTTGACAATGCAATACTGATTGATGAATCTTTTGAAACAAAATCCATAATAAATTTCACTCCTGAAAAGGACAAATTTGAAACTATAAAGCACCGGTTTATCCAGATAACAGGTTCGGATCTAAAAAAATACAATGCCGAGAACCTATCCGTCAGAATTGACTGTAATCTCTTACTTATTCATAAAAAGGATTTCATTAATGACATGATTCAGATATGCTATAAGGAAAATATTCATGTATTGTACTATTATGATCATGAGTTTAAAAATCAGTGCAATCTAATGCTCTTCCTTTCCAATGGCAGACAGACAGAGAATAACATTCAGGAAGTTCAGATCAATTCTTTAGGAGAGAAAGTTCGTCAGTTGGCTCAGAAATATCCACTTCAGTTCGGTCATTTCGGGGGAATGAAATATTATCCGCTGAACGGTCCTTATGTGGAAATGGTTACCGATGAAGAATATATTTTAAATAAATATTAAAACGATTATGATCAAATTCAAATACCTTATTTTATATGTTGAAGATGTTGAAAAGTCCATAAACTTTTACCAGAATACATTTAACACTCAAATAAAATTCATTACTCCCGAAAAAGATTACGGAGAGCTGCTTACCGGCGAAACTACCATTTCTTTTGCTTCTGTAAGTCTTGCCAGTTCCAATATAAAAAAGGGATTTTTATTTTCCAAAGCAGAAGAAAAACCTTTCGGAATAGAATTAGGCTTTATCACAGACCATGTAGAAGCACTGGTAGAAAAGGCCGTTCTTTATGAAGATATTGGTGTAAAGCCTTGGGGACAAAAGGTGGCCTATATCAAAGACCCTGACAATTATCTGGTAGAAATCTGTACTGAAATTCAATAAATACAATCATATTCTACATCTCAATGGAAATAAAAAAAATAGAAAAACTAACTGAAAATCCCACCACAGAATGGGGACTGAATGGCTATACCACCGATAAAATATTAGCCATATCTTTTGTTGAATATTCCGGTTCTTTTGAGTTTATTTTAAGAGAAAAAAAGCTGAGCTACACCAAAACCTGGAAAACCGATTCCAATGATATGAATGACCTTAATGAGATCATTGAAAAAGGACATTCTTTCGGAGCTTTTGAAGATGGAAAATTCATAGGCTGGATTATCTGCGAACACCGAACCTGGAACAATAGCTTCTGCATTGAAAATATTCTGATCAGTGAAGAATTCAGGCGAAACGGAGCCGGAGCGCAGCTTATAAAAAATGCCGTCCGGGAAGCCAAAAATCTAAACTGCCGGATCATTGAACTGGAAACACAAAATACAAACTATCCGGCGATACAGTTTTACAGAAGGCTGGGTTTCGGGATTACGGGAATAAATACAAGACTGTATGAAAATTCTGAGGAAACGGCAGTTTTTATGACCTTAGATCTGTAATACCATGATTTAAAAATACTTCTTTGCTGCTTTTCAGCTGTCAATATTAAGATATTCTAAATTTGCAAAAGGTTTAAAATAATTATTAAATCCCATAGCAGTGTATTAAAAATTAATTTATAAATTAGTGATCAATAAATTAAACAGGATACGGTTGTGTTTATTTTAAAGAAATATATTTTGTTAGATAAATTGAGGGGCGGTTTTTACCGCTCTTTTTTGTATAACACTCATCAGATCCGGCTACGAGAAAAGTAGATTCGGATACATCCGCTTTTTGATAATTACGGAATTTTGCTTCAACAAAAATCAATCAAAATGAAAATTATCGTAACCGGTTCATTGGGAAATATCAGCAAACCGCTGACCAAAGAACTAATCAACAAAGGACACTCTGTAACCGTTATCAGTACCAGTACAGAAAGACAGAAGGAAATTGAAGCTTTAGGCGCAAAAGCTGCTATAGGATCTATGGAAAATGTAGATTTTTTAACAGAGACCTTTCAGGGAGCAGATATAGTATATGCGATGGAAGCTCTGAACGCAGGGGTTTTCTTTGATCATAGTATCAATTTTATAGAAGCCAATACTCAAATTGGAAGGAATTATAAAGAAGCTTTTGAAAAATCAGGCGTAAAGAATATTATCCATTTAAGCAGCATTGGAGCACATATGAGTGAAGCAAATGGTATTCTTATTTCGCATTATAATGTAGAGAAAATACTGAATGAACTTCCGGAAGATGTTTCAATTAAATTTATGCGTCCGGTAGGGTTTTACTATAATTTATTTTCATTTATTCCTGTCATTAAATCGCAGGGAGTGATCATTCAGAACTATGGTGGTGATCAGAAAGAACCTTGGGTATCTCCATTGGATATTGCAGCTGTCATTGCGGAAGAGATTGAAAAGCCATTTCGTGGAAGAGAGGTCCGGTATATTGCCAGTGAAGAAATTTCACCGAATGAAATCGCACAGACTTTAGGTGAAGCTATAGGAAAGCCGGAACTTCAATGGCTGACCGTCTCTGATGAAGATCTCTTAAACAGCATGATCAGCAAAGGCATGAATCCTGAAACAGCGAAAGGTTTTGTAGAAATGAATAAAGCAAGAGGAAATGAAGTTTTATATGTGGATTATAACCAAAACAAACCTACTCTGGGAAAAGTGAAAATGAAGGAGTTTGCAAAGGAATTTGCAGCAGCTTATCATCAATAATAATTAATTTTGTGATATGAAACAGCCCATCAGACTCAAAACGATCAGCGAATTCCACCAATTCCGGGGCTTACCCAAACCTGAGCACCCGCTTATCAGTGTTGTTGATTACAGTATGGTAAAGGATGATCCCAATACAACTGAGCTGAGCTGGATCTTGGATTTTTATTCAATTTCTGTTAAAAGAACTTCCAACAGCAAGATAAAATATGGCCAGCAGGAATATGATTTTAATGAAGGGCTGATGTTTTTTATGGCTCCTGGGCAGGTTTTCAGTATTACAAGAGATCCGAATTCCCAAGCAAAACATACGGGATGGATTCTGCTCATTCATCCCGATTTTCTTTGGCATACCCATACCCCATTGGCGAAAACTATAAAAAATTATGAATATTTTGATTATTCGGTGAATGAAGCTTTATTTTTATCTGAAAAAGAGGAAAATGTGATTAATAATATTGTTCAGAATATTCATCAGGAATACCATTCCAATATTGACACCTTCAGCCAGAACATTATTATTTCACAGATTGAAACGCTACTGAATTATTCGGAGCGTTTTTACCAGCGGCAGTTTATCACCCGGAAAATTTCCAATCACAGGATCCTCAGCGCTCTGGAAACATTGCTTGCTGATTATTTTAATCACGAAGACCTTATCACAAAAGGCCTTCCCAGTGTACAACACATCGCAGATCAACTGAATTTATCACCAAGTTATTTAACAGGCTTATTAAAGGTTCTTACAGGACAGAATACCCAAGAGCATATTCACGAAAAACTGATTGGGAAAGCAAAGGAAAAATTATCTACTACTCAGCTATCCATTAGTGAAATTGCATATGAATTGGGCTTTGAGCATCCTCAATCGTTCAGCAAATTATTTAAAAGCAAAACGAGTCTTTCTCCGCTGGAATTCAGAAAATCTTTTAGCTGAATATTTCATACAGTAAATATTTACTTATATAGACGCATCCCTCTGGTGCGTTTTATTATGATTCAATTTTTATAGAAACTTATCATATTTAATTTTAAATGTATCTGTGAAGTAATAAATATGATTCTTAAGCTGTTATTATCATATGAAAGCTATCTGTTTATTTATGTTTTTTCTTTTGTCTCTGAGTACTGTCACAGCTCAGAGCAATGATTCTGATAATTTCTTTGAAACGTCAGATCATGCCAGGATTAATTACAAAATTTCCGGAAAAGGAGAAGCCTGTATCTATGTTCCTGGAGGCCCGGGGCAGGGATATCCGTCATTTGAACTTTTAGGAGGAAATCTTCTGGAGAAAAACATGCAGATGGTGTATATGGATCAGCGTGGATCCGGTAAGTCGGGAAAATCGGAAAATTATCATCTGGATGCCATGGTTCAGGATATTGAAGAGCTGAGACAGCATCTGAAGCTTGATAAAGTTTTTCTGTTGGCTCATTCTTTCGGAGGAATTATCGCCGTGAATTACGCTAAAAAATATCCACAGCATACAAAAGGCTTGATTCTGGCTAATATCACACTTCATTTTCTCAACAATGAATCTTTGAAAGAACAGATTGAATATGGAAACAGCCTATTACAGCAACCCAATAAAATAATCCCTAAAGACAGTCTTTCTACAGAACTTTCGAAGGTCAGCAGCAGATTACGAAAGAAAAGAATCGGCTATAAATTTCTAACCGAGGACATTGAAACTATTAAACAGATGGACAAAATAGATTCCCTTCATCCTAGGATTATAGATTTTGGCATGGCCGTAATCTCGAAACCTAAAGAGTTTCCTGAATATTATACCGATCATGCGCCGATCACAAAAGACATTCATGTTCCTGTATTAATTATCACCGGAAAAAAGGATAAAGCTGTGGGAACACAACATTACAAAACCTTTCAGTTTCCTGATCAAAAAGTGGTTTCCATTGATGGCGGACATCTTTTGTATTATGAGAAAAATAGAGAGTTTGTGGATGCCGTTTGGAGTTTTGTGAAGAAACACCAGTAAGAGTAATAACTTTTTAAAACACCCTAAAAAAGCTCTCTTTTTTAATTTTTCTTATGGTAGGATATTGCTGGAAATTTAAGTAATTTCGGATCTTTAAAAAAACAATATCCATATGAAAAACAATTTATTCTTTTCCGGTTTCTGGACAAGAGTTTGGGCTTTATTAATTGATTCGCTTATTCTCGGAATTTTAGGGTTTATATTAGGTTCAGTCTTCGAAGATTTCTTTATTTCCCTGGGAGAAGAAGCCAAATTAATCGGATGGCTTATTTCTCTGGCTTATTTTTCAATTTTGAACTCTAAGCTGAATAATGGCCAGACTATCGGAAAAAAAATAATGAAAATCCAGGTGACAGATATTGAGGGAAGAACCGTCAGCTTAAAAACTTCATTTATCAGAGCCTTAATTTTTACAACACCATTTTTTCTGAATGGATTTAAAATTACGGGAACAGCAACATTCTCAGTAGTTAATATTATCCAGTCGATGATTATTTTCACTTTAGGTTTGGGAATTATGATATTCTACATTTTCAATAAAGAAACAAGACAGTCTCTGCATGATATCGTGGCAAAAACATATGTCGTTCAGGATCACAGAAACAGTACGGTCACCATGATGCCTCAACCGAAGAAACTGCCATTCTATATTACAGGTGGCCTTCTTTTACTTGTAATTATAACATCAATTTACAATTACAACAGCAATAGCGAAATAAAAAAACTACTTCCGGTTTATGAAATGGTTTCGAAGCAGGATCATGTTTCAAGGGCATCAATATCAATGAATCATTTTTCAGGAAGCAAACAATACGTTTATACCATATCTATTAAAACTGATAAGAAACAGCAGTTCAACGGCCACATGGAGAACGATCCGATTATTAAAGAAGCAGTTAAAACATTCATTAACAGTAATGTTTATGAAAATGATCAGGACGTATTAAATGTAGTGATCGGTTCAGGATTCGACATTGGTATTGCAAGACAAAATTATTCTTATAATGTTTTCAAACCTATATTCAAGTGGAGGGAAATATATAAACTATAACCTCATAGCCATCAATATAAAAACGCGCCAATAAGTGCGTTTTTATTTTATATGGACTGTGAAATTTTATCATTAGAAAAACTTATCTTTTCGATCATTATTTCTACAGAAAACATGAAAAAACTAATACCTCTCTTTTTTCTTATCTTCATCCACTCCCTCTGTTTATGATCAAAAGATTAGTACACTATTCTTGTAAAGACTTGAAATTTTTTTAAAATATTACCATCCGGATACAACATTCCTAACCTGAAAAACAAAACAGAAAAACAGTTTACAACCTATATTTTTAATTCTAAGGGAAATATCATTTAACTTTTATTGAGAAAAGTACAAGAAGGATTTGTACTTATTTAAAAGATTTTGGTGTCGTGATAATGAACATTATTTCTTGACTGAATCACAAGTAAGTAAAATACCTGAACGACTGGAAGTTTTAAGACAGTTAAAGTAAGCCAGTGTAAATAAAAAAAGTTCAGCGCGGCCTTCGGCCGCGCTGAACTACTATATAAAGCTTAAATCTAATTAAAACTTAAGATCTCCGTTCACCTCTCTTACAGCATTAGCTGCTTCAGCAAACTTTAATTGTTCGTCAGCCGTAAGGGTTACATTTACGATTTTTTTCTACTCCGTTGGCTCCGATAATGGCAGGAACACCAAGACAGATATCGTTTTGACCGTATTCGCCTTCCAGCATTAGAGAACAAGGGATCATTTTCTTTTGGTCGCATGCAATAGCCTGAACCATTACAGAAACAGCAGCACCCGGTGCATACCAAGCAGAAGTTCCTAATAATTTAGTAAGCGTTGCTCCTCCTACTTTAGTTTCTTCAATGACATATTTTTGTTGCTCATCACTAAGGAATTCAGTTACAGGAACTCCGTTTCTTGTCGCTTTGCTTAATAATGGAAGCATACCTGTATCACTGTGAGCAGCGATTACCATTCCGTTAACGTCAGAAATTGGGCTTTCCAATGCTTCAGCCAATCTGTATTGGAATCTAGCAGAATCCAGGGCACCACCCATTCCGATGATCTTGTGCTTAGGAAGACCTGAAGTTTTGTGTACCAGGTAAGCCATAGTATCCATAGGATTAGAAACCACAATGATGATCACATCCGGAGAATGTTTTACAAGGTTTGCAGTAACATCTTTTACAATTCCTGCATTGATACCGATCAATTCCTCTCTTGTCATTCCAGGTTTTCTTGGAATCCCTGAAGTGATCACTGCTACATGAGAACCTGCAGTTTTGCTGTAATCTCCTGTTGTTCCGGTAATTTTTGTATCGAATCCGTTTAGTGATGCAGTCTGCATCAAATCCATTGCCTTACCTTCTGCAAATCCTTCTTTAATGTCTACTAAAACTACTTCCGAACAGAAGTTTTTCATTGCGATGTATTCTGCACAGCTTGCACCTACAGCGCCTGCACCTACTACAGTTACTTTCATATTGTATACTTTTTTTAAATTATTTTTTAGTTTAGTCTAAAAATTGAAACGCCCAAATTTAACAATTCCTGAAAATGTGGGCAATTTTTCAGGAATTTAATTAAGCTTTAATGAAATTAATTCACGTTCAGTAAAAACGTATAAAGTTTTTTGGCTCCCGAAAGAACCTCTTTGTAATGGTCTTCCGTGACTTCAGTATCCAAAACCTCTTTAAAATTCTTCCACATCGGTCCCGTATTTTCCTGATAACATCCGAAGAAATTAAAAGTAACATTGTCGAAACCTTCTGTTTTAGAAAGCTGTTTGGCGATCACATTTCCTCCTAAAGTAGAACCTTCTATCACGTACATGGCTCCTAAAGCCTCATGCTCATTATCAAACTCAAGATGATGTGAAGCAGCCTGATTTTCCAGGGAAAGGCTTTCAAGATCCTTTTCGATAAGAGACAGCTTCTTTCTGTCGTCTAGCTGAAGTTTCTCAGAATATTTACCAGAAAGGCTCCCGAATATTTTGTTCTCACTGTGAAGAAGCATCAGATAATTCGTATGAATGATCTTTTTATAATCTTCTAAAGTGAATGTTTTATTAAAAATTTTTTCAGAATTGAAAAGTTTCTCTGCAGCATCGTGATATTCCGCTGTATTTTGCTTAAGATACTCTGATACCATACATAAGGTTTTTAAAGTTTCTCAAATTTACGGCTTTTTGAACGTTAAAATAAAACAAGTACCCTCTTTATTGCTCTCATAATCCACATTTCCACCAAGCCTCTTCATAATACGGTGCACAATAGACAGCCCTACCCCATTTCCTTTGAACGTTTTGGCATTATCCATCCTGTTGAAGATCTTAAACATCTTATGCTTTTCCTCTTCGGGAATTCCAATTCCGTTATCCAAAATTCTGTACTCCACCGTTTCCTCCTTTTCCGTTCCCCATATTTCCACTTTTGGAAGGTCTTGATGTGAAGAATATTTCACTGCATTATTGATGACATTTAAAAACACCTGATGAAGCATTGTCTTGTCAGCTCGTACATCAGGGCATTTTCCGATAACAATCTCAGTTTTCGGGCTGTAAAAAGTAATAATTGCATTTTCTGAGATCTTTTGAAGCATATTCAGCGTCTGCAGGCGTTCCAGCTCTATTTCACTATGCTTGGCGCGGCTTAGCTGCAGTACATCGTGCATCATTTCCGCCATACTGTCGATTTCCTCAACAATCGAGTTCAGTTTAAGCTTATTTTTTTCTGTCTTTTCAAAGTTAGCAAGCAGCATCTGTGCATTCAGCTTCATTACAGTTAAAGGCGTTCCCAGGTCGTGCGAAATGGTGTATGAAAAACTGTCAAGCTCTTCATTCACTTGTCTCAATTCATTATTCAAGGCCTTGATTGCATTGTACTGCTTGTGTGACGTTTCAAGGATCACATCCCGAATAGTACGTACGGCTCCAAGATCTCTGGAATTCCATCTCTTTGAATTTCCTTTGATATTTTCCGTAAAAATATGGAAAGAAGTTCTTGGCGAAATGATCTGTTTTTCTTCCCCATTCTGCAGTAATACACCGATTTTCTTCTCAGGATTTCCGGCCCAGTCAATATGTTCATCAAATTCCTTCCGGAACCAGATCAGCATTTCCTTCTTGCTTCTTTCTATAAAATAAATGATAAATTCCAGCGGCATTTTCATCCAGACCCAGCTCCTGCCCGTAATCTTTCAGAAAACTTCGGCTTACAAACATACTTTCTGTTGTATTATTCAGTGCCCACTGAGCAATTGCGTCGATAGTCTCATGCCCCGGAACAACCCCTACAGTCACAGTATTTTCCTCTCCTATAATAGCAAGACCGTCTGCTTCAGGCAGTTTTCTGATTTTTCCTTTATTGTCCGCAAGAGAATCAAAAAGATGATTATGTTTTAAAAACTCGGATTTCAACTGGGAAGATTTCTCATTCAGCTCCAGCTGGTAATTTAGTGCGTTCTTAGATTTAAATGATGAATAGGCATTAGAAGCCAGGACTGTAAAAATCCCTGCCTGTACTCTGTCTTCAAGATCAATATGTTTAGGCTCCGAATTCTGGCACGTAACCAGACCCCAGAGATGATCGTCAATAATAATAGAAACACTGAAACTGGAAGAAGCTCCGGAATTTTTGATATACTGCCCATGTATAGGCGACATCCCGCGGGAACCTGTAAAAGTAAGATCAATATTTTCCTCAGTTTTGCTCAAAATAGGTACCGTCTCTGCATTCACGTTGCTGAATATTCTCTTTCTCTTTTTCAGATAAAGTTCGCGTGCCTGTCTGGGAATATCAGATTCCGGATAATGAAGCCCCAGATAGCTTTCCATAGTATCACTCCTTTTTTCTGCAATTACCTTACCCGAGCCGTCCATCATAAATTTATAAACCATTAACCGGTCATAGTTTACAATTTTGGATAAGGTATTCAGTAACTGCTCCCAAAGTTCATACTCATTGTCTATGACATAGAAATTGTCATATTTATTGGATATCCTTTTATTCGGATTTTTCAGTACGGCTTCAAATTCAAGGAAAATATGTTTACCACTTCTGAAAACAGAAAAATGATACTCTTTCCCGCTAATGAATATTTTATCAAAATGGGTTTCATTTTCCCTTTTTGTAAAATCAGACAGTGACATATAAAGATCGGATTCCATCACAGGTCCAAAAATATCAGGAAAATCCACGATCTTTCTGTCAAAAAGCTGTTCCGCATTTTCGATGCTAAATATATCCGGAATATTCCTGCTGAAAAATGTAATGGATTCAGTTGCGTCGTCAAGGCCAATCAGATATCCAAAACTTTGTATATACCCTGGAATATGGATGGGCTCTTCATGACACTCTACAAAATTCATATGTTTCTTTGAAATATCAAAGGTAACATTTTTTTTAACGACATCTTATTTTGTGGTATCAACTTACGGAAGTCCATAAACAGACATATACCGGTAACAGGTGAACTTAACCCTACTGATTATCAGATTACATGCTTTTTATTTCCCATCCTTCCGAAAGCTTCCTATCCTTAATATACTAAAAAAAATGTGGTAGGCCAAGTTTAATTTCCCGATCCTGATTCTTTACATGAATTTTACATTAACACTTAAAATAATTATGTTAATTAAGCAAAATTTATTAAATTTATATCACCAAATAATGAATACATTTGAAAATTACTTAATTTTTTGCATTATTTCCAATAAAATTTTCACTCAAAATTAAATAATACAACTATGAAAAAGTTCCCTTTAATTATTCTCAATTTCATCATTCCTTCAGGATTCGGCAACTGGGTAAACCTTAAAATTTTTAGCCTGAATCCAAAAGATAAAGGCGTAAAACTGGATCTGAGCAATTTCCAGACTTACAACGGAAAGGCTAATAAAGATTTTAAGAAGTCAGCAACTTTTGAATTTTTGGGACTTTAATTCATTCATTTTAAACGTAAATATTATGATCCTTTTTCAATCAAAAAAAAGAAGCCTGATTCTTTGTGCCTTATTAGCAGGTTTCTGTGCCAGTGCGCAGATCCAGGATTCATTGCAGCAGAATAAGCAGGAGCAGGAGGATAATGTAAAATACCCGGTACTTCAGATCAAAGGTCTTTTTCAGGCACGCTACCTCGTAGGCATGGCCAAAGATGTAGATGTGAACGGACTGCATCATGCAGATGGATCCGGGACAAGCAATAATTTCATGCTCAAATACATGAGGATTCAGGTGCGGGCACAGATCAGCAAAAGAACAGAAGTGGTTGCACTTGCCAATCTTGCAGACTTTAAAAATGATCCTAAAAGCAGGGTGCTTGAAAATGCTTATCTGAAATATACCTTTAACCCTAAATTGGCCTTTACTGTGGGACAGTTCAGACCGTGGTTCGGTATTGAAGAAACCTACCCGATTGACATCATCAAATCTCTGGACTGGTCTAATCAGTATACAGAGTTTGGAAAACTGGGCTGGACAAGTTTCCAGATCGGACTTTCTGCAACAGGACAGCTTCAGTTGGGCCAAATTCCTTTTCAATATGCTATTTCAGTGGTAAACGGAAATGGAAAAAACCAGGTCAACGATAACGACAACGGGAAGCAATATTCTACAAGACTTCTTTTTGGATTGTCTAAAAAATACAATTTCAATGTCGGCCTGAACGGAGGTATCGGGGAAGTTTTCAGCAAAAAAGTATATGCGGTAGGCATCGATTTGAGCTCACTGATCAAATTCGATCCGAAATGGAGCCTGGATATGCAACTGGAAGCAAAACAGGCAACCAATCATGTTCTGTATAATTCTGTTGTTCCGGAACTGAGACCCACCAATCCTGATGAATATCTCATTCGTGGTGTCTATTTTCTCCCGAATGTAAGATATGAGATCAATCATAAAAACCTCAGTGCCTTTGAACTGTCATGCCGGTATGAATATCTGGATACCAATTTCAGGCTTAACAGCAATCCAAGACAGACCATTACACCCATGTTCGGGCTGGAATTCCTGAAAAACTATGGGGCAAGAATACAGCTGGGCGTACAGTTTGACCGCTACAAACATCAGGTAGAAAACACATCACAATACAATAACAACCTGTTTATTGTTCAGGTACAGAGTAGATTTTAACCGCTTAAATATTTATAGATCATGAAAGAAATTAATATCAGAAATATCGCGATAACGTTTGCCGTTGCGCTGATCATTTGGTTTATCCCGGCTCCGGAAGGCGTCGCCGAGAACGCATGGCATCTGTTTGCTATTTTTGCGGCAACTATCCTTGGAATCATCCTTAAAGCAGCTCCCATGGGTACCATGTGTATGATGGCCATTGGATTTACAGCTCTTACCCAGGTGGTGGCTCCGGGAGATGCAGGAAAATCCATTACCAAAGCACTTTCCGGATTCGGAGATAAGGTAATCTGGCTGATTGGGATCTCCTTCTTTATTGCCAGAGGATTTATCAAAACCGGATTAGGAAACCGGATCGCATTTTTATTTATCAGAATCTTCGGTAAAAGCTCACTGGGATTAGCTTACGGGCTTGGCTTAGCTGATGTCTGCCTGGCTCCTGCCATTCCAAGCAATACCGCAAGGGGAGGCGGAATCATTTATCCGATTATGAAATCTATGGCTATCAGTTTCGACTCCGTCCCTGAAAAACCGGAAACTCACAGAAAATTGGGTTCATTCCTTACCCTGAACAGTTATTATATGAACCTTATCGCTTCATCCATGTTCCTGACCGGAACTGCGAGTAATCCGATGTGTCAGAAATTTGCAGCCAATCTGGGAATCAATATCACTTGGATGTCATGGGCTGCAGCCGGTTTCGTTCCTGGTCTGGTCGCATTTTTTGTGGTACCGTTGGTTCTATACAAATTATATCCGCCTGAATTGAAAAAAACAGGGGATGCCCCGAAAATGGCCGCTCAGAAATTAAAAGAAATGGGGCCTATTTCCAGAAACGAATGGCTGATGCTATTGGCATTCTTTATTCTCTTAGCCCTGTGGATATTTGGAGGCGCATTGTCTATAGACGCTACCACAACTGCTTTCATTGGACTTACCATGTTGCTTCTTACTTCAGTACTCACCTGGGAAGATATCAAAGGAGAAAAAGGCGCATGGGATACCATCGTATGGTTTGCGGTACTGGTGATGATGGCCAGTTCTCTGAATGAGCTCGGCTTCATCAGCTGGTTCAGTGATCTGATCAAAGTTAAAATTGGTGGATTAAGCTGGCAGGTTGCCTTTCCGGTAATCGTTTTAGTCTACTTTTTCAGCCACTATATTTTTGCGAGTGCAACGGCTCACGTGGCAGCTATGTATGCAGCCCTGTTAGGTGTTGGTGTTTCTTTGGGAATTCCACCGATGTTGCTGGCAATGATGCTTGGTTTTTTAGGTTCTATTTATGGAGTACTTACCCATTACGGCCACGGTCCGGCTCCGGTATTCTACGGAAGCGGGTATGTAGAACTGAAAGCCTGGTGGCTGCGGGGTCTTGAAATAGGAATTGTATTATTGATCATCTATATGGTAGTCGGTGGACTTTGGATGAAAGTTTTAGGATATTATTAATTATTAAATAAAAAATATGCTGTCAACACTGTCAAGAAAAATGCTGATGTGCCTTACGGGATTATTCCTGAGCTTCTTCCTGCTGATCCATTTCTTGGGGAATCTCCAGCTGTTTCTTCCGCCGGAGCAGGCGCATCTGCAATTTAATGCCTATTCACATTTTCTGTCCGGAAATATTCTGATCAAAATAGTTTCCTATGTGCTGTATGCAAGTATTATCCTGCATGCTCTGGACGGGCTGGTCATTACCCTAAAAAATAAAAAATCGGGAGGTAGTTATCAGTCGGAAAGACGTGGAAGAGCCAGCAAATGGTATTCCCGGAATATGGGAATCCTGGGAACGCTGATTCTGATCTTTCTGGTGATTCACTTTCAGAATTTCTGGTATATCTACAAATTTGGAAACCCTCCACTGGATGACAACGGAAATAAGGATCTGTACATTCTTGTCGTAACGGTTTTCAAGGAATGGTGGTATGTCATCATTTACATACTATCAATGGTTGCTTTATGCTATCATCTGATCCACGGAATTCACAGTGCGGCCAGAACATTGGGACTCTACCATCCTAAGTTTGTAAAATGGTTCAAGACTGCCGGAATTGTTTATTCAGTCATTATCAGTATAGGCTTTGCACTGATGCCGGTTTACGTATTCTTTACTGCCAATTAAACAGAAAAGTTATGATCTTAAATTCAAAAATACCACAAGGTCCGTTAGAACAGAAATGGGACAATTATAAAAAGAAAGCCAAGCTCGTTAATCCAGCCAACCGTAAAAAACTGGACGTTATTGTCGTGGGAACCGGGCTTGCAGGTAGCTCTATTGCGGCTTCTCTGGGTGAAATGGGATATAATGTGAAATCATTCTGCTTCCAGGACAGCCCCAGGCGAGCGCATTCTGTAGCTGCACAGGGCGGTGTGAATGCCGCTAAAAATTATAAAAATGACGGGGACAGTGTTTACAGAATGTTTGTCGATACACTTAAAGGCGGAGACTTCAGAGCCCGGGAAGCGAATGTCTACCGTATGGCAGAATGCTCTTTAAACCTGATCGATCAGGCTGTGGCGCAGGGTGTTCCGTTCGGACGTGAATATGGCGGCTATCTCAACAACCGATCCTTCGGTGGGGTTCAGGTGAGCCGGACTTTTTATGCAAGAGGACAAACCGGGCAACAACTGCTTCTTGGTGCTTACCAGGAATTGATGAGACAGGTGGGAAAGGGCACTGTACAGCTGTATTCGAGACACGAAATGCTTGATCTTGTGATGATCGACGGCAAAGCAAGGGGAATTATAGTCAGAAATTTAGATACCGGGGAAATTGAAAGACATGCTGCCCATGCGGTTGTTCTGGCAACCGGAGGTTACGGGAAGATTTATTACCTATCCACCTTAGCCATGGGCTGTAACGGTTCTGCGATATGGAGAGCTCATAAAAAAGGAGCGTTGATGGCTTCTCCGAGCTGGATTCAGGTACACCCTACTTCATTGCCTCAATCCGGAGACTACCAATCCAAATTAACCCTGATGTCGGAATCACTGCGGAATGACGGAAGGATCTGGGTTCCTCTGAAAGCTGATGAAACCAGACTGCCAAACGATATCCCGGAAAACGAAAGAGATTATTATCTTGAACGCAGGTATCCTGCTTTTGGAAATCTCGCTCCGAGAGATATTTCATCCCGTGCCGCCAAAGAAAGAATAGATGCGGGTTTTGGAATCGGACCACTCAAAAATGCAGTATATCTTGATTTTTCCAAAGCAATAAGAGAGCAGGGAAAGGAAAAAATTCAGGAGAAATACGGAAATTTATTCGATATGTATCTTAAAATCACAGGATATAATGCTTATAATGAACCGATGATGATCTCTCCATCCGCCCACTTTTCAATGGGTGGACTTTGGGTAGACTATGAACTGATGACCACTATTCCGGGACTTTTTGCATTGGGAGAAGCTAATTTTGCGGATCATGGAGCCAACAGACTGGGTGCCAATTCTCTGCTTCAGGCTTCTGTAGACGGCTATTTTATTGCACCTTATACCATTGCCAATTATCTGGCTGATGAAATTCATACCGGAAAAATTTCACCGGATGCTCCTGAATTTGAAACCGCAGAAAATGCTGTTAAGAAGCAGATCCAGGATTTTATGGATATCCGGGGAACTAAAACCGTCGATTATTTCCACAAAACTTTAGGAAAACTTTTATATGATTATTGCGGTCTTGCGAGAAATGAAGAAGGGCTGAAATATGCCATCGGAGAAATCAGGAAATTGAAACAGGAATTTTACAGAGATGTAAGAGTTTCCGGACAGGGTGACAAAATGAACTCAGAACTGGAAAAAGCAGGTCGTGTTGCCGATTATTTCGAGATCGGGGAACTGATGTGCTATGACGCTTTAACCCGGAATGAATCCTGCGGTGCCCACTTCAGGGAAGAGTTTCAAACGCCGGATGGAGAAGCTTTAAGAAATGATACTGAATACCAGTTTATCTCCGCATGGGCGTGGGCAGGCGAAAACAGGGAACCCGAACTGATCAGGGAACCGCTGATATTTGAAGAGATACAGCCAACGGTAAGAAGCTACAAATAAAAAACAAAAATTATGGATTTACATCTTAAGATATGGAGACAGAAAGACAAACAGAGTGAAGGAAAGCTGGTCAGTTATGATCTGAAAGAGCTGAATCCCCACATGTCTTTCCTGGAAATGCTGGATACTTTAAATGAAAAGCTCATTACGGAAGGCGATGAGCCTGTAGAATTCGATCATGACTGCCGGGAGGGAATCTGCGGACAATGCGGCATGATGATCAACGGAATTGCCCACGGACCTTTAAAAAATACAACAACCTGTCAGCTTCACTTACGTTCTTTTAAGAACGGTGAAACGATTTTAATCGAACCTTTCCGGGCAGAAGCATTTCCTGTGAAGAAAGATCTTAAAGTAGACCGTTCTGCTTTTGACAGGATTATTTCTTCAGGCGGTTTTGTTTCTGTAAATACTGGCCAGGCTCCTGATGCTACAGCCATTGCAGTTACCCATCAGATTGCTGAAGAAGCTTTTGATTCTGCAGCCTGCATAGGGTGCGGAGCATGTGTGGCCACCTGTAAAAACGGAAGTGCTGCATTATTCACTTCTGCAAAAATCACTCATATGGTTCTACTTCCACAAGGTAAAAAGGAAAGAAATGAACGTGTCCTGAATATGGTTACCCAAATGGATCATGAGCTTTTCGGGCACTGTTCCAATACGGAAGCCTGTGAAGTGGAATGTCCACAGGGAATTTCTGTTCTCAATATTGCGAGAATGAATTACGAATATGGCCGGGCCTTATTCTTTAGAAAAAAATAGTTTAGTACAAAAAACAGAGAAGGTTAATTAACCTTCTCTGATATTTAAACTCCCGGTATTGTTATTTGGTCGGGATTATTTTCATCATAAATAATTTCGATAGTTCCTGCTTTTGGAACTGTGGAAAGATCCAGAAGCCTTACCATCTTTTTGTAGACTGTGATATGCTCTATTCCTTTAAAATCCTTAAAGCTTACCTGGAATATAAGCTGCGGCTGGTCATTCACGGTAAGTCCTGTCTGGTTAACGCTGATGATCTGCGCCTGAGCATTTCTGCCGGCAAAAAGGATTCGTTCTTCTTTTTTATTTTTCACAAATTTTCCAACAATCAATTTGTAGGCTAATATCGTCAGCAGGAACATCACTCCACTGAAAATAATGGGATGCATAAAAGTGAGAAATCTCCATCCGAAATCAAACGATTCTCTGAAATAAAAGTAGGTGTAAAGGCCGAGAACATAAAAAATCATAAAGGTGACAAATACAATTCTGATGATCATATTGGTCATCTTAAATTTCGTCTGTATACCACTCAGAACAAAATAGGGTTCGTCTGAGGTATGAGGATTGAGGAGAACTTTAACGGTCTTCCCGGTTTCAAATCTTTTTTCCTGGGGTTTCGTGTCATAAAACATCATTTCATGCCGGATCAGAATATTTTTGAGATTCTGAAAGGACAACACGATATGGATCAAATTGATATTTTTCTTACGATTGTACCGTACCAGTTTATAATCAATAATTTCCGCATCCCTGGGAATTCCGTTTTTGAGAATATGGCTGATGGTATTTTTCTCTTTAAACGTTTTCAGGAAAAGATTGCTGATGAAAAATGCCAGTACATAAAGCCAAACAAGAACAGAAAAACCGAGATATACATAGCTCAAGGCTGGTGTATTTCTCGGTTCAGTTGTTATTTCCGAAGTCGTCATATAAATAAAGATCGGAAACGGTATGCAGAAAAAGAGCATATAAAGCGTCCAGAAAATGATCATAAATTTCATAACTGTTATTTTGCGATGCGTGATAAAGTTATGATATTATTCTTTAATCTGATTAGAGGGACGGGATAATTCTCGTGTTTTATAAGTTACGAAGCTTGAGACTGGAAGAGGGAAGTTATTGAGGTCTAAAACAACTCAAGCTAGCACTTACTGTTCTCTCAGAAATCAATTCATCAAATTTTAATCTAACCAGTAATCACTTCTGCCCTCCTTCTTCCATCTTCCAACCGTATTATCTTACTATTATACTTCTTTTTCAAAGTAAAGTCTGTAGTATTTTCCTTTATCATCCTCTCCCATTTCCAACTTCTGTCTGTCGCCATGAATGTAGATGTGGAAGTTTTTATCAAGTTTAATGATACTTTTAAAATGACGCTGGGTCTTCTTTACTGCGGCTTCACTGATCGGGAATTCTTCAGCAATGTTTACCTGCATATCCTGTTCGTAATCGGTTTTGAAATTTACAAAACTTTCGATCACATGCTGGTCACCCAAAACTTCGGTAGCAAATTCATCAAGCTTAAATTCTTCTTTTTCCTTGAAGAAATTGATGGATTTATTTAAGAAATCGGCCTGGTCTGCCTTGGAAACTTCAAATTCCTGCGGAAGCTGTTTGGTGATATAGTCTTTGTAAACCATTAATGCTTCCTGAGTGTGGAAATATTCATCGTCACGCTGCTTTACTTTCAGGAAATCCTCGAACCAGTAGTACATATCTCCGTTTTTATTGTTATCAACCACGGAAAGTACATAGCCTGTTTCTTTGTTATTATTGTAGATCAACGCAGCTTTGTCAATTTTAGACAAACCGATTCCCTGGTCTTTCTCAATATCAAAAGTTTCTTCATTAGGGGAAATTTTAAGGAAAGATTCTCTTTTTTCCGTTTTAAAGATCCCGATTTTATCAACTTTATCCGGACGATCGCTTTCCTCTTCAAAAAGGACAATAAACAGTTCTCCCCCCTGAACTCTTGGGTTTTCAGCGGCTTCAAAAAGGTGCTTGGCAATATTTTCAGATTCCCAAAGGAACTTGGCTCTGTCTTCAAAGATCTCGGATACGGAACTGTAGACCGGATTATTGACCAGATACGTGTCGCTGTAAAAATTGAAGGTTTCTTCTGATTTAAAAGAGCCTAAAAAATAATCTTCCAGCAGCTCTGCCATTCCTTCTTCCAGCTTTAGCTCTTCCTGAGACAGCGTTAAAGATTCTCCGTTGATTTTATTTCCTACTCGGTGTACTATAATTTTTGAAAACATGTCCTGAATAATTTGGAGTGCAAAGATATTCATTCTATTCTTTCCATCATACAAATAAAAAATACTCTAAAAGTATACACGAATGAACATAGTATCTTTGACTGAAAATATTGAGTCATTATTTTTTATATTGTATTTAATTTTTTTAATCAGGTTATATTTAACAGCCATCTATTTTTACAAAGACAATTATTTGAAAAAAAACATTAAAAATATAAGATTTGATCAGCAGAAAGCACCTTATGGGTGCGAATTACTGGAGTTGGATACCTTGCTAAAAAAGCTTTCAACATTCACTTATTTTGGCAAAACAGAACGAATTCACTTCTTCATTGTAATGATTATTACGGAAGGAAGTGGAAAGCATTTTGTGGATTTTAAAGAATATCAGCTTGAAAGAGGAACAATCTTATTTATTGCGCCGGGCCAGATCCAACAATATGAACGCAATCCTCAATATAAAGGATATATGCTGATATTTACTGAATATTTTTTCCGTAAGCAGGCCAACGAGCTTAGTTTTCTCAATCAGTCAGCCATATTTGATACCACTCTATCCAACGCCTTTAAAACCTGATCCGGAAATATTTTCTCAAATGCTGCAGCTTCTGCTTTTATTGCAAACAGAAATTTCATCATCTTACACCTTTTCAAAGGAAGAAAGCCTTCAAAAACTGACAAGTTTATTTCTCATTTATTCCGAGCGGCAAAAACAGATGGATAGCAATCATATTTTGAACCATCGTTATCTGTCCCAATATTATCACTTTAAACAATTGCTTGAACAGCATTTCCTCCTTGAACGCGGTGTAGATTTCTATGCTTCTCTGCTGGCAATTACCCCAAAAACACTCAACAGGATCACACGGTCTGCCATTCAGAAATCTGCCAAAGAACTCATTGATACAAGGGTAATAATTGAAATAAAACGGCTGCTGTTATTTGAAAAGTTAAGTATAAAAGAGATTGCTTATACTCTTAATTTTAACGAACCTACCAATCTGATCAAGTATTTTAAAAAGCATACAGGACAAACACCTACAGCGTACAAAGAATAGCAATGTCCGTTTTTTACCATTTTTTGTCTGCTTTCAACCTTTTTGGGCTCAACCAAATATTAGATCTTTGTATTTATAGTATCCAAAAAAATTATTTCAGATTTAAAACACAAATTGATACCTTATAGGATCCGGATATTATAAAACTTCATACAAAACTGGTTGCATGCGTTAATCGTAAGCTTGCAGGAAGGTACAAACACAAACAAATGCTGTCTTTACTATTTTAGACAGCTTTTATTTTTTCAGGACTACTCTGTCTTCCGTCTATTATTTTTATTTCATATGTTCATTAAACCTGCCTCATTTTGATAGCAACCTTATCATTTTGACAGGATTTTTAAGATTGTAAACTTTGATGAAATTAAATAATATTTTGATTTACAGATAATTAACAAAACCCTATTCTCAAGGGAATGCCGTTCGCTTCATGGTATTCAAAACATACCCAATGGATCTAAATACATTAAACCGACTTGACAAGTTGCGAAGATTAAAAAGCAGAGGACCAAAAACTCCTAAGTGGCTGAAACCTTACCATCTGCTGTTCATGGCTTTCCTGGCCGTTTTTATCTTTGGAGCCATTATCAAAATTTTAGAACAAAATCATTAAAATTATGAACTATTCAGAAGCCGTACAGGAAATTGCCGAGATCATTCCCGACTTTGAAAATGAACTCGTAAAAACCACACCTCAGAATTCTTACACTGTGACCCGAAATTTCACGGAATGTATCAAAAATATGATCCGGCAGAACGACAGAAATGTTTTATTTAAAAGCCTTCATAAAATGGATAAAATTTATACTGATGGTGATACTGCTTTAAAAAATGCAGTAGAGGGGGTTTTTATCTTTTCTCTGGACAATTGTACCGCTTTTTGTCCGGAAGAATATAGAAAAGTGATCTTTAGTCACATTTCAAAGGGATTGCAGCAAACCTATTCGAGACAAATCTACAATCATGGCCTATAAATTTCGTTACATTTTTAGGGTGTTTCATTACAAAATGAAATAATACTAAAAAACAAAACCTATTCAAATTCAACACATTATGAAAACAAAGATCAGAAGGATATCTGACTGGGAAACGTGGAAAACCACCACCAACAGGCACAATACAGAGTTATTGCTTACTCACATCGCTGTGATTATAGGGGTATTCATTTTTGCTGCCATGCTATAATTTTGGTACACATTTCGCTGAAAGATAAATACTGAAAAATATTAGTTATGATGAAAGTACAAATGCAAGCTATTAATAAAAAAATAGCCGTTGAATACTTAAAATTTTTCTATCCACCACTCCGAAATGAAATCACTCAATTATCTGTACAGGAAAACTTTGCAGGCGTGATCCAGGCGACCATCAACTATTTAAAAGATATGCTACAGGAATCGAAGATCTACATCGTAGCTCATCATATCAAGCTAATGGACTGGATCTACAGAAACGGGGATTCTTATGTAAGAACCGTCATTGAAAACCTGTTTGTAAGATCATTGGAAAGTTTTAAAAAACATTCCAAGATCCAGCAGTGGCAGCTTCTTTATCAGAACATGCCCGATAATTTCCAGCTTATTTATAATGAGCAGCAGAAGCAGGACGAAATCTTTTTTGGCAAGTAAGAAAATAATTTAATTTGTAAGGCTCTTCAGGCATATTGTCTGGGGAGCTTTTTATTTTCCAAAAATTACACTTTTTTTACTATTAGATATTTAACTTAATATCAATGGTTTATTATCAAAAACAGCCTGTTTATTACACTTTCAACAAATTTTATCAATTATATTTCACCGTATGGTGCAAAATATTATCTTTGCATCCATAAATTTCACTATACAAAGAATTATCGGTATACTGTAATTTCAACCGCACCGGATTTTGTTCTTTTCTATTTCAGAAGAAAGTATCCGGAGTAAAAACAGACTATGAGAAAATTTATATATGTAATGGCTGCTTTTTCTTTAGCAGTCTTGGGGAGCTGTACTAATGAAGCGGCAAAATTGGATGATAATCAGATGGCACGTACGCCCGAACAGGTTATTAATATTACTTCATACGGAAGTTATCCTTCATCACTTTCAAAGTTTAAAACTTTATCGAAGGGAGCAACAGATCCTGATGATTTTACGGAAACCCGTGAATTTCAGTCTTCAGAATCTATCGTACTGCCACATCTTCAAATGTATATTTTCCCGGGATCCCTTCTGAAAGGGAATTCTATCCAGAATATGGACTTTAAACCTATTTCGGCCTCAGTAAAGCCTGTTACCGTTTCTATGTCTATTCCGGCTTTGAACAAAAAAACAGCATTTACGATAGACCAACCTTCATTGTCTAAGACCAGACAGCTGGTACAGGATTATATCCAGTCTGCAGATTTTACTCAGAACGGTACTTTAAGTTACAGTGTTGAACAGTTTACTTCTTATGATGAGCTGAAGGTAGCCTTCGGATCGAATGTAAATACCAGATCATTATTCGGAAAAAATTCTTCTTCTACAAATATCGAAGAGGGAATGATTTCAAAAAGAAGCGGATTTTATGTGAAATTTTACCAGACTTCTTTCACGCTGGATATGGATATTCCGGCAGGATCGCTTGTTAATGACAATAATTTTGACAGCGGCGGTGTGGAACCTGTTTATGTAAGTTCTATTTCTTACGGAAGAATGGGCGTTCTGTCTATTGAAACAAATGAGCAGGCAGATACAGCAAAAAAGACGATCAATGAGACCTTCAGCAAGCTATTTGTAAATGGAGAAAGTTCTCTGACCCAGGAGGAAAAAAACTTCCTGAATGGTGCTGATTTTAATTTATACCTGATTGGCGGAAGCGGCGTTACAGCAGTACAGTCTTTTCAGGGATATGCCGCTTTTGTAAATCATATTGCTAAAGGAAATTTCTCGAAAAGCCAGCCAGGAGTTCCTATTTTCTGTTCCTATTCTTACCTGAATGATAATTCTCCAGTGAAGACGACCTTCAAATTCGATATTAAAAAGAAGCCTGTTTACGTAGAGCTGAAAATAGAAAATATAGAAAATTTCAGAACTACATTTGGACCTACGCAGTTTGGTAAGATGGGAAAACTGACACTTCATTATTATGACAGCCGTTCCAGAACCAAAATGATTGCACCACCGTATGTGAAGTTTAAGATTAAAGCAGACAGAACGGCAACAGGAGATGATATTCTGGGCATTAAGAGTCCTTTCATCGATCAATATACCTATCCAAGGGAAATTACACTCCAAAATGCCGGGGGTGATACTTTCACCAATGTTTCAGGGTTTTACTCTACATCATGCATTTTTGACATGGCAAATCCCAATAATGCCACTTACTGTGCAAACCCGTTGAACATTGTTCTGGATAACGAACTCAGAAATTTCATGAACGGCCGAAATATGAGTCAGAGTGCAAAATACACCTATACTATTCTGCCTGATCCTAGCAACAGTTATATCGTAATCAATTAAGTTATGAAAAAATCTTTCTACATCATTCTTACTTCCCTGCTTGCAGTTTCATGCAGCGGTAACGATGATCATGTTATTGAAAATCCTAAGCCTGCAGAAAAGGAAGTATACAGTTTTGGGTATAAAAATTATAATGTCCGCAATATTTCTGCGTATAAAGGTCCTTCCGGGCAAAAAAATGAGGTCTCGGAATCTTACCTGAACTCCTACTGGAGTACTTATCAAGAGCCGGCCTGGAAAAAAATAAGCCTGGATCTGAAGAAGAGCTCCCTTCATCTTATCTCTGGAACGTCAGCAGATATTACATATAATGTGAAAATTGAGAAAGATTCGGTATTCATTAATGAAAACAACGGACAGAGTTTTATCGGAATTTTTAATAAAAATGAAGCTTTATTTACGCTTAAAAGATCTTTGATATCTATGAAAAAGATGCCGAGAGAAAATATAAGTGGTCTGATTTTTTCTCAAAAAGTAAGTTTTGGGATTACCGGTTACCAGGATGTTTTCGGGAACAGTATTTTCAGCAATCCGTCTGAAATGACAGAGGCAGGAGATGATGTTCTTTGGTGCAATATAGATTATTATTTTCCTTCTTTATAAATTTTAACGATGTGTAATCAGATCTCAGAAATATCCTTTCATGCATTTATTTGATCTGAAAACAGCCTCCCCTAACGAATTGTTGGGGGAGTTTTTATTTTTTTAGCTCAAATTTACATGATTTTTATCACTATAAAGAGAACTACATAAATTAAAACCAACCAGTTACATGTAATTAATCTTTTATTAATAATGGTTAACAAAGATTTAATCAATATATATTTCACTAATACGTGTAAAAACAATACTTTTGGGACCTCAAATTAAATTTATGAAAAGAATCATTTTACCCATTACATTACTGGTTTTAACTGGTATTTCTTCAATTTCATGTCGTCAGGATATTAATGAAGAAGCTCAAACTGTCATAGAAGGAGCAAAGACTTCCAGAGGAATTAATCCTGTTGTAAGTTTACCTTCCAAGTATTTAAATTATGACGAGGTTTCTGTAGGAGGAAATAAAGTTGCTTCCAAAACAACAACAGTCACTTTAAACAGTGACCAGATGGTTGTAACATCACCTAATAAAACGTTCATCGGCGGGGTTTACAATTCTACGACCCTGGACAATCTTTCGTATACGCCGATCTCTTATCCTGTAAAGCCAATTACGGTTTCTTATTCATTCCCGTCTGATTTTATTGTGGACACGATTGAAAAGCCTACGCTTTCCAGCATGAGATCTTCCATATTCAAAGCTATGCAGAGTGCCAACTTCAGTGGTCAGCAGTCGCTTGCTTTTGATTATAATATCAAGCAGTTTTCTTATTACAGTGAGCTTAAAATTGCATTCGGGGCTAATGTAAATATCGGAAGCATTTTCAGTATTGATATCAGCGGAAGCAACAATAAAGTGAAAAAAAATACGGGAATCTTTGCTAAGTTTACTCAGAAGAATTTCACCATTGATATGGATATTCCGGATAATGGGAATATTTTTAAAAATGAATCTGACCTGGATCTGGCAGCTTCTAAAAACCCGGTTTACATCAACTCTATCACCTACGGAAGACTTGGAATTATATCTCTGGAATCTGATTATTCTTATAACGAAACGGCTTTTGCTTTAAAGGCAGCATTAAATGCTAAAATGGTGAACGGATCTATCAGCATTGATGTTCAGAGTAAAAAAATTCTTGAAGAATCTGATCTGAAAGTATATATTCTCGGCGGTATAGGGTCTGATGCAGTACAAGTGGTACAGGGCTACACGGGCTTTATCAACTTTATTGTAAACGGAGGACAGTTTACAGCTAACGCTCCTGGAGTTCCAATTAACTTTACAGCAGCTCATGCTGGGGATAATTCTGTATACTATACCACTTTCACGGTAGAAAAATAATATGAAGAAATTAATATATCTAATGGCGGTCATTTCTATGGCTGCCTTAGAAAGTTGTACAAATGAGCTTGAAAGATCTGCGGAAGCTCAGGAAATGGCCCGGGCACCTCAGCAAGTAGTGAATGTGACTTCATTCGGAACGTATCCATCAGCATTATCCGGGAAAAACAGAAATATGCTGGCTAAGGGTGGTAATGCGGAAGAATTTACTGAAACCAAAGAGTTTGAATCTTCAGAATCTATCGTACTGCCACATCTTCAAATGTATATTTTCCCGGGATCTCTGCTGAAAGGGAATTCCATACAGGATATGAATTTTAAGCCCATTACGGCTTCGGTAAAGCCTGTTACCGTTTCGATGTCTATTCCAGCTTTGAATAAAAAGACAGCATTCACCATAGATCAGCCTTCTTTATCCAAAACAAGACAGCTGGTACAGGATTATATTCAGTCTGCTGATTTTACGCAGAATGGAACGCTGAGCTACAGTGTTGAGCAGTTTACTTCTTATGATGAGCTTAAAGTCGCCTTCGGATCGAATGTAAATACCAGATCATTATTTGGGAAAAATTCTTCTTCTACGAATATTGAGGAAGGAATGATTGCCAAAAGAACCGGTTTTTATGTAAAATTTTATCAGACGTCTTTCACTCTGGATATGGATATTCCCTCAGGATCGCTAGTTAATGACAATAATTTTGACAGTGGTGGTGTGGAGCCGGTGTATGTAAACTCCATTTCTTATGGAAGAATGGGTGTTTTGACTATCGAAACCAATGAGCTTACTGAAACAGCGAGAAAGACAATTAATGAATCATTCAGTAAATTATTTGTTAAAGGGGAAAGCTACCTGACGGAAGATGAAAAAAATTTCCTGAACGGTGCAGATTTCAATCTTTATATGATTGGTGGAAGCGGCGTTACAGCAGCTCAGTCTTTTAAGGGATATGAAGCATTTGTGAATCATATTTCAAAAGGAACTTTCTCGAAAAGCCAGCCTGGTGTTCCGATTTTCTGTACCTATTCTTATTTAAAGGATAATTCTCCGGTAAAAACTACATTTAAGTTTGACATCAAAAATCCGCCGGTTTATGTAAAACTTGTAAAGGAAAATATCACAAGTGGCCGTAATAGAAATGTAGACCTAAAGCTATATTTTTATTCCAGTAAGAGCCAGACCAATACGATTGCCCATCCCAGCATCCGTTTTGTGATCAATAAAATATCAAAAGTAGGAAGAAAAAATAGTGGTATGAATGGGCCATGGACTTTTACTACCACCAATGAGCCAATCATCCTTCAAAATGCAGGGATGAATATTAATATGAGTATTCCAAATCAAGTGCTGTCCCGTGAGAACGGGCCTTGTGTACCAAGGGGCAGATTCGGCTGTGAAGTGGTGCCTATTTACACAGAAGATGTGGAATACAGTATAGCACCGAGTGACAAGTACAACTATCTTGTTATAGATTAAAAATACATTGTATAGATGTGTAACCGGATAATAGAATATCCTTATATGATTAATCTGAAAAAGAACTCCCCACATTTTGTCCGGGAGTTTTGTTTTATTTATCTTTTTTCACAAAGACTTTTTGAATAATCAGAAGTTCCTGTTGATTCATCTTTGAACTTTTTTCTAGCTTGGCCATAAATGTAGAAACTTCATCAGGAGTTGCGGGTGATCCTAGATTTTCTCCCTTGCTGTCGAAGGAATCAGCAAGCACCTCTCCTTTTGGGTTTAAGATAATCCAGAAAGGGAGTCCTGCATTTTCTCCTTTATATTTATTCATCAATTCCTGTCCGCCGGGATTTTCAAGCTTTTTCTTGTCCCCTCTCTCCTGAACGTCGATATAAGTCGTCACAAATTTCTTATCGAAAATTGGTTTGGTTTCAGGAAGGTTCATATTTTTTTCCATTAGCTTACACCAGCCACACCATGAGGCATGAAATACCAGCAAAACATTTTTATTTTGGACTTTAGCTTCTGTCAGAGCTTTATTTAATTCTATATCTGCTTTTTCCTGCGCAGCATTCAGTTGAAACAGGAATAAAGAAGCAACGATGATCACTTTAAAAAATTTCATTTAAATTTTGGTTTGGTTTACTGATACTAATTTACATAAAAGTGGATACTCATATTTCATTTATTTAGAAAAATGTATATTTGAAATAAATCATCATATGTTGAATTAAAATAAACACAATGGCATATTGTTATACTTGTGGCCGTTCAGGGGCTTATCATCGCAAGAATGTTGTCACTGGTCACTCCTCATCCAGCCGTACCAATGTAACATATACAGGTCCCCGATTTCTGTGTGATGAATGTTCATTGAATATGGACAGATCCGCTTTGCAAGACAAAATTTATAACAGATATTTCATCATTCTAATTTTGTTGGTATTGATTTATTTTTTTAAAAGATAAAATGGCATATTCAGACAGTTTAAAACCGCTTAAAACTCATTTAGCCATACTAAATCTGGTCATTATAGGACTTATCCTTTTTCTGTTTATGGCACCGGGAAACTTATTGGGTCACAGCTCAATTAAGGATATCAATTCGGTTTCAGCCAAAATAATTGCTAAAAACGGGGCATCAATTAGGGACATGCCTTCCAGAAAAGGCAAAGTAATAGTAATTGCCCCTGTAAATTCGGAAATAAAGATTATTCAGAGAAAGGTTCAAAGTGATATAATTGATCACAAACCGGGAAGTTGGGTGAAGGTTGAATATTTAGGAAAAACGGGCTATATCTGGGAACATCTTATTGATTAAAATAATTTTACTATATCAGAAATACTACTGTAATAAGAAGAAAACCGCTGCAAATATGATATTTACAGCGGTTTTTATAATGATATGCTATTAATCTATAGCTAATTATTTTACTTCTTCGAAGTCTGCATCCTGTACATCTTCAGCTCCTCCTCCATTATTGGTATCTCCAGGATTTTGAGCACCTGCTTCAGCACCTGGCTGTTGACCAGCGGCATATAATTCTTCAGAAGCTGCCATCCATGCTGCATCTAAAGCTTCTGTTTTAGCTTTAACATCATCCGCATTTTTAGCTTCAAAAGCTGTTTTCAATTCTCCGTGAGCTGCTTCAATTGCTGCTTTCTTGTCAGCGGATAATTTCTCACCGAATTCTTTCAACTGCTTTTCAGTCTGGAAGATCAATCCGTCAGCTTTGTTGAAGATCTCAACTTCTTCTTTTCTCTTAGCATCTGCTGCAGAGTTTTCCTGAGCTTCTTTCTTCATTCTTTCGATTTCTTCGTCAGAAAGACCTGAAGAAGCCTGGATTTTGATCGTTTGTTCTTTCCCGGTTCCTTTATCCTTAGCAGAAACGCTTAAGATACCATTCGCATCAATATCGAAAGTTACTTCAATCTGAGGAACTCCTCTTGGTGCCGGTGGAATATCTGCAAGATCAAATCTACCGATCTCTTTGTTATCGTTGAACATTGCTCTTTCTCCCTGTCCTACTCTGATGCTTACAGCTGGCTGGTTGTCAGAAGCTGTAGAGAAAACTTCAGATTTCTTAGTTGGGATCGTAGTGTTTGCATCAATTAATTTAGTGAATACAGAACCCATTGTTTCGATACCTAAAGAAAGCGGCGTAACGTCAAGAAGCAATACATCTGTTACATCTCCTGTCAATACTCCTCCCTGAATAGCAGCTCCAACAGCAACTACCTCATCCGGGTTAACTCCTTTTGAAGGTTTTTTACCGAAGAATTTTTCTACTTCTTCCTGAATGATAGGGATTCTTGTAGAACCACCTACTAAAAGTACTTCATCAATATCAGAAGTTGATAGACCTGCATCTTTCAATGCTTTTGCTACCGGCTCCATAGATCTTCTTACAAGATCAGCAGCTAACTGCTCAAATTTAGCTTTAGTTAAAGTCTTCACTAAGTGTTTAGGACCTGTAGCTGTAGCCGTTATATAAGGTAAGTTGATCTCAGTCTGAGGAGAAGAAGATAACTCGATTTTTGCTTTTTCAGCAGCTTCTTTCAATCTCTGAAGGGCAATAGCGTCAGTTTTAAGGTCTACTCCTTCTTCAGCTTTGAATTCATCAGCCATCCAGTTGATGATCACATCATCAAAGTCATCACCACCTAAGTGGGTATCACCGTTTGTAGACAATACTTCAAATACACCGTCTCCTAAATCAAGGATAGAGATATCGAAAGTACCTCCTCCAAGGTCATATACAGCAATCTTCTGATCTTTGTGGCTTTTATCCAAACCATAAGCCAAAGCAGCTGCAGTAGGCTCGTTAATGATTCTTTCTACTTTAAGACCTGCAATTTCTCCAGCTTCTTTAGTAGCTTGTCTCTGCGCATCGTTGAAATAAGCAGGAACAGTAATTACTGCTCTTGTTACCTCCTGGCCAAGATAATCTTCTGCAGTTTTCTTCATTTTCTGAAGAGTCATTGCAGAAATTTCCTGTGGTGTATATTCTCTGTCGTCGATTTTTACTTTTACGGTATCATTCGGTCCTGCTACAACTTCATAAGGTACTCTTGAAATTTCTTTAGCATCTTCCTTAAAATGAGTACCGATAAATCTTTTGATAGAGTATACAGTTTTCTTTGGATTGGTTACAGCCTGTCTTTTTGCAGGATCTCCTACTTTTCTTTCTCCATCTTCTGTAAATGCTACGATAGACGGAGTCGTTCTTTTACCTTCTGCGTTAGGAATAACAACAGGGTCTTTTCCCTCCATTACAGCAACACAAGAGTTGGTTGTTCCTAAGTCAATTCCAATTATTTTACTCATAATATTTTATTTTTTCTAATTTTTATATTTTAATTTACACTCTCAATTTCTCAATATCTATACCATTCAAAAATTTGTGACAAAATGACAGAATCAACATTATGTATCGCAAAAAACATATTTGAGATTATGTTAAATGGTACTATTCAAGACAGTTTGAACATCTGGAGAATACTTAAAAATTAATCAAAGTTTAACCTTATAAATATGAATTAAACATTATGAATTACTATTTTTGATAAAATATAAACTTTAGAATGTCAGTACACTTTAATCCGCGAGATATTACATGGCTAGCCTTCAATGAAAGGGTTTTACAGGAGGCCATGGACGAAAATGTCCCTTTACATTTAAGAATACGTTTCCTGGGAATTTTTTCCAACAATTTAGACGAATTTTTCAGAGTACGTGTAGCCGGATTAAAGCGTGCAATGGATTTTAAAGAAAAAGTAATCGCAGAATCTTTCTATCAGCCCCCTTCAAAAATCCTTCAGCGGATCAATGAAATTGTGATCAGACAGCAGCAGAATTTCGATAAGACCTGGAAACACATTCAGGTTGAAATGGCTGGTCTTAAAGTTTCTATTAAAAATTCTAAAAACCTCACTGCCAAGCAGAAGGAATTTGTAAGACAATATTTTGACGAAGTCGTGGAATCCAATGTCATCCCTATTCTTCTTCATGAAAATACTCCAATGCCTTATCTAAGGGACAAAAGTCTTTATCTGGGTGTTGCCATGAGAAAAAAAGACTGGCAGTATTCCAGTAATTATGCAATTATTGAAATACCTTCCCGTTTTGTAGGAAGATTTGTCCTGCTGCCAACGGAGGATCCGGAGGAAAAAAATGTCATGCTTCTTGAGGATGTTATTACCTTCAACCTTCCGCATATTTTTTCTTATTTTGGATATGACGAATTTTCTGCCAATGCTTTTAAAGTAACAAAAGATGCTGAACTGGAACTGGATAATGATATCCGTACCAACTTCGCAGAAAAAATAGAGAAAGGCCTTAAAAACCGAAGAAAAGGAAAGCCAACCCGTTTTGTCTTTGATAAGGATATGGATAAGGCGCTCCTGGAGCTGCTGATCCGTAAATTGAATTTAACAAAGAAAGACAGCATTATTCCGGGTGGAAAGATTCACAATTTCAAACATTTTATGGATTTTCCAGATGTTTTTGAAACCTATGAGAGACCTGTAGAAAGATCATCCTTCACCCATCAGGCTTTTGAAAACGGAGAAAGAGTGACAGATGTTATTTTAAAGAAAGATGTCCTGCTTTCTTTCCCCTACCACAAATACAACCCTGTGATTGATCTTCTGCGTGAAGCGGCTATGGATCCTGATGTAAAATCTATACAAATTACAGCGTACCGGCTTGCCAGCAACTCAAAAATAAGTAATGCACTGATCTATGCTGCAAGAAATGGTAAGGAAGTAACGGTGATGCTGGAACTTCAGGCAAGATTTGACGAAGAGTCCAATCTGAAATGGAAAGAAATGTTTGAGCCGGAAGGAATTACTGTTCTCGTGGGTCTTCCCAACAAAAAAGTACACGCCAAACTCTGTGTAATTAAAAAACGAGCTCACAATAAAACTCTTCAATATGGTTTTGTAAGCACCGGAAATTTCAATGAAAAAACAGCAAGAATCTATGGTGATCATTTATTGATGACAGCCGACCGCGCCATCATGGCAGATATCAATAAGGTCTTCAATGTCCTGAAAAAACCTAAAGATGATTTTCTGCCTGTTTTAAAAACCTGTAAAAATTTAATGATCTGTCCACAGTTCATGCGTGAAAAGATCGTTCATCATATTGATAAGGAAATTGAAGAAGCCAAAGCAGGAAGAAAAGCTGAGATCATCATCAAAGCCAATTCGATGAGCGACAGAGCTCTGATTGAAAAACTTTATGAAGCCGCCTATGCCGGAGTAGTCACGAAAACCATTGTAAGGGGAATCTACTGTCCGGTCAATCAGAAGGAATTTAAAGAAAAGATTAAGGCCATAAGCATTGTAGATGAATATCTGGAACATGCCAGGGTAATGTACTTCTACAACAAAGGAGCAGAAGACATATACATCTCTTCCGCAGACTGGATGACCCGGAACCTGGACTACAGAATAGAGGCCGCAGCGAAGATCACAGACAAAGAACTGAAAAAAGAATTAAAAGATATTCTTGACATTCAGTTGAGAGATAATGTAAAAGCTCGTATTTTAGACAAAAAATTGAGCAACGAGTATGTCAGGAATGATAAAAAGGAATGCCGTTCTCAAATAGAAACCTATACATATTTAAAAGCTAAAACAAGCAAAAAATGAAGATTGCAGCGATAGACATAGGAAGCAACGCCGCCAGACTTCTGATCAATGAAGTAAGGATCAGCAACAGAAAACCTGAATTTATAAAACTTAATCTTCTAAGAATTCCGCTGCGACTGGGCATGGATGTTTTTACCATGGGAATGATTGGTGAGGAAAGAGAAAAAATGGTCATCGATTCTATGAAGATCTTCAGCGACCTTATGAAGATCTATAAAGTGGATCACTACCGCGCCTGCGCCACCAGTGCTATGCGTGATGCCTCGAACGGAAATGAGATCATCAAACAGGTTCGGGAGACTTCCGGAATTAATATAGAGATCATCTCAGGAGATGAGGAAGCAACACTTGTCTATGAAAACCATGTTGCAGAAGGACTGGACAAAGAATTTGCCTATCTTTACATTGACGTGGGAGGAGGTTCCACAGAGCTTACCTTTTACGAAAACGGAAATATGATCTATGAAAAATCCTTCAATATCGGAACGATCAGGCTTCTGAATAATCTGGTAACGCCGGAAAACTGGCAGGAAATGAAAGATGCGATCAGGGAAAATATTGTCAGCAAAAAGCCTATTGTTGCTATTGGTTCAGGAGGAAACATCAATAAGGTTTTCTCAATGAGTAAAACAAAAGATGGAAAACCTATGACACTTTCTCATCTTAAAAAGGTCTACAAGGAATTTAATGAGCTTTCTGTGGAAGAAAGAATGACAAAACATACCCTTCGGGAAGACAGAGCCGATGTTCTTGTCCATGCTTTAAGGATCTTTAATAACGTAATGTCATGGTCAGATATTAATAGAATATTTGTTCCTAAAATTTCAGTAGCTGATGGATTGATCCATAATATTTACAGCAAGCTGCACGAAAAAAAATAAATTTCTTATATATTATATTTAAAACCAGTCTTCTATGGCTGGTTTTTGTTTATTGTAAATCCCATTACGGGCAAAGCGAAGCAATTCCTCAATATTCTTACTGAAGTATTTCTTAATGTTTAAGATTGAAATTGCTTCGCTTTGCTCACAATGACGATACATTTGTACAATATTCTGGTGATAAATCCGTGTAGATCCGTAAATCTGCGGTAATAAAATGAAGTACTATACTACTTTCCTTAAAATACAGTTTTTTTACTGTAAATTTAAAGTAAATCAAAAAGTTCATACGTCATACATAATATCAACAGAGAAAAATGAATCCGATCAAAATAATTCTTACAGGTGCAACCGGCATGGTAGGTGAAGGTGTTTTAATGGAATGCCTTGAAAATCCCAATGTTTCAGAAATACTTAGCGTAAGCAGAAAACCTTCCGGAAAAACACATGCCAAGCTGAAAGAATATTTAGTTCCGAATTTCCTGGCCATAGATCTCCACGATGAAAATCTTAAAGGATATGATACCTGTTTTTTCTGCGCAGGGATCAGCAGTGTTGGGATGAATGAGGAAGACTATACAAAGATCACATATGATACTACTCTACATTTTGCTAAAGCTGTTCTGAACCAAAACCCCGATATGGTGTTCAATTATGTTTCAGGAGCCTCTACTGACAGTACAGAAAGTGGAAAATTGATGTGGGCCAGAGTAAAAGGCAGAACTGAAAATGCTCTGAAAAAACTGGGATTCAGAAATGCATTCAATTTCAGACCGGGATTCATGAAACCTGTTGACGGTCAGATTCATGTAAAATGGTTTTTCAAGCCACTTATTTGGCTTTTCCCTATTGTATTACCTTCAAAATCATTAACTTTACACGAAGTAGGTCAGGCAATGATCAATGCCGTACATAAAGGCTATCCTACGTCTGTATTGGAAATTAGAGACATTAAAAACTTATCTATATGAGAGAAATGTTAAAAAGAATCATTCTGGTTATTTTTGTACTCCTGGTTCTTACTGCTGTTTCAGGATTTTTTTATATGCAGCAGCATCCCTTGGAAGGAAACAGTCCGGCAGGAAAGGTTCTCAATATTTCAGGACAACAGGCTAAATAATAAAACGGTAATGCTGTTACTTTTTATTAAACATTTCTTAAAATTCCATTAAAACACTTGCCATCCATAAAGTTCATTTTTGCATACATCTAATGTAAGTAAAAAATGACAAACAACTATCTTTTAAAAGGATCTGTTATTGCCGCATTCTTCCTTCAGGGCGGGCTTTTCGGACAGACCTTAATCCATTACTGGAATTTTAACAATAATTCATCTGCCGCATCCATTACTACTCCATCCTCTACTTTAGTGAGCGGATCTCTTGCCGCTATAGCCGGAGGAACCAGTGAAATAGATTTTGCAGGTGGTACGGGACAGAATTTTAATGCAGATAATTTAAATACAAGGAATGGTGATCCGTCCGGAACCCATTTAAGGTTTAACAATCCAATTGGAGGAGCTTTACAGTTCAATCTTCCTACGACAGGTTACCAGAATGCTATTGTCAAGTTTACAACAAGACGATCCGGGCAGGGAGCAGGAACTCAATCCTGGTTTTATTCAACGGATGGAACTACTTTTATACCGTATCAGACCATTAATCCTCAGGATGCCAATCCTCAGCTTGTCATTTTTGATTTTTCTACAGTTTCCGGGGTTGCCAATAACCCGAATTTTAAATTAAAAGTAGAATTTTCTGCCACAGGAGGCGGAACCGGCGGTAATAACCGCTTTGATAATTTTACAATGGATGCTACAGCAACCGGAGGTGCTGACACTACCCCACCTATTGCTACCTATCTTCCCGCTCATAACACAAATAATGCTTCCACTTCTGTAAATCCAAGTATTTCTTTCAATGAAAATATAAGACTTACAGATAATTCTGCGATCACCGATTCTAATGCACAAAATCTTGTAGATTTCCGTACAGGAAATGCTTCAGGTACTTCAGTTCCCTTCACAACCACTTTCAGTAATAATAAAATCACAGTAATTCCTACCTCTGTACTTATTCCCGGACAGACCTATTATCTGGCCCTTAAACCCAATATGGTTGAGGATGTAAGTGATAATGGAGTTACAACAATAACATCAAGCACCTTTACAACAGCCGGAACAACCCTTTCTCTGGATAAAAACTTCCTTAAAGTGAATGAAAATGCAGGAAGTCTGGCATTCAAGATCAATGTTTCTAATCCTTCCGCTGCCACAGTTAATCTTGTGGTAAAACCGGCTCCGTTCAGTACTGCCGACAGCAATGATTTTACATTAAGCAATCAGACGATTAATATTACTCCTTCTACAACAAGCTATACGGTCAATATTCCGATCACCGATGATACATTGGAAGAGCAGCAGGCAGAATATTTTGTGGTAAGCCTTGAAAATCCAAAACGGAGCAACTGTTTCGGGAGATAACACGGCTACTGTTTATATTGTTGACAATGATAAACCTGCACCTGTGCCTTCAGGACAGATTCAGTTGAATTATATCGGAAGCTTTGATCCTTCAGGAAACAATAACAGCTCTACTGAAATTGTTGTCCATGATCCTGCTACCCAGAAATTATTTACGATAAGCTCCATCACAGATGTCTTTGATATTATTGATTTCAGTAATCCAACTGCATTATCAGTCGTTAAAACGGTGAATATGGCTCCTTATGGCGGTATTACCAGCATTGCGGTTAAAAATGGCATTATTGCTGCTGCTTCCCCAAATGCAGACCCTCAACAGAACGGTTCTGTAGTTTTCTTTGATATTAACGGAAACTTCCTGAAACAGGTAAGTGTAGGTGCTCTTCCTGATATGATTACTTTCATTCCGGACGGAACAAAGGTGATTACAGCCAATGAGGGTGAACCGAATGATGCTTATACCATAGATCCTGAAGGAACAATTAGTATTATTGATATTTCAGGCGGTATCGGAAATCTGACACAAAGTAATGTCACCACTCTTAATTTTAACAGTTTTGATTCTCAGGTTGCAGCTTTAACGGCAACCGGACTTAGAAAAGTAAGAACGAACAATACGCTGTCCCAAGATTTGGAACCTGAATATGTTACGGTAAGTACAGACAGTCAGAAAGCCTGGGTAACACTTCAGGAAAACAATGCTGTGGCCGAAATCAATTTAGCAACAAAAACAATTTCCGGAATATGGGGATTAGGCAAAAAAGACATGAGTCTTCCAGGTAACGGTTTTGATGCTTCAGATAACAATGGTGAAATACTGATTGCAAACTGGCCTGTAAAAGCCTATTACATTCCGGATGCTGTTCAAAATTACAAAGTAGGAAATACCAATTATATCGTAACCGCCAATGAAGGGGATGAAAAAGACCTTTCAGGATACAGCGAAAGAACAACTGTAGGAGCCAATACCTATACATTAGATCCTGTTCTATTCCCTCAGGCATCTGTCTTAAAATCATCTTATAATTTAGGTAGATTCAGAGTTTCCAGTGCGACAGGAAATATGGATGCAGATTCTGATTTTGAAGAGATTGCAGCTTTGGGAGCGCGTTCATTCTCTATTTTCAATGCTGATACAAAGCAATTGGTTTACGATAGCGGTGACCGTTTTGAAAGATATATTGCTGCCAACCACCCACTGATTTTTAATGCAGACAATGAAGCTAACGGCGCTAAAACCAGAAGCCGTGCGAAAGGCCCTGAACCGGAAGGAGTTGCTTTGGCAACCATCAATGGACAGACTTATGCTTTCATTACTCTGGAAAGAACCGGAGGCGTGATGGTTTATAATATTACTGATCCCAACAATCCTACATTTACCGATTATAAGCATTCCCGTACTACCTCAGCTTACGGCGGCGACAATGGACCAGAAGGGATCACCTATATTGCTCCGGGAAATACAACTACCGGAAAAGGTTATGTAATTATTGCCAACGAGATCAGCGGCACATTATCAATGTATGAAGTGGCTTCTCCTTCAACATTAGCAACCGGTGAAGTAAAAAATGAAAAAGCCACCTTCAATATTTTCCCGAATCCTGTAAAGAAAGGAGATCCCTTATACTTCAACAGAGCGCAGGATTATGAACTTTACGATATGTCAGGGAAAATGCTTGGAAAAGAGAAAAATGCCTTGACAATAGAGACTTCAAAGCTTTCTGAAGGGGTCTATCTTGTAAAAACTTCAGAAGGACAGATTAAGAGAGTTATTGTAAAATAGTATGCATGATTTCTTGATTGAGGCAGCGGATTTCTCGGCCTTTTCAGGAAACTTTTGCCAATCGTCTCATAAAAAGTTATTTTAGAATAATAGTTTTCAGGCGGAAAGCTCCGCTTTCCGCCTGAAACAAAAAAGTCAGGCTTTTTATGCCTGACTTTTTTGTTTATTTTGTCCCGTCCTAAAATAGGTTGACATAAAATCGATTTATTTATGGAAGACGAAGAATTATCTAGAAAAAAGCGCAGTCAAAAAGATTATACATTGTGCTTTAAATTGAGCGTTGTTTCTCAAGTAGAAAAAGGCGAACTTACTTATAAACAAGCTCAAAAACACTATGGAATTCAGGGAAGAAGTACGGTTTTGGTCTGGTTGAGAAGATATGGTAACTTAGATTGGATAAAACCAAGTATCCATACCATGTCAAGATCCAAAGAAACCCCGGCCCAGAAAATTAAACGTCTGGAGAAAGAACTTTCCGATGAAAAGCTGAAAAATAAAGTACTCAATACAATGATTGAGATTTCAGATGGGCAATATGGCACTCAGATCAGAAAAAAGTATTTATCCCAACAATCCTCAGACTCCAAAAAGAGGGATTAAGCCTCTCCAAAATATGTAGATTGTTTGGGATAAGCCGCCAAAATATTTATCAGACTCAAAAGCGGTATATCAAGCGGGAAGATGAACTTTTGAGAATCAAGGAAATGGTTAAAGCAATACGAATGGAGCTTCCCAGGCTGGGAACCCGAAAGCTTTACTATTTGCTGAAAGAATGTTTTGATAAAGAAGATATTAAAATAGGCAGAGATGCTTTATTTCAATATTTAAAAAGAGAAAATTTATTAATTTATCCTAAAAAGAAATATATAAAGACCACTTTTTCAAAACATTGGCTCAGAAAGCATCCTAATTTATTAAAAAACATTAAAGCAGAACGGCCAGAACAAGTTTTTGTAAGCGATATCACTTATCTGAAAACAAGGGAATCGGTATGCTATTTATCTTTAGTGACGGATGCTTACAGCAGAAAGATTATGGGGTTCTCGGTGAGCAAAAATATGAATTCTGAAAACGTTGCAAAAGCATTGAAAATGGCAGTGAAGAACAGAATTACCCATAATTCTCTTATTCATCATTCGGATAGAGGATTGCAATATTGTTCGGGATATTATCAAAAGGTACTTAATCAATATCAAATTCAACCTTCCATGACGGATGGATATGATTGTTATCAAAATGCATTGGCAGAAAGAATTAATGGAATATTGAAGCAGGAATTTCTATTTAATAAAGCTAAAATAAAGATGATCTTAATGAATTGATAAAAGAAAGTATTTATCTTTATAACAATAAAAGACCTCACTTAAGCCTAAAGATGCAAACACCGGAGCAAGTGCATAAAAAATCCGAAGAAAAATATTCCTCCGGATTTAGTTAAATATTGTTTAATTATTGTCAATCTATTTTAGGACGACTCATTTAATTTTTAATTAAGCCTGTGGAACATCTCCTTTCGGAGACTCATTTCCCAAGGTCATATCATCAAAATTCTTTTTCTCTTTCTTTTCCGGAACCATGACAATTTCTTTCTGAATTTCTTCCGGTCTTCCTTTTAAATATTCCGGTAAATTAAGACCGGCCATATTAAACAGATCGTTCAATGGTGGTACAGTTTTCATCATGCCTGAAACGAAATTAGCGGTAGAACCGTTTCCATCCTGTCCGTTTCCGCTGTCCCAAACCGTAATTTTATCGATTTTAATATTTTTAACAGCTTCCACCTGAGTTTTAACCAATTCAGGAAGTTTTTCAATTAACAGCAACTGGAAAGCACTGTTGGTATCGCCTCCAGCAGCCTGTACAATTTTATCATAACCTTGAGCCTGTTTGGTCAGAATTTCATAAAGACCTTTTGCTTCTGCCTCCATTTTAGCGAAAATAGCATCTGCTTCCCCTTTTGCCTGGAGTCTGATTTTCTCAGCTTCTGCCTGTGCATCAATGATGGCTTTTTGTTTTGCGATTTCTGCGTGTACTACGATATTCGCCTGTTGGGTAGAACGTTCTCTTTCTCCCCTCGCAACTTCCGCTTTCTGTTCTGCCAGGTAAGATTCCTCCAAAGATCGTGCAGCCTGTACTTTTTCTGCAGCCGTTGCTATTCTTAATGCTTCCGCTTCTTTTTCTCTTCTTTCGGCATCAGAATTCGCAATGGTAATTTTGGCTTCGTTTTCCCCTTTTACAGCGATAGAGTTCGCCAAAGAGGTTGCAATTCTCGATTCTTTTGCCGCTTCTGCCTTACCGATGGATTCATCCTTGATGGCAGAGGCAATACTGATCTCTTTATCTTTTTGTGTGATGGCAATTTTTACGTCTCTGTCTCTTTGTGTTTCGGCGATCTGCGTATCTTTTTCTCTGTCGGCAATTGCTTTTCCTGTTTCCCCGATCTTCGTTTGCTCGGCAACACTGATGATGGCTTCGTTAATCGCTTTTGCAGCCGCTTCTTTACCTAAAGCTTCAATATAGCCTGACTCATCTCTGATATCCGTAACGTTTACGTTGATCAGCTTTAAACCGATTTTCTTTAATTCCGTATCTACGTTTTTAGAAATATTATCTAAGAATTTATCTCTGTCTGAGTTGATCTCTTCAATCGTCATCGTGGCAATAACCAAACGAAGCTGACCGAACAGGATATCTTTGGAAAGTTCCTGAATCTGCTCCTGAGCCAATCCCAATAATCTTTCAGCTGCATTTCCCATAGAATCCGGCTCTGTAGAAATAGCAATGGTAAATCGGCACGGTACATCGACACGGATATTCTGTCTGGATAAGGCATTCGTAAGATTAGCCTCAATAGAGATTGGCTTCAAGTCAAGGTAAGCAAAATCCTGGATGACCGGCCATACAAAAGCACCGCCTCCATGGATACATTTCGCTGAGGTGCCGCCCGTTTTACCGTAAATAACCAAAATTTTATCCGACGGGCATCTTTTATACCTCGAAATAAGGGCTAAAAATGTGACGAATAGTACAAGTACAATGACTAATGTTAAAATAAGACTTCCTGGTATTGCCATAAATAGTTTTTATAAAATGGTTGATAAATTAAATTTTTGAAACGACAAGAATTTTGTCATAGATGTAAGTTACTCTTACAGAATCTCCGGACGAAATTTTTTCTTTTTCTTCTGTCATTGCCGGAAGCTCATGGCTGGTTCCATTCACAGAAATCGTGATTTTTCCTTTACCGCTCATATCTGCAGGGATGGTAAGATACACTTCTCCTGCTCTACCGATCAGATTTTCCAACTTAAATGTATTGTCTTCTGTAAGCTTCATGATCTGAAGGATAAGAATAAAGAATAAAAATATAAATCCTGCTCCAATAAGTGCTGCAACAAAGATCAGCAGTGTTTTGTTTTCTATTGATCCATAGAATGCCACACCGCTCCACCCAAATCCTAAAAGGAAATTGATCAGGTTTCTGAAAGAAAATAACTGAAAAGGGCTGTCGGCGTGAGTATCACCACTGAAATCAGAATGCATCACGTCTCCATGACTCCCTCCGACAAAAGTAAGAACCGTTTGAATTAGAAAGATAAAGCTGGCAGCTATGGCCGTATACCAGAACCCCTGCTGAAGCGGTTCTAAGTTTTGCAGAAATTCAAACATAAGATGCGTTTTTAACAAATATAATTAAAAAAAATCAACAAA